>JABCPF020000013.1 GCA_013333285.2 Prevotella sp.
AAAGGGCAAAGAGCACTAACAAAACTATCTTCTTCATGCCTAAGTGAACTAATCGTTATGCTTGCAAAGTTACTCAATTTATGTTGAACCGTCTGCTCATTACGTTATTTTATAAGATGTACGGCGGCCGTAGTACACGTTTAATGGCGACCGTCGTACACATCGTACCGCGACCGTCGAACGCATTGTATGACGGCCGTCACACCTCCACCAAAAGACAACAAACACCAAATCATACGGCCCTAAACGATGCACCCAAACGGCATAAACGTCGAGCTGCTAACCTATAAACTACAACCTAACACAAAGAAAACGGGTTCCGAAAGCTGAAAAAGCGCTTTCGGAACCCGTAGCTATTGTTTAATAAAACCGTAATGGTTTATTTCTCTTCTGGTGCTTTGTCAATGAGATCCATGAACTGATCGAGTTTCGGCGTAATAATAATCTGTGTACGACGGTTACGCTGTTTGCCCAGCTCGGTGTCGTTACTTACCAGCGGATTAAACTCGCCACGGCCACCAGCTGTTAAGCGTTTAGGAGCCACACCAAAGCGATTGATTAAATACTGTACCACCGAAGAAGCGCGTAAACATGAGAGATCCCAGTTGTTACGAATGTTCTTCATCGATGCTGCTGCAGCATTTACAGGAACATTATCGGTATTACCCTCTACAAGAACATCGTAATCCTTATAGTCGGTAATAATTTTCGCAATCTTACTTAAGGTTTCTTCTGCGCGGTCGTTTATCTCATAGCTACCGCTTTTGTACAGCATGTTATCAGCCAATGAAATATAAACTACACCCTTGAGCACCTGCACGTCAACCTCTTTCATCTCTTCTTTGCTCAAACTACGAGTAAGGTTGTTTGTCAATACCATATTAAGCGAGTCGCTTTTGGTCTTAACCTCAACGAGGTGACGAATGTATTTGTTCGACTCGTTGATTTGATCGACAAGCTTTGATATATTAATATTGTTCGAGTTTGCGTTGAGCAAGCTCTTATCTAAGCTGCTTTGCAGCGAAGCATAATTACGTTTTTGCTGTGCCAGCTGGTCTTCAAGAGCCGAAACTTTAGCCTGCGAAGCTGCAAGTTGCTCCTTTGCGGTTTGGTAGTTTGTGGTAAGTTCACGGTTCTCATTTTGGCAATTCTGCAAATCTTTCTTGCTGGCGCAACTCGAAATCATGAGTATACCAGCTGTCAAAGTCAGTATTAAAACACTCTTTTTCATGTTATGACTAGTTTTAGTTAATATTATTTTAAAAGTTTCTTCAGCAATAGCCGCTTACTACAAATTTAGTATTATGACGACAAAGAGCCTTAAATGTTGTCGTTGTTTAGGTAATTTTAACTCTAAACGCCTGAATTTAAGACTATTAAAAATTATATCACATACAAACAGGCATTACACAAACAGAATATGGGAGTTACACCATAGATTGATGAAGCCATTTGACAAGAACGAAAAAAGTTGCTATATACCTTCGCCTTTCCATCGTTTTGTGCTATCTTTGCAGCAACGTTTATACAAAGCACACACCATTAAATAAAATCACTTATGATTCTTTTCTTTCAGACTTCCAGAGAGAACATCATTGCAACTGAAGTTGATCACCAACCCTGCGAGCAAGAAATTCAGGAGCTTTGCTGGCTTTACGGCGGCGCCACCCTTCTTAACGAGGAAAAGCTTGAAGGCTTTTTTATAGGCCCACGCCGCGAAATGATAACCCCATGGAGTACAAATGCCGTTGAGATTACTCAAAATATGAGTCTCAAGGGCATTTTACGTATTGAGGAATATTTCCCTGTTAAGAGCGAAGATGCGGAACACGACCGCATGCTTCAGCGCATGTACAACGGCCTTGATCAAAATATTTTTACGATCAATCATGAGCCTGAACCTATCAAGCGCGTTGAAAGCATTGAGAAATATAACGAGGAAGAGGGCTTGGCTCTAAGCCCCGAAGAAATAGAATATCTGCATAAGATAGAGAAAGAAAATGGTCGTCCATTAACCGATTCGGAAATCTTTGGCTTCGCTCAAATCAATTCGGAGCACTGTCGACATAAAATTTTCGGCGGCACCTTTATTATAGACGGAGAGGAACGCGAATCAAGCCTCTTTGCTCTCATCAAGAAAACAACGAAGCAAAGCCCTGGAAAAATTCTCTCTGCTTACAAAGACAATGTAGCTTTTGCACAGGGTCCTACTGTAGAACAGTTTGCACCACAAGACCAGAGCACCAGCGACTGGTTCCGCATTAAGCCTATCGAGAGTGTTATTTCGCTGAAAGCCGAAACCCATAACTTCCCTACTACCGTTGAACCTTTCAATGGAGCAGCAACGGGTACAGGCGGAGAAATTCGCGACCGCATGGGCGGAGGTACAGGTTCATGGCCTATTGCAGGTACGGCGGTGTACATGACGAGCTACCCTCGTTTAGATACTACTTCGACGCTTTCGGCTGAAGTAAAGGCTGATTCAGGCAGTAAAGGTAGGTCATGGGAGCAGAATATTGCTGCGCGCCCATGGTTATACCAAAGCCCTGAGGAAATTTTGATTAAGGCTTCAAATGGTGCTTCCGACTTCGGTAATAAGTTTGGACAACCCCTTATCACGGGTTCGTTGCTTACCTTTGAATATAAAACAACAGCAAGCGATACAGCAAAACTATTAGATGGCACCGCTGTGGCTGACGAAGCTGCGGGTAAAGTGTACGGCTATGATAAAGTAATTATGCTCGCTGGCGGTGTAGGCTATGGTAAAAAACGCGATTGCTTGAAGAAAGAACCGCAAACAGGCAACGAGGTTGTTGTTGTAGGTGGTGATAATTATCGTATTGGTTTGGGCGGCGGAAGTGTGTCATCGGTTGACACTGGCCGTTATAGCAATGGTATAGAATTAAATGCTGTGCAGCGCGCTAACCCAGAAATGCAGAAACGTGCCTACAATCTTGTGCGTGCTTTAGTAGAAGAAGATACCAACCCTGTAGTGTCAATTCACGACCATGGTTCAGCAGGTCACCTGAATTGCTTATCTGAACTGGTTGAGGAATGCGGAGGAGAGATTGATATGACAAGGCTTCCCATTGGTGATAAAACGCTAAGTGCCAAAGAAATTATTGCCAATGAAAGTCAAGAACGCATGGGATTGCTCATTGATGAAAAGCATCTTGACCACGTCAAAAAGATTGCAGAACGAGAGCGTGCGCCCATGTACGTGGTGGGACATACCACAGGAGATGCTCACTTTAGCTTTGTTCAGGGTGACGGTGTAAAGCCTTTCGACCTTGATGTAGCACAGATGTTTGGACACTCGCCAAAGACAATCATGACCGATATCACTGTAGAGCATCACTATGAAGGCGTTACTTACACACTCGATAAGCTGGATAGCTATATCAATGAGGTGCTACAGCTTGAAGCAGTGGCCTGCAAAGACTGGTTGACTAACAAGGTAGACCGATCGGTTACTGGAAAAGTGGCACGTCAACAAACGCAGGGACAGATACAGTTACCGCTGTCCGACTGTGGTGTTGTTGCTCTCGACTATCGTGGAGAAAAAGGTATTGCTACCGCGCTTGGCCATGCTCCACAGGCTGGTATGGCCGATGCCGCAGCAGGAAGTGTACTTTCTGTGGCTGAGAGTTTGACGAATATTGTATGGGCTCCTATCGCAACCGATCAGGCTCACCCCTCTGCAATAGAGAACATTAACCTTAGTGCGAACTGGATGTGGCCTTGTAGGAGTCAGAAAGGTGAGGACGCACGTCTCTATAATGCGGTGCAAGCATTGAGCGATTTCTGTTGCGACCTCGGACTGAATGTACCAACAGGAAAGGACTCGCTATCGTTAAGTCAGCAATATCCCGACGGAAGCAAGATTATTGCACCGGGTACAGTAATCGTCACTTCGGGCACAGAGGTAAGCGATATCAAAAAGGTGGTAAGCCCTGTTATGGTAAACGAGAAGAACTCAAGCCTGTATTATATCGACTTTAGCTTTGATGAGCAACGCCTTGGAGGCTCTGCTTTCGCACAAACATTGGGCAAAATAGGAAGTGATGTGCCTACGGTGCAGAACCCAGAATACTTTGCTGATTGTTTCAATGCGATACAAGAGCTGATTAAAAAGGGTTGGATTATGGCAGGACATGACGTATCTGCAGGAGGTCTTATCACGACATTACTTGAAATGACTTTCGCAAATACCACGGGAGGTATGCACGTTAATCTGCACGATATTATGCAGGAAAACGACGACATTATAAAAATGCTGTTTGCAGAAAACCCTGGAGTTGTTATCCAAATTTCGGATCGCCATAAGAAAGACGTAAAGGACTACTTGGAAGATAACGGTATTGGCTATGCCAAAATAGCATATCCTACACCTGAAAATCGCACTATCACTGTTATAAAAGACGATTTTAAACACGACTTTGATATTGATGCCTTGCGCGATACTTGGTATATGACCTCATTCTTATTTGACCGTCGTCAGAGCATGAACGGCATGGCGCACAAACGATTCACCAATTACAAGAGCCAGCCACTGGATATTTGTTTCAACACAAGCTTCAAAGGTACACTTGAAAGTTATGGTTTGGACGCTGACCGCTGGAAGAAAGAAGACAGCATTAACACGCAACGTCCATGCGCTGCCATCATTCGCGAAAAAGGAACTAACGGAGAACGCGAAATGGCATACACGCTATGGTTGGCAGGTTTCAACGTAAAGGACGTGACAATGACCGATTTAATTAGTGGGCGTGAGACGTTAGAGGAAGTCAATATGATTGTATTCTGTGGCGGTTTCTCTAACTCTGATGTGCTCGGATCGGCGAAAGGTTGGGCAGGTGCTTTCCTTTACAACCCTAAAGCAAAGGAGGCTCTCGACAAGTTCTATGCGCGAAAGGACACACTTAGCCTTGGAATTTGCAATGGTTGCCAGCTGATGGTTGAGCTAAACCTGATTAATCCAGAGCATGAAAAGCGTGCACACCTTCTACATAATGCCAGTCAGAAGTTTGAGAGTCAGTTCTTAGGATTAACCATTCCCGAAAATAAGAGCATAATGTTAAGCAGTTTATCTGGTAGCAAACTGGGCATTTGGGTAGCTCATGGCGAAGGGCGCTTCTCACTACCTGAGACAGAAGACCGATATAATATTGTTGCAAAATACAACTATTGCGAATATCCGGGTAACCCGAATGGTAGCGATTACAATACGGCAGCGATATGTTCGGCCGACGGTCGTCATTTAGCCATGATGCCTCACCCCGAGAGAGCTATCTTCCCTTGGCAAAATGCATGGTATCCTACTGACCGTAACAACGATGAAGTTACGCCTTGGATAGAAGCCTTTGTGAACGCAAGGAAATGGATTGACGAAAAAATAAACGGATAATACTTAAAGAACTCAATATACTTAAAAGGTAAAACAGAAGCGTAATTTGATGATAACTGACACAAAGAAGCTCGTTACCTTATTTAAGGTATTCTTTAAAATTGGCGCGTTCACCCTTGGGGGTGGATACGCCATGATACCAATCATCGAGTCGGAAGTGGTAAATAAGCATGCGTGGCTGACGAAAGAAGAGTTTCTTGACCTTTTAGCCATTGCACAAAGCTGCCCAGGTGTGTTTGCCATTAATATAGCAACCTCAATAGGTTACAAGCTTGGCGGACAAAAAGCAGCTTTATATGCTACGCTGGCTTGTGCATTACCATCGTTCCTTATCATCTTATTGATAGCCATGATATTCCGCCACTTCATGGATATTGCATGGATAGCGGCCATGTTCCGCGGAATAAGGCCCGCTGTTGTAGCGCTGATTGCTGTTCCCACATTTAACTTAGCGCGAACAGCTCATATCACATGGAGCAATGCATGGATACCTATTGCTTGTGCCTTACTGATATGGGCGCTTCACGTTAACCCTATTTGGATTATCATTGTAGCGGGAACAGGTGGGTTCGTTTACGGGAAATTAGCTAAAAGAAACGCATAAACCACCAGCAAATATTGTCTAACTCTGAAAGCTTTTAAGACGCGATGTTTCTCTCTCTCTTCTTTACCTTCTTTAAGATTGGGCTCTTTGGCTTCGGTGGGGGCTACGGAATGCTGTCGTTGATACAGATGGAAACCGTAGTGAAACATGAGTGGTTGAGTTCTGCTGAGTTCACAAATATTGTGGCTATCAGCCAAATGACTCCAGGCCCTATTGGCATTAATACTGCTACATATTGCGGTTACAGCACCGCACATCATGCTGGTTTTGGTAATTTAATGTCTATTTTAGCCTCTGCCACAAGCACCATCGCCCTCATTTTACCTTCATTTATTTTGATGATTCTGATTAGCAAGCTGTTCATGAAGTATTTTAAGACACCTGCTATACAAAATATTTTCAAAGGGCTTCACCCAGCAGTAGTTGGTCTATTAGGCGGTGCCACGTTGCTTTTATGCAATACCGAGAACTTCTCTTCGCCCGTTATTAATCCTTGGCACTTTTTTATCAGCATCGCTTTATTTGCATCTGCGTTCTACGCTACCATGTGGTTGAAGATTAATCCTATCCGCATGATTTGCTATGCAGCCTTTGCAGGTCTTCTGCTGCTTTACTAAAGAAGACTGATTTCTTCGCATTTCGCATACCGAAAAGCGAAGAAACATAACTAAAATTCAAGTATAAGTGCTTCACGTGGTGACAGCATGACGTCACGAGAAAGGTCAATTGTACGTCCTGTTATAACGTCAGTAGCCGTTTGATGCGTGCCTATCACCTCAGCATAACGTGCTACAGAAAGAGTAGTCGTTGAGCGAAGTCCATTAAGAACCGTAAGAACCGTACGACCTTCATAACGGCGAGCTAAAACATACACGCCTTTATACGGAATAAACTGTGTTTGGCTACCTTTGCTAATCACCTTATTTCCCTGCCTCCAATGCAACAAATGGCTCAGCCAATTAAACATTTCGTTTTCGACTTTTGTACGACCTTCTGTCGTGAAACAATTGCGGACATCGTCCTTCCAGCCGCCAATGAAATCACGACGCACCTGTCCATCAGTTACCTCTTTAGTACCATTTATCAACACTTCTGTACCATAGTACAGCTGAGGAATACGATTCATCGTGAGCAATAGGGCTAAAGCTTGTTTTAATGCCGTCGTATCGTTCCCATTTCCTAAGAAGCGATCGGTATCGTGATTTTCAATAAAGGCCATCACATTCGACGCATCAGGATAAAGATAATCGTAACAAAGCACATTGTAAACGCGATTTAAGCCTTTCCACCAGCCATCAGTCTCTTCATTTTTAGCCTGATTAATTCGGTCGAAGAAGGCAAAATCCATCACCGTTTTTAGGTTCGAGTTATACTCTGATAGCTTAGAATCTTTCTGCCATGCAGCAGTATAAGCCGGCTCTGTAACCCATATCTCGCCCACAGTATTAAAGTTTGGATACTCCTCATTGATTGCTTTCATCCACCTTGCCATCGCATCGCGGTCGGCATAAGGATAAGTATCCATTCGGATTCCATCAATACCGACAGTCTCAATCCACCATTTTGAGTTCTGGGTTAGGTACTTCATGACATGCGGATTGCGCTGATTCAAGTCGGGCATAGATAATACAAACCACCCGTCTTCGGTTTCACGTCGGTCAACTTTTGAAGCATAGGGGTCAAGAATTGGCGTAAGTTTATAGCTCGTTTGTAAATATTCTGATCGTCTATCTGACGCCAAACCCTGTTGTTTTCCGCTTTTACTGTTTGTCTTCTGATTGTTCTCAAGCCACGAAGCTGAGTTAAACCAATCCCGACTGGGTACATCTTGCATCCACTGATGATAGTCACCGCAATGGTTAAATATCATATCCATGACCACCTTTAGCCCTTTTGCATGAGCCTCAGTAACAAGTTGTCTGTATTCTTCGTTTGTACCGAAACGAGGATCTACCCGATAATAATCGGTCGTGGCATAGCCATGGTAACAGCTATGTTTGTTATTGTCGGCAGGACGATTGTTTTCAAGCACAGGCGTTAGCCAAAGCGCGGTAACACCCAACTGCGTAAAATAATCAAGATGCTGACGTATTCCCTCTAAATCTCCTCCGTGACGAAGACTCGGTTCTTGCCTATTGCAAAGCTTATCGTGCATGCCTTCGACAACATCATTCGACGTTTTTCCATTGGCAAATCGGTCAGGCATGAGCATGTAAAGCACGTCATCATTGCTAAATCCTATACGTTCTTCACCTTTCATAGCGCGCTTTTTAAGCTGATAAGGCACGCTCCACGTGCGGCCCTTATTCTTAAACTTCAACATCATAGTGCCTGGTTGCGCACCTTGTAAGTTCAGATAGACCAACAGATAATTAGGTGAATGCAACCGAACAAGTGAGTCAACATGCACACCTTCATACATTGTGGTTACCTCAGCCGTGCCTATTCCCGTGCCGTAAACCATGATTTGTAGCGATGCATCTTTCATGCCCACATACCAATCAGTGGGTTCCATTCTCTCGATTCTATCCTTTGAAGCCGCTGTTGCCCCTTCACTCGTCATCACTATACCTATAAATAAGGTAATAAGAATTGCCTTTATTTTCATGATTTCTTATTTCGTGTATTCAGTCTTTTTCTCTTAAGATGAGAGCCGACTGTCCATCAACCAAAAGCTTTCCGCCTTGCACATCACCTAATCCTTGCTCGTTAATCACGCCATCACAAGCTACCGTCACATAATTTCCTGCAGGAAGCGTTACCTCTTGCGCCTCACGGTTGCCATTAAAAAACACATAAATGTTCTTCCAACTGTCGCCACCAGCATAGTTTTTCAGCACGAACCCCACAAGACAATTACGTGTAGGCAGAAATTCTAAATGCTTTCGAACCAGTTCTGCTGTCCCTAACCTAAAGGCTGGGTGATTTTTACGCAACTGGATAAGCCCTTTATAATATTGGTATAACTGCGGATAGCGCTGCAAATTCTCCCAACGGAGTTCATTCACCGAATCGGGAGAGTTATAGCTATTGTGCACACCCTTCTTGTCGCGTAGCATTTCTTCGCCCGAAAGCATGAAAGGAATACCCTGCGACGTAAACACTGCCGTCTGCGCTAACATATCTAAACGCATCACTTCGTCATCAGTAATATTTGGGATTGACGCGCGAAGGCGGTCAACTAAACACATATCATCATGACAACTTACATAGCTAATCATCTGCGTGGGTTCTGCAGCCCAAGCCTCTTTGCTATAGTTTACGCGCGTCATATCGACACCCTCATGAGCAATTCCACCTACAAATCCAAACTTTAAACTCTCTTCTGAACCTGCGATACCAGCAAGAAAAGCACCCTTTTTGTCATCAGAGAACGGACCACGCAGCGCATCACGCATCTCGTCGCTGAAAGCTGCCACTCCGGGAATTTGCGAAACATGCGCTTTCACAGCCAGTTTTTCATGAGGGTAAGCGCAAGAACCAGCACTCCAACCTTCGCCATAGATCAGAATATTAGGATTGATTTTACTCAGCTCTGCACGAATTTCATTCATCGTTTCTATATCATGAATACCCATCAAATCGAAGCGAAAGCCGTCAATATGGTATTCCGTGACCCAGTGTTTTACGCTTTCAAGCATGTACTTACGCATCATAGGGCGCTCCGATGCTGTTTCATTGCCACAGCCAGACCCGTCAGAATAGCTTCCGTCCGCATTCTTCCGATAAAAATAATCAGGATATGTGAGCTGGAAATTGCTGTTTTTAATATTGAACGTATGGTTATAAACCACATCAAGGATAACCCTTATACCTGCCTCATGCAGGCGTTTTACCATTGTCTTAAACTCACGAACACGAACCTCTGGCTGCCAAGGGTTAGTTGAATAAAAGCCTTCAGGTACATTGTAATTTTTAGGATCATAACCCCAATTGTATTGTGGCTTGTTAGGATACTGCTCTTGTACCGAAGCATAATCGAAAGAAGGCAACAAGTGAACCGCATTAACCCCAAGATCTTTAAGGTGTGCAAGCATTGGCAGTTCAACTATACCCAGAAACTTATCAGCATATTTAATACCGCGTGCAGCATGTGTATAATCGCGCACATGCATTTCATATATGACCCAATCGGCAGCACTCTTCAGGTCTGTAGCCACTTTATCCTGCGCCCAATCTTCGGGATCGGTCTGCTTCATATCAATAATAGCGCCACGGTCACCATTTATACCTACCGCTTTTGCGAAGACTCCGGGCGTTTCTTCCGCCCCAGAATGAATAGCAAAAGTATAGAAACGTCCTATCTGATTACCCTTGACACGTACCTCCCACTGGTCAGGGGCTACGGCTTTCATACGAATCGTCTTCAACGGCTTTTCGCCACGAGCCTCGCCTTGCTCATATAAGCGAACCACAGGCTTACTATTGCTTGGAGCGAACAACTTGAAAGTGGTTGCTTCAGGCGTATAAACCATTTCGTCAAAAACATTCTGAGCCATGGCTATGCTGCACCAAAATAGCAGCACAACCAGCAATAATGATCGTACTTTCATATCAAGTTATTATCTGTTCAGGTTTTATTCGATACTTGTCATGCCGCAAGGCAATATGCAAAATCAGCGACCGTTCTGCACAATTAAATTGCGAATACTTTCGGTAAAGCTTTTATCGGCCATCAGATTCTCAAGACTTACGTGCATGCGATAGCGCCAATAATGATGCGGATTAGCAGGAATATTGATGCGTTCAGCATCTGCATCATCTAAGCGTATGCGCTCGTCCATTGCCAACCAGTCTTGAATGCTCAATACACAAAGCATAGAAGGCGAAGCCAACTGGCGTGAAACCACATCGCGTGCCAGCCACCCGGGGAGCGGATGGGGTGCATTTCCCTCATGGTAAAGCATACTATTGAAATAATCTTGCGTACGACTCGCGTCTTCGTCCCACCACTGTCGCAAGGTGGCCATATCGTGAGTTGAGAACGTACACACCGAACGATAAGGATTTCTACTTAAATGTCCGAATCGCACATGAGGGTCTTTAGGCATCGATTGTATCTCTAACGACAGCACACGCAGCTCATTCATCACCCACGAAACGCAGTCGGGCACCATGCCTAAATCCTCTGCACATACCAACATTCTTGTAGCTTGCACCAGTACTGGCAGCTTTTTCATAGCCTCATCATACCAGAACTGGTTGTTGCGACGGTAGAAATAATCGTTATATAAGCGGTTAAAGGAAGCCTTGTCAGCATCGTATAGCGCCTCGTAAGTGAAGTTAAACTGTGCTGAAATACGTGGGTGATACTTTCCTTCTTCCTTATGATCGCGTACAAAAAGCACGTTAGATATTAACGAATACAGACCATCACGCAGATTTAACTCGCGTTGTTCTGTCACGCCTTCGAAAGCTTTCTCTACCTTACGTTGTGTATCGTATTCGGCTTTCATCTTCCATATATCATCGTGAGCATGGTCAAGATACTTCGTTTTCACCTCATCGGCACGCTCATGAAATACACGATCAAGTACCCAATCGGCAATAAACGGCTCACAGAACTGATGTTCGTGGAAAGGCAATCCGTAGCTTTCAATCTCCTCACGCGTCATACCCAGCGCAGGCTGGAACTGTCCTAACAATCCGTGTACGGCATTAACAGGTATCTCCCAAATACGGAAGAAACCTAAAACGTGGTCAATTCGGTAAGCGTCAAAATACTGAGCCATATTCTGAAAGCGCCTAATCCACCACTGACAACCGTCTTTTAACATCTCGTCCCAATTGTAAGTAGGGAATCCCCAGTTCTGTCCGTTGACCGAAAAATCATCTGGAGGCGCTCCCGCCTGACCGTTTAGGTTGAAGTAACGTGGCTCTGTCCACACATCACAACCATATCTACTTACACCGATTGGTATGTCACCCTTCAGCACAACATGGCTTTTGCGCGCATATTGGTGGGCATCAAGCAGCTGCTTATGGAGCACAAACTGTACATAATACCAAAAAGAAGCCTCACGATATTGGCTTGAGCGAGTGTTCAACAGTGCAGCACGATCGGCTTCATTCCACGTATTATGATCAGGCCACTGCTCAAAACAAGCCGTGCCATATTTGTCGCGAAGCACACAATACTGTGCATAGGGCACAAGCCATTGGCCTGCTTCTGCTAAAAACTCTTTGAAATCCTTACTGCTCAACACCTTACTACCCTCTTGAGAAAAAAGTAAACGCAGATAGGTTATTTTGGCATTATTTACCTGTTCATAGTCAATTTGCGGAAGCGCATTAAGTTGTTGGCGAAGGGCTTCAAAGTCATTACGCTGTTTTGCATTCGTCAACGCTGGCAGCTGCCGCAAGTCAGCATACTGTGGATGTATGGCAAAGATGCTGATGCAGCTATAAGGGTACGAGTCAGTCCAGCTATGTGTAGTAGTGGTATCGTTTACAGGAAGTATCTGTAACACGCGTTGCCCCGTGTCACATACCAAGTCTACCATCTTCTTTAAATCGCCAAAGTCGCCTACTCCAAAGCTACCCTCCGAGCGAAGTGAGAATACAGGAACGAGCATTCCTGCCAAACGAACATCATACAGTGGGAAAAAGGCCTGATCAAGATTGTACACAACTACTTCGCGTTGCTCTATCTGGGGCAACTCTATGGTACGGTTGAAACCCGCTTCCCACACTGATGACTGTTGGTTTTTTGTATTAAGGGCTATAAACTTAAACTCCATTTTACCGTCGGTAAGCTGTGTTGCATCAAGGTCAACGACCCATTCGTTGAAATGATGCTCTGTCATAAGCTGGGCTTTAGCCGTATCCCAATTTCCTAATCCATCGCCCTTGCCAATCACGGCCAGCCTATCGTCGCCACGAAGCTGTGGCGCACGCACTACCAAACGCACCGTAGAGCGATATGACGAGGGTTGCAACACCTCGAGCTTACGCCCACGAATGCAATCGGTAAAAGCCGAACTGTATAAATAAGAGTCTTCTGGGATATCGCTCCAACGGTCAAATACCGTATAATGAGCACCATGAACTGCAGTTAATTCCAACGTATGGCGTATGGTTGTCCACTCATGTCGCACGCTACGACCGCCACGCTCAACCTCATAATAATAAGTTAAAACAGGCTGACGCTTCTGGGCTGGCAAACTTAATTTGTAAGTCCAACGTTCGCCATCGCTTGTTATCATGCGGTATTTTGCTTCAGAACCTTCGTTCACAATATTCAAAACGAGTTCCTCGCCAAAGCGTGTCTTATAATCAATATTAAACTTTAAGTCCATGGTCTTTAGGTATTTTATTCTTTGCCAAAATTAAAAAAATAAGCCTTTAGCCTTGTATGAGCCTTCGACTATTTAACGAAATAACAATGCAAACGTTTGCACCACTGTATAAATACACGTAAAATATAGTCTGTCGGCCATTCAATTATCAAACTTCAACCCTACAAAGGTAGCATATTTACCATAAATCTACAAGGCCGTTTAAACCAGATTTTAGCCTGTGAAAATGGTATTGTTTTACGCTCTGTAACACCAGCTTTTTGCCTTTACGGCGTAATCGGTTTCCGTTTACGATGTAATCGCGTTACCTTTACATCGTAATCGCACGGTGTTTACGTCGTAATCGCGTTGCGTTTACGACGTAATGACAATGCTTTTACGACAAGCACAAAATGCTAATAAACAACATATTAAGAGTTTTTGCTTTGTGATTACGCCACAATCGGTTTGTCATTACGACGTAATCACAAAAATATGGATTTCTGGTTACTGATTTTTGATGCGAGCAACAGCCAACGCACCTATTACAAAACATACACCAGCTATTACCATCATGTGGCTTTGCACACTACCTACACAGCCCAGCAGCACACCGCCCACAGCAGCAGCCACAATTTGTGGAATGCAAATGGTTCCGTTAAATAAACCGAGGTAAGCACCCATATGTCCGTAACCCTGCAGTGCATTCGTTACAAACGTGAAAGGCATAGCCAACATAGCCGCCCACGCTACACCTATAAGCAGGAAGGGGATAAACAGTACATATTGGTTATGAATATATGCCGATGCCACAAAACCAATACCACCCAATACCAAACTAATAGCATACGCCATCTTTCTGTTTGAGAATTTAGGCAGTATAGGCGCCCAAAGTATAGAACCTATAGCCTGAACGGCAAAAAGAATACCCACCCAATTGGCTGCTTCCTGATAGGCAGCGCTGGCCGTATCGGTTGTACCCCAGCAGTTTAAAGCCACTGTACCTGTTGAGTAAGCCCACATATACACCATAGCAAACCAACAGAAAAATTGAACCAGTCCGACGTGCCAGAAAGTGGAAGGCGCATTTTTGAGCAGCACAAACCAGTTGCTACTACTCTTCTCTTTTTCATCAACAGCTTGTCGTTGGCCATTATACATTTCGTATTCGTGCGGTGGCCACTCTTTCACTCTGACAACAGTGTAGATAACGCACAGCACAATAATACCAGCTCCCTCATAGAAACTATAGATAACCGAATCGGGAACGACACCTTTAGATGCTGTGTTTGCCACACCCATAAAAGTGAAAACAAACGGAAAAACATACCCCACAAGCGAACCCGCATTACATAAAAAGCTCTGGATAGAATAAGCTTGGGTCTTCTGTTTCTCATTAACCATATCGCCAACAAGCATTTTAAACGGCTGCATAGCCATGTTAATGGCGGTATCAAGAAACATAAGGGCAAGCAAACCAAATATCATTGCCGTTGACACACTCATGCCAAAGCTTCCCGAATTGGGCAACAAGCACATTACTAACACGGCTACAGTTGCACCTATAAATAAATAAGGTATACGTCGTCCGAACCTACTCCACGTCCTATCAGAGCATGATCCTACAAAGGGTTGCACGATAATGCCCATGAGAGGCGGAAGAATCCAGAAATAATTCAGTTGATGTGGGTCAGCGCCCAGCGTAGCAAAAATTCGTGAAACATTAGCACTTTGCAAAGCATAAGCAATCTGAACTCCGAAGAAACCGAAACTCAGGTCCCACAATCCCCAAAACGACATGTCGGGTTTTTGTTTCAATTCTGTTTTCATAGCGTTATATTTGTTTTTGTTTTATCGTGTGGTACCCCGCATAACAAGGCGTGTTCTTACAACTCTTTTTTCAACATGGTCCATCGGTAATTGGCCTTCAACCTTGGAAATAAGAATATTAGCAGCCTCCTCGCCTACGCTAACACCGCGTTGCTCAACCGTGGTGAGCATGGGGTCGCAGGCCACAGCGCGCTGTCCGTTGGTGAAACCGCAGATAGAAATATCTTGTGGCACCTGGTAACCCATACGCTTTGCGGTGTAAAGAATGCCAATAGCGGTGTCATCGTTCACCGCAAAGAATGCGTCAGGAATATCTTCTTGTGAAAGAATTTCGGGGGTAATGGCTTCAGCGTCCGCCCTATTGTCGCATATTCTAAAGAATCGATCATCAGGCTTAAGCCCGTTTTTCAACAGTGCATCGCGGTAACCGTTATAACGATTCTTTGATATTTCAAGTGTCATAGGCGAACCATAATAGGCTATTCGGCGGCATCCGGTGTTGATTAAATGCGATACTGCATTGAACGCTCCTTGGTAATCGTCAACCACTACGCGGTTAGTGTCGATGCCAGTACATATACGATCATAGAAAACAAGGGGCACACCGTGATCCATTAACTTCTTAAAGTGGTCGTATTTCTGTGTATCTTTAGCTTGAGAAACAATGATACCGCATACTTTATGTTCATAAAAACGCTGACAAAGCAATACTTCACGGTCGAATTGTTCGTTGCTTTGACCTACTATTATGGTATATCCGTGCGAGATTGCCTCCTGTTCTATTCCACTAAGAACAGAAGAAAAGTAGAAGTGTGTAAACTGTGGGACAATGACTCCAATGATTTTTAATGGTTTCTTTCGGCTGTTACGTAAACTTTCAGCCAACACATTGGGAAAATAATTATGTTCGCGCGCGTAACAATTTATTTTGTTACGCTGCTCCTCGCTAATACGAGGGCTATCGCGTAAAGCACGCGATACTGTAGCCACCGAAACGCCAAGCGCTCGGGCTATGTCTTTCATCGTTATCGGAATAGAACGTTCCATCAATTACTTATTGGGCTTCAGAGGTTTATATCTTTACGGCACAAAAATAAGCAAAAAGCATTTTCGACCACTAAAAGGCCTTAATTTATCTTGATATAAGTCAATGCAAACGTTTGCGCTTATGAATAAACGATTTATCTTAAAAAAAAGTATTGCATATTTAAATTAAATATAAATTTGCAACGTATTAAATACCTAAGACCGTTTTTTACCCAAACAATACAACTCATTGAAATATAATGAGAACGACAATACGCCCAGAACGTATTGCCCCATAGAAAAAGGAACGAATAATTATAAACAACTAAAACTTAAAAATCAAAAAAAGATGAAGCAGGTAATGATTACAAAGCCTCGCAGAGCCTTCACGTTTTTATGTGCATTGGCTTTGTCGGCTGCCGCTTTTGCTCAGCAAGTGGTGGTGAAAGGTCATGTAGTAGACGCTACCGGAGAACCTGTAACAGGCGCCACTGTACGCGTACAGGGTCAGCAAGGTGGTGTAGTAACCGACATCGATGGAAACTTTACGTTAAACACTAACACCGGTGCCACAATTACAATTGACTACATTGGCTATGCAAGTTACAAGGGAACGGCTGCGCCTAACATGAAAATTACACTGACAGAAGGCAACGAAAAGTCGCTCAACGAAGTGGTAGTTATTGGTTATGGTATTGCAAAGAAGTCGGACTTAACGGGTTCTGTTGCAGCGCTTAACCCCGATTCAAAGAACAAAGGTGTTGTGGTGAACCCACAAGATATGTTAGCAGGCAAGGTGGCTGGCGTGAATATTACCAGCGAAGGCGGTACACCGGGTGGCAAATCTAACATTAGAATTCGCGGCGGTTCGTCATTAAAGGCAAGCAACGACCCGCTGATCGTCATTGACAATGTACCAATTGACAACTCAGGTGTGAAAGGAGTTGCTAACATTCTTTCAACCATCAACCCACAAGATATTGAGAGTTTCAACGTGTTGAAAGATGCATCGGCAACAGCTATCTACGGAAGTCGTGGTTCAAATGGTGTAATTATCATCACCACCAAGAAAGGACAGAAAGGCGGCGTAAAGGTTTCTTATAACGGCAGTATGACGGTAAGCATGAAAAAAAATACCGTTGACGTACTCGATGGAGATGCTTTCCGCGCGCTTGTTAAAGAGAAATGGGGTGAGAATTCTACTGCTTATAGTGCGCTGGGAACAGCAAATACCAATTGGCAAGACCTCATATACCGCACCGCTCTCAGCCAAGATCATGGAGTAACCGTATCGGGAGCCGTTAGCAATATTTTACCTTATCGCGTGTCAGTAGGCTTTACCAATCAGCAAGGTATTCTGAAAACCTCCGACTTTAAGCGTGTTACTGCTTCTTTAAACTTAAATCCTTCACTTCTAAATAACCACTTAAACATCAACCTTAACGCAAAAGGCATGTATGCTCATAGTAGGTTTGCTGAAGGAGGTGCAGTGGGAGCAGCTGTGAATATGGACCCAACGCAAAGTCCGTATGCATATACCTCACGCTTCCATACCACAAAGACCATCAATGCAAGTGGTAACAAATCGTTCGGCTATTTTGCAGATCAAACACTGAAAAATTTCAACGGCTACTTTGCATGGCCTAAGGCTGGCAATTACAGTGATACCAATTGGCCATATACTTATAATGAGCTGGCAACAGCAAATCCATTGGCTCTTCTGAACGAAAAGAAAGATATTGCCAACAGTCGTGAGTTTATCGGCAGTGCAGACTTTGATTATAAGATTCACGGTTTTGAAGATTTACGTTTGCATGCCACCCTTGGCGCCGATATTGCCAAAGGTAAACAAACTACCGATCAAACGCCAGCGTATCAAAGTAACGGCGAATCCTACTATGGAAAACATGGTTACGAGTCGATTCTAAAGCGCAATTTGTCACTCAGTGCTTATGCACAGTATTATCACGACTTCAATGATGCCCCAAAGAATCACTTTGATATTATGGCTGGTTATGAATATCAGCATTTCTGGAATAACAAGAAAAACAACTACTGGGGCTTCTATGGGGCAGGCAATACCAAAACAGGCACTTATGTTGATCAATTAGGAAAGCCCACGGGTCAATCGGGAATTCTTGCAGGAAAGTATTATTCGCCCAATACTTATGAAACAAAAAGCGAAAATTTCCTTGTTTCTTTCTTTGGTCGTGCCAACTGGAGCATCTTGGAACGCTACTATCTAACAGCAACCGTTCGTGACGATGGATCATCTCGTTTCAAAGAACACTGGGCTATTTTCCCCTCTTTAGCATTTGCTTGGAAACTGAAAGATGAAAAGCAATTCAAAGATATCAAGTGGCTTTCTGATCTAAAAATGCGCCTCGGTTGGGGTATGACGGGGCAGCAAGACGTTAATAACGACTATGCTTGGATACCTACTTATACTCGCAACACAGGTACAGGTGCTTACTATCCTGCCGATGGCGACGGTACTTTATATCGTCCTGACAACTACACACCTGACTTAAAGTGGGAAACTACCACCACATACAACGTGGGTTTTGATTGGGGAATTAACAACCAACGCCTCAGCGGAACCATTGATTTATATTATAGAAAAACAACCGATTTGCTGAATTTTGCACCAACAGAAGCACTTTCGGCATTCCGAAATCAGGCTTGGCAGAACATCGGTTCAATGACAAACAAAGGTATTGAAGCCGCTATCAGCTGGAAAGCTATACAGAGTCGCGGCTGGTATTGGACACTCGACTACAACTTTACTTTCAATCACAATGAGATTACAGACCTAAGTGGTGCAGCCTCTAACGGGGAACCTGTACCAAATACCGATATCAAGCTTGGTACAGATAAGCATTTAGAGTATCATCAGGTAGGCTATCCTATGAACTCTTTCTGGGTATTCCAACAGGCATACGACCGTAATGGCCGTGCCATTGAGAATGCAGTGGTAGACCGTAACGGCGATGGCCAAATTACAAATGCCGACCGTTATTTCTACAAATCGCCAGCTCCACCTGTAACTATGGGCTTAGCTTCTCGACTTGAACATAACAATTGGGACTTCAGCTTCTCGTTGCGTGCAAATCTCGGCAATTATGTGTTCGACGGAATTGGCTTAGGTTTCCACAACGTTAGCCCTAATGCACTGTTCTCTTCTACCAACGCCCTTGCGAATAAAACCGCTAAAGCTGTTGCCGAAGGATGGCAAAACGACGACGTTTCTTCTCAATTGTCTGATAAATGGGTACACAATGCATCTTTTTTGAAGATGGATAATATAACTGTTGGTTACAATTTCGACAGGTTCTTAAAGTGTAAAAGCTGGAACGGCATTGCAGGACGTGTCTATGCTACCGCTTCTAACGTATTCACTATCTCTAATTATAAAGGGCTCGATCCTGAAATATTCAACGGATACGACAACAATATCTATCCGCGTCCATTCTCAGTTATCGTTGGCTTGAACCTGAACTTCTAACTTTAAGAGTATATTAAGTCATGAATAAATATATTAAAAGTCTGTTTTCTACAACTGTCATTACCCTCTCAATAGGGCTGACTTCATGTACGAGTGACCTTAATGTTACACCTATTAACCCCAATATGAATACACAGGTTGACCCTGTAGGACTCTTCAATAAGTGCTACGCCAACCTTGCTATTGCTGGAAACAGTACGGGAGATGGCGAGTGTGACGTCGACGGTCTTGACGGAGGTACCTCTGGTTTCATTCGTCAGCTCTGGAATTCTAATGAGTTAACCACCGACGAAGCGATATCTCACTGGGGCGATAACGGTATCAGCCAGTTCTGTTATAACACATACGATGCCAGCCATCCTATGTTAAACGGTTACTTTGCTCGCTTAACAACGGGTATATCTTATTGTAATCAATATCTCAACGTATGCAAAGATGTTGACGCTACTAAGACAGCAGAAGTTCGCTTTTTGCGCGCTCTAGAGTATTATTTCCTCATGGACGCCTTTGGAAATGTGCCTTTTGCTGAATCGCTCACAAAGCCTTCTATGAAGACTCGTACCGAAATATATGCATGGATTGAGAAAGAACTTCTTGAGATTGAACCACAACTTTCTCAAGCTAAGGCTAAGAAATCGACCGATGCAGGTTATTATCGTGCCGACAAAGCTGCCGTATGGATGCTCCTTGCTCGCCTTTACCTCAATGCAGAAGTGTACACAGGCACAGCACAATGGGCTAAAGCTGCTGAATATGCACACAAAGTGATGACGTCCGACTATCGTCTTAGCACCACTGCTACAGGCCAATGGAGTGCTTACCAGAAACTTTTCATGGGCGATAATGGCGAGACTGATGCTGCCTACGAAGGCGTATTCCGTATTGGTCAGGATGGCGTTAAAACCACATCATGGGCAGGAACCTGCTTCCTTATGGGTTCAACGTTCGATGGTGACATGCATGCCGACGTGTCAGGTACCTATCCTCAAGCAACGAATGGTACAGGACAGACTTGGGGTGGCAACCGTGCGCGCAAGGAATTATTGCAGAAATTCTTCCCGAATAACGACGCACCAAACATTTCTTGCACCCAAATGCCTGCCGCAGCTAACGACGATCGTGCTATCTTTGACGGCATTGGTCGTACACTTGACAACGGCGACGGTTCAATGGGACACTTTACCGACGGTTACGCCGTTGCAAAATGGAACAACTTTAAGACCGACGGCAGCGTAGGACATAACGATACTTACCCCGACACCGACTTCTTCTTGTTCCGCGTTGCTGAAGCAAACCTCATCTATGCAGAGGCTACAGCTCGCCAGAATGGTGGCACAACCACTGCTGACGGCACAGCAGCCATCAATGCTTTACGCACTCGTGCTCGCGCCTTGACAAAGACAGGTTACAGCTTAAACGATATCTGTGACGAGTGGAGCCGTGAGTTTTACTTTGAGGGATTGCGCCGACCAACCCTTATTCGCTTCGGTCGCTTCGGCGGAAATAACAATTATAACTGGAGCTATAAAGGCGGAGCAAAGAACGGTCGCAATTTCCCCGCATTGAAAAACATCTTTGCAATACCTGCCGATCAGGTGAGAGGTGCTCTCGTTCAGAACCCTGGATACTAAAGTTTTCGATATATCATACCATAAGGAAGGACGGAACTCTCGTCCCGTTCTTCCCACCACAATAAATCAAAACGCAATATGAAAAATATCATAAAATCAGCTTTACTGCTGCTTTGCACAATAGGCTTGTTCACAGCCTGCAATGACGACAGGGAGCATAACCCAACAATACAGCAGCCTAAGACCTTTGTGCTGAATACTCCAGCCTACGCAACGTCGCTCGTTGACCTTGCAACATCAAGCAGTATGACCTTTACATGGTCGCAACCAGCCTATGGTTTTCCTGCTGTTGCTACCTATCAAGTTCAAATTTCGGCCAATAACACATGGACAAAAGACATTCAAGCTGGCGAAATTGATGCACAAAAGAAGCCTGTTGGCGATTATAAGACATTTGATGAAGAGTATACAACCGTAAAGGCAGAGCTGTCAGCAACCGATATTGCAACCGCACTCGAGCAGATTACACACTATGCTCAAAATTCGGTTCCTGCTACACAAAAGATGTATGTGCGTGTACGCGCAGCCTTTGCAGGCGATACTATCTTATCGAATACGGTTACCGTTAATGTTGCTCCTTACTATGTCGAGCTAAAAGATGCGGCTCCTGTGGAGTGGTATTTGGTAGGAAGCTGTATTGGTAATGGCACATGGGCTAACAATGGTATGGCAAATGTAGGTCAGTCACTTATGCCATTATACATGATTGACGGCCAGGAGTATGACCGAAAAACAGGTACTGGCAAAATTTCGTATACAGGATTCTTCCCTGCTGGCGGCCAATTCAAACTGATAAAAGAACCTGGTTCATGGGGCACACAGATTGATTACGATAAGTTTACCAACGTCAACGGCAATAGCAACTTTGATAAGAGCAGCGACGGTAACGTGATTATCCAAACTGCTGGCTACTATACCGTCACTGTTGATACTAAGGCTTCAACTGCTTCTATTACACCATATACTGGTTCTACCACGCAATACGCTGCTGTTTTCCTTGCTGGCGACCACAACTCGTGGAACGTAACCTCTGGTGGTATGGACGCAATCTCTACTTATACAGGTGCTGAAAACCACAACTGGACAACAACAGTTACTTTCAATGCTGACGGCGAGTTTAAATTCTCTGACGGTACACTCTATTGGGGTGGCATTGATTTCCCATACGGAACAGCAAGCACCACTGGTGGAAAAATAAAGTATAGCGCAGGAACCTATACGGTATTCTTCAACGATATCACTGGTCAGTATTACTTTATTGCAGCCGATAACTAATCATTTAGCAAACCAAGGAGACACGTTCATGATGTATTGTGTCTCCTTCTAAAGACCAAAAACAATGAAAAAAAGCATATTATTCATGGGCCTTGCGCTGATATTGGCCAGCTGTGGCGACACCTACGAAAACTGGGGTTCACCTCAAAGCACCGAGCAAGAGGCAGCAAAAACCGTAAGTATGAGCCTAAAGGAGGCGGCAGCTATTAATTTTGCTACTCTCTCTACCGACTCAGTGCAACTCTTTATCCCCACCATGAAGGTTGAAGATAAGGCTTCTAACCTTTACACCGTGACCATTTTCAATGCCAATAAGAGCCAAACCAAGCAGATTGTTGCTGATAGCGAAGGAAAGGTTAAAGCGTCAGAACTTGAAGAGGCTTTCATTGCCTTGTGGGGTAGACGTCCTGAACAGCGTGAAGTTTCGTTACATATTGAAGCATTTACCACCATCAACGGAATGAATATCAAGAACGAAGGTAATACCTTGGCGAAGATAACGCCCAACACTCCCGCTCTTGAGAACCACTATTATTATATGGGAACGAATAACGCATGGTCAAAAACCGACAAATCATTTGAACTACAAAATGGTGGCGGTGATATATATGATGACCCCGTTATCAGCATTATTCTTCCTGCAGCGAGAAATGCAGACAATACGATTGCGGCAGAAAACTCTTTCAAAATCATACCACAATCAGCTTACGATAGAGGCACAGCTACTTTCTTCGACGGCAATATCATTGGCGCAGCAGTAAACGGAGACGAGAGCATGAGCGGCAATTTCGTGGTTGGAAAGAACGATGAGGTTGCTCATGCCTTTAAGATTAACCAGACGGCTTACCCAGGAAAGTATTATAAGATTGAGCTGAACCTGCTCGAAAAAACCTATAATATCACCGCGATGAACGACCCAGAGCTGTTCCTTACTGGCAGCAACTACAGCTGGGGAGGTACATGGGTTCCTCTGGTTCCTGTACACAGCACTACCGATACTTTCTGGAAGATTATCTATCTCCATGCTAACGAGGAGATTAAATTTGCACCACAGGCCGCTTGGGGTAACGATTTCGGCTCACAAGCTACTATTGATGACCAAGCGGGTGCAGGCATAACCGATAATGGTGGCAATATCAAGGTCGCAAACGCAGGCTGGTATCTGCTTGTAGTAGTCAACGGATCGGGTCGTAAATTAACCATTCTCCGTCCCGAGGTATATCTTATGGGCTCAACGGCTCCAGTGAATAACTGGACTATTGACAGCCATAACGCCTTCACAATACCTACTACCGATAACGGCGAATTTGTATCACCAGCAATCGGTGCCAACGGCGAGGTTCGTATGTGCATCAAGTTAGACACTTACGATTGGTGGAAAACTGAGTTCGTTGTAACTACAGGCGGCAGATTAAGCTATCGCGGAAAGGGTGGCGATCAATCACGCGTTAACGTTCTAACTGGCCAGAAGGTGCATATCAACTTCGCCAATGGCACAGGAAGCTATCAATAAAACCTAAATTCTTTTTTCTAAAACCTGTCGGGCGACCCTCATTTGGGGGTTGCCCATATTTTCTCATTATCTTCAATTTCTCACCTTATCCTATAATATAAAACCTATCATGATATGAAGAAATTACTAAAAACCTTACTTCTTACGCTCGCTATGCCCCTTGCCGCACAGGCTCAAGGTTGGCCCACAAGCTACGAAGGAGTAATGCTTCAAGGCTTTTACTGGGATAGTTTTAAGGAAACACGCTGGACAAAACTGCAAAAGCAAGCACCCGACTACAACGGTTACTTCAGTCTGGTATGGCTACCACAGAGTGGCAAAACAAACGGAGGCCAATCTATGGGCTACGATCCCTACTACTTTTTCAACCACAATTCAAGTTTCGGTACAGCCGACGAGCTTCGTTCTCTTATCAATATCTTCCGCACAAATCATATAGGAGCCATTGCCGACGTGGTGATTAATCATCACCAAACCAACGGCTGGTGGAGTTTTCCACGCGAAACTTACGGCTCCGAAATATATCAATTACAAACCACTGACATTGTTGCCAACGACGATTCACAAAATGCTGGCTATACCACAGCGGCACAAGCTGCACGCGACGGCATCACCCTCAGCAGCAATTATGATGAGGGCGACGACTTCTCGGCGATGCGCGACCTCGACCATAAAAGCGCCAACGTACAACGAATCGTTAAGGCTTACCTCAACTTTCTGGTGAACGACCTTGGTTATATCGGCTTTCGCTACGATATGGTTAAGGGTTTTAACGGTTCGCATGTGGGCAATTATAACGATGCAGCCAACGTAAACTTCTCGGTAGGTGAGTATTGGGACAACTCGGCAAGGATATCAAATTGGATTAATTCTACAGGAAAGCGGAGCGGAGCCTTCGATTTTCAGTTCAAGTATGTGGTGAATAATGCGGCTAATAGCGGCAACTGGTCGAAGCTCGGACAGGCTAATCCCTTCGGCGATATGCCACTTATCAACAACAATGCTTACCGTCGCTATGCGGTTACCTTCTTAGAAAACCACGACACAGAGGTTAGACCGAATGGAGAAAGCAACGGACCGCTCACGCGTGACACCCTTGCAGCCAATGCTTATATGCTGGCTATGCCCGGAACGCCTTGTGTTTTCTACAAGCATTATAAAGCTTATCCCGACCAAATTAAGGCTATGATTGATGCCCGCAAAGCCGCAGGCATAAGCAACGTAAGCAATTATACACCCTACCGCAGCGCAACATCTTACTATGGTTGCATTGTCAACGGAACGAAAGCTGACCTACTTGTACTTGTGGGAAGCGGCTACAGCGAACCCGCCAGCAACCGTTTTATCAAAGTTTTGAGCGGTCATCACTATGCTTACTACCTGTCACCAGTGGCCGAAACAGCTTTCGCCGACAAGCCTTCAGGCAGCTATACACAGAGTTTCAGCACCATGCTAACAGCTGTAACCGCCACAGCGGGTGCGCGTTTGGTGTACACACTCGACGGCTCTACACCTATAGCATCAAGCCCACAGGTAGCAAGTGGCGCACGCGTAGCCATCAACAAGGTTGAGGGTAGCACGGTAACGCTGAAAGTGGGCTTGCTAATGGGTGGTACTGTATCAAATATTATAACCCGAACATACACCTTCCCAGCTCCCGAACAGGTAAGTTTTCAGACTCCTCCAGCAGGTTATACATGGAACGCTTACTTTATAGCGCCTACCTCTTGGGACGCCGACACCGAAGTACACGCTTGGGCATGGGCATCAACGACGTCGAATTATTCGCCCGACGACAATGCTAAGTGGCCAGGCGACCGTGTGCATGTCTACCGCGTAGGACAAGCATCAGGTGGTCGATACATTTGGCAGTGGTGCTATTATGGTACAAAAACAGTAGCGCCAAAGTTTATTATCTTCAATAATGGCAACAGCGGTATAGGAACAAATCAAACACGCGACATGACCTTTACCAACGGAGGTTGGTACGATATAAACACAACGACAGCTAATCCTGCATTAGGTATTGACCGCGTGACAACAGCACCGACCCATGAAGGCTGCGATTTTTATTATACACTTGATGGTTTACGCATAAACAAACCTACTAAGAAAGGAATCTATATTTACAAGGGGCATAAAATAGTTGTGCGTTAATACGATGGCTCTACAATGAAGAAACGGTGGCTTTCTGCAATGAGAAAGCCACCGTTATTGTTTTCTGCCCCGCTCAAAATGGCGTTACGGTAAAATGTTTTCAATGCTTTGCTGATCGTACGGCGACCGTCGAACAAGCCGTATGACGACCACAGTACACATCGTTTGACGGCCGTGATACAAAATGTACCACGGCCGTCGAACATTGACCATAACGCTGTTATACTTCAGCCTTTACATCGTCGTAGGCCGACGATTTTTTAAATTTGGCCACAACAAACGAGCATACAGCCCTTATTTTCTTATGGTTTTCACGAGCATAACATACAGCTTCGTCTAACAAAGCTGACGCTACACCACGACCACTAAAAGCAGAATCAACTACCGTGTGTTCGATAGCCATCTGCTCATCATTATCCCACGTATATGACATATAGCCCATACGTTCCTGTCCGTCAAAGGCTTCGAAAATACCTTCGCGTCCGTTTTCTGTTCTTTTTATTTCCATCGTTTTATTACATAACAAAAAGTATGCCGAGGTGTTATTCAGGAGACAGGAGGGTATTATTCAGGAGACAGGAGTTAAAAGGAGTTAGGGAGTTAAGACATTATTCAGGAGACAGGAGTTAAGGAGTTAGGAGGAGTTAAGACAAATGCCTGTTAGATGGTTATACCAATATAGGATAAGGACAAAGTGTTGTCTTAACTCCCTAACTCCTTTTAACTTCTTAACTCCTAAATAATTCCTCCTTAACTCCTGAAAACTTCCGTGACTCTCCTCCTTCGGAGGGGTTGGGGGAGGCTCAAAGTGCCCCCGAATCACCGTCTTGATTATGAATACTGCGATTAATAACCTTCTTTTTACCCGAGAAAAAGTTCCAGCTGAGATTGAGAGCAACCGTTGAACGGTTGTCGTTTATCCAAGTATTACTTGTTTTGTTCATCACGGGGTTGTCAACCGTCTTGTTGGAATAGCGCGCCTTTGTGAACAGCCACAGGCACGTTACTCCCGCATGCCACGGCCCTTTCTGCCAGAACACCGAGAGATGTTGCTTGTTTTCGTCGCTCGTCAGAACCATACCCGTGAGACGTTTTGAGGGTATAACGCCCTGAAAACCGGCGCCCCAGCAACCCTTTCTGAAGTTGATGTTATAACGAAGAGGCGTATACCAGAACGTGCGGTTGCCGATAAGATGACTGTGAATGTGGGTAAAATAGGCACATGTCCACAGGTCAGCGGTGAGCAAATCGCTCTTGAAGGGCTTCAGTTGCAACAGTCCGGTAACGCCTCCCTCCCACTGACAGACGGCGTTTTCGTATGACGACACTATCGTTCGCTGCCCATTCACCGTCTTCCACTGATAGTAAGCATTCTGAGGCTTGTCAGTATAAACGGCACTTGCCTGCACACGGAAACTCACCCATGAGGCTTCGTGGCTGAACGTTACTATAGCGTTATACTCTCCTCCCGTCTTAAGCCATGGATTTCCCTGACGAATAAGTCCGGGAATAATGACCGACGAACTGTTGCTCAATTGGGCTACTGGCGGCACGTTAAGGCCGAAACCAAAATGGAATTTAAGCTGACTGTGCTTGAAATTACGGGCTGCAAGTAGCTTCGGCGTGACATAAAACTTATGGAAGCGCGTGTCACTGTTCGAGGTTTCCACATAGTTTGCCGTCGCCCCTACCTTCCACGACCAGCGGCCTATGGCCCACGCGTAGTCGCCATATACGTTGTGGAGCTGATACGACGAGGCGTAATCGTAAGGCTGATAGCCCGACAGGACGTTGCTAATCGTATAGTCTGATTGCGACCATCGGCCCGTATAACCTATGTTCAGCATGCTTTTTGGCCACGCTTTCTGATAATCGACCTCTCCGATAACCGAATATTTGCGATTTCGAGAAGTCATATCGTCGTCAACCAAAACACTGTCATTAAAAACCGTTTTCTGTACAGTGGCATTACGCTGACGGTTGTTATACCAGGTGCCCACGACGTCGGCGGTGAGCGTCTGCCTATGAGCGAACTGCTTTTCCAGATAGAGGTTGAGAGAGGGTCCGAAAGTTTTGGTCCATTCGTTCTGCGTTCCGTGCCCGTCATGCCATGCTGAATTGCCCGTAGCTGCAATAGTTTGCGCGCCTCGTGAGAAAATATAGGCCCAGGAAGGTGCAAACACAGCCTGAAAGGTAATGTCGTCAGGGCGTGAGAATGCGTATTTAAGACGAAAGTTATTGTTGGTATATCCGAAGTGGTCCCTGCCCTGATAGCGATAATCGGCCAGCGTACCGTCAGGGTGTGTAAAGCGGTAATGCTGCTCGTAATAGCGGCTGCGATAGTTTCTTATGTTGTTAGCGTAGTCGAAAGATAGCTGATGATGCCCCCAGTTATAGCGCGCATAGGCACGGTTGTCGCCCATAACGGTGTTGACAGCATTCCATACATCTACGCCCACAGCATAGCCACGGTCGAGCGGACGCGTAATAACGTTGAGCACAATATCGGCTCCGGCATAGCGCGATGGAGGCTCAGTATAATACAATACATTCTTAATCTTATCGACAGGTATAAGTTTAAGGTCGTTGTCTGTTGTCTCGGCACCATTTAACAACACCTTCATGCGCTTGCCCATGAGGTTGGAAATCTGGTGAGTTACGGGGTCAACGAGAATACCGGGCAGTGTAGCCAGCAGGTCGTGCGACTGTCGGGCATGGCGAATTTGCTCGGCATTGAACGTATAAACCGAGTGATCGACATAGTCGGTCTTGCGGTTTCCCGCAACGGTTACGCCTTTCAGCGTATAGCTATCAGGCGTCATGTGCAGGTCGCCCACACGTCGGGCATTGATCATTACAACAAGCGGCTTGAAGCCCACATACGTAGCACGCAGCAGAACATGCGGTACACGGCAGGGAATAACTACGTCTCCGGCCTCGTTACTCACCCCACCGGTGATGAAAGAAGAGTCTGAAGGGTTGAGCAATGCAACGTTAACGAACGCCATCGGGTGCCCGCGGTGGTCAACCATGCGAGCAATTAGTTTCTGCGTTTCCTTCTGCACGCACTCTACTGTAATCAGACTGTCAGTAACTGTCATGCCTATAGGATAGAAGCCTATGGCCTGGCGTATAGCCTCCGGCACCGTCCTGGCACTGACATGGCACGTAACAGTGAAGTCTTCAAGCTCGTTGTAGATAAAGCTTATGCGCTGATAGGAAGAGACTTTGTCAAGGTCAACCAGCACGTCGGACATAGAACGGTGATCGTAATTGCGCGTAATTTGTTGGGCACTACTACAGAACGGCAACATCAACAGGAAGGAAAGGAAAAGGTATTGTTTCATATCTGCGCCTCCTTACTATTCTACAATAAGGGTTTCCCCATCCAGTGTTATCCTAAATTGCTTAAAGCGGTTCAGCTCATCCAGCACTTTTTGCAACGGCATGGTGTTGCTCCATGTATAATAAATGCGCAGTAAGCGAGTAGCATTATTCTGAAACTTTACCTGCACACCATAGGAAACAGCCATCTCTGCCAACATCTGTTCGAGCTGAATATTCTCAAACGTTCGAACCACAGTGGGCTTCGGCGCAGGTGCTGTTGCCGTATCGCGACGGACAACCTTTCCGATTGGCTGCCTTTCCGTATGATAAGCATTACGCGGAGCAAGTGGGGAAACAGACCTTGAAGGCCAGAAAATAGCAGCCAGCACGATGCCCGATATAATCAATAGCGCAGCAACGGCCGCAACGGTCTTACGCCAGCGTTGCGACGGACGGGCGTCAGTATGGGCCTTGCTGAAGCGTTTCCATGCTTCATTTACATCTGGACGGGCATCGTGATGGGCGAAAGCAGCACCAGCTTCCACCATAGAATCATAGAGTTTCCGTGTTTCAGAGTCGCGGAGAAGCTCCTCAACGTCGGCTTCCGAAAAACTTTCGGGATGGTTGATAAAGTCTAAAAGTCGGTTGATATTATCCATCTTGTTCAGGGGTTAAAATGTTGTTTTAGTTTCTGTATGCCTTGTGATAAGTGCTTGTAAACCGCCACCTCGCTAATATTCAGTGCAGCAGCAATCTCTCTATACTTCATTTGTTGGATAAATCGCAACCTCATCACCTGCAAAGTCTGTGGTGTTAGCTGTCTCTCCATAAAGCTAAACACCTCGTCAATATGGGCTATTTCAACATCGACGGGAACGACGGAGGGTTGTGCTTCCAGCAATAATAGACGGGCGGCACGCTCCTTTACCGAACGATGACTAAGCATATTGAAACAGCGGTTGCGCACACAGAGCAGAAGAAAACAGGATGTGCTATCAGTGGCGGCAGCATGCCCTGTAGGGCGTAATACCAGACGACCGTCAAGCAAATCGGCAAACACATCACTCACCACGTCCTGAGCCTCGTCAGCATTGCGCAGCAAGGCAATGGCTATACGATACATGGACGGGTAGTGTGCACGGAAAAGCTGCTCAATATTAGGCAATTCTTGCATATTGTTTTCTTGTAATACAGCAAACCATACGATTTCCTAACCTCTGAATTCTGAAAAAAAAATAATAGTATTGTGGAAATGATAGATTAAAAAAGATGTCAAACGGACTGGATAAGTATGAAAAACCACAAATTGTAACAAGTATACAAGCGAAACAAAAATAAAGAATCGTTGTACACTTTGTACAATTTGTGACAGATAATTGGTCCACCACCAAAAGATAATTACGGATAGTTCCTCTTATCTATGTCTGACAGAGGTAGAAGCTTCAGCAACAATTTGTGGGCCGCGTACATATTCGTTTTTCGTCAATCCACTCTTAATTTGGATACGAATACCGTCACTAAGACCTGTGGTTACCTTACGCTTCTCATACGTTTTTTCTTTTCCCGATGTCTTTACAACATATACAAAGGTGTTGTTTCCTTCGAAAACGATAGCACTCTCTGGCACAGTCAGAACCTGATTAGCCTGTGCAAGCACAATCTCAGCATTGGCACTATAACCCGAACGTATTTTATGGCCACCATCTACATGTACGGCAGCTTTAATCTCAAACTGGTTAGCACCATTGTTTTCAACCGCCTTCGGTGAGATATACTCTAATGAAGCCTCAAGCGTTTCGTTTTGCAGAGCACCAATTGTAATCTTCATGGGCATGCCTGTAACCAATTGCCCTACATCGGTTTCGTCAACATTACCACGGAAAATAAGGTCGTTCATGTTGGCAACAGTGGCTATTGTGGTACCGTCGTTGAAGGTATTCGAAAGAATTACCGTATTTCCCACCTTTACAGGCACATCTAAAACAAGACCGCTGATGGTTGAACGTATCATCGTAGAGCTGGTGCTGGCATTCTCTGCAGCCACACCGTCACGCACCACTTCTAAGTTATTCTTAGCTGAGCGCACTTCTTCTTGAGCCTGTTGATAGGCTTGTCGCTTCTGGTCATATTCGCTACCAGCAATCAATCCTTTATCAAAAAGCGTTTTTACACGCTGATAATCAACTTGGGCTTGGCGTACATTGATATTTGCCAAGCGCACACGCGCTTGAGCAGCACTAAGTTGACTTTCATCGGGAATGACTTTAATACGGGCTATTACTTCGCCTACGGTTACCATTTGACCCGCTTCTTTGTAAATCTCTGCAATGATACCAGAGATTTGTGGCTTCACATTGACCTCGTTTCGAGGTTCTATCTTACCCGTAACAACTGTGGTTTTACGAATATCATTCACCGTTGGCTGAAACTCTTCATAACTTATAGGCTGAGGCCTTGACTTGATCCAGAGAAACACAAAGGTCCCTATGAAAATGAGCAACACAAGTGCAGCTACGAAAAATTTAAAATAATGCTTCATTATCTGTATATGATTTAATATTTCTTGATTGAATAATGGGGTTGTTTAAAACATGAAAAGCGTGTTACTCGTCGCGCATAGCGTCAACAGGTTTAATATTCATGGCACGGGCTGCAGGTGCTAAACCTGCCAGCACACCAAGCAAACTAAGCAACAACATCGAGCCTATTGCCGTCCAAAAAGGAACTTGAAAATGAGCCGAAAGAACACCATCAGTAGTGTTTCCCAACTCTAACATCTGCAAAATAAGCACACTAACGAGGACGCCACTCATACCAGCCACTGTTGTTAACGCCACACTCTCGGAGATAATCTGCGAAAGAATAACACGCGGTGTAGCGCCAATGGCTCGCCTTATACCTATTTCGGTTGTACGTTCACGAACGGTGATCATCATGATATTAGAGACACCAATAGAGCCTGCAAGCACTGTTCCGATACCCACAAGCCATATCAGGAAGTTCACTCCGCTGAAAAGACTGTCGAGCATCGAAAACAGGACCTCGGTATTAATAAGCGTAATAGCTTTCTCATCGGTAGGATCAATGTCATGTCCTTGTCCTATCACCTCTCTAACCTGATGAATAACGGACGATATTCGGTAACCCTTACGCACCGTCATACAAATATAAGCAATGCTATCACCCATATTATAATTCTTCTGCATGACAGTAATAGGAACAACTACCGTCTCTTCAGAACGACCTCCTGCGCTTATTGTACCGTCAGAATAATCAACTCCTACTATCTGATAGAAATGTTTGTCAACCTCTATACGCTTACCACAAGGGTCGCCACCATTGGGAAAGAGTGTTTTATACACCTTTTTCCCAAGCACACAAACCTTACGACCTTGTGCGATATCCATCTCGTTGATATAGCGTCCATAATATAAACGGGGTGGCTCTATGTTGGCATATTCGGGAATTTGTCCTCTAAAGGAGGCAGAAATCTTCTTATCAGCATAGAAAACATTGCTGGAGGAGCGTTGTAATACTGGGCAAATCAAATCAAGTTGAGGCACTTGTTCCTTCAGCCTATCGATATCGCGATAGTTCATACTCCACGTACGACCTTTACGAAAACCATGATAGGGCTTTGTGGTGGCTTGCGGAAAGATGATTCCACTGTTCGTAGCAAAGCCTTCAAAATTATTATTGAGCATCTCCTTTAAGCCTTGTCCGCCACCAATTAAGGTAACCAACATGAAGATTCCCCAAAATACACCAAAGCCCGTTAGGAAACTACGGCCTTTATTACGCGTAATGGTGTCGAGTATTTCGCGATATGCATCAATGTCTATTCTCATTCTGCTCTTAATGCTTCTATAGGTCGAATATTGGCGGCACGGCGCGCAGGTATAAGTCCTGCTATCGTACCAGCTATAATCATCAGCAGTGTAGCCTCAACACATATATCGAGTCCGACGGTAGGATTAAGGAATGTGGTAATGCGTTGAACACCAATATCCATGGTCTCATGACCGATAGTCATATCCATATATTGGTTAGCAGCAATGCCTAACAACATGCCTATATAACCGAAAAAGGTGGTAATAATAATACTTTCAACAATAATAAGCTTCAAAATACTCCACGGTTTGGCTCCGATAGCTTTACGCACACCGAACTCGCGTGTACGTTCACGGACAGAAATCAACATAATATTGCTAACGCCTACTATACCACTTAACAACGTAAAGATACCCACGATCCATAAAGACATACGTATCATCGAAACGCCTTGTGTCATCTGCATATTCGATGTAAAACGATTCCATATCCAAACAGCCTCTTCGTCATCAGGGGCTACGTCATGATTATGGTTCACACTGGCCTTATACTGTTTTTCAAAAGCCTCATTTTCGGCTTCTGTTTTTAAACCTTTAAAACTGAATACTATTTGGTCGGCCTTATCGCCACGTCCATACATCGTGCGCAAGGTGTTGAAAGGAGTATATACTACTTCTGAAATTGAGGTTTCATCAGCTTTACTAATACCAACCACTCGAAAAGAAAAATTACCCACTTTCACATCAGTGCCAATCAATGTATGATAATCATGTGGCTGCAATTCTTTAGCTTGATTTTGCGTAAGTACAACAACCCTACGCCGTTGAGAGTTATCAATGTCGTTGATAAAACGGCCATCGATGATATCTATTTTATTAATGACGGCATCACAAGGATACACACCATTCATGGTAACGCTAACATAGTTGGCACCATTAGTAATGGTGACTGGGCCTTGAAATATTTCAGCGCCCACCGTATCAACGTTCTCGGGGAAACGACGCTTCGTCATGCTCATGTCTTTATCATTCAGTGTGACGGGGCGTCCTTCCTTTAGGCCCTTATATGCTTTCGAAGTGGTTCCACCTCCTACTAACATTGAGTTGCTCAGAAAACCGTGCATATTGTTCATCTGCCCGTTAATGAGTCCGTTTCCTGCACCTAAAAGGAAGATGAGCATGAAAATTCCCCATGCCACTGAAAAGCCCGTGAGCGCGGTACGAAGCTTATTTCGCCGTGCGGTTGCCCACAACTCTAAAAACAAATCGCGCATTTACTTTTTTACTTTTCTTCGTTTACTTCATTACTCCATTGATACCAAACGGTCTGGCTGTGTGGTCAAAGTTCTCCTCTATCTTGCCTATGATACCGTCTTTGATATGGATAATCTTATTGGTTTCGTTAGCTACACCGCTCTCATGCGTCACGACGACAATCGTTTTATGCTCTTCTTTGTTGAGCTTTTTCAGCAATTCCATCACCTCTACGCTCGTTTTCGAATCGAGAGCACCTGTAGGTTCGTCAGCCAAAATGATTTTAGGATTGGTAATTAGTGCCCTTGCGATAGCCACACGCTGCTTTTGTCCGCCCGACATTTCATTAGGATAATGCTCGGCCCATGGAAGAAGGTCAAGGCGATTGAGATATTCGAGAGCCATCTGACGGCGCTTTTTACGACTTACTCCTTGATAAAACAAGGGAAGTTCTACGTTTTCTACAGCCGTCTTAAAGCCAATAAGATTAAAGCTTTGAAAAATAAAACCTATCATGTGGTTGCGATATTCGGCCGCCTTTGTTTCGCTCAGATCTTTGATTAACGTCCCGCCTAAGATGTATTCACCGCTATCATAGTTATCGAGAATACCTAATATATTTAATAATGTGGACTTACCCGAACCCGAAGCACCCATAATTGACACAAACTCTCCTTCGTTAATATCGAGGTTTATGCCTTTTAACACATGCAAAGGCTGGGCTCCGAAATAGGTTTTATTGATGTCTTGTAAATGAATCATCATCTAAATGTGAGTCTTTATTTGGTAATTAGACGTTGAGATAAGACACAAAAGTTGCGTTTATCACAACGTTATATTACCTTGAACAAAAATGAATGAGTAAACAGTAACGAATATTTGTAGGTTCTGTTTACTTTATTCTGTTAAGCAACTTCGCTTTCGTGCTAATGAGATAAAAGACTCATGAAGTTTCTCTAACGCAGCTTCCAGCTTCTTAATCTCTACTGTTCCGAGAATAATTTTGCCTTCTGGATCGATAAGATACATCGTTGGTATCCAGTTAATATGATAAGCTTGGTCTATCTTTGTTTCCTTTTTCCACTTCTTCAATTCGCTAAACTGCAACCAATCCATTTTGTTTTGTTTGATGAAATTTTGCCAAACCTCCTTGTTTGTGTCAAAAGAGATACCCACAAACTCTACATTTAATATATCAAAACGGTCGCTAAGTTCTTTTATTTTCGGAATATCTTTTCGACAATCTGGACACCATGAAGCCCAGAAATCAAGCACAACATAATGTCCACGAAGACTCTTCAAAGAAATTTTCTGACCATTTTCCTTTGTACTTATCACAAAATCGGGAGCCTCTGCACCTGGTTTTAAAAGATCACGAGCATACAGACTGTCGGCGTCTTCGGCCATTAAATTTGAAACTGAAACAAAAAATGCGATTATAAATAAAAGTGTTTTTTTCATTATCCTTTAGAAAAATAAAAATGATTAATAACTATGATTATATTTTTTTTATCATCAACGTTTGGTCACAATAATCAACAACCGCAGGGCGATGGGTGATAAAGATGACCGTTCGGTCGTGAGAGGCAAGAATATTCTTAAGTAATTGTCGTTCTGTATCAGGGTCAAGTGCTGACGTTGCTTCATCAAAGAGCATAATTCCACGGTCACGAAGCAATGCGCGCGCAATGGCAATGCGTTGTGCTTGCCCTTCAGACAAGCCTCCTCCTGTTTCAGAACAATACGTGTTAAGGCCATCAGGCAGTTCCAAAACAAACTCTGCGCAACTCTTTTTTAAAGCTTCTTCCATCTCCTCATCAGTGGCATCGAGTTTGCCTAAGCGCAGATTGTCACGTATTGTACCACTCATTAGCGTGTTCCCTTGGGGCACATACACAAAGTTGCAGCGCAGACGGGGCGAAAGTTCTTTACTATTTTGCCCATGGTATATTACAGCCTTTCCCTGTGTTGGGCGCAAAAGTGCGAGTATAATACGTACAAGAGTCGTCTTTCCTGCACCTGTTTCGCCAAGAATTGCCGTACAAGAGCCAGGCTTAAAATCAAAAGAAAGGTCGTTGATTACATTGCCATCAGCCTCGTCATAGGCATAACTGACGTGCTCAAGACGTACACCACATGGCAACGGTACATAAATAGGCGAACCCTTTTCTTCCAACGGGTTTTCTTCTAATTCCATTAATCGCTCGGCCGCTGTGAAAACAGAAACAAAGGCTGGCACCAGTTTCGTTAGGTTTCTTGCAGGGCCTTGTATGCGGGCTACTAGCTGAAGGAAAGCCGTCATGCCACCAAAAGTGAGCGTGTGTGCAGACATTCTTACCGCCGCCCACAAAAAAGCGATGAGGTAACCTAAGGCAAAACCAAGATTCAATATTAAATTACTGAATACCGAAAATACCGTTCTCCTCACCACCTTATGACGCAATTGGCTTTGGGTATATTCTAAACGGTCAACCATTGGGCCTTCGCCCTCCATCGTTTTTATAAGCATTCGGTTCTGAATAGTTTCCTGAAGCACACTTTGTACTTCTGAATCCTGCGAACGAACCTCACGTGTGAGTCGGCGCATTTGCCTCACATAAATCTTGCTAACAAGAATAAACACAGGGATAATAGCCACTGTTATCATGGCCAAAACTTTATCCATGGAGAACAAATAGAAAAAAGCGCCAATGAACATAGCCAATACTGATAATGTATTGGGAATGATTTCAGTAAGGAAATTCACCACATTGCTCACGTCAAACTCTAATCGATTCAGAACGTCGCCTGAATGTCGGCTCTCTTTTCCTTGCCATTCTGAACGCAGAATACGGTCAAGCATTTGCTGCTGCATGTGGTTTTGGGCCTTTATTCCTAAAATGTTCCTCAACCAAACACTGGCTATATTGAGTGAATAATCGCAAAGAATAAACACGCCCATCAATGCAACAGCCCAATAAATAGAGCCTACTATAACGCCCGAAGCAACATCAATAGCATGTTGAACTGCCCAAACCTGAGCGAGAGAAACACCTACCGAAGCAAAACCTATACAAGCATTAAGAATAGCTTGCAGCTGATTGCCTCGCCAGGCTTGCCACAACCACTTCAAAATGGTTTTGGCATCATATTTCGATTGAGGAACATTCAGGAGATTTTTAAGCTTCATGCGCTATAATATTCTTTTTGCTGTTCTTGCTGGTTACAACTGGAATGACCTTTTTTCATCGTTGATCGACACCCCACATCAGCTTATCTCGGAGTGTCGTAAAATAACGAGTTGCACGCTGTTTAACAATTTTCACCTTATGAGGAGCCTTACGAACAATAATCTTTGTTCCTTCTTGCATGCGCTCAGAGCGCCCATCGACAGCAACAAGATAGTTATGATTACGACTCTCTACTTCCAGTTCAATGACCACATTGTCATTAACCACAACAGGACGCATATTTAAACTATGGGGCGCTACAGGCGTAATACAAAGATTGTTAGCTGAAGGCACTATGATAGGACCGCCATTTGACAAACTGTATGCGGTACTACCCGTTGGTGTTGACACAATAAGTCCGTCGGCCTGATAGGTAACAAGGTAATCGCTATCAACACAACAACGAACAGATATCATCGCAGCATGATCGCGTTTTAACAATGCAATATCGTTCAATGCATACGGATTACCTTCCAAAGACTCACCATCTGTCTCTACCATGATGACAGAATGCTCTTCAATTTTATATTGCCCCGTGTAGATTTCTTGTAGTGCAGTATCAATCTCATCGGGTAAAACATCAGCTAAAAAACCCAATCGTCCCATATTAATACCGACAATAGGTGTTTCTTTTGCACCTACACGATTTGCCGCTTTCAGAATAGTTCCGTCACCTCCCAACGAGATAACAAAGTCGGCTTCAAAATAATCATTATCAAAAACGCCACTACACCACACGTCAAGCTGTAACGATTTCGTGAGGAAATCGTAATAAGGCCGATCAATATAAACCTCAGCGCCATGAGCTTTCAGAAAGTTTAAAACACGCTGTATGGCCAACGACTTCTCCGACTGAAACTCATTGCCGAAGAGTGCAAATCGTAAACGCTTTTGTAACATATTTGTTTCTTTATCCATCTTTATTCTAATAAAATAGCCATTAATGGACAACTTCTTCGTATATTTGCAATGAAATACTGACTACAAAAATACGATAATTTGTTGAAATACTCATAGTTTTATGGCAAAAGTATATGAATTTCTTGCCAATGGCTTCGAAGATATTGAAGCTTTGGCTCCTGTTGATATTCTCCGTCGCGGAGGAATTGAGGTAAAGACTGTAAGCATTACCGGATCAGAATACGTAGAATCATCACACGGCGTTACAATAAAGGCCGACCTTATTTTCGAAGAGGTTGGAGATTTTAGCGATGCCGACCTCCTCTTACTGCCAGGCGGAATGCCCGGTGCCACCAATCTGAACGAACATAAAGGCGTTAGAAAAGCCATATTAAGCCAGTATGAGAGCGGAAAGCGTGTTGGCGCCATTTGTGCTGCACCTTTAGTTCTTGGTTCGTTAGGTATTTTAAAGGGTAAGAAAGCCACTTGTTACCCTGGATTTCAACAATATCTTGATGGCGCCACTTATACGGCATCACTTTTCGAGCAAGATGGAAACGTGATTACCGGAGAGGGGCCTGCCGCTACCCTTCCGTACGCATATCATATCCTTAGCTTATTTATTGGAGAAGCTAAAACACGTGAAATAGAACAACAAATGATGTTTTCGCACCTTATGGGGCGCTAATTAGCGAGATTTTTATTTCACAAACGTTACTACCATAAACTGTAAGAAGCTATGGATTACGTTATCATTGTTGCAGGTGGTAAGGGTATGCGCATGGGCTGCGAACTGCCAAAACAGTTCCTTCCTGTTGCAGGGAAGCCGGTTCTCATGCGTACAATAGAGCGGTTTTATCAGTTTAATCGCGATCTTAACTTCATTATTGTTTTGCCTCAAAGCCAACAAGCCTATTGGCGTAGCCTTTGCGCAGAGCATCATTTCACCATTTCTCATACCGTTGTCAATGGTGGCGACACCCGTTTTGCATCATCAAAGAATGGCCTTTCTTGCATTCCCGATGATGCACAAGGCTTAGTGGCCATACACGATGGCGTGCGACCGTTCGTTTCTGTCGATGTTATCGACCGCTGTTTTAACGAAGCACGAACCAGCGGCACTGCCATTCCAGTAGTTCCCGCCATCGATAGCCTTCGCCAAATTGATACTGAAACAGGCGATACTTTCACCGTAAACCGTTCACTTTTTCAAGCAGTACAAACACCGCAGGTATTTGATATTACCCTTGCTCGCAAAGCTTTCAACCAGCCTTACAGCGATAAATTTACTGATGATGCATCGGTAATAGAAGGTCTGGGCATTAAAATAAACACGGTAGAAGGCAACCGTGAGAATATCAAATTAACAACACCTTTCGACCTCAAAATTGCAGAGGTGATTGCAGAAGATTAAAAGCATGGACATTCTCTCTCAGGACATCATGTATCTGTCAGGGGTAGGCCCCAAACGAAAAGACATTCTGAACCAGCAAATCAATGTCAAGACATGGGGCGATATGCTTGAATACTACCCTTATAAGTATGTTGACCGCAGCAAAATATATCATATTAACGAGCTGACGGGCGACATGCCATACGTACAAATCAAGGGAAAGATTCTGAGTTTTGAGGAATATGCCATGGGCGCTCGTAAGAAACGCATTGTTGCACATTTCAGCGATGGCTTTGGTGTAGCTGATTTAGTGTGGTTCAACGGTACGAAATACGTTTATCAAGACTACAAGGTGGGCGAAGAATACATAGTGTTTGGCAAGCCTTCTTTGTTCAAAGACCGTTATCAGATAGCCCATCCCGACATTGAAAGAGCAGCTAACGTTCAACTCTCTGAGATGGGCATGCAACCTTATTACATCACTTCGGAAAAGATGAAAAACCGTGGTCTCACCTCGCGCGCCATGGAAAAAATCACCAAAACGCTTGTTACGAAGATACCACAAGGGGCTATTCCTGAAACGTTATTGCCAGCACAGATAACTCGTTTACACCTACTCTCGCGCGAAGATGCATTGCGCCGCATTCACTATCCTAAATCGCTCGATGACGTGCAGCGCGCACAGGTACGATTAAAATTCGAAGAACTGTTCTACGTCCAGCTGAATATTCTACGATATGCCACTGAAAACCGAAAGAAATATAAGGGTTATATTTTCTCGAATGTGGGCGAAATATTCAACTCTTTTTACCAAAACAACCTCTCATTTGAGTTAACTGGAGCGCAGAAACGCGTGATTCATGAAATTCGAGACGACATGAGGTCGGGCCGACAAATGAATCGTTTACTACAGCGCGATGTGGGATCGGGTAAAACTCTCGTCGCTTTGATGTCAATGCTCATTGCTATTGATAATGGTTTTCAGGCCTGCATCATGGCGCCTACCGAAATTTTGGCCGAACAACACTTGGCTACTATCTGTGAGTTTCTGAACGGAATGGATATTCGTATTGAGCTTCTCACAGGCATTGTAAAGGGTAAACGCCGACAGGCTGTGCTTGAAGGACTTGCCGATGGTAGCGTAAAGATTTTGGTTGGTACGCATGCTATCATTGAAGATAGCGTACAATTCAATAATCTTGGCCTTGCCGTCGTTGACGAACAACACCGTTTCGGTGTAGCGCAAAGGGCCAAATTATGGGCAAAAAATCATCAACCTCCCCACGTCCTTGTGATGACGGCAACGCCCATTCCACGCACATTAGCCATGACCTTATACGGTGATCTCGACGTCAGTATTATTGATGAGCTTCCCCCTGGCCGCAAACCCATCATGACTTTACATAAGTATGACGATCAAACTACGAGCCTTTACGAAGGCATAAGGCAACAGGTTGGGGCTGGAAGACAAGTGTATATTGTGTTCCCTCTCATTGAAGAGAACGAAAAAACTGACCTTAAAAACCTTGAAGCTGGGTATGAAAGCCTTTGCCAAATATTCCCCAACCTGAATATCGGAAAGGTGCATGGACGCATGAAACCTAAAGATAAAGAAGCCGAAATGCAAAAGTTTGCGAGTGGAGAAACGCATATCCTTGTTGCAACAACAGTGATAGAAGTAGGCGTTAACGTTCCAAACGCATCGGTTATGGTTATACTTGACGCACAGCGTTTTGGCTTATCACAACTGCATCAGCTACGTGGGCGCGTAGGACGTGGTGCAAAACAAAGTTACTGTCTTTTAGTAACACCACATGCTTTGGCCACAGAGACGCGCAAACGCATTAATATTATGTGCGACACTAACGATGGATTTCGCATTGCCGAGGCCGATTTGAAGTTGCGTGGACCAGGTGATTTAGAGGGAACACAGCAAAGCGGAATGGCTTTTGATTTAAAAATCGCGAACATTGCACGCGACGGACAGATTGTACAAATGGCGAGAGACGAAGCACAAAAAATAATAGACGACGACCCTGATTGCGCAAAACCCGAATACACTACGTTATGGAACCGTTTACGTGAGCTTCGTAACACAAACATAAACTGGGCTGCAATAAGCTAAAGTAAAGTTGAAACGTGCTTTCAAGCTTGCTTTTTTCTCTTCAAAAAACTATTTTTTCAACACCAAAATAAGGAGCAAAAACGTAGATTTTGCTCCCTTTTTTGTTACCAAAAATTCACAATTATAAACACTTTATTGAGCTATATCAAGTGTAAAAACGGCCTAAAGGGTCTTTCAAAAACGTTAATTCTGCCGAGCGCAAGGCCGTTTTCTGTTAAATTCCTAATAAAACTGTTAACATCAAAAACCTATATAGTATATTTTTCTTACCTTTGGAGAGTTGGCTAATACTGAATGACTTATTTTATAATTCATTGATTTCATTTTGGAGTATCTTTTATTCCTTCTGCCGACTGAGAACAAATTGTAATCACTCATGACCGTAAATAAGACTTTAAAAACACTGGCACTAACCGTGCTAATTGCTTTATCCTCCGAACCTGTCTTCGCACAAGACTTGTTGGCACGACAGGCTCCTGTTGACCGACGCGCCAAACGCCTTGACTCGATTGAGGTAAAAGCATTAACTGAGCGTGAGAATACTCACACACCTGCTGCACAAATCTATGGTGACGAGTGGGATAACCGTTATGCTCACCGTGCAACAGAACTCCCCGATAGCTTTGTAATTAATCTGCGTCACTTCTGTATGCCTACACCAAGCCGTGTAATAACAAGCGACTTTGGTAGCAGATGGGGGCGTCAACACAAAGGATTAGACATTAAAGTATACATTGGTGACACTATTCGTTCGGCCTTCTCAGGCAAAGTTCGTATTGTGCGCTACGAGGCTAAAGGCTACGGAAACTACATCGTTATTCGCCACCCCAACGGTCTTGAAACCATTTACGGTCACCTTTCAAAGCATCTTGTTACCGAAAATCAGGTGGTACGCGCTGGCGAACCTATCGGTTTAGGTGGAAATACAGGTCGTAGTACAGGTTCGCACCTGCACTTTGAGACACGTCTTTGTGGTGTAGCGCTAAACCCCGCTCTGTTCTTCGATTTCCGTAATCAGGATATAACAGGCGACCATTACGTTTTCTTGAAAGACCGTTACGAAAGCGATTCACAGCTGGCTACGCTGGAACGTGGCAAGGTTAACGGCGGAAGCTACGCACGTGATCAGGTGTATGGCGAAGTAGGTCGCTATAACGAGAAGGCTGAAGAAGCCGCTACACAGAATGCCGCAAACGCGCCCGAGCGTGTTTATTACAAAGTACAGAATGGCGAAACATTGGCTTCTATTGCCAAGAAAGTGGGCGTATCGGTTGACGCCATCTGCCGTTTGAACGGCTTCCGTAAAGACCAACGCATAAAGGCTGGCATGATTATACGCTACGTATAAACCGCACCTCCGCTATGGTATAAGCAGTTCAACAATTGCGTTACCACTGCATTGGCCATATAAAATACAAGAACATAAAACACAAATGTCCTAAATAGTAATAAGGTTACTACCTGTTGGTGGTAACCTTATTGCGTTTTGTATCTCTCATAACGTTGTAAAAGTGATGGTACGACGGCCGTGATTCAACGTGTACGACGGCCGTGGTACGATGTGTATGGCGAACGTCATACGCATAGTATGACGGCCGCCGTACAACCAGCAAAAAACAAGAAACGATATAGCGTTAGCAACTTTCTATTTCTTCGTTACCTGCCTAACCACAAACCATAAGTGCATAAACACGGTGGTTAGCAATCCGTAATGGTGACGCATAACATTGAAACGTTCGCGAAGTGACGCTCTATGATTTTTCTCTGTCATACCACCGTCAAGGTAGTTGACAATTACTTCACCCACGTTCTTCAACTTTAATTGCTTTTGTTCAGCCTCTTTCATCACACGGATACACCAATCTACATCGGCCGAAAAGCGATAGTTGAGATTATAAAGATTATTTTTTGCTAACGATGTAAGTGCATAAAAAGCCTGATGGCACACCAGCATTCCGTGCTTAAACGAACGCCATGTGAGGTTAGCTGGCGGCTGAAGGCGACGGCGATGCAAAAAACGGCCTTCATCGTTTACAATATTTGTGTCGCCGTAAATGACGCCTGGCAGAGCCTCTCCGTCGCCAAGACAATGAGCAATATGTTCTAACGTGGATTCGGAAGGGAAAGTATCACCAGCATTTAAAAACACAATATAATCGCCCGTAGCCTTAATGATACCCTTGTTCATAGCGTCATAAAGACCCTTATCGCGCTCGGAGCATACTATAATATCATGTCCTGTTCGAGCCTCGTCAGAACGTTGCTTGTAGGCTTGCGCCATTTCTACGGTGCCGTCACGCGATAATCCGTCGAGGATAAGATGCTCAACATCGGTATGCGACTGCTGAAACACGCTATCAAGTGTGCGCTGAAGTTCGTGTTCGGCGTTGAAAGTACACGTAACAATCGTAAATTTCATGATGTCAGTAGGTTAAAGATGGTAATGTTTAAAAGCTAATGCCTGATTATAAACTTCAATATAAGCCATTGCAACAGCCCGCTGCGAGTAGGTAGAAAGTACTTTTTGTACAGCCTGTTGGCTCAGCAAAGCATAATCGGTTTCGCGTAATACCCAGTGAATACCAGTGGCAAGGTCGGCCGAATTGCCTAATGCTGCCACGTAACCGTTACGGCAATGGTCAATCATTTCGGGAATACCGCCTATCTGAAAGCCCACACAAGGCACACCACAAGCCATCGATTCCATAATGGTATTGGGTAAATTATCTTCCAATGATGGCAGAACAAAGACGTCAGCAGAATTATATACCGACACGATACGGCGCTCGTCACTAATATATCCCAACGGATAGCAAGGCAAAGGCAACTGCGATACTACCTCCTCGGCTTTACCACCCAAAATGGCAATCACCGTATCGTCTTTTACTTCAGGGTGATCGGCCACCATCTTTTCAATGGCTTCGATAAAATATTTCATGCCTTTGCGCTCCTGTGTAACGCGTTGCGACACGAAGAGAATAACGCGTTTATCTTCGGGTAACATGCTATGTAGGCGTGCTTCGCGCTTATCTTGCGGACAAAAAACGTGGGTATCAATGGGGTTGGGAATGCTATCGGTATAAAGTCCTGTCAGCAAAGCGCTCTTCTTTGCTTGCCCAGCAAGCCACTTACTGCACGCAATGAAATGGATTCCACTATTTTGATATAGTTTCTTTTTGCGAGCAAATACCTGTGATGACAAATCGTTTTCGCCACCTTTACCGGGCAATAACGGACAGTTATGACAACGACGCTTAAACGCTTGGCAGCTACGCGTATAATGACATATACCAGTAACAGGCCACGCATCGTGCAAAGTCCAAACAATTGCTTTCTTACTCTTGATGATTTTACGAATAGACGACAGCGAAAGCATGCCCTGATTAATCCACGAAAGGTGAATAACGTCGGCCTCCTTAAACTCAGGAAGCTGCGTAATATCGTTGCCTACGTTGGCAATATCAATATCAAAAAGGTGTGTGCGGGTGAAGTAAAGACGACAGAAAATGCACCATCTTTCCCAAAGAAAACGAAGTCGTTGCCTCATGCGTCCGCCCAAACCAACCACCGTTATGCTGTCTGACGTCTTGTCTCTAACCAGCATTTTGGCTTTCACTCCGCTGTTATTCAATGCATCCATCAGGCGATTCGCTGCAACTGCAGCCCCACCTGTCATTTCGCTTGTGTTGACAATAAGAACTCGCATCGATGTATTGTATGATTCATTGGCAAACTTACATATTTTTATTTAATTATAAGCTTCTCTCCATAAGAAAATATATATACCGCGATAGCTGCAAAATAGCAAAAAGATAGCAAAAGCAATAAAAACGTGTTAAAAAGACAGCTGTGCGCGTACACAATCGTTGACATACATCAAAAATAACGGCATTTCCTGATGAAATCATGGTAAAACTGTTGTGCGGTCGAAATATTCGTCTTAACTTTGCATTGTCAAAAGGTTAATAGATTGTTTAGGTTAGTAATAATAGATTTAGGTTTTTAGTTATTAGGTTTAAGGTAGATTTGATAGATTGTTTAACGGATGACAATGAAAACCGCGAGGTTGACATTCGATTTGAAAAAGATTTTTAGTTAAACATAGGCTTTACGCTAGTGCTCGTTGAGAGTATTAGCGTATTTTTTTGTGCATTACTTTTGGGAAATAACAAAAGTATCTTTTATCCCAACATACAAGAAGCTTCCATTAGCATGGCGTAATGCACTAATGGAAGCTTCCGTATCTTAATCTGTGAACAGCGTAATTTATTTATCTTTTCGGTAGGAATATCAATATGTTTAGCGTATTTCATAATAAGGTATAAACATAATCCTCTTACCTTTTTATTGAAAAAGCTTCAACTTTCAGAATATATGATAATATGGCATCATCGTGTTTAGCTTACTTTTCTATCAAACAGACAGCATAAGCAGATATGCCTTCTTCGCGGCCTGTGAAGCCAAGCTTTTCGGTTGTTGTAGCTTTAATGCTGATATCGTCCTCATCACAGCCTATAATTTGTGCCAAACAGTTCTTCATTGCTGGCACATGGGGGTTGATTTTTGGGCGTTCTGCGCAAATGGTAGCATCGATATTCCCCACTCTATAGCCTTTCGTGGCCAGCAAATCTATTGTTTTTCGCAATATAATTTTTGAATCAATATCCTGCGTTTCAGCACTGGTGTCGGGGAAATGATAGCCTATGTCGCGCATGTTGGCTGCACCAAGAAGGGCGTCGCACACCGCATGGATAAGCACATCTGCATCACTATGACCAAGCAAACCCTTGAAATGGTCTATCTTTATGCCCCCAATGATGAGGTCACGACCTTCTACAAGCTGATGAACATCAAAGCCAAGTCCAACACGAATCTTCATACGAATTAAAGAATTAAAAAATTAAAGAATTAAAAGAAGGACGTAAGAAGTAAGAAATTAAAGGGTGAAAGAAAGAAAAGGCAAGCGTAACAAGCTTGTAAAATATACGAAAACTATCACGCATGCCCTTTTATACATATAATAAAAAGCACCTATTTCCTGCGGAACAAGTCCTTAATGCCGTCCATATCAAAGCTTAACGATATGCGAAGTGTTTCGTCAAGCGGATTACTTTTCGCCGTTGCGATAACATAACCAGCATCTAAAGAGAAGACGCTCATTTTTAAACCAGCACCCACTGTGAAGTATTTTCGGTTACCCTTATTGGCGCTTTCGTTATGATATCCTGCCCTAACTGAGAACTGATTATTATAAGTATACTCGGCGCCTACACTCCAATTAACCTCCTGTAATTCCTCTTTGAAACCACCAGGAGCATCTCCAAAGCTCTTGAAAATGCCGCCAATCGATGATAAATCATAATATTCCTTCTGTACACGACGCTCATAATCTTCTGACGCTTCGCCATCTTTCTGCCGTGGATAGGTTGGAATCAGCAGTTTATTAGCGTCAGCTGCTATCGTGAAGCGGTTATAATCGTCGATAGGAATCATCAGCGACCCACCTAAACGCAGGTTAGTTGGAATGAACTCGCTGTTGTCAGTGCCACCAAATGTAATCTTACTTCCGATGTTAGATAGATGTAATCCCAATCCCAATTGGCTCTCACGATCACCAAGATTAATATAATTCTGGTAATAAATACCTAAGTCTGCCGCAAAGGCTGAGCCAGGAGAGGTGTCCGATGTGTAGTCATAGGTGAGGTCAGAATATATCCATCGTACTGCAGCTGCGATTGAAAACTTCTCACTTAACATCAGCGAGTAAGCCACATCTAACGACATTTCGTAAGGGTTGATGGTCATTGCGTCGCCACTTATCGACGTATTTGTCTGCACTTCACCTAAAGAAAAGTAGCGCAAAGAACCAGAAACAGCGCTATAATCGCCAATACGGTAGTAGCCAGCCATATATGCAAGGTCCATGTCACTGACCAATTGGCGCAACCATGGCGTATAGTTCAGCGCTACTCCAGCCCTACTAATAGCAAACGGATATTTGGCAGGGTTCCAATATTGTGAGTTAACGTCGGGATCAGTAGCCACACCAACATCACCCATTCCGGCAGCGCGGGCATCTGGTGCTATCGTTTGCGAAGTTACAGAATTGCGTACAGGATTAAACATATCGCGCTTATCCTCAGCCGATACTGTAACCACCCCGAGCACAAACAGACATGTCAACAATATTTTATGGAAATAATTCATCTATTATAATTCTGGTTTATTGAGATTAAACGCGCATAAACGCTTAATTATTGCTTATAACAACAAGTTTCTTGGCTTTAGAAGTGGCACCACTTCCGTCGCAAGACACGCGAGCCCTATACAGGTAAACACCCGTTGGAAGGCGGTAACCGTTGTTCTGTGTAAGGTTCCACTCCACCGAATAACTGCCTATTTCTGACGCCCCACTTTCAGAATGGCTCCACAATAAGCGCCCATTCAAGTCGTAAACATCAAGATTTACATTGAGATTACTGCCACCAAAGTTATGATTTATAATAAAGGTGGTTGACGTAGATGCGGGATTTCGCGTTGCACTTACATTGAAAATAGTAGGCTTTAAGCCTTTTATCACATTAAAATCGAGCTGTACTGTTGTCGGGTTATTCATAGAATCCCACGCACGGAACATCAATTTGTGTGGGCCAGGCTCCAACATAGGTAACGTAAAACCAACAGAACCACTGGTATATGTGCCAAAATCGTATGTGAAATATTCGTTTAATGTATAGGCTTCTGTGGCCTTTCCGTCAATAATCAATTGCATATTGTGCCCCACTCCATTGCCTGTTGCGTTAATGCCATTGACGTCAGAGAGTTGCGCTACAAAGTAAGGCGTGGTGTTTACATTGCCTCCACTTACAAAGTCGGGGGTGTTAAGGTAACAGAAAATCTTCGGTCCCACCGTATCAGTTAGTGCTTCACTTCCGTTTAAAACAAAACTATTTGAATATCCGTGAGCCGTAAGCGTGTGATCGTTATTCACTGCATAGACGTGCATTTCACACGTATCAGCCGAGTAATTCAAGTCAACGGGTACAGCAAATCGGAAGTTAAACTTACCGCCTACAACACTATCACTTCCGCTGTAAATTACTTTCGAACGAGTATAGAATTTAAATGGGGCGTAGGCTTCAGAAGAAGGATTCTCTCGGCACGTCACAAGCTCTTTCGAATCAAGCACTACAGCCGTCATCGAACCGTTGAAATGTGCCGCATTTTCTATATGACCTGACACCCTTGCTATGCTGGCAGCCTTCAGCGCAATCAGCGAAGAGCCTACCGCTTGACCGTTAATTGAATCAATCACAACCTTCATCTGAGGCTGATTTAACGCAATCGCGGGGTCACCTAAAAGCGAGTATTGCAGTTTGTTAGTAGTACGATCGCGTCCCGATGTAATCATCAAGTTCTTCGCTTTGCGCTGTGCTTCACCTATCGTCATTGCCTTTCCGCCGTCCTGTGCTAACACAAAGCGCAAGAAAGCCATATTAATTACCTTATTCGCATGCGCCCAAACAGTGCGCGTAGTGCCAAAGAAGGCCACTGCTCCACCTGCTTCATTCAACACGGCTGCTTCACCAACGTTCTCCTCTATGCCGTCAAAGGGCATAATATCACATGATGCAGTAATCCAAAGCGGCAAGTTTTTGTTCGTAAATTCTTTAAAATCGGTCAGCTTTAATACGCCTTCATGCGATATCTGATCGACACGACCATGCCCTGCATAGTCCATAATCAGCGCACCGTTACGTTGCTGTTGCTTGATAATATTGCTCACCTCAGGATAACTATGGCCTGTAGACGACGTTTGTTCTGTATAGGCGTCCCACATCACCTTTTTGATTTGGTATCCGGGATACAACGCAGCAATGTCATTAGCAGCGTCATCAGCATCTTGCATATGCATGTTTCTATTGCCATCATCGCCCATAAACATCAGCACATTCTGCCATGCACCAGCATTTTTATTGTTGACATAATTGATGGTTTTGTCAACCATTATCTTGGCTTCGGCCTCTGTTCGAACAGGAAAACGCCCAACAGCAAGATCTAATAAGTCTGCCGACTGCGGATTAAGGCCCTCTCCATCATCAAGCAAACCGTAGAAACCATCGTCAACATAGCATTCTACGGTATTGAAAGAATTCTCACTTTCATAACAAAGAAGCAAGTCGTCGGCATTCAGCGTGCTACATTCGGGCGTGCGAAGACGATTATCCCATACGCAGTCGCCAAAGAGAAGCAAGTATCGTGGTGCCCTTCCGCCATGACCCGCACGGTCGTATAGCATCTTCAAATAACGACGATAGGCATTTGCATCAGGCGTACCACTCGAGAATTCGTTATACAATTCGTCAGCGGGAACAATGTTAACGCGAAATCCATCGCGCTGTTCGTGAAAAGCTGCCAAGCGTTTTGCCTGTGCCAATAGCTTCTGGGAGGTGGGTATTATCATCACCATGTCGGCTTCAGGGTCTGCATGATGGTCTTGGTTTGTAATAGCGTACACATACTCGGGTGAAGGGAATGTTCCTCTGAGATTGGGCGCAGCCATTGGCGTATTCCACGTCATCTGCACGTAATCAAGACGTGCAGGGCCACCCGATACGACTTTAATTTTCACCGTATCTGCCATATGCAGCTCACTTAAAGCATAAGTAGCCGATCGCTCGCTGCCTTTATCATAGTCGATAAGAGAGATATTTATATTACCCAAAACCCTATCGTTTACCATCACTTGCACCTCTGTGCGGTTACCAGCAGTAACATTTACCGATAGTTTTCCAGAAGAAGCCTTCGCTGTGTTTTTCATTACCACACGCTTCGTCTGCCCTTTTGCTATGGCCTCTGTATCGAAAAGGTTTCGCCCACCATTATACCAACTGTAGCCGTCAACTTCGTACAGACTATGATAATCGTTCGTCGAAGGATAGAACGAATTTAAGAAAGCCGTCGAGTCGACTGTTGAAGGAGCTTCATCATTCGACGTTAAGAAGTAGTAACCATAGTCAGAATAAGGGTTGCGTGTGCGCCGTGTGGCCGTATTCGAACTCCATGTAACAGACCCATTGGCATAAAAAAGTCTACGCCCATTTACCGTACACGTAGCCACTTCCTTTAAATCGTCAAGAGCGCGAAGCTCGTTACCATCAAGCTTTTCGTTCTGCAAGTTACCACCATAGCCATATACTTTTACCTTGCTAAGATCACTAAATCCTGCTTGACGCGCCAGTGCGGAAGTCAGTTCATACACACCTGACGAGGGCACTCTTATTTTAACCCATCGGCCTTTGGCCAGCACTGAATGCTCAGCATAACGCGCACCTGCCGCCAGTGGGGCTTGACGAGCCACCCTGCGTGCCGAACGGCTCATAGCCTTTGCATCAACACGCAGCATAAAGCTGACTAAAATTTGATATTTTCCGTTTCTATAGACAAGCGGACAAAACTGTACATTAAGCATGCCGTTGCCACGATCCAGCACAATGCGTTGCGTGATATGAGGCAAAACAGGCAGCGAATCTGACGAAAGCTCGCGGTAATGTTGTACATCGAGCGCTGTCATGTCAACAAATTCGGGGTATAAAATAGAAGAAGTATAGACGCTGTCGCGATAGCCTTCAGTCAGCGGAATGCTATAAGTAAAGTTAGGAAGCACCGAATCAACGCTTGTCTCATCATACGTGAGATTAAAAAAGCGCTGAGCCGAAGCCGTCAAACAAAGGCTCAGGAAAGCAAGAATACCTATTAATCTATATTTCTTCATCTTACAATTCTGTTTAGCAATCAGCGAGGTTTATCTGCAATGAAAATCGAGAACTTTCCTATCCTCTAAATAACCCTCTAAGTGATCGTCAATATTTACAGGGCCAACGCCTGCTGGTGTACCAGTAAACAGGAGGTCGCCCGTCTTTAATGTGCAGTACTGACTGACGTAAGATATCACCTCGTCAACCGTATGCAGCATATCGCCCGTAAAGCCTTGCTGTGCCTCTACACCGTTAACGTCGAGCCTAAAGCGTATGCGTTGCGTGTCGAGAAACTTGTCTTTTGATACCCAGTCGCCTATACACGCTGCGCCATCAAAAGCTTTTGCCATATCCCACGGCAGGCCATTCTGCGATAATTTGTGTTGAAGCTCGCGTGCCGTAAAGTCTATACCCACCGTAAAAGCGTCATAATAGCGATGTGCATAGCGCACAGGCACCGTTTTACCCAACTTACAAATACGAACCACAAGCTCGGTTTCATACTCGATGCGGCCCAGATGGTCGGGAATAAAAAACGGCTTACGCCCCTTCAACAGGCTGGAGTCGGGTTTCATAAAGATAAGCGACTCATCTGTCTTTAATAACGTATCACACAGCTCTTTATTGTGCTGCGCGTAGTTCATGCCCACGCAAATAATCTTCATATAGCGAACTGATACTTAATTTATGTCTTATTTAATGATTAATTTCTTCATCACGGCAACATCGTTACAGTGTAACCATGGGTGTACGACGGCCATCGTACGGGTTATACCACAGCCGCAGTACACATTGTATGGCGGCCGTCGTACAGCTTGTGTGGCGGTCGCCGTACAACTACGCTGTCATGCAAAAGGCGACAGCAAAATAGCCTAATGCTATTAACAGGACGACCTAATGACACATAAGTTACAGCGTAAAACAGCTTGCTGCACAACGCTTTTGCATTCTCAAAACCCTACGAACGCGTCATTATTTCACTATCTTTTTCCCACCTTGCAGATAAATTCCATGCGGAAGTTTCGACATATCAGTTCCGACAAACCTTCCGTCTAAGGTATAAATACGCGCGTCGTCGGCCATACGTCGTTTAGCCATGTAGCTTGCATTTATATTTTCAACGCCTGTGGCTACACGCCTAAGCACCTCTTGTAAGCCTGCATAGGCATCAATTTCACCATAGCCATAGAGGTTGTTTGGGTATGTAAGCGTGGGGTCGTATCGACGGCAAGTGGTACTGAAAATATCAATACAATCGCGCGGAGTAAGCGTGGGGCATGCCTGAAGCCATAAGGCAATAACACCCGCTACTACGGGCGCAGCCATTGATGTGCCGCCATTGCTCATCCAAGCATAGATGCGACCGTTATAGTTAAAATGGCGAACGTCGCTCGATAATGGGAAACCTGCGTTTGCCGGATTGTTGATAAAGAACGTGCTATACGACGAAATGATGTTCTGACCTGGAGCCATTACATCGGGCTTTATGCGGCCGTCCCATGTTGGTCCCACCGCCGAGAAGGGCGTTCGTACGCCTCCTGTTCCGTTGTTATAAACCTTTGTTTCGCCTAAATAGTTCACAAACCACGTGCGATAACCCGTTGCACCCACGCAAATAACAGAAGGAGCGCTCGACGGCGAGTAAATACTGTGGCTGTTATCGCCTGCAACAAGTGTTGGGTCAAGGCTGTTATGACGGAACTCGCCCGACACACGATAAAGTTCGATATCGGCAGAAGGGCCTACCAATTCAACCGATATGGGCAACTTAGAAAGCTGTGTTGACGACTTGATAACCCAGTCGCAGGCGGTCAATCCTGTACCATAGCTGTCGGCATAAGCCACAGCCGTAAGTTCGTAATCAATGGTATCGATGCGCAAACTGTCTTTCAAGGTCGAATCGGCAGAAGCTAACAGCGTGGCAAGTGTGTAGTTACGAACAACAGGAGCTTGCCCTGTGGGGTAGAATTTCAATCGAAAGGTGAAGTTGGCTGAAGCGCGAGTGGTCATGCTCATTGCCTTACGGCTACTGCTAACAAACAATCCTGCCGATGTCGTACCAGCAGGTTTATGCGCATAATTAATATTTTTTCCTTCGTTGCCTGCAGAAGAAACAATAATACGTCCTGGCCCAGAGAGCGACTCAAGCATCTCATAATATAAAATGTCATCGCCGTGAAAGTCTTGCTTTGAGCCTTCACTGAAGTTGATAACACAGGGTTTATTCTGGCTCGCTGCATAATCGAAGATATACTTAAAGCCCAGCGCGTCCATGGCATAAGTATATTTATAATAGTCGGACGGGGCTATTAGGCTGGCATCTTCTGTGGTAGCATTGCAAACAAAACATAGTTCGCTATCGTAGGCTATGCCACGATAAGGTGACACAATGCCGCCACCCTCAGCTCCACTACCCGCTGCAATGCCTGCGGTATGGGTGCCATGGGTTTGTATTAAGCCGTCGCGCGGGTGACCTAAAGCCAATAACGTTTCGCGACCAACGTAATCGCGACCAACGGGTAACGTGCTGTTGAGGGTATCAACAGACAATTGATCCCACATGGCTCCAATGCGATAACGCGACATATCGGCCGAAAAGAAGTTGGGGTGTGTTAAGTCGAAGCCAATGTCTTGCACGCCAACAACCACGCCTGCGCCCGTATAGCCTTGTGGAAGATGCTCTCCGACATTGACCTTCGTAGCCGACACGATAATGCCTGTGGTATCCATCAGCACGTGGCTACGTCGGCCAGCCTCGATGCGCAGGATAGAAGGGGAAAGAGATAGCGTTGATATCTGGTCTAAAGGAATACTTGCTATAGAGAGGTTTCCGTTGTGATAAAGCACCTTTGCGCCACACGAGCGCAATGCTTCATGCATATTTGCTGTGCCCTTGACAAAGGCAGTGACTGATGGGCGTTGTGGATTTGCGGTACGCACACGACTGAAACGTGGGGCCTGTGGCACGCTAAGACAGGCTTCGCGCACCATCGCCGACATTTTTTGTAAGGCTGGTCGTTGGGCGATAGCGTCGACCGAGAACAGCAATACAAGACTAACGACAATCCATTTTATAGCTTTGAACATAGGTTTTTATCAATTTTATTCCACAGAAATATACGTAGCTGGTCTAACAATACAGCAGCAAAAAAATAGGTTGATATCAACACAACAGCGCAACATAACACTTGTTGCTGAGATGATAAGGTGAGAAAGTAGTTGGAAAGCCCCTTATACAACTCGAAAAGAGAGGGTGAACAATTAAAAAGATAAACGGCAAAACATGACGCAGCCAATTTATTGATTCGTGAACTACGGAACGACAAACGTTGAAAAAAAAGGAAAAGCGAAATAGTGGCCACCATAACAGGGAGCGATGTATTCTTATACCAAAAGAAACATGCATCAACATTGTTGTGTAATATAGCCATACCGCCCATAAAAGCAATGGCTAAACATGATATAAAATAGGTAAGTGCATAAACCCAATGCGGCAGATGGGTGATACGATGACCATACAACCGAAGCCAGCGACCAACGAAATAAATGAAGATAAAGGTAAAAACCGAATTGCCTTCTGCGCCCCATAAAGGGCTGTTGCCATACCAACCGAAGATGCTTTGCACAAGTGCATACAACGCGATGACGACGAGAAGGGGTGTGCCTTCGTTCCATTTGGCACAACGACGATGGAGGTATTCTATCATCTTATTGAGCATAGGCGATAGCAAATAGAGCAGCAAGTAAGATCGTGCAAACCAATAAGGGTCCATGATAACGAGGTGAGCCGCAAACCTTGGCGTTGGGGGTAACTCGGGATCAAAGTATAATGACACGAAGTAAAGAACGAAAGTAAAGAACCATACTTGGAAAAGGAAACCAGCAAGTCGACGTTTTTTAAACTGAATACCATACCAGCCTGAAATCAAAACAAATGTATCGACAGCTACAATACACAACGCTTCGAGGATCATCTGTTCCCAAGCGCGTGGAGCATTAACAAGAAAATCTGTATGCTCGGGTGCTCGGGCGCCTAAGAAATTGGCATGCAATATCAGCATCATCACCATAGCAATGATGCGTAACAGCTCAATTTGTGAGTCGCGGACGTCACGATGTGATTGCACTTGTTTTGATAAATTCAGCATTTTACTTCCCTCGTCTATGACAAAACAGGGCCATGGACGAGAATCCATGACCCTAATTTATATTTGCTTTTTACCAACTTATCACGCATTTACATTTGTAAAAGCACGCGTTGGTAACATCGTCTAAATTAATCAGCAGCAAGACCGAAACGCTTGTAAGCGCGAATGGTCAGACCACCTTGCTTGCTAAGCCACTGAGCTACGCTCTCCTTGTCGCCATCTCCAAACTGGAACTCTTGGTCAACAAGACAGTTCTCCTTGAAGAACTTAGCCATACGACCCTGAGCAATGTTCTGAATCATGTTCTCATTCAGATTAGCAGCTGCCTGCTCGCTTACGGTCTTCTTGATCTCAATAGCCTTATCAGCATCTTCTTGTGACAACCAACCCTTGGTGATATTTGAAGCAATATGATCCTCTGAGTCAACAAGGTTCGCGTTGATACCTGCTTTCTTCAAAGCCACATTTACCTGACGCTCAATCTGTTCTTCTTTAGTCTTCTGAATAGCAACACGCAATTCTTCGTCCTTTACTTCCTGAGAAACGCTTGATTCGTCAAGAGCTACGGGCTTCATAGCAGCTACCTGCATTGCGATTTTGTGGCCAGCGTCCTCGTTTGAGCCGCTAAGCTGAACCATTGTAGCCAAAGTATGACGGCCCATATGGTCGTAAATGTAGATATTTTCGCCTTCGAGCACGTTGTAACCATCAAGTTCCATCTTCTCGCCTACAACGCCAGAACGACGTGTAACAGACTCAGCCACGGTAGTTCCATCAGCTAAAGTCAGTGCGTTTACCTCTTCAAGAGTCTGAGCTTTCGCAGCAATTGCAGCGTCAAGTATCTCTTGTGTCAGTTCGATATAATCAGCACCATTGGCAACAAAGTCCGTTTCGCACTTGAGAGCAATCATTGCAGCAAAGCCGTTTACGTTCTTAACGAGGACACAACCATTAGATGTAGTACGGTCAGAACGCTTTGCAGCAATTGCCAAACCACGCTCACGAACAAGCTCTACAGCCTTATTGATATCACCATCAGCTTCTGCAAGGGCCTTCTTACAGTCCTTCATACCAGCACCTGTCATAGTGCGAAGCTTCTTGATGTCTTCAATTGTAACAGCCATAATATTATAATCTTTAAATGTTAGATTTGAAATTTACTTTAATTAAAAACGATAGGGTCTTATAGGGTTGACGTAGGGTCTTATCCGATCCTATCAACCTTATAAGACCCTATGTAGGGATTAGTTTATTCAGCCTTTGCTTCGGTAGCCTCTTCTGCCTCAGCAGCAGGAGCCTCTGCCTTTACTTCAGGAGCTTCAGCAGCCACTTCCTTGCGAGCACGACGTGCATGACGCTTGCCTTCTGCAGCCTCTTCAGCCTGCTCAGCAGATGCCTTTTCGTCAGCCTTTTCAGCCTTATGCTCGGTTAAACCTTCAGCAACGGCAGCGCAAACTGCGTCAAGGATAACCTCAACAGAGTCCTTAGCGTCGTCATTTGCTGGAATAATATAATCGATATTCTTAGGATCAGAATTGGTGTCTACGATACCAAATACTGGAATTCCAAGACGATTTGCTTCTTTAACAGCAATATGTTCCTTCATCACGTCAACAACAAAGAGTGCTGCTGGCAGACGAGTCAGGTCAGAAATTGAACCTAAGTTCTTTTCCAACTTGTTGCGTTGACGGTTAATCTGCAGAATCTCACGCTTAGAAAGATTTGAGAAAGTACCGTCGTTCATCATCTTATCGATGTTCGTCATTTTCTTCACCGCCTTACGAATAGTTGGGAAGTTGGTAAGCATACCGCCGGGCCAACGCTCAATTACGTAAGGCATGTTTACTGAAGCAGCCTTATCAGCTACAACTTCTTTGGCCTGTTTTTTAGTAGCGACGAACAGAATCTTTCTACCGCTCTTTGCGATAGCTTTCATAGCCTCAGCAGCATCGTCTATTTTTGCAACAGTTTTGTTGAGGTCGATAATGTGAATACCATTACGCTCCATGAAGATATAAGGAGCCATTGCTGGGTTCCACTTGCGCTTCAAATGGCCAAAATGACATCCGGCCTGAAGCAATTGGTCAAAATTTGTTCTTGACATTGTTTTTGCTTTTAAATTTGTTTACTTTCTTTTTTAATTCTAAAATTGCTCAGAATCAGCCGATAAGTAACCACGTTGTGGGTCTTATCGGTTTAGATACTAAACTATCAGCTTGTGCGTTTCTCCAACCGCTATGCACAGCGCACACTGCTTTCGCAGCATTTTTTGTCCATGTACAGCAAGCCAGAAGGAAACAAACACATTAACGCTTGCTGAACTGGAAGCGACGACGAGCCTTTGGCTGACCTGGCTTCTTACGCTCAACAGCACGGCTGTCGCGAGTAAGGAATCCGTGATCCTTCAGGTTCTTCTTATCCTCAGCGTTAACCTTAACCAATGCACGTGCAATAGCAAGACGAAGAGCCTGGCTCTGTCCTGTATAACCGCCACCATCAAGGTTTGCCTTAATGTCATATTTCTCAGCAACTTCCAGAAGTTCCAGTGGCTGCTTAACCACGTACTGCAGGATAGCTGATGGGAAGAAGTCTTTGATATCTTTCTTGTTAATTGTGATCTTACCGGTACCTTCTGAAAGGTAAACACGAGCTACAGCGCTCTTGCGGCGACCAATTGCATTTATAACTTCCATCTTTTCTCCTTATTATTTATACTGGTTAATATCGATGTTCTTTGGCTTCTGAGCTTCCTTATTGTGCTCTGCACCTTCGAAAATGTACAGGTTGCTCATCAAAGAACGACCTAAGATACCTTTGGGTAGCATACCCTTTACTGCATGACGCAGCATTTTGTCGATACCGTTCTTGCGTGTACGCAATTCAGCTGGCGTGTTAAAACGCTGTCCTCCTGGATAACCAGTATAACGAGTGTAGACTTTATCAGTTTCCTTATTGCCGGTGAAGCGAACTTTTTCAGCGTTAATGATGATAACGTTGTCACCACAGTCTACATTGGGTGTGAAGTTTGGTTTGTACTTTCCGCGAAGTAACTTGGCAACCTTAGAGCAGAAACGACCAACAACTTGGTCTGTAGCGTCAACTACAACCCACTCCTTCTGCACTGTTTCCTTGTTTGCGGAAATAGTCTTGTAACTTAAAGTGTCCATTTTAAACTTAAATTTTACTACTAAAAAACGTTTTTAATACTACTTGAATGAGCAGGGACCTCGCGGCGCCTCCAGTCTAAAAGAGACCATCCACAGCATTATCCCTGACGCTCTAACGATTCACTAACCATGATATTCGGCCATGAATACCACTATTAACACGAAAGAGCTGCGAAGAATCTAAGCGTTATCCTCGCAATTCGGAATGCAAAGTTACATATTTTATTTAGCTTACCTCTTGCAGGAAACGTCGCAAAACTGAAGATTTACGATTATTTAACGTTACAGCAATACGATTGAAGCACGATAGACTTACATCGTGCCGAAAAATAACAAAAAAGGCGATTACGGGCTAAACGCAACGCGATTACGACATAACGACAAAACAAAGTGTGTAACAAGCTAATAACAAAGGCATTACAAAGCACTAAAAAGACATGCCGTTTGCTATGTAATGGCAACACGATTACGACGTAAAGGGCGACCGATTACGACGTAAACGTCGCGCGATTACGTCGTAAACGCAAATGCTTTACGATGTAATCGCAAAATCAACATCATTTTATCCGAAAAAATAGGTGGAAAAGCGTGTAAAAGAAGACGATTATAAAAGAGAACACTACTATTGCCTTCTCCACCGTTTTCTCTTATTTTTTATAGTGTATAGGGCGCATAACGCTATGCAACACTTGCGCCACCTCTTCAGCACAACGCCTATCGTTATACACCTCTTCGGCCAATTTGCGACCTCGTTTACCCATTTCGGCCATCTCCTCTGGGTGGTTCTGGGCATAAGTAATTGCCTCTATCCAACCCTCCTTATTATAATAAGGTATAGAGATACCGCAACCATCACGGTCAACATCAACCGGAAACTGTGGGTTACGACTGCATAAAATAGGCATTCCCAGCGCGAGAGCCTCAACCACTGTCGTCAGTCCGACAGTGTATTTCGTCTCCTGACAACATATCACCACATACTGATGTTCGTTAACTTTCGCCGCAATCTCAGGCACTCCCATACCCATATTGTTTGTGAAACAAACGTTGATATTAGGCTTAATGTGCAGCTGCGCAAACATTTCGCGATAATTAATATCACCGTTCACATGGTTCAGATAAATATTAAGTGGCGCGCCCGTATGGTTAAAAGCTTTGATAAGCGTAGGCATATCGCGCATTTCTTTTCCCGACGACACAAAACCTACCCGCTCTACACGATGCGCGAGTAGACGGTCGTAGAAGTCGAGGTCAGCCCCCCAGTGGCCTAAGTGGAACTTTTTAGGGTTAGCCTTGCCCACCTTTACCGAGTCGTCAATAAGTTTTTGCGAAAAAAAGAACATCTCATCTATACCACGATAAAATGTCTTTCCAAGAATCTCACGCCACCAGCTTGCAGACTTCACAATAGGCTGATGATGCCAAATAACAATAGGTTTGCGGAAAAAGCCAAGCGCTCGCAGAAATACAAGAATTTCGATACCCTTGTAATGAGTAGCATATACCGCGTCTATTTGATGACGTAAACGCAATACACGCCATGCCGTAAGAAGCATAATTTTCAGCCTCTTCGTAGTAGGAATAAACCGATGCCATATTACATCAATACCATGTTCTTTCAGCCGAGTAGCACCATACAGCAAGTGTCCCGGGAACTCTCCCTTATTAAAACGCGACAATTGCATCTGTATGTCTTGGGTATGATAGAAGTAAATTCTCATTCCTGCTATTTTCATGCAAATGTAATCCTTTTATTTGGAATTCTAATGAAGAAAGCGTATTTTTGCAATTATGACAAACGAGACTCTGAAAGAGAAAACAGCCAAGGGCCTTTTCTGGGGTGGTCTGAACAGTTTGACACAACAGGTTATTGGTGTTATCTTCGCTATTATTCTTGGTCGACTGCTTGATAACGCCGACTTTGGTATGATAGCGATGATTAGTGTCTTCTCGTTGATTGCTACAACTCTTCAGAATAGCGGTTTCCCTACGGCCTTAGCCAACATGAAAGAGCCGCACGACAATGATTATAACTCGGTATTTTGGTTTAATATTATAGTGGGGTTTTCGGCTTATACCGTGCTTTTTTTCTGTGCTCCACTTATTGCCGACTACTATAATGAACCGCGACTTATACCCCTTTGCCGTTATGCTTTCCTTAGTATATTAATAGCTTCGTTTGGCACCGCGCAGAATGCGTTTCTGTTTAAGAACCTACGAGCTAAACAACAAGCCAAGGCGGCCATGGTTGCCGTGTTGATTGCAAGTTCTACTGGCGTTGCATGTGCTTTTGCAGGATTGGCTTATTGGTCGCTGGCTACACAAGGGCTTGTTTACGTTTCAATCAATACACTCTTGGCTTGGCATTATTCTCCGTGGCGCCCAAGCCTAAAAAATATTACCTTTGAGCCTGCCAAGCGTATGTTCCGCTTTTCATTTAAAATTTTATTATCGAACATTACAACCATTATCAACAACAATATTCTCAACTTTTTATTGGGCCATTACTTCACGGCTCGCGACACAGGAAACTATAATCAGGCTTATCAGTGGAATTCGAAATGCTTTAGTCTGGTGCAGAGCATGGTGAACCAAGTGGCTCAACCCGTGCTGGTAGACCTACAAAATGAGGGCGAACGTCAGCTGAATGCATTTCGAAAGATGATGCGTTTCGCCGCCTTTCTCTCGTTTCCGCTGTTGTTAGGCTTTGGCTTAGTAGCCAAAGAGTTTATCGTTCTTACCGTTGGCCCTAAATGGATAGTAAGTGTAGGTTACGTGCAAATTCTGTGCTTTGCAGGCGCTACCATGCCTCTGTCTACCTTATTATCGAATATGGTTATCAGCAAAGGGAAATCAAACCTTTATCTTTACTGTATTTTAGGGCTTGGTATCATACAAATTATAACCATGTTACTGCTATGGCCCTATGGCATTAAGAACATGGTTATAGCCTATACCTTAATTAATATAACGTGGGTTTTTGTGTGGTTGTTCTTCGTCAACCGCCTTACGAGCTATGGCTTATGGTTCTTTATCAAGGACACAACACCCTTTGCCCTTGCTGCTTTTGCCGTAATGGCTGCAACACATTTTGCTACAGCCTCTATTCATACACTGTGGTTGCTCTTGATTTGCAGAATAGCCATGGCCATGTTGCTATATTATGCCGTAATGCGTATGGCACGCGTGCAAATACTTGCCGAATGTCAGCAATTTATTATAAAGAAATTTCATTCGCGCTAACAGCCCTACCCTTTGCCATTTTAAAGGGTTAACAACTGCTGTTAACAGCATAAAGGAAAGAGAAAACTTTTGTTTTGAGGCTACCCTTTAGGCTTAAACTATGCTTTCTCTGAACAATCTGATATTCTCTCTATACTGGCTAAGGTCGCCCTTAAATATAGAAGAGGTACCACCTACAAACAAGCTCGCGCCAAGGCTGCGTAAGGTTTTGCCGTGCTCAGGGGTGATATTGCCGTCTACTTCCATCAAAATCTCTTCACGATGCTCGCGCTCTAACAAGCTCTGTACTTTGGCAGCTTTGCGCAAGGTGCTAAGAACCATGTGTTGACCAGCAAATCCAGGGTTCACCATGAGCAGGTTAATGCCATCAATATAGTCAAGAACCTCCTCTAAAACATTGACAGGTGTGGCAGGACTTATAGCCAAAAAGCGCTGACAACCAAACGGTTCGAGCCAGTCGAGAGCGCGTTGTACCTGATAGGTGCTTTCGTAATGAATGCTCACAATATCAGTCGACTGAATGCCTATCCACTGTAATTTGTATTCGGGATCTTTGACCATTAAATGCAAATCAAGCGGAATATCTGTAAGTTCGCGCAAACCACGTATGTAATCGACACCCAAACCAAAGTTCGGAACAAACTCACCGTCCATTACATCAATATGTAAACGCTCAATGCCTTCTTCCTTAAATATTTGTAATGTCTCTTTCAGGTCAACAAGGTTGCTACACATCATTGAGGCTGATATTTCACTTTTGTGTTTCATTTCCATAGCTTTAATCGTTCCAAATAGTCATTATTTTACAGTAAGGCTGGCGGTGTTCGGCCATCAATTCAAGGCCACGCGGAAGTTCTTCTTGTGAAAATACGTGCGAAATAAGACTTTCTACCGACACCTTTCCTTGAGCAATAGCCTCTACAGCTTCTGTCCAGTCGGAAGCATTTGGGCCATCGTACGACGAGTTCCAAGTGCCATTTATAGAAAGTTGTTTACGTAAAATGCGCCAATATACATCTTGTTGCAACTGAATATTGCCAGCAGGATTGCCCATCAACACCAAACTCCCTGCAGGAGATGTAGCTTTTATAGCATCGTTTACAGCCGATTCGCTACCCACAGCTTCCAAAACGAAGGGATATGAACGGTCAATTGTTGTAGCGTAATTAACACCACAACCTTCAACTAACGCACGTTTGTCCTCGTGTCGACCAATAACAGTGACACTCTTCGCACCCATAAGCTTGGCCCATTGTGCTGCACTTATGCCTATCATACCCGTACCAATAATGGCCACATCAGCGCCTTGCTGCAATCGTCCGCACTTAATGGCATGCAGAGCAACCGCTAAAGGTTCGAGCATAGCGGCGGCACGAAAAGAAAAATCGTCAGGCAAGGCAATCAGGTTCCATACAGGAACGGCCACATATTCTGCCCAACCGCCATCACGTCGTGAGCCTACATAATCGTAATGTTCGCACATTTCGTAATGCTTTTCAGCACATTGCGCACACTGACGACAGGGTATAAGTGGGAAAATTCCTACGCGTCGGCCCACCCATGAGGCATTAGCCTCATCGCCAACACGGTGTACAATACCCGCGAGTTCGTGGCCAGGGATAGTAGGAAAGTGGTAAGTGCCCTTGCTAAATACACGTGGAATATCGGAGCTACAAATGCCAGCGGCTTTGATTTTCACAATAGCCCAATCGGGAGAAGGACATTCGGGCATAGGAATATCTTCGTAACGAAGGTCGCCTACGGCGTGTAAGACGTAAGCTTTCATAAGTTGTCGTTATTTGATTTTTCCTGAATAAGAGTCGCAAATGTCGACAAATCTTCAGGAGTTGTTATTTTCATGTTCATGCTATCGCCCTCAATGAGATGGATATTCATACCTGCAATTTGAGCTATTTCGGTGCTACCATTTATCTTTTCTAACCTTTCTTCGGGCATATCACGATGGGCTTGCAGGTATTTTCCAAACACAAAGCTTTCGGGTGCTTGGCCAGCGAAGAGTGTATTACGGTCAAGTAAAGCATCGATATTTTTACCATCGTGGCTCATATAAATCGTATCTTTCATTGGAATAACGGGTAAAACACCGTCGCAAACGCGGTTTTCGTCCAAGCATGCATCAATTAACTGTTGCGAAACTAAAGGGCGAGCGGCATCGTGAATGATGACAACGTCATCGGAAGCAATACCAATAGATTCGAGCTTTTCTAAAGCATTATAAATAGTAAACTGCCTTGTGCGTCCGGGTTTACTATAAATTATTGATTGGGTTGTAACGATATCTTTTAAAGATTCTTCTACAAAAGCCCGCCATTCGTCAGCAAGACAAATAACGATTTTATCGATACGGGGATTATTGCAAAACGTTTTTACACAATAATTTATAATGGGTTTATCGGCCACCTTGATGTATTGCTTGGGGCAAGCTTCCCCCATGCGCGTGCCAACACCTCCAGATAGTATGATAGCAATGTTCATAACGCAAAGATAAGCATAAATATATATTGCAGCATACTGATTAATAGAGAATTTGAAACAAAAAGCCTTTTATTCTTATTACTTTTAGTAAATTTGCTGCATACAAGCATATCAACATGAAGAATAAATATCTTGACGAATACAAGCAGCAACAACTTCGTAAATGTCAGCTCAAACAGCTGAGTATTTTATGTGAGATTGACAGGATATGTCGTAAACACAATATTGACTATTGGCTTGACGGCGGAACGCTTCTTGGGGCTGTTCGCCACAAGGGATTTATTCCATGGGACGATGATATTGATATTGCCATGACCGTAGAAGGCTTGGAACAGTTTAAGAAAGTGGCACAAAGCGAGCTGCCTTCTCATCTTTTTTTGCAAACTCCAGAGACAGAAGACAACAAGGAACCTATTAATAAGATACGTGATTTAAACTCTTTTTATGTTGAAGGTGGCGATGATTTCTCTGCCAATTATCAAAAAGGACTTTACGTTGACATCTTTCCCATGGTGCCATATCCAACGCTTTCGCGATCGCTAACAAGAAGAATCACCAAAGGAATATCGAAGAGTTATTCTATCCTTCATCACAAACATGTTTACTCTTTCAGGGCAGTAGCTGAGTTCTTTTGGTTTGGATTGAAATACGTTACGTATCAAAGTTTGTGGAAATTGCTATGTAAAATAAAGTCGTGCAAAACGTATTTCTCAAATATTCCTGTCAATAACGGCTATGGAACTCAGCATCGTCGTGACAGCATTTTTCCAGTAAAAGAGATTCTTTTTGAAGGAAGTTCTTTTCTTGGACCTAACAATCCTGATGCCTATCTGACGGATCTTTACCGCAACTACATGGAAATTCCTCCAGTAGAAAAGCGTAAAATTCATTCTGTTTTTATTATGCCAGAACTTATTTCGGGCGCAACAGAACAAGATTAACGCCGAGAAAGTTATGCCATCGTTGTAAGATATTTAACGATTAACGTACCGTTCGATATCCAAAGATAACATGAAAGTACAAAGATAATGCCTATCATGGTGGCATAAACTTTCGTGTTCCATTGCTTGCTGTGCTTTAATAAATAGCCCAAAGCAATAGGAACAATGAAAGCCCAGCCCGATGTCATAATGTAAACCTCGTTAATTCCAAAGCCTAAAACGATGTTGAGCAACATATCAATGCCCAACCACGAAAGCAACATCAGAAAGAATTTATAACGAATACTGCACATCACGCCAGCAAGAAACAACAAAATAATAACTACTTCTATGCCATATTTGTATGCGTATCGGTAATTAACAAACTTAGGACGCGTTTCATGCACATCTTCTAAAAGATGATTTTCATGCAACTGAAAAGACTCTCCGAAAAGATTTTCAATCAAAACTGGTAGGCGAGGTGTATCAAAATCTATCAAGTTCCAGATGCCATCAGCACCCATTTGCTTCATTCCGTTCCTCTCTATCCATACCTTATGCTTCTCTTGTTCTGCCTTTTCCCTCTTTACTTTATCGGGAAATTTCCTTGCCTTTTCAGCTAACATATGCTGCAATGCTTCCTGTTGCGGAACTTCTAAAAATTGATATTGTACACGCTGAATACAGAAAAGAGCCGTCAATGGCAACAATATGCCAATAACAATAAATTTAAATCGGAAAACGTGACGACCATTAGCGAACCAATCTGCCAACATGGTTTTGATACCATTAGACAAGGCTATACCAGAAGTAAAGAAGAGAAGTATGCCCGATTCCCACGCTTTGATAGGATTACCCGCCAATAATCTTTTACCCACAATGTACAAAGTCATAGAAAGTAACATCATAGAGATGATGAAATGGTCGGGTACCATCGTTGGCAAAAGCACATGAGCGAAAGAAAATAACAGCGCAACCAATAGCAGTGATTCGCCTTTTGACAGCATCAAAACTTCTCTTAGTGTTCGATATACAAAAATAACTGCGTAAAGAGCAGAAAATATAATCACTGCCGATAACATGAAAACAGCACAGTTTACGCCCGTTATATCCATTATCCAATGATTTAATAAATACATGGGATAAAGGAAAGTGAGATACAACGGGTGCCTATCGGTAACAAAATATATTTGTTTTCCCGACACCATAATCCAAGACCAGCAATCATATCCCGACATATTGAACCAGCGTGTAAACAAGGAATAGAAGCCGCCTGAAGCGCCTTGAGTGCACGTTTTCCAATGACTTGCCATTAGCAAAACATTGAAAAATGTAAACACCATCAAAGCAACGGCAGCCAGCCATCGCTCTTCTTTTCTTAGCTTAAATATCTTAAACAGATTGCTCACCATCATTTTTTTGATGTGACAAAATTAGTAAATTTAATGGGAATAGGCCTGACCGAAACAGGAAAAAAGCAATATGACACCGCCGTATGAAAGAAAAGCACTAACTTTGCGAAAATAGAAAACTTGATAGCATGAAGCAACCTTATAAAACTGACATCGCGGTATTGCTACTTTTTTTTAACCGCCCCGAAACCTTTCAACAAGTATTTAATGAGGTTAAGAAGGCAAGACCTTCTCGTCTTTTCCTTTATCAAGACGGAATGCGCGGCGAACGCGACCGTGCAGGCGTTGAGGCGTGCCGCCAAATAGCCAGTGATGATAATATCGATTGGGAGTGTGAGGTTCACCGTCTTTACCAAGAGAAGAACCTTGGCTGCGACCCTTCCGAGTACATTTCGCAAAAATGGGCTTTTTCTATTGTCGATAAATGTATCGTTCTTGAAGACGATGACGTGCCGTCACAAGCCTTTTTCCCGTTTTGTAAGGAAATGCTCGACCGCTATGAACACGATTCTCGCGTATGGATGATTGCTGGATTTAATACCGATGAAATCACACCCGACGTGCCAACTGATTATTTTTTCACCTCTGTTTTTTCTATTTGGGGTTGGGCTTCTTGGCGAAGGGTTATTGATTTATGGGACGGCGACTATACATTTATGAAAGATTCCTTCCTGCGCCACCAGCTTTCGGCTGTAGTAAAAGAGCGTGGTTATCGTAGCGATTTTATGCAAATGTGTGCCAATCATGCTTCAAGGGGAATTCCTTATTATGAGAGTATCTTCTGGGCTTCGATGTTAATGAACAATGGTTTAGCCATTATGCCAACCCGAAACATGATTAATAACGTGGGCGCAACTACCGATTCTACCCATTTCTCTGCCCTCAACACCATGCCTTCACGTCTAAGACGTATCTTCACGATGAAGCGATTCGATGTCGATTTCCCATTAAAACACCCACAGTATGTCATGGAATACATGCCTTATAAAGACCATTTCTATCGTGCTCAGGGCTGGAATCATGCGTGGATTAAGATTTGCAGGTCGTTCGAAGAGCTTGCTTTGAACCTTAGATATGGCAATTTCAGCATTATCATACAGGCTTTCCGCAAGCGCGTTATGAAACTAATGGGCAAGAACAAACACCATTAAACCTTACACCAACCATGAGTAACGCGGCAACCAATAATCGTAATAGCCGAATTGATATTTTGCGCGTGGTGTCCATGTACATGATAGTGACCTGTCATTTTATCTATCATGGCATCAGAAATGTGACAGAAGGTGACACCTTTCCTGACCTGGGATTCTCGGCTTCACTGACAGGAGGTATAAACTTTTTCCTTTGTCAATTGTTAGGATACCTTACTAATATCGGTCCTAATTTGTTTATATTGATTACGGGATACTTTCTTATTAAACCCCGAAACTTCCGATATGCCACACAAAAAGCATTGCATTTGTGGCTTGTTATCGTGTTTTATGGTCTGACCTCGTTGTTGGTAGCCTCACTTCTAACCAACGGAAAAGCTTTTTCATACCAAGAATTACTTGATAGCATACTGCCCATTTGGTCACGCCAATATTGGTTTATGTCCATGTACATACCCTTATTGTTGCTTTCCCCTTTTCTTGCGACAGGGGCTTCTGCACTTGAAAAGCGCGATTATCAGTGGCTATTACTCGTACTCTTCATACTTAATTTTTCAATAAGTGGCATCGGATACGGCGCTATTTTCTTAGGTCCTGTCCCTCTCCCCTTTTATATTTTTGTGTTTCTTATTGGTGGTTATTTCCGTCTTTATGGCTGTCAAACCCGATTCTTTAAATACGGAATTTATATCTATTTCTTCGGTTACCTCGCACTTGCAGCCGCTGCAACAGTTGCCCAATTGCACTATACGCCCGCAGGAACTTTCCCACACATTAAAGGAATGGCGAATAACAGTATCACGTTATTTATGTCAGTATTGTTCTTTGCTTGGACAATATCTCTTCCCCAAAAGGAAACACGGCTCGGACAATGGGCTATAAATATGAGCCCTTACATCTTAGGCGTTTATCTTATACACGATAACCCACTTATCCGCCCCCTTCTTTGGAATAATCTTATACACCCCAAAGAGTATATTCAACAGCCATTTCTTATCCCTTATTGCTTAGCAACAAGTATTGTTGTCTTCGCCGTTTGTATAGGTATTGAATGGTTACGCGCTACTCTTTCAGGCTTCATTTCTGCTCACATCACCAAAGGCCACGTTAAATAACGGAATAGCAACGTTCCGTTATAGATCAAAAGATAAAGCGTTAGCAATGCTATCAGTCCGTTAAGAGTCGCTACCGCCCACGTCCTATGTAAAGAATAAAGTGATGATATGGCCAGCGGTATGACATAAATCCAATGGGCCGACATGATGTACACTTCGTTCAGACCGAACCCCAACACAAAATGCAACAATAAAGTATAGGCTAATAACACCAGTATTAGCCCGAAAAATCGTCGGCTACTTTTACGATAAAGGCCGCACGCCATGCCCAAAACAAATAACGAAACGTATATAACCTCAGCAGCATACTGCCACCACCAGTTATACTTTACGATAATAGGGCGTCGCACTAACACATCACCGAGCACATGTTTACGATGCAATTGCACCGATTCACCAAAGAAATTCTCCCACAAAATCTCTCCTTTTGCTTCGTTGTGATAGGTGTCTTTCAGCTGACTTTCTATCGGCAATTGCCGTTGTCCATGATGCCATTTATAAGTCTGCGCACCGCCTAATAGCAACACGGCAGGCACAATAAAGCCCATTGTCAAGAATTTTGGGCAGAACAAACTTCTACCATTCACAAACCATACTATCAACCCCACCATCACACCGTTACTTAACGTTACACCCGCCGTAACAGTAAACAGCAAACAAGCTTCTGTAAGCGTAAAACGTTCACCGCGCTGCATCAACACGCCACCGCGATATAGGGTTCGCAAAAGCAGCATCATCGATATGGCAAAATGGTCAGCAACCACTGTCGATACAAGTATATAGGCAAACGATAAAAAGAAAAACGTCAATAACATAGCCGTTTTTCGGCCTGTTCCCATTATCTCATGTAGCAAGCGATATAGAAACAAACTGCCATACACGCTGCATACAAGCAATAAAACACCCATGACAAAGGGGGCGCAATTCGCTCCCGTCACTGCCCAAAGCCCTTGATTAATACCATAAAAAGGGTAAAGAAACAGCGCTAACAACGGGTGTCTGATTATGTCAAAATGCTCTCCCCACGATGTCAACACAGCGTAACTATAAGGGTCAAAGCCCGACATGTGGTAGTTTTTCATGAATACAGTCCACGTCGTTACACCGTAATCGGAAAATAACGGCCAGAATTTCGCAATCATCAAAAACTGGAAAAAGCCCAACCATACTGCAACAGCCAGCACGAAAAGGCGCTCATCACGCTTGATAATAAAGAGCTTTGCCATTATCGTTTACAACAAATAGGTTCCATACAACCAACTGTTCCATCCCAAAAGCCAAAGGGCAAGAGCCAGCGTAAGCAGGCGTAACGGGCGAAGCCAACGACTATTTTCGGCCGCCTTAAATACGAAAGCCATAGCAATGGTCAACACAAACAACCAGTGAGGTGACATAATATAAACCTCTTCTATGCCAAAACCCAGTCCTTCGTGTATAAACAGGTCGAAAGCCATAAATAATAAAGCCAACCACAAAAAGCGGTTACGACGTCCAAACCATATACCAGCGACGAATAAAAACACCAATAATCCCTCTACCACATAGTTCATAACACAGCGGTAATGCACTATCTCGGGACGTTTCGTACGCACATCTTCCAACAGGTTATCTTGATGAAGTTGCAACGGTTCGCCAAAAACATTTTCAACCATTGAGGGCCATCTCGGTGTCGATATATCAGTCCATTGCATAAATTCGCCTTGCGCAATGTGGCGTGCAGGCTCTTTTTGTCCTGCCGCCTTGGTACGATGAGCCTCACGTGCTGAATCATCGGCCGCAATTTGAGCCTGTATGGCAGCATTAATGGCTGCCGTATCGCGTAGCGTTGTCGTATCTTTGAAAGCCTGTGCCAGCTTTTCATGTCGTTTGTTAGCAATTTTCTCACGTTTCAATTGTCGCGCAACAAACTTGGGTTTTTCATAGTAATTCCACTCGGCACGGGCACCAAACCACATCAGTATCGACGGTACGACAACCGCAAAAAACAGAAAGGCAGGACGCCAAAAGCGCTTACCATTCGCAAAAAGAGCTGCTAAAAACACCTTTACACCGTTATTCAGCGAAATGCCTGCGGTAAAAACGAAAAGCATTATGGTTTGCCATATACTGAGCTGACGTCCTGCCGTCATCTTCAAACCTGCAATATAGAGCGTCAGGATAAGCGCGAACATTGACAAACTAAAATGATCAGGCACGCTCACGCTAACCATAACGTAGGCAAAACTAAACGTAAGCATTCCCAACAAACGGGCATCTGTACGCGGCAAACCTATTACATCGCGGAATATTCTGCACAGAAAGATGAAACTATAAAATGCACAAAATACCAACAAAAATGCCATGACCACAGGCGCAAAATTACACCCTGTAAGCATGATAAGCCCCTGATTAATTTGGTTGGGAAGGTACATGAAGAAGGCTAACAGCGGATGACGGAAGATATTATACTCGGTATCCCACTGTGATAACACCGCATAGCTCAGCGGATCAAAGCCTGAAATATGAAACTCGTGTATAAAAAAGCGGTGGTAATTGCGCACCAAATCAAAGAAACGGTCGGCATAATGATTCACGACCATTGCGTTAAGCACCACCACATACACCAAAACGGCAAGTGCAGGCCATCGCTCATCGCGCCTGATACGGAATAATTGGAAAACAGATTTCATAACTTATAATCGTGCAATATTCGCAATTTTTTTTGAAATATGCAAGCAATTCATCTATTATCCTTTCCGCAGGCCCATGCTTCCGGCATCTTAAAGCCCTACCTTGTGCGGCTGACAGCACGAGGCATACGTTATACACGCAGCCACTGATAGAGCACAACCAAAGCAAATATCGCCAAAGCCGTAAGCACACGCTTCCTTACTACACGGTCTTGCAGAACGACTTTAGGTTTTTTTTCTTCTGTATGTGTAAACGCTATCAAGATATAAGTAAGAGAAAACACACCCAGAAGGCTGATTATCAGATTAATAACTATCATCATAACTCGGAATAAATTTAAACACTCTACCAAGAGATTATTGTATTAATACTTCCCAAAAACGTGGTAAATCAATCCAACTCCGTGCAACATATACCCATAGAGCAAGTATAATCAGCAGGAAAAGGGAATGGCCTATGGCGTCTCTCACGTTATGTTCCTTGATGCAATGATACGCTATTTTTACACGCAAAGGTACTCCACTAATCCCCCACAGGACAAAAGCCAGCACAAAAAGCTGACCCAATACATCTAATAATCTTATCAACATATACGTTAGTTTTAGTTTACTATTTAGATTTTGACGTCCGAAAACGACACCGAATATGACACCTTACACGATGTAGAACAACAACATATAACGTAAATCACAATTCAATTCGTAAGCATTTAGTCGCAGAATAGATTTGTTTGACACGAATTTAGTACTTTTTTTTTGTACATATAAGTAATTAACATTTTTAACATCAATAAAATGAACAAAAACAAATCAGATCTTTTCATTATTCATTATCCTGTCATTCTACTACCTTTATAACCTTATGACGATGCGTATACATCACCCTGCTACAACCATTACGATATCATGTTCATTGTACGGCGACCGCCACACGTATTGTATGACGGCCGTCATACACATGATACCACAGCCGCCACACAACATGTACGACGGCCGTGGTAACACGAGCATAAGCCTAAAAAGAATTAGAAAACAGCTTGTAAAGAAGTGATAAAACAGCTCTATCGCTTTAAGAAAAAGCGCACAAGAACAAAATTGATAGGCACACAAATACAGAACATAGGCACAGGAGCCAGAGCCTTTGACAACCCTATCCACAAGAAGAAATTAAGTGTAGCCATCTGCATCAGATAGTTGACAGCATGGCTAAAGGCAAAGCCCGCACCACGACGGGCATTGGCTTCGACCTTGAAAGTGAAGCGCGTACTGGCAAAAAAATTAAAAATGAAGCTTACTCCATAGCCTATCGTCATGCACACACTTGACAAAACCTGCGCACGTGCTGGCGTAGCATCGGCAGGAACAAAAAATATAAGACCGCGATAAATAGCATATTGCAAAAGCGTAGCCAGCACGCCCACAATACCAAAACGCAGTATTTCGCCTATCTTTCGGCGACGATTATCGTCTAAATGGCTTATAATGTGCTTCATCTGCATATTGTAACATCTCCTTATCACCCCTACTATCGCCAAAGGCTACGATATAACAATCTTCACGTTGTGCTGGAAGCTGCGCACTAAGCCGACGCACTTTCTCAGCGCCATAACAGTTACGACTCTTAAATTGGCCTGTAAGACGGCCGTCTGCAGCCTCAACTTCTGTACCCAAGACAACGAATGCAGTTGGGTTTGACAACGTAGTAAGAATATCATCAAAGAAGGGGCGAACCCAATTATCGACGCTCGCACTCACAATCATCACTGTAGCGCCTTCGTCTAAAGCCTTCCTAACAGTAGCCAAACCTTTAGGACGAAGCACACAAGAGCCATATTTCCGAGCGAAGCTACAGCAATAATCGTTAAACGTTTCTGTCGTCATACCACCGAAACAATGCGCAAAAACCTTTTGCTTAACACGCCAATTGGGGTATAACTTCAGCTTCATCAGCACCAGCAAAGGAGCATAGCGCAGAAAAACAGCTACGAAACCCCACCGTCCGCACACAAAACGAATGAAGAGAAGCAGCGTATCGCGTGTGGTCAGCGTACCATCAAAATCGAATGTGTAAACCTTATGACGCATAGATAATCACAATAAAGGCAACGAGCCAAGCCAACACAACAAGCTGTATAAAATGGTCTTTGAGAATAACTTTCGTCGGGTTTCCACTACGTTTATCAACCACTGTAACCTGAATATAACGCAACAAACCTACCAAAACAAAAATACTTGTGAGGTAAAGACTATCGTTATGGAACTGCGCTATAACCTCAGGGCTTACAGTATACATAATATAGCATACCAGAGTTACGCTGGCTGTGATGGTGAGTGCTTGGTTCATGAAGGTTGAATTGTAGCGAATGGTGTTCTTTCGTGGGGCTTCTCCCGTTTTCTCCATGAGCAAAACATCGTCGCGTCGCTTTGCAAAACTCATGAAAAGTGTAATAAGAAACGTCATCAACACAATCCATTTACTCAACGCTATACCTGTAGCCGCACCACCAGCAAACAAGCGAAGCACAAAGCCAAAGGCTACAATGCAAACATCTATAATAGCATACTGTTTAAGTTTGGCACAATAAGCCAAATTCAACAGCCAATAAAACAAAATAACTCCTACCACATTGTAAGCACTACATGTGCCTGCAACTGCATCGACATTGATACGTAAGTAACCAGCTAACAAGCTTACGAGCACAGAAAGTGTAAACATAAGCAACATTAAACCATAAGCTTGAGTAACCGTTATCACACCTGCAGCAATAGGGCGACTGCGCTTTTCAGTATGCCGAATATCGTCAGAGAGGTCGTGAATATCGTTAAAACAGTAAATGCTTGAAGCAGCAAAGCTAAACGCAAAGAACGTAACAAGGCCCGCCAATAAGGCTTCGCCGTTGAAGAGTGCACCACCAAAAATGATAGGACCAAACACAAAGAAGTTTTTAATCCATTGCTGAGGGCGCAGCAAACGCATCATTGCGTGGAGCCGATTCTCACGTGAAGAGGGTGTGTTTACCATTTCCATATACTATCGTTATTAATAGATTATAGTACTTAACCCAGCATCTTGTCCAGACGTGACGAAATAAATGCTGATACCTTGCTGAGCAACCACGCCAAAGGAAGCGTGATAAGCAAACAAAGTAAAAAGGTAGTCCAATAACTAAACGGACGAGGAATATAATTGAGAACAAAATGAATATGTATCAAATAGCACTCAAGGCTGAGGGCTCCTACCCATCGAAACACTTTGTTAAACCAGTTAGGAGTTCGTCTAAACACCCTATTTAACATTAAAATAGTGGTTAACGTAAGAGGGATATAGAGCATTCGTTCGACAAATAACGGAAACTGGCCGTGGCGAACCTGCTCAAGAAATATGCTCGATGCAAAAGACATAACGAACATAATAATAATAAGCCAAAGGCCCGCACCATCAATGGTTTGGCGCTGTCGGACCATTTCACCCATATTAATGCCTATAAAGAAGATAGGGACACGACTCCAGAATATTTCCAAATGGCCTACAGCATGATGAATTGGCGTAACCCACTGCACTAAAATACACCACATGATCATGACCACTGGTAGCCAACGATAAACGGGATAGCGCTTAATCAGCTCCATATAAGCGGGTGCAAAGAGGTAGAGCATCATGGTAGCGGGAATATACCAGAACGTAAGTTCGTCGTGAAGCCAAAAGTCCCAGTTGATGGTAATATCGCCTATGAGATCAACCCACGCCATGAGGCTACCACCCCGAAAACGTGGAATATAATACAAACAGGCTATAATAAGCCACGACGGGTATATACGAAGGTAACGATGACGAAAGAATCGGCGCCAATCTGGCTGCTTCACCCAAGAGAACCAAAGGCCTATTCCACTAAGAAACAGAAAGATATCCACACCGATATTGCCCATTCGGCGGAGTCCAAAGAACGGATCCCAACGCGAAAGCTCCACATGAAAGAGTATGATAAAGAGCATAGCGGCGCCCATTAGTTCGCCACGGTAACGGCTAATATTAGCTAATTCTATATCGGGTATCTTCATCTCTATGCATTCATTTTAGGTGAAGGTATCTTCTTCATGATTTGCTGGAAAAGCCATGCCACCGATAAGCTACTGATTACATAGAGTAAAAGCCCTGTGTAAATGTCGCCTTGTCGAGATATGGGTATAAAAATCTTGCGCAAAATAGGGTGCACAACGAACAAAGCTGCAGAAATACTGCCAACCCATTCGAAAGCACCGAAAACAAGTGCAGATACTTTTTGTGAAGGGATTGTCTCAATAGCACGGACAAAATAAATAGCAGCCATACACACAAAAGCGGGTACGATAGTCCACGTCACAAAGTTTTTACTCGCTGAAGCAATCAGAAATAGCGTTACAACAAGACACATTAAGTTTGTCATTCCGCCCTTTGTGATTAATATTACACGCTCACCGAAGCGTGCGAAAAGGACACCAAGCCCAAAAGGTAACATGCTTCCCATGAAGTTATAACGATAGCGATTGAGCACCTCGCCTTCGGGATCCATCAATAGTTGCGCTGCTGTGCATACCACCATTAAACCAACCGTCCAGCCCCAATGGCGACGATAGATAAACAATCGATACACAATGTAAAGCTGAAACATCAATCCAAAGAACCAGAAAGGCCCTGGCCAGATATTGCGATCAGGCTCACAAAAGAGGTTGTTAAACATGCCAAGCTGGCCAACTATCTGCATAAACGTATAACGCCATGAGCCTGCAGTAATAGCATCAACGATGATAAAGGCTACAAAACCCGCTATCATCATCTTAAAAAGCTTCAAGAAATGATAACGTGTAAAACGATAAAAGCCTATTGGCGGTGTTGCGTTATCTGTATGTGATGACGCTAATTCGTATTTCTGTTCAAGGCCAAAGGCACTTAAAAACAAAAAGATGGATACACCATAATGACCAAAGAAGGATAGCAAATGGGCAGGATAAAGTTCGTTCATACCCGTAGTAACCTGTTGAAGCCAATTGACATTATGCGCAAAAAATTGGTATTCGTTCTCCTTTACCACAGGATTGAGCCAATGACAAAAGTTATGAAGGAAGATGCCCATGATGGCCAAACCACGCAAGGCCGTACATTCAGCCCTCGTCAAAAGGTCGCGATGATGATATTCCATGGAAACAATATTGTCGGTTTTATTTCTTTTTCTCTGCTTTTAACTCACGTGCACGTTCAGCGTCACGTAGCTTATCATAGTCGGCCACGTGTTTAAGGATTCGGGGACGACGTTCATTATACTGTGGAGATAGAAGGTTATATTCGGGTCGATAGTCTTTTGCCGAAATACCAGCAAGCCATACAAGCATGTGCGGAAGGGCGTCAGTCATGAAACGTTTGTCCTTAGCGTCCTTAATAGCCTTAAATATTTCAGGGTGGGTTACTGCGTAACGATGTGTACAATATATCCAGAATGGCACCTCAAACTCATAATGAGCCAATGGCCAGTCAACATCAGCACTATGATTTCGGCAAATAAAGTTGCGTCCAGGCTCATAGCATTCTTCGCCATGATCGGGCATATAAATAACGATAGAGTTTGTATTCTCAAAACGTTTTATAATGGAAGCCACAATGGAATCGTTGTAAAGACAAGCGTTATCATAATCAGCGAGAACACGACGACGACGTTCGCTAAGGTCGGGACGGCTTTCGGCATAATCGGCTGCCGTAAATACGCGACGATCGTTAGGCACACGAGTGCGATAATTAACATGCTGACCGATTAGATGAAAGATAATAAAATTGGGATCTTTAGCTGCCGATTTGCGGTCGCGAGCGTTGTTGATCACAATCTCTCCCGACTTAACAAGGCCATCATAATCAGCTAAAAGCCCTTCGTCAAAACGGTGCAAGCTATTATTACGCGTCGTAAACAAGAACTTACTAAGCTCTGGATTGTTAAGGAAAAAGCCACCTGAGAAATCGTATATCGCCTCTTTGGCTTGAGGAAGAAACTGATTGGTAAGGAAGGTTACGTTATAACCCGCTTTCTTAAACAGCTCGGGGAAGAGAGCATAATCACACCATTCGCCCTTCTGCCCAACAACATGCATAGACAAAACATTTTTAAAGACAAAGCTTGTTAAGTTCCAACACGATACCACATCGCTGAAACGGGTGAGCAATCCGCTCCGTTCGAGTTTCACCTGACGTGGTGTTGTAGGATATTTATAACCGTAAAGTTGTGAATGAACTTTACCATAGCTCTCGCCAATAATCAATACAATATTAGGCGACTGGTAAGAACAAGAATCTACTTTCACCGTTTTAGCTGCAGCAATACATCTATTAACTTGTTGCGATGCAAGGTGATTGCTATACACGCTAAAGGCTAATCGGTAGATGGGCAAATAAAAACAAGCGCGATTTTGCTCTGTAAGGATATGTTCAACAGTGCCTATGGTATCGGCCGTCATGAGGCGCGTCATCTGCACTTTATTATTATAACTATTGATTACTCCTGTAATAAACAAGGCCAATACCGCAATACCGCCAACGAAACGCAAGTGAAATCGACAAGCAAAAAGCCTCAACTTCTCTGTGGCATTTTGTAACAGATGTTTATAATTTTCAGGGATAAACTTATACAACCACTGCCTACAAACAAAGAGAATATGAAATAAAATCAGCAGCAAAAGCCAACCAATGGGAGAGAAAATCACATCGGTTGAAAGATAAGTATTGAAGAAATCACCAGCCTCGCGACTGTTCGTTTCGCCTACTAACAACAGCATAGTGGGTGTTAATGAGGACGAGAATTTCCAAAAACAGAAGACATCAATGATTGCTACTGCATAAAGCACAACATAAAATAGCGCTCGCACCCACCTCCTTACGCGAGAAGGTATGAGCGACAGCAACATACAAGCTAAATAAATATCAAGGAAAAGCTCTGAGAAAAGATTGTCATAGAGATGAGATCCCTTTTGTTCGGGCAGAGTAAGAAAGGCACAAAGCACACCCAAAACATACATGGTGACGAAGAAAACTGCATTTAAAGCTATTGGCTTTAGCAACAAGCGTGCAATGTTTTTAATAATTCCCATCTAATCTTTTCTATGTTCTGATGCAAATTTAACATAATTCCCGCGTATACCAAAGGGGAATAGGCTTTTTAATTATCGGTATAACTGCTCTACCTTACTGAGAATAACATCGGGTACCAAGCCTTTAACGCTCTGCCCTTTCTGAACCATTGTTCGAATATCCGTGCTGCTAAAAGGGTATAATTGGGTAGGAACCAGCTTTACATTCGGCGCTAACAATGATGCATCAACAGGGTAACCCTCTCGAGGATACACCAAAATTTGATAATGTTCCTGTATAAAATCATGGCGCGCCCAATGGTCAAAGGAAACCCAATTATCAGCACCAATAATGAGAGAAAAGCTATATTGTGGATAATCGTTGCTCAAATGGGCAAGGGTGTTCCACATATACGAAGGTCGAGGTAATCCAAATTCGTAATCAGATGCCAACAAAAAAGGCTCTTCTTTTAACGCATCACGGGTTAGTTCAAGCCTTGTTTCATCAGGCAACAAGTCTGTTACTTCCTGTTTAAATGGATTTAAAGGTGACACCACAAACCAAATTTCGTCCAACGAAACTGCTGCCAAGATTTGCCGTGCCAGACAGATATGGCCATTGTGTATGGGGTTAAAACTACCGCCAAAAATGCCAATACGCTTTCGATGAGCCTGTTCTGTCATAAGAAAACAAGAAGAATGATCATGCGCGAATGTTATTTTTTCAAGAATTCGCTTACGATTTGATAAGCTTCAGCTTTAGCAACATCAAGATCATCATTAATAATAACTTTATCGAATTTATCAGCAAAAGTAAGCTCATATTCAGCCTTTGCCAAGCGTTGCTCAATCACTTCAGGAGCGTCAGTGGCACGACCAACTAAACGTTTGCGCAGTTCTTCAACCGAAGGAGGCTGAATAAACACGCTCAAAGCGCGGTCGCCATAATACTTTTTAATAGTACAGCCGCCTTTAACATCTACATCAAACACAACGTTTTCGCCACGCTCGGCCTGTGTTTCAACCTGCGATTTCAGTGTTCCATAGAATTTATCTTGATAAACTTCTTCGTATTCAAGAAACTCTCCTGCTGAAATTTTCTGACGAAACTTATCAGGGGATAGGAAGAAATACTCAACACCATTACGCTCTGTACCTCTTGGAGCGCGACTGGTACAGCTAATTGAGAATTTCAATCTTAGCTCAGGATATTCCGTCATCAAATGTTGCACGAGAGTACTCTTGCCACTTCCTGATGGGGCTGAGAAAATAATAAGTTTACCTTTGGGTGTTAGCTCCATGATGTATGTGTTTTAAGCATCTTTTATGACGCTTTAATCTTAGAAAGTCAATGATTATATTTGATAACCCAAAGCCCATTTTACAACATAAATAACAGCTTTTGAGTCATCAAATATCTTTATAAAACATTTAAAACTTGCTCCTTAATTTGCTCTAATTCGTCTTTCATCTTAACGACAATATTCTGCATTTCTGCTTGGTTGCTTTTAGAACCAGTCGTATTTATTTCCCTTCCCATTTCCTGAGCTATAAAGCCAAGCTTCTTGCCATTGGGCTCTTCTTCGGCCATTGTCTCACGGAAATAGTTCAGATGGTTGGCTAAACGCTGCTTTTCTTCGCTTATGTCCAGCTTTTCAATATAATAAATGAGTTCTTGTTCTAAACGATTCTTGTCGTAATCAACTTCAGGAATTTGTTGTAAGCCTTTTAGAATATTCTCACGAATTTTCAGAATACGGCTCTTCTCATAAGGCTCAATTGATGCTAAAAGAGCTGTAATATTATCAATTTTCTCATGGAATTTCTTCTCCAATGCTGCACCTTCCTGACGACGGAACACTTGAAGGGCTTCAATTGCTTGAAGAATAGCTTGACAAGCTGCGTCCCATTCTTCGTCCGAAAGTTCTTCAATATCGGTCTTTGTTGTCACATCTGGCAAACGCAAAAGGGTTGAAAACCAATCTGAAGGCTCTGGAATACCTGTGCTTTCAGCTATAATTCTCAATTGATGGTAATAGTTTTCTACAAGAGATGCATTAATAGGGGCTGCGTCAAGTGTAGCTTCTTTATCAACCCATATGGCGAAATCCACCTTACCTCGGTTCAGTTCCCGAGCAATCATCTGACGTATCTCCATTTCCCTTTCACGATAAATAGGAGCTATGCGGGCAGAAAGATCAAGAGCCTTACTATTTAACGATTTAATCTCTACATTGATTTTCTTGCCATTGTAGGTTACGATTGATTTTCCGTAACCAGTCATTGATTGTATCATAATATCGTAGTTAATTTTCCGCAAAAGTACAAATAATGAAGGAAAAAAGAGTAAATTTGCATCTATTATTAAGTTTTATCATAGAACTATGTCTTGTATTTTAAATATTGATACGAGTACAAACGTGTGCTCAGTGGCTGTAAGCCAAGATGGTGGCTGTATTTTCGAGAAAGAAGACCATAGTGGACCCAACCACGCTGAGCAGCTTGGTTCCTTTGTTGACCAAGCACTTTCCTTCATAGATAATCATGCAATACCGCTCGATGCGGTGGCAGTTAGTTGCGGTCCTGGTTCATACACGGGCCTTCGTATAGGTGTAAGCATGGCGAAAGGTATATGTTATGGTCGCGATGTCAAACTTATCGGCGTGCCAACTTTAGAGATTCTCTGTGTACCTGTGTTGTTACGAGAGAGAATTAAGGAAGAAAACGCCCTACTTTGCCCTATGCTTGACGCTCGCCGAATGGAAGTTTATGCCCAAATTTTTGACCGTAGCCTCAAGGAAATACGTCCTATTCATGCCGACGTTGTTGAAGCTGATACTTATAAAAGCTATCTCGACGAACGCCCCGTATATTTCTTTGGCAATGGTGCTATGAAATGCAAAGATATTATTAATCACCCTAACGCTCACTTTATTGAGGGTATCGAAGCACTGGCTAAGAACATTTTTCCATTAGCCGAGAAAAGAATTGCAGAAGAGAAATTTGAAGATGTAGCTTACTTTGTGCCCTTCTATCTGAAAGATTTTGTTGCTAAGTTGCCACAAAAATTACTCTAAACGCACACATTTTCTTTTAGAAGTTCAGCTTTCTTCTCTCAAAAAAGGGCTTGCTTCTTATAGAAACTCTGTTGTTTTCTTCTGAAACCCTTCAGCTTTTTTGATTATTTATGAATATAGACGGATTAGATTATAACACCCAACGCGAAAAACTCGTGCTGCCAGAATATGGTCGTGAGGTGCAAAATATGGTTGATTATGCTATCTCTCTTGAAAACAAGGCCGACCGCCAACGTTGTGCAGAGACCATTATTCTGACGATGGAGCGCATGCTTCCACAGGTAAGAGAGGGTGAAAATTATAAGCAAAAGCTGTGGGATCAGCTTGCACTAATCAGCGATTTTAAGTTGGACATTGATTGGCCTGTTGACATTTCACAGGCCCGTACTATCCAACAGAAACCTCAACCCATGCCCTATCCTATGTCGAATATTCCCGTTCGGCACTATGGAAAAATTGTTTTCGAACTATTCGAACAATTAAAAAGCATGGAGCCCGGCCCTGATCGTGACACCCTTGCTGCTCTTACCGCCAACCAAATGAATCGTGACCTCATACAGTGGAGCCACGGATACAGCGACGGTGAGAAAGTAGCCGACGACTTAGCCTACTATACTGACGGAAAGATTCAGCTTGATCCCAAGCGCTTTAAGTTTGAAAGGGTTGAAGCTCGACCCGTAGAACGTAAACGCAAAAAGAGATAAACCATGGCTTCGTTTATCATCGAAGGCGGGCATCCGTTGCAGGGAAGTATCACTCCGCAAGGCGCAAAGAATGAAGCCTTGCAGGTAATCTGTGCCTTTTTACTTACCCATGAACCAATTACCATTAGCAATATACCCGATATTCTCGACGTAAACAATCTTATCCTCTTGCTTCAAGAGATGGGCGTTAAGGTGAAACACAATAGCCGAAACGAATATACTTTCCAAGCCGATGAATTGAATTTAGACTATCTTGACAGCGTCGACTTCGTGAAAAAATGCGCTTCTCTTCGTGGCTCCGTGCTCATGATAGGACCGCTTCTCGGTCGTTTCGGAAAAGCTACCGTGAGTAAACCCGGAGGCGATAAGATAGGACGACGCCGACTTGACACCCATTTCCTTGGATTTGAAAAGCTGGGAGCTCGCTTCGAAAGAGATGAACAACGTGACGTTTATCAAATAAAAGCTAAACAACTACAAGGCACTTACATGCTTCTTGATGAAGCATCGGTTACAGGAACGGCCAATATCATCATGGCTTCTGTATTAGCAAAGGGTGTCACTACTATTTACAATGCAGCTTGTGAGCCTTATATCCAACAGTTGTGCCATTTGCTCAACCACATGGGTGCAAACATAAGCGGTATTGCCAGCAACCTTCTTACCATTGTAGGTGTAGAGAAACTACACGGAGCAAGCCACAAAATTCTACCTGATATGATTGAGGTGGGCTCGTTTATTGGCATGGCTGCCATGATGGGTAAAGGCGTAAGAATTAAAGATGTTTCGCTAAAGAACCTCGGATTAATTCCTGATGCATTCCGCCGTTTGGGCATAAAGATTGACGTTGATGGCGACGACCTGATTATTCCACATCAAAGTCATTACCAAATTCCTACATTTATTGACGGTACTATCATGACATTGGCCGATGCTCCATGGCCTGGTCTTACCCCCGATTTGCTGTCAGTGTTACTCGTTGTCGCCACACAGGCACAAGGAAGTGTGCTTATTCACCAAAAGATGTTTGAAAGCAGGCTCTTCTTTGTTGATAAGTTAATTGATATGGGAGCGCAAATTATTCTCTGCGATCCTCACCGTGCCGTTGTGGTAGGACAAGACCATCGCATCACCTTACGGGCAGGACGCATGACCAGTCCCGACATTCGCGCGGGCATAGCTTTGCTTATTGCAGCGCTCTGTGCTACAGGAACAAGTCGCATTGCCAACATAGAGCAGATAGATCGAGGTTATCAAGACATTGAACTAAGGTTGAATCAGTTAGGCGCGCACATCACGCGCACCAACGATTAACCCTTTAATCCACCCACTACACCGATGATTAAGAAAGAAGATGTTTACAAGATAGGGCGTATAGGTAAGCCTCATGGCGTGAAGGGAGAACTGTCGTTCCACTTTGATGACGACGTTTTCGACCGTGTTGATGCCGATTATCTTGTGCTCGATATAGAAGATATTCTCGTTCCGTTCTTCATGGACGAGTACCGTTTTCGTTCTAACGAAACGGCACTCATGAAGTTTACCGACATTGATACTGAGGAACAGGCTCGCGAATTAACAGGTTACGACGTCTACTTTCCGCGTGCATTAGCCGACGAAGACGATGGCGCTCCCTCGGTAGCACAGATTATTGGTTACACCGTTATTGATGCAGACACCGAACAAACCATTGGAAAACTAAAGGCTGTAGACAATGCAACCATTAACACACTGTTCTTAGTCGATACCCCTGACGGCCAAGAGGTACTTATTCCAGCCACAGGCGATTTGGTGACTACGATTGATAGCCAACGTCAACTCATCGTCATGCACATACCTGAAGGCTTACTTGGTCTTTAAAAACAACGATTATGAAGAAACAACAAATATGTATTCTTGGCAGCACAGGCTCAATAGGTGTGCAGGCGCTCGACGTCATACGTCAGCATTCTGACCTTTATGAGGTGTACTGCCTTACCGCAAACAACAGCGTTGACAAGCTTGCCGAACAGGCTCGCGAGTTCAATCCAGCTGCTGTTGTTATTGCAAATGCTGACCTTTACGACAAACTCTGCTCATTGCTTGCCGACCGTCCTGATATCAAAGTGTATGCAGGAAGTGATGCGCTGAACGAAATCGTAGAAGCCGAACCTATAGATGCTGTTCTCGCTTCGATGGTAGGTTTCTCTGGTTTAGTACCAACCATCAGAGCAATTAAGGCTCGTAAGAAGATTTGTTTGGCTAATAAGGAAACCCTCGTTGTAGCAGGAGAACTTATTTTAAGCCTTATTGAGCAGTACCATGTCGACTTATTGCCTGTCGATTCTGAACACAGCGCTATTTTCCAATGCCTTGTTGGCGAAGACATGAGCGCGATAGACAAGCTTCTACTCACCTGTTCAGGCGGCCCTTTCCGTCAGTTTACCCACGAACAAATGCAACAAGTTACTGCCGCTGACGCGCTAAAGCACCCTACTTGGAATATGGGAGCCAAAATCACTATCGACTCAGCGTCTCTGATGAACAAAGGATTCGAGGTGATGGAAGCGCGTTGGCTTTTTGGAATTCCTGCCGAACGCATTGAGGTTCTCGTTCATCCGCAGTCGGTTGTACACAGTGCAGTACAATTCAATGACGGCTCAGTGAAGGCACAATTGGGCGTACCCGATATGCGTTTGCCTATTCAATACGCTTTCTCCTATCCAAAACGCTTGCCTCTTAATGGCGATAGGCTCGACCTTTTCAAAACAGAACACCTCGATTTTCTGAAGCCCGACCTTGAGAAATTCCGCTGTTTAGCGTTGTCATACGAGGCTATTAGCCGTGGCGGAAACATGCCATGTATCCTCAATGCTGCCAACGAAGTGGTAAATTTAGCCTTCCGAGAGGGCAAGTGTACATTCAACGGAATGGCCGACATTATCGAAAAGACAATGCAACAAGCCACATTCGACAGCAATCCTACCCTTGACGTCTACTTACAAACTGACGACGAGGCTCGCCATATAGCACAATCATTATTATCATAATTCATTAAAAATTAAGATTAAATTTCAATGGAAATATTTCTCATTAAGCTATTACAGTTTGTTCTTTCTATTTCGTTGCTCGTCCTACTGCACGAGGGCGGTCACTTTTTGGCCGCACGTCTCTTTGGCGTACGTGTAGAAAAGTTCTTTGTATTCTTCGATGTCAGCATCGGAAAATGGAGTGGAAAGCTCTTCAGCTTTAAGCCCAAGGGTGGCGAAACCGAATATGGAATGGGGTGGTTACCTTTCGGAGGCTACTGCAAAATTGCGGGAATGATTGACGAAAGCATGGATACCGAGCAGATGAAACGCGAACCACAGCCTTGGGAATTTCGCACAAAGCCTGCTTGGCAGCGCCTAATCATCATGATTGGTGGCGTATTTGTCAACTTCGTTCTGGCGCTTTTCATCTATAGTATGATTATGTTCACCTGGGGTGAAAGCTATGTTCGCATGGCCGATATGTCGTTAGGTATGAAGTTTAACACCGAAGCCAAAAAGCTTGGCTTTAAGGATCACGACATCATTACGGGTACAAATATTCGCGAGTTTAAGGACTTTAATGTTGACGTTTACCGCGATTTGGCTGATGCTGATTATGCCGAGGTGCTTCGTAACGGCAAGAAGGTGCGCATCGCCATGCCAGGAGACCTTAACCTTTTAGATATGGTAAAGGTTACACCACCGTTTACACGTCCGTTCATTCCTGCGGTTGTTGATAGCGTTCTCAAACAAATTCCTTCGCCCGAAAACAGCAACGAGCTTGTTGAAACACCAGCATATAAAATAGGTTTGCAAAAGGGCGACCGCATATTAGCTGTAAATGGTCAGACCATTGATTCGTATAACGAGTTTACCGAGGAAATAGGGCGCGTGGGCGATCAGCTGATGTCTGCCAAGAATAAGCGCGACAGCCTGAAGCTTCTGAACGTAAACCTTGTGGTTCAACGTGCCAATACAAACCTGAACGATACGCTAAACGCTATGCTTACGCCCGACTTGAAGTTAGGATTTAGTGTAGCCGATGTGGCTCGACTTTACCAATCGAGAGTAACGCACAACAACTACAGTCTGCTTGAAAGCTTTCCTGCTGGTGCGAAATATGGCTGGAATGTGCTCTCTGGTTATGTAAACGACATGAAATATCTATTCTCTGCCAACGGCGCTAAAAGCTTAGGTGGTTTCGTTACTATCGGAAGTCTGTTCCCTGCCCAATGGGATTGGTTCCTCTTCTGGAAGATGACGGCTTTCTTTAGCATCATATTGGCATTCATGAATATATTGCCCATTCCTGCTCTCGACGGTGGTCACGTGCTGTTCTTGTTGTACGAAATCATTGCTCGCCGTAAACCATCAGAAACCTTTATGATACGTGCCGAGTATGTAGGACTCACTATTATTATTCTACTTATGTTGGTAGCCAATCTTAACGACATACTCAGTGTGCTGGGAATTATGTAATAAGATACACCTTATATATAATATAGCACAAACAAACAGGGCATCTCCTACATACGGAGATGCCCTGTTCGTTTTTCATCTTTGATAATTTACCCTTCGCTTTAAAACATACTTACCAGACTTTAAAATGTAAATAAAATTCTGAATATTTTGATACTACAAAATCTTTGTTTTAGAACCATTTGCAGCTCATTTTACATTGAATATTCCACGAAACAAGTATGTAAGGCCATATGCTTTGAATAGCAAGCACCCACTTTACGCTAAATTTGCACCTTTTCGGCTTCAACACACTACCTTTACAGCGTAATCGCACCACCTTTACGATGTAATCACAAGACGTTTACGATGTAATCGCACGGTCATTATGACGTAATCGCCACTTAATAACAGCGTAACAGGAAACTAAAGATAGTATCTACCTACCTCTAAAACTACAAAAAACTTCTATTTCAACCCTAAAAAACACTTGCCTTTACGACGTAATGGCAAGCAAAAAAGCTAAAAACGAATCCACAAAAGTGGTGCTAAATAAGATAAATCACTCGCTTACAATCAATTGCAAATAACGCCATTTTTGTGCAATTCTACAACAAAGAGGAGGTTGCTGAGCAATAAACGATTCTCAAAGACACTTTTGTTAAATCATTTCAATGTCTAAACATGTCCAGCAAATTGATAAAAGAATAATATTGTTCTACGCTTTTATCACTCGGCAAAGCCCTTTAATATCGTCCCACATGGTTTCTTTGTTCAACATCTTACTGCGCAATTCCGACTTTCTGTTATAGATACTTTGTGTTGACGAAAACAGCAAGTTGGCTGTTTCAGAGGTATCGTCTACACCCAAACGACAAAGGGCAGCAATGCGTTCGGTTGTGGTTAGTGTGGCTGTCTTGCGCACAGGGGTACGAAATTCGGGCTGTAGAAGTTCCGAAAACTCTTCACGAAACGTGGGATAAAGCTCCAAGAATGCACGATCGAAGCTGTCAAGGAAAGCACTTGTTTCCTCACCCGACGCCCTCTCCGACTGTAAACGCAGCAACAAGTCGTTGGTTTGCTTCGTCTTTAGCTTTCGTAAAACCAGTGTGCGATGCTCTTTTAGTTTTTCGATATATCTTGAACACAGATGAATATAGATTGCAGCGAGGTTCTCACGATGTATATTTGTGGTGAGCAAACGTTCGTTCAAATGGCCCAATTTATGGTTTAAGCCTGTAAGTTGCTGGTTATAATGGTCTATATCAGCCTTGTTTTCTTTCAGCGTTCGGTACTGACGCAGAATAAGCCAACCTGCTAAAAGCAGAGCGATAATCAGTGTAAAACTACCTATTAAAGCATAAAGCTGCAAATGCTCCTTACGCGCCAACTGCGCCTTATAGGCTGTCAGAATAGGGATAAGCGATTGCGAAATTTCGACCAATCGCAAACGGTTATTATAGCTTTTGGCGTCGTTAAGCGCCACATTAATATATTTCTCGGCTAAGATACTGTTATCTGGGTCAACCTGAATGAGGAAATCGGCCAACGTCTTTGATGCAGAATTATCAAATGTGCAGGCTATAATATCACTGCTTGCCGACTCGGCCATGAACCGAATAGCCGCATCGCGCTCACCTGCAGTCCATAAATTGCACGCATATGAATAACAAGCGCGGGCATAAAAGCGCTCTGAACGCAGCTTCTGATGTATTACTTTAAGATAATAGATGTTGGCAAGGGCAGGCTTCTCCTCCACTTCCATCAAATATTTAGCGTGATAAAAATTATAGGTTGGGTCGTTTTTACTGACATAAGTCATCAGCTTTGTAAGCCAACGACGCGACTCTTTAAAATACTGTGGAGAGTATTCCTTATCCCTGCAGTAAAAGGCCCACCGACGATATAAGTCACTCATGGTGATGCAATACTCCTTTTGGTTAGAGAAACTCAACGTCGTTACAGGTACATCTCTCATCAATAGGTAGGCAGCATCGTAAATACCACCCGTTGACAATATCCTCGCCTTATGTATAATAAAATAGTACGCGTCCTCGTCGCTACCCATTTGGCGAGCAATAAGCAGGCCACGATCAGCGTAAGCCTTAGCCGAATCATACTGGAAATAAGCATACTGCCTAACCAATTCACGACAAACCATAAGACGGCTACGATGATCACGATCGGTGAAAAAACTTTTACGAAGTAAGCTTATAGCTGTTTCTTTTTGGCGAGTAATCTCTTCTTTACGAGCCAACAAACTATCAAGCTGCGACAATCCTTCCAGCTGAGCCGCATCAACATAAAGCACTGAAAATGCAGCTATAATGAAAAAACAAAACCTTTTTTTCATAAAGTTTTTAGTTATACCATGCAAAGATATTAAAAAAACGTGAAAACAACCACCTTACCATGCAAATTTTATTAACAAATATAATATATTAATTATCAGCTATTTATAATAATAACCCTGTGTAACAACCTTACCAACGCCATACCAACGCTTTAAAATGATAAATATTTTACTATTTTTGCACATAAGTTTAAACAAAAACCCAACTACCTAAACACGCCATCTTTTTGAAAGCGTTTTCAGATTATAACATGATTAAAAATAAATTTATGAAACATCACTTTTTCATGATGAGTCTTTGGGGGCTTTTCGCCCTTTCGCTGAGCTTTACCTCATGCGGAATGGACGACAAAGCCGACGAAGCCTTACCTCGCCTCGGCATTAGCCAAGCGCGCTACGAATTAGCTCTACCCGGCACGTTGAACGATGGGACAAGCGCTATTGTTCGTATCACAGCAAACAAAGGCTACCACATTACCAGCAATCAAGCATGGTTAAGCGTTGATAAACCTGACGGCATTGGCCTTACCGATGTGACCATTGTTTGCGATAGCAACAAGACAGGAGCCATAAGAGAGGGCGTTTTAACGGTAACAACCAATGGCCTTGAAGAAACCATTACTGTAATTCAGACCTTGTTTGACCCCTCGGTAATTGCACATTTACGTACGTTCTATACCGAAGACTTCAGCTGGACATTGCCTATTGCTGCAGCTAACAATCTGAAAGATCCCGTAGAAAATGGTGCAGAAGGCTATACTCGTATGAGCGTATTAGACCCCAATGCAGTTGGCAAATGGCAGACAACTGGCTTAAAAGACTGGTATCAGACGGTAGTAAACCCAACAGGTGCTTGCAAAATTAACATTCAAAGAGGCTATTTAAACTTCAACTCTAACAGCTATTTCAATACGGGTATCATCCTTCCTGCAATTACAGGTACACGTAACAGCAGCGAGGCCGTGAACGCAACACTGAGCTTTATAGCAAGTCCTGATGGTGGTGGCCCCGATGATGTACCTTTGGTTGTTGAAATATTAGCAGGCCCCGGCTCGGTAAAAGCCAATGCACAGCAGGCTAAAACAGCTCCGAAAATTATAGGAAGTTCGGTAGCATGGAACAATATGAGCTATGAATTATATGGTATTACAACCGACACCCGCATTGCAATCCACTCTGAAGCCCCCAGCACACAGAAATATTGCCGCTGGTATCTTGACAACATTCTAATTAAAGAAAACCAGTAATTAAAAAGATATGAAAAAGCTAAATAAAATAATGTACGCGTTGCTATGTCTGCTTTTGGCCAGCACAGCAACGACCTTTACCTCGTGTAGAGACGAAGCCGCAGTGGATTCATATTTTCTTGCTTCGGAGGCAGATATTGAATTACAATACGATGGCCTTACTGAGAAGAAACAACCAGGACAGTTTAAAATGGGCGCTAACCAGGATTGGAAACTGGTTAGCAAGCCCGAATGGGTAAAACTAAACCATGAGAGCGGCAACCGTGGACGTATAACCCTTTATGTTACGGCTGAAAAGAACACTACAGGTGAGGACAGAGAGGGTTTCCTTGAGTTTGAACTGGCTGACGGAAAGCCTGAACAGGTATCTGTTTTTCAGCACCGACTGGCAGAGAAAGTTACTGCAACAGGATTGAAGCCCAATGTGAACATTCTGGGACTGGATGAAGAAGGCAAGGCTCCAGTGGTACACATTTCAAGTAACTACAGCTGGAAAATTACTGTTCCTGATACTTATTCATGGATTAGACCTTCAATAACAGAAGGTGAACCCGGCGATTTTGATATTACCTTAAATATTGATGCCAACGATACAAGGGCGGCACGCGAAGGCAAGGTAACCTTTACGGCTGGTAAGTTAACGCATACCATCACTGTAAAACAAGATGCAAATGTGTTCACTACGCCTGCAACAACGATGACATTAAGTAAGACAGGAACCACCACTATGGGTGGCGAAGATAATGTCTTCGAAATTAAGGCTGTAGAAAGCTGGACTGTAACCAACAAGCCTGCATGGGCAACCTGTACACCAATGAGCGGAAACGCTGGTGACACACGTATGACAGTAACAGCAACTACTAACAATACAGGAGCAGAACGTGAGGGCGATATCATTCTTCTTTCGGCTCACGGTGTAGAGAAGGTGCTGAAACTGAAACAAGAAAACAAGCTGAAGCTCATTCCTGACAACAAGCCAGTAGGTTACGTTTACTTCACTGAGTCGTTTGACTGGGCGCATACCTTTGCACTTGCCAATCCTACTGTATGTCAGGATCAGGTTGCAAGCGTTGGTGGTCAAAATAATAAAACAACAGGTATATATGGCAATACCGATTGCATGACAAATTTCTCGCAGAAACTTATCGACTTTAATACAGGCGGACACTGTATATATGTAGCCGACGGATACCTGAAATTAGGACGCAAAAACAATCAGGGAGGTGTTACCATCAAGGACAATCTCGATATTGAAGATGGCAAGAAAGCAAACGTTATCGTAAGTTTCGATATTGCCGACAATTGGGATGACGAAACGACTGTTGTGTTAGAAATCAGTGGCGATGGCACTATCGTTGACGGGCAAAGTGCAACATTGAGCAAGATATTCGCGCCTACTAAGAATACTGACTCCTCTAAACCCTGGCAATGGACACGTAACCATCAGGTAAAAATAGAAGGAGCCACGGCCAATACAAAAATTACCATCCGCTCATCACAGAAGGGCATCAGTGGTTATTACCGCTGGTTCCTCGACAATATCAAGGTAACCCGAACCACAACTAATAACTAAAAGAAATGAAAATGAAATATATCACAAAGGGTAACCGTTTGCAAAAGGCTGTCATTGCCTTTATGATGACAACACTTTCTGTAGCAGCCTATGCAGGAAACCCTGTCACTGTAAAAGGTGTTATTACTGATTCGAACGGTGAGCCCCTTGTAGGAGCTACCATTGCTGTGCCTGGAACATCAACGGGTACAACAGCCGATATAGACGGAAAGTTCACCCTTAAGGTGGAAGACGACCAAACTTTACAGGTCACCTCGGTGGGATTCCAAACCGTTAAGCTTAAAATCGGTAAGAATCGTGAGTTTAAAATTGTCATGAAAGATGACATGCAGACGCTGAAAGATGTAGTAGTTGTGGGATACGGTACGATGGAAAAGAAACGCGTAACCTCTTCTATTACCTCTATTAAAGGTGATAATCTGATTACGGGTTTGGGCGGATCTACCATAGCTACTGCCCTTCAGGGTAAGGTTAGTGGCTTAACGATATCGGGCAGTTCGAGCCCAAACTCGTCGAATGGTTACCAATTGCGCGGTGTTGCATCGGTAAATGCAGGACGCGGTCCGCTGGTAGTTATCGACGGTGTGCCTGGAGGTGACCTGCGAATGATTAACCAAGAGGACGTGTTATCAATTGATGTGCTGAAAGATGCTTCTGCTGGCGCTATCTATGGTACTCGTGCAGCTGGAGGCGTTATTCTTGTAACAACAAAGCATGCGCAAGAAGGCAAGGTTAAAGCAACCTATACAACCGAGTTCTCTACGGAAACAGTAAGAAAGAGTCTTGACATTCTTTCATCGCGTGACTATCTGGAATATGGTATCGGTCAAGACTATGGATACGACACCGATTGGTATAAGCAACTGATTAATGAGAACCAACTGTCACAGCGTCACGTGTTATCGGTATCAGGTGGCAGCAAAGCATTGCAGATTTATACCTCTTTAATGTACCAGGATCAGAAAGGTATTGTAATTGGTGACGGCCGTACGGACTACTCTGGACGTATGAACGCCAAATACAAGATGTTTGACGGAAAGGTAGAACTGACCGTAAATGCGCAATACCGTGAGGCTAATCGCGACACACGTATGGGGTCATCGTCGGCTCAACAGGCAATAACTCTGAACCCAACTATCCCTTTGATGAACCCCAACGACTCAAGACAGTATAACGTTAACACCATTGGTGTGGGTGGTTCTACATGGAACCCTGTTGCTGATATTGAGTTGAAAGACTACAAGGGTATTGATAAATGGTTGCAAGCAGATGCTACTTTGAAAATCAATCTGATGGAAGGCCTTTCTGTTCAAAGCACCTTCGGTGTAGATAATCGTCAGTGGCAGGAGTACTTATACTATCACCAGAATCATCTTAGCATGATAACCGCTAATAAACGCGGTCGTGCTTACCACGATTTTTCGAAGACAGAGAATCGCAATGTAGAAGCTTATGCCTCTTACATGCGCGACTTTAACAATATTCATCGTGTTGATGCCGTACTGGGCTGGAGCTTTTATCAGACAGGCGGTGAATCGTTTGATATGAGCAATGCTAACTTTACCGTTGACGGAATAGGCGGTTGGGATATGAGCGCTGGTACAGATCTTTCAGACGGTTTGGCAAGCATGAACTCTAATAAAAAGCCACGCGAGCGATTGATGTCATTCTTTGCACGTGGTAATTATTCATACGATGACAAATACATGGCAACGGTGAGCTTCCGTCGTGAAGGAAGTTCTAAGTTTGGTGTAAATAATCGTTGGGGTAACTTCTGGGCTATCTCGGCAGGCTGGCGCATCAGCAAAGAGAAGTTTATGAAGGAGATTACATGGGTCAATGATCTGAAAATACGTGCTGGATACGGTGTTACTGGTAATAACGACTTTGGTAGCGGATATACCGTTAGAACGTATAAATCGAACGACATGTGGCCTACTTATGGAATTTGGCAGCCAGGATACGGAAGCACACGCAACATAAACCCTGACTTGAAATGGGAAGAAAAGAAAGAGCTTGACCTCGGTATCGACTTCTCGCTCTTCCACAATCGCATTTCGGGTAAGTTTGATTACTATGTTCGTAAGGTTGACGACATGTTGTTTGAAGTGCCTGCTCCACAACCGCCAATGGTGTTTGGAACAATCATGAAGAACGCAGGAACACTGACTAACCGCGGTTGGGAATTTGAGTTAACTGGACAAATTATAAAGAGTAAAGACCTTAATTATAGTTCTACTCTGCGTTTGTCGCACAACACATCGAAGATTGATAATCTCGGTGACACCAATTCTTATCTGTATGGTGGCGCATTCCCACAGTCGATGGGATATGCAACGAAGCTTGTAAATGGATCACGAGTTGGACAGTTTTGGCTTTTCAAATATGCTGGTTTAGACTCAAACGGCAAGTGGCTCATCTATGATAAAGACAATAATGTTGTGCCAGCATCAAACGGAACAACAAGTAATCTCACCGATGCCAATAAGCATTATGTGGGCAATGCTATTCCAAAGCTTATTCTTTCTATGGACCACAGCCTAAGTTATCGCAACTTTGATCTGGGTATTTCGTTGCGTTCTTGGATGGGGTACGATGTGTTTAGTCAGCTGAATCTCTACCACGGTTTGAAGACTTCGTCACAAGAGAACATGCTTAAGATTGCGTTTACAGATAATAAAAATATCAATGACACGCGCATTCTTACGGATTACTTCCTCAATGAAGCCAGCTTCTTGAAGATTGATGCCATTACTCTGGCTTACACACTGAACACATTAAAATGGCAAAAGTACCTTTCGAAAGCGAGGTTCTATATGACTATTCGCGACGTTGCGCGCTTTACAAAATACCCAGGCTACAATCCTGAAGTAAGCATCAACGGTTTGGAACCAGGCTTTGAATATATTCGCAGTTCGTCTTCGATGTATCCACAAACCATTCATTGGACACTGGGAGTACAGTTATCGTTTTAACCTTTAAGGAAAACAGAATCATGAAATTTAAATATACGGCTTTTGCGCTCCTTGGCGCATCTTTATTAGGTTCTTGTGACTTGAATGAGAAATTCTATTCAAGTGTCACACCCGAAACGTTTATTACAACCCCTGAAAACACCTATGCCATCATGAGCCGACCATTTACACATTGGAAATGGTATTTAGGCAACGATCGATGGTATCTACAGGAGTTAACGACCGATGAAATGGTATGTCCTACACGTGGCAGCGATTTCTATAACAATGGTGAATACATTCGTTTACACGAACATACGTGGACACCTACCGATCGTTTCATTGTCAATACTTACGAAGGTACAACAGGAGGTATCGCCCGTGCACTTGAGGCTTACGACGACTTATCAAAAGTTGATTACAAGACATTGGGAATGACTGATGCTGACAAAGCTGACCAGCTGAATCAGCTTAATTCTATCATCGCGTATTATTACATGAAGGGCCTCGATTATTTCGGCGGAATGCCCATTTATCGCTCAAATAACGACCCCGTAAAGGCGCGTTCTACGGCAAAGGAAACTTATAACTATATTGATTCTTTGCTTACCGATGCTATTCCAAAGCTGAAAAAGAAAACTACACTTGGTCAAAGCGAAGATGGATACATCAAGCAGGCTGCAGCCGCTGCGATGTTGGCAGAGTTGAAGTTCAATGCTATCAGTTATATTGGTGAAGACCATTTTGCAGAGTGTGCACAGATATGTCAGGACATTATCAATGGCGTTTACGGCCGTTATGCACTTGATGCAACATGGGGTGGCCCACATAACTTCGACAATGACAAAAGTCCCGAGGCTATTTGGAACGTTCCTTCTGCTAATGCTAAGCTTGAATATAAATGGTATTATCGCTATTTCTACCATTCAAATTCGCCTAAGTATTTCAACACTTCGTTCCCTGCGTCATGTTATAACGGCTTCTGCCTTGCGCCTTCACGCGAGAGTGCAACGTCAGGCGTGTATACACAGTGGAAGCTTGGCAGCCCATTCGAAAAATATGAAAACAGTGATTTGCGCAAGCAACCGTATGTTTACCGTGGCAATGGCAATTATACAGGAATGTTCTGTACGGGTATTCAAACAAACCCACTGACAGGAGAGTCGACCAAAGGTATTCAGGACAAGGCTGGACAAATCATAAATGCCGTCGACTATATTAATGCAGATGGCAGAGGTTCTTCTATGCTCAACGGATCAGAAGAGTCTGGAATTCGTCTCGTAAAGATGCCAATTCCTAATAATACCGACATCTCGCGTCTGTGGGATCCTGATTTTCCCGCTATCCGTCTGACTGAAATTTATTACATGCTCGCTGAATGCAAATGGCGTGCTGGTGATAAAGCAGGTGCGGCACAGCTCATTAACACTGTACGCAAGCGTAATTTCACTAACGGAATAGACCCCAATCCCGTTCCTGCAACGTTTGATGTTTATCGACTTGCTGACGAATGGATGATAGAATTCCTTGGCGAAGGCCGTCGTCGTACCGACCTTATCCGCTTAGGATTATGGACAACAGAAGACTGGTGGGCACACAATGCTACCAGCGATGACAACAAGAAGCTATTCCCTATCCCTTCAAAGGATATTCAGGCTAACCCCTTGTTAAAACAGAATCCTGGTTATTAATTTCTTCAAGACAAGCATATTATGAAAAAGATAATGAAATATGTGTCGCTCCTTATTGTTGCTATCGGCATGGCTTCATGCACTGATGCAAAGTTTGCAGAGCGTATAAACACCGACAATGATGAGCTTACCATCAAGCACAATACGGGCATGAACGTCGTTGGACGTGTCACCGTTGATGGAAGACCACGTCAAGGAGTTGTGGTCAGTGACGGCGTAAACGTCATCACTACCGACGAAAAGGGCGAATATCAAATGCGTTCTAAGAATCGCGAACACGTGTTTATCAGTGTCCCTGCTGATTGCGAGCTACCAACAGAACAAGGTTTACCCAAGTTCTATAAGAAGCTTGACTTCAGCAATTCTCATGTTCTCCAGTGCAACTTCGAGCTAAAAAGCAAGCCCATTGATACAAAATTCTCTATTGTTGCGCTCGCCGACGTTCAGGTTGGTGACAACGTTGACCTGTCAATGCTTGACACAATCATGCCTAAAATCAAAGCACAGACCGACTCTATTCAAGGTACTGTTATTGGCATGAGCATGGGAGATATCTCTTGGAACAACACAGGCATCTACGGACAGTATAAGGCACAGGTTTCCCGACTGAGTTTTCCTACCCTAAATATCATCGGAAACCACGACCATAATGAGAAAACTCACGACGATATTAATTCGGATAAGGAATATCGTGATGCCCTCGGTCCAACCTATTATTCATATAATATCGGGCAGTGGCACATTATAGCTATCGACGATGTGCTTTATAGCGGTGTAAGAGGACGTAACGATTACGAGGGAGAAATTACACGGGCACAGCTCGACTGGCTCAAAAAGGACTTAGAATATGTAAGTAAAGATAAGTCGATTATTATTGGTTTGCATATCCCAACATCACGCCGTAATAACCCCAATAACCACATTACGAATCGTCAAGACCTTTACAATCTTGTAAAAGACTACCACCGTGTTATCATCTTAAGCGGCCACACACATAACAACTTCACCACCGACATCGCTCCAAACATGCGCGAATATACCCTCGGTGCGGTGATGGGAGCTTTCTGGAACACTTATGGTGGCCTTGGAATATGTAACGATGGTTCTCCTCGTGGCTACGGAGTGTTCTCTTTTGACGGCAATGAGCTGTCTGATTCGTATTATAGAGGGGAAGAAACACCACGCGATTATCAAATAAAAGTTTACGCTCCCCAAGAGGCTTCCATGCGTTATGGTCGCGTTGAAGGCATTTTACAAACTCCCTATATGGCCATACCAACCCACTTTGATAATAGTAGTGTACTTATCAATGTGTTCAACTGGCACAGCGACTGGACCGTACAGGTTCAGGAAGACAACGGCCAATGGCAACTGCTTACAAACTCATCGGTGGCTCGCGACCCTCTTGCTGTACGCTTTTTACAGTATCGTAACGGATGGGAAAAGCGCCCATCGGCCGATCCAGAAGACAGAAACGATCACATGTTCTTCTATAACCCCACATCATCTAATTGGCAAACCATTAACGTAAAGGCTACAGACCCTTGGGGGCGTATCTATACAGCTTCAACCCGTAACCAATAATGAGACGTACATTACTTGCATGCCTCACCCTCGTTCAGGCAGTATTATGTTTTGCCCAGCTGCCAAAGGCCAACCCAATGGTCTTTGGCAACAACCGCCTGACGGTGATTACACCTACCCTTTTGCGCCTCGAATATGCCACAGATGGCAAATTCGTCGATGCTCCTACTATGTTTGCAGCCAACCGTTCTTCTCTACTTCCAATGTCAGAACTAACGGTAAAGGAACTTGGAAACAACTGTTACGAAATACGAACAACGGCTCTTCGCATTTGGTTTCGTAACGATGGCTATCCCTTTTCCACCTCTAACTTAAAGGTATATTACACACTTGATGGTAAGGAAAAGACGTTCACCAACCGTTTTGTGCTTGGAAAGAATCTTGGAGGACCCGTTGAAACACTCGACCGTGTGACAGAAGCCATTCCTATGAACGACGGTTTGCTCACACGTTCTGGCTGGTATATGATTGACGATAACCGCGGAGACCTTCTCGTTAACGGTTGGTTACAGCCACGCGATACACGCACACACCTGCAGGATCAGTACTGTTTTATTTATGGTAACGATTATCGCGCTGCATTGGCATCGTTAGGAGCCGTTAGCGGACATGTGCCTATGACGCGCAAATACATGCACGGCGTGTGGTATTGTCGCTATTGGGACTATACGGCCGACGAGTTTTTAGGCATTATTCACGATTATGACAACAACCAATTTCCACTTGATAACCTTGTCTTTGACATGGGTTGGCATACCAATGACGCCACAGAGGGAACGGGACATAACGGCCATTTAAACTGGACTGGCTACACATGGAACCGCAAACTCATACCAAATCCAGCTGCCTTAATTGACTCCATACACAAGCTTGGCGTCACCGTGAGCCTCAACGATCATCCACATGACGGTATCCGCCCGAATGAAGATATCTACCCTGCTTACGCAAAGGCTACAGGATTACAGCCTGGAGAAAAGAGCCTGTTCAACCTTTCTGACAGCACATACATGAAGAATTTCTTCACGTTTGCGCACCGTCCGTCTGAAAAAATGGGTGTCGACTTCTGGTGGTTAGATTGGCAACAGAATTACCTTTATCCCTATGTGCCGGGCACACACACCACAACCCTTTCGTGGATTAACCAACTTTACTATCGCGATTCAGAGAAAGGCGGACTGCGTGGTTGCAATTACTCGCGCTGGGGAGGTTGGGGCGACCATCGCCATCCGCTGTGGTTCTCGGGCGATGCTCAAGCCAACTGGCCTATGTTAGCCTTTGAAGTGAAGCTCTCTGCGCAAAGCGGAAATGCAGGTTGTTATTATTGGATTCATGATACAGGTGGTTTCCGCGGTAAGAATAACCCTGAATTGACTACTCGTTGGACACAATTCTCGACGCTTTCAGCCGCTCTTCGTGTACACAGCACGAAAGATGCAAGTTTGGATCGTCGCCCATGGATCAGCGGAGATTTGGAGACTCGTGCCAACCGTCGCATGTATCATCTGCGCTCTGAGCTCATGCCCTATGTGTATAGTAGCGTATGGCAGACCCACAAAACGATGGTTCCGCTCAACCGTGCCATGTACATCGACTATGGAAATCAGCCCGAAAGCTATGAAAACGAGCAAGAATTTACCTTCGGCGACATCATCATGGCTGCGCCTATTACCTCACCAGGAAAGGGTGCCGACTTGCATGCCGCACAGAAAGTATGGTTTCCACGTGGCGAGAATTGGTTCGATTTCTTCAACCATCAGCGCTACGAGGGCGGCCAAACGCTCAATATCGAGAAATCGCTAATGGAGTTTCCTATGTACGTCAAAGGCGGTTGGGTGTTGCCTATGCAGCCTTATACACGTAGGCCTGCTACCACACCACTCGAAACGCTCGTCATGCGCGTTTACCCTGCTGGCCGCACAGCCGACAACGTTTACACGCTATACGAAGACGACGGCATCACGCTCGATTACGAAAAAGGCGCATCGGCTACAACGCGTTTGCAGTATACCGAAAAGGGTAACCGCCGTATGATAGTGGTTCACCCTGCACAAGGCAACTACAAAGGCCAAGTAAACAAGCGCGCTTACCGTCTACAGTTGGCTGGTTTTGGAAAGATTGATAACGTGAAGGTGAACGGACGCAAGGTGGCTACAACCTACGACGCCAACCTTAAACTAAATATAGTTGACGTCGCATCAACAAGCATTCGTGAGCGTGTCACCATAGAGTTCTAACAGAACACTACTTTTAGATATCCTTTTTCTAATAAATATGAAGTCGGGAATTGCTTTTTAGCTTCTCGGCTTCTTTCATTTTATCCTATTCCTACACTGTCGCCATGCGTACAATACGCCCATATCATCATTAAAAGTCAATTGACCCTGAAACTTCACTAAAAAGCATCGCGCATATATCACGCCCGTACGACACTCCCTTTTTACGTTTTTCATGCCCTCAAAACGTTATTTTCGTCCCTCGTTTACGCTTATGGCATCGTTGTACGACGATCGTCATACAACGTGTGTCACGGCCGTCATACAATGTGTATGGCGACCGACGTACAACGCGTACTGCGGCCGTCGTACACTCACCCTTCTTTTGTAAAAGTTGAAGCATACAAGGTAAAACGATATGGCATTATCGTAATATAACACTACACTTAGCACGATAAGCCGATACCTCCACCCCGTTGTAAACAAATTTTAACTTACAAGCCTTCTCTCGTCTTCAGTTTTTAGCTATCTTTGTCGTATCAATCTGCCAAAAACTTAATCATGAAAAAATCTCTATCTTTCGCAATCCTGCTTGCTGCAGGACTTCATGCTTTTGCAGCAACTCCGCGCAAAACTATTCAGCAAGAGCCTATGCCTACATGGACCGAATGGCACGACCTGTCGGTCAATGAAGTCAATAGGTTTCCACTTCACACCCATTTCTTTGCTTTTCAAAATCAGAAAGAGGCAGCCGATGCTGATATAACACGTTCGGAAAACTATCTTTCGCTCGAAGGAAAATGGAAGTTTCAGTGGGTGGAACATGCAAACGAACGACCGCTCGACTTCTATAAAACCGACCTTGATGATAGCAAATGGAAGACCATGAACGTGCCAGGCAACTGGGAACTCAACGGATATGGCGATCCAACGTATGTAAACATTGGGTTGGCATGGCGCTATATGTTCAAAGGAAACGTTTATGCGGGTTGGAAAGATGAGTATGCACCGAAGGACGCAGGCCTTACAAGTATTCCCGTGAAGGACAATCACGTAGGTTCGTATCGCCGAATTATTGATATTCCAGCATCGTGGGACGGTAGGCAAATCATCGCTCACTTCGGCTCAGTTACGTCAAATATGTACCTCTTTGTGAACGGACGTTACGTAGGATACACCGAAGACTCGAAGGTTGCAGCCGAGTTTGATATTACGCCTTACCTGAAAAAGGGACGCAATCTCATCGCTTTCCAAACGTTCCGTTGGTGTGACGGCTCACTCTCTGAAGACCAAGACTTCTGGCGTTTAAGCGGTGTGGCACGTCAATGCTATCTGTTTACTCGCAACCCTAAGGTGCAAGTAAGCAACCTTCGCATCACACCCGATTTACAAAATAATTATCAAGATGGAACGTTAGCTGTTGAAGTTAGTGTAAAAGGCGACCCTACCATCGAGTTTCAATTGCTGAATGCCAATGGCAATATCGTCGTAAAATCGGTAGGAAACTTTCGTAAACTGAACCAAGGTGTAGCGCATTTCACGCTCCGAAACGTCAAAACGTGGACGGCCGAAACGCCTTATCTCTATACACTTCAAGCTATTGTTAAAGACCGTCAGGGAAATATCGTTGAGGTAATACCGCAGAAAGTGGGCTTCCGTAAGGTTGAAATCAAGAACGCTCAGCTACTTGTCAACGGCCAACCTGTATTTATTAAAGGTGCCAACAGGCACGAAATCGATCCCGACGGTGGCTATGTCGTGACGCCAGAACGTATGATTCAGGATATAAAAATTATGAAACGCCTGAACATTAACGCTGTCAGAACATGCCATTATCCCGATGATCCGCGCTGGTATGAGCTGTGCGACCAGTATGGTTTATACGTTACCGCAGAGGCAAATCAAGAGGGTCATGCCTTCGGATATGAGAATTGGGCAGAAACTAAGAAAGAAAAGTTTGCTGAACAAATACTGCAACGCAACCAGCATAACGTGGAAATGCTGTATAATCACCCCAGCATTATCGTGTGGAGTTTGGGTAACGAAACGGCCGACAGTCCGAATTTTACCACAGCTTTCGAATGGATTAAGAAGCAAGATCAAAGCCGTCCAGTACAGTTTGAGCGCGCATGGCGCGACGGTGCCAACACCGAGATATTCTGTCCTATGTATTATCACGTCAACGATTGCGAAACATACGCACGCGATACCACAGCAAAGCGTCCACTTATTCAGTGTGAATATAACCATACTATGGGCAATTCAGGCGGTGTGATAACCGATTATTGGAACCTTGTACGCAAATATCCCAAGTTCCAAGGGGGCTATATTTGGGACTTTGTCGACCAAGCCTTGCATCGTTCGCCTCGTTTTGATGCAACGAGAAGCGTCGCCGACTACGAAGCAATAGCCGCTAATTACGAGCCCGGAACAGGCAAAATGTCGCCCGATTACACTTATGGCGGCGATTATAATCGAAAAGATGCGTCGGACAATAACTTTAATTGCAACGGCATTATCGGCCCCGACCGTCAGCTAAATCCCCACGCTTACGAGGTGGCTTATGCGTATCAGAACATCTGGGCCGACATAATTGATCCTGCAAAAGGCAGTATTAAGGTGAAGAATGAGTTCTTCTTCCGCGACCTTTCCAACGTTACCATGCACTGGGCATTGCAGCAAGCGGGGAGCATTATACAAGAAGGCGATATCCACGACCTCGATATAGCTCCACAACAAGAGCGTATTTACGAGCTTTCTTTTAAGGAAATGGTAGCTGATGACGATATGCTCAACATTGAATTCCGTCTAAAAACTGATGAGCCTCTGATGAAAGCAGGACAGCTTATCGCTCATAGGCAGCTTGTTATCAACCAAAAAGCGCCTATGGAAACGTTCTATGTAGCAGCGCCAAAGGGCAAAATAAAGATTAAGAATGGTAAGGACGATGAACAGATTACTGTGTCATCAAAGTACATATCGGTAAGTTTCGACAAGAAGACAGGCTTTATTTCATCGTACGCTACAGAAGGACGAAACCTCTTTTCTAACGGTGGCACAATGCGTCCATGCTTCTGGCGCGCCGTGACTGATAATGATATGGGCGCCAATTTGCAAACAAAATTCAAGGCTTGGCGTAATCCTGAGATGACGTTAACGTCGATATCGGCACGCCCTGATAGCAAATCGACGGTTGTTGTAGAGGCTATTTATGATATGCCTACGGTTAAAAGTCAGCTCGTTATGAAGTATTTGGTGTACGAAACTGGCGAAATAGGCGTGGAAGAATCACTAAAAACCACACCGAATGCGTCGGTATCACCCATGCTTCGTTTCGGTGTTGCACTGCAATTACCCGAGAACATGGACCGCAGCACGTTCTACGGACGAGGCCCTATTGAAAACTACGTCGACCGCAAACAAAGTCAGCATTTAGGCATTTATACCTTATCGGCCGACCAACAGTATTATCCTTACATTCGTCCACAAGAAACTGGTACGAAGACGGATATGCGATGGTGGCAGCAAACCGATGCACAAGGCTTTGGATTACGCGTTGAAGCCATAGGCCAATGGTTCAATGCAAGCGCCCTTCACTACAGTGTTGCAAGTCTTGATGAGGGTGATGAGAAGCACCAACGCCACTCACCGCAAGTTAAAAAGGACGCAGCCACATGGCTCTACCTTGATAAAGCCCACTACGGTATTGGCGGAACAGATAGCTGGGGCGCCCTTCCCTTGCAGCCTTATCAGCTACGTTATGAGGATATGACGTTTAAGTTTTCGCTTATGCCCATCAAATAATGCGCGCGTTAAAACAATAACAAGAATACGATTCATCTGAAGAACCTACGCGATAGCAAAAATTTTATAACCATTATATGGCGGAAAACTGTTTCATTTACAGCTTTCCGCCGTTTTCGTTACACGTCTTTTGATACACCATAAGATGCTTTTGAGTAAAGAATTACACCCCTTTCAGAACGCAACCACACCCTTTTACCTCAACCTTTTGCTATATACGACCCATATTTTTTTGTAACTTTGCAACCATAAAAGCACGTAACAATATGGAGAATCCGTATATCAAGCAGTTCCCCGAACTCATGAAGGGGAAGAAAATTATGTATAACCACGGTTTCGGTTCGTCGGCATCGTCGGGCACGGTAAGGCTTATCGCCCAGCCTTTTCCATCAGCAGAAGTCGTTGCTTACGACATACCCCTGCACCCGTCAGAGGCTATTGATTTCCTGAAACAAAAGGTAAAAGAAGACAATCCCGACCTTATCATCGGCACTTCTATGGGTGGAATGTACACCGAAATGCTGTACGGGTACGATCGTATTTGCGTAAACCCAGCCTTTGAAATGGGTAAAACCATGAAGGAACACGCCATGACGGGCAAGCAAATTTGGCAAAGCCCACGCCAAGATGGCGAGAAAGAGTTTATGGTTACGAAAGCACTTGAGAAAGAATACCGCGAAGCTACCGATCAATGCTTTAAGGCTCTCGATACGATGGCGCCCGAAGAGCGAATCCTTGAAGACCATCGTGTATGGGGATTATTTGGTGATGCCGACCCCGTTGTGCACACTTTCGACCTATTTTGCGAGCATTACACACAGGCTGTACACTTTCACGGTGAACACCGTATGGACGACAGGTCGTTCCTTACAGGCGTAGTGCCCGTTATACGGTGGATAGATGATGAGCAGGAAAGCCGCGAACGACAGATTGTTTACATTGATGCGAGTTGTCTTGCCGACGCTTATGGCAAGCCCAAATCGAGCTTAACCAAAGCCTTCGGCATGCTTATCGAAACCTATCAAGTATATATTGTGGCTCCCGCTCCTACCAATAGCCATGCCGCCCTTGCCGATACGGCGACATGGTGTGAGCAGTATTTGTCGACCGCTGCACACAATCGTGTAATATATACTAACCAAAAAGCGATACTCTATGGCGATTATTTCATCGATACTACACCCGATGAGAATCTTCTTGGCACTGCTATTCAATTAGGAAGTGACCAGTTTAAGACGTGGGAAGATATTATTATTTTCTTCGAAAGGTTAGCAGGGAAATAACCCATACGTGATATAAAAACACGGCTTATAAAATAATCTGCAAGGCATATTGACGAAGAGCCTTGCAGATTATTTTATTTTGACAAAACCATTACCCCTATTTGCTTCGGGCTTGACGCAAAAATGCTCACTGTATGACGGCCGTAGTACGCGTCGTATGACAGCCATGGTACACGTTGTATGACGAACGTCGTACTCATCGTACGACGACCGCCGTACAACCACCCTTACCCCACAAACATCATAACAACACAACGTAAAGATAACGACAATGCAGCGTAAATACTTTGCCAAACCATCGTATCTCTAAGCAGTTTTCTTGCCTAAGAACATCACACAATATCTTCAATATGGGCGAGCTATATCTGGTTTTAGATCCAAATTATAAGTGTGTAGGGAAGACACGCATTGTTTCGAGATAAATGTAAGGACAGTAGGTGAGTTTTTAAACTTAGACTACCACTTTTCATGACAAAATAGTTATCTTTGCCTATCACTGGTATTGTACGCCTATCGGCCTGAAAACGCCGTGTACATACTAAACTTACGCTGGCAATACGCAATGAAAACAATAGAATATGGCTTTACCAAGAGCCTCTTTGGAGAACTAATAGTAGCGCGAACAACGGCAGGAATATGTAACCTACAGTTTGTTACCACCACCCCACAAGCGGCTCTTGATGAATTGTATCTGTGCTGGGGGCATGATGCTTGGATAATAGAAAACCACGAAATGGCCTGTAACGTAGTGCAAAGCATGTTTGAAAAACGGCCATATAACATTAGCCTTGACCTCTGTGGTACGGCTTTTCAGTTGAAGGTTTGGAAAGCATTGCAGCAAATTCCGTTCGGTAAAACTGTTAGTTATAGCGAAGTAGCTCATGCCATTGGGCAACCCACAGCCATACGTGCCGTAGCCAGCGCCATTGCGCGTAACCCTGTAGCCATCGTAATTCCGTGCCATCGCGTAGTGCATAGCAACGGCAGTTTAGGGCAATATCGTTGGGGAGCACAGCTGAAAAAGCGCCTTATACAATGGGAACACGACGCGCTTACCACAGAAAAGAACCATGCTGCACAAACCTTATTATAATAACGACCTTATATTTACACTCGTCCATGCCCGACATCAACTCTAATTTGCCAATCCCTCCCGACACGAACTATTCGGCTCGTAACCGTAACGACGATGCCGCCGAATTGTTTTCGCGTATTCGTTTTGTGATTACCGCAACAGAAATTAGCCCTTCTGTAATTAATAAAACCATACACGAAACACTTGTTATTGCTTGTGTTGAAGGATTAAAAGGCACGCGTTACGGCTTCGGCGACCTGAATTCGCAAGTGGAAAGCCTCATTCGCATATTGAAAATACCCACTAAAGAGGCAGCCGCTATTCGACGTATGCGACGCCATTCGAACCATAGCGAAGCACTTTCAGCCGACGATTTGCGATACGATGCAAAAGCATTGGCCGACCTGATAAGCAGGATTTATGCAACCTCATTGCCTGCCGACCTAACAAAAATGTTGCCGCACGGACCGCAAAAAATAGCAAATCAGTTGCACGTAAACGCTGCTGACAAACGCTGTATTGTGCAAGCGTGGGACGACGAAATCATAACCGCGGTGATTGATGAGGAGAACGAACAAAACATCATGGCCATAAGGTATAACGATAACAGTCAGCACGCACGCATGGGATATCTAAAAGACATTCTCCGTGAAGGCATGCATCTAAACCTTTTGGGCTGTCAGGTAGAAGGAAATACCATTACTCCCCGACTGATTATTGTTGAACCTGACTGTCTGCTCGATATCAGCACCATTGCTTCATGCTTTGAAGACTATGGGCATCATCCGTTATTATATCTCGTTAGTCGCATGCGCGAAAGGGCAAATAATCAGGCTATACTGCTTGGTAACTTTGCAGGGAGCGCGCTTGACGATATTATCAACCAGCCCGACTTTAATATGAGTCGCACGTTAATTCGCAATTTTCGAGAAAAAGCCCTCGAATACGCCACGTGTCCAAAATTTGATGGCAACGAATTTAAGAAAGATGCAGCAACGCAAACTGGACATTTGAAACAGATTATTCATGAGCTTCGGCAGCATTTTGACCTGTCAAAGGCTGTGCTTGAGCCTACATTTGTTTGCGAAAAGTTGGGTATTCAGGGGCGCGTTGACTTGATGACGACCGACCTTCGTTTGCTTGTTGAACAAAAATCGGGACGTAATATTTTCCTCGAACGCTCTGTTCGGAACTGTCATGGCACCCTAATGGTTGAGAAACACTATGTGCAAGTATTGCTATATTTTGGCATTTTGTTTTATAATTTCAATCTTTCGGATACCGATATACGTTTGCTTTACTCACGCTATGCATTGCCTGACGGACTTCTTAGCGTTGCCAACCTGATGACTCTTGTGTATGAAGCGTTGCGCTTTCGTAACGAAGCGGTGGCACTTGAGTTTGATATCGCAGAACGTGGATTGCAGCATCTGCTGCCCTTGCTGACGCCAGAGACGATGAATGTCAACGGAATGCGCGACTATTTCTATGAGCGTTATCTCCTCCCACAACTGCAAGAGGTGCTTGTTCCGCTGCAAAAGATGTCGCCCTTAGAGCAAGCTTACTTCTGCCGTATGATGCAATTTGTGATTCGTGAAAACATCATGTCGAAGGTTGGTGTGAATGAAGGTATTGGCAATAGTGTGGCAAACTTATGGAATATGCCGCTTAGCGAGAAACGAGAAACGGGCAATATCTACACACATCTTACTATTACGCATAAGGAAAAGGACGGTGACGGTGACGAATTAAATGGTTATGACCTCATTACATTGGCCATTCCTGAACAAGGTAACGACTTTTTACCGAACTTTCGACGGGGTGATATGGTGTTCCTTTATTCGTATCCTGAAGACGAAGAGCCCGATGTGCGTAAAGCCTTATTATTTAAAGGTGGTATAGCTGCACTGAATAGCAGCAGTATTACCATAAAATTGACAGACGGACAACAGAATGCAGACATCTTCAATCAGTTGCCATACAACGTAACTGGCAGCAAAGACATATCGATGGCACGCGCTGGGGGCAAAAGGGTTTGGTGCATTGAACATGCCAGTAGCGATGTAGGCGGAAGTGCAGGTATACGTGCACTATACACGTTTGTGACATCAACCGAAAGCCGAAAGAACCTTCTTTTAAACCAACGTGAGCCTAAAGCCAACACCGAATTAACGTTATCACGAAGCTATAACGAGGCTTTAGACTCTATGTTGACGAAAGCAAAACAAGCTCTTGATTACTTTTTGCTTGTGGGTCCACCCGGTACAGGCAAGACATCGATGGCGTTAAGGTTTCTTGTTGAGGAACAATTGGCAACGTGTCCAGAGGGTGGAATACTGCTCATGGCGTACACAAACCGTGCCGTTGACGAAATATGCGGCATGCTTGTAGAGGCTGGAGTGGAATTCATTCGTATAGGAAGCAAACTAAGTTGTGCTGCCGCCTACGATCCTTACTTGCTATCTAACATTGTGGGAAAGCGCCCAACGCTTGAAGAAATCAAACAAAAGTTGGGACGTGCACAGGTTATTGTGGGCACAACATCGATGATACAATCGCGCGATTACATCTTTAACCTGCGCCATTTCTCGCTTGCAATCATTGACGAAGCATCACAAATTCTTGAGCCTAACATCATTGGATTATTGGCATCACATCGCGAAAAGATGCCGATAGCGGGCAAAGCCGTGTGCGATATTGACAAATTTATACTGATAGGAGATTATAAACAGTTGCCCGCCGTGGTGCAACAGAACGATAACGACAGCGCTGTGACTGATCCGCTATTGCGCGAAATAGGGTTGACAACATGTAAAAGTAGTTTGTTTGAGCGCCTAATTAGGAGCGAAATTCAAGCAGGCCGCACCGCCTTTATGGACACCTTGCATCGCCAAGGGCGCATGCACCCCGACATAGAAGCCTTTCCTCGCGAAGCGTTTTATCTGAAAGAGGGCATTGAACCTGTGCCTTTGAAACATCAAAAAGAAAAGAAACTGGGATATACTGCAGCGTCTGAAGACGACGTTGACGACCTTTTGAAGACACATCGATTGTTATTTTTCGCTTCCGAACCATGCTTACAGCCTGAACTTTCTGACAAAGTGAATGCGTCAGAAGCACGGATTGTGGCCGACTTGCTGCGACGAATACATCGTTTCTATGGCAAAAAATTCGACCCTGATAAAACAGTTGGCGTTATCGTTCCGTACAGAAACCAGATTGGTATGATTAGAAAAGAGATTGAAGCGCTGCATATTCCCGAACTCGAAAGCGTGAGTATTGATACCGTTGAGCGTTATCAGGGGTCGCAACGAGATGTAATTGTTTACAGCTTTACGATACAAAGGCGTTATCAACTCGATTTTCTGACATCGAACAGCTTTCAGGAAGACGATAGGATTATTGACAGAAAGCTGAACGTTGCCCTCACACGCGCACGCCGTCAACTGCTTCTTACAGGCAACCTTACAACGCTTTCAGCCAACCCTGTTTTTGACAACTTGATTGCTTTTGCACGTTTGAAAGGCGCATTTGTTACATCATACCCTATTAAAAATAGTGAAAATGATAAGAAAAGTCATATAAATCAAGAAAACATATCATAATCATAAAAAGCAACACTAAACGAATTCGTCTTGTCGTCTTTTTGTATAATTTTGCCGACATAACTGCAAAAAGTAGTATTAACTAATTGTATGATTAAAATGAAAAAGACATTAATGACACTGGCTACAATGTTTATAGCCGTATGTGCCAACGCACAAGTATTCGTAGGTGGAACTGCAGGCATCGCAAGTACAGGCGGAGAAGGCCTCAGCGACAAAACAACCTTCAAGATTTTACCTGAGGTTGGTTACAACATTAATAAGAATTGGGCGGTAGGTACTGTCCTTGGCTACGAAGATGGTAGCTTTTCTATGCTTGGAAGAAGCTCGTCACTTGCTGGCGATGTAAAAGCTTTCGAGATTGCTCCTTACGCTCGTTACACCTTCGTTCGTTCTAAATTGGTGAACCTTTTCGTTGATGGCGGTTTCGGTTTTGCAGCTGGTAGCGCAAGCAATGTTGACTTTACAGCTTTCCGTGTTGGCTTCCAGCCCGGTCTTGCAGTAAATCTTAACAAGAACTTTAGCTTGGTAACTAAAGTTGGTTTCCTTGGTTACGAAGCAGTTAATCCTGAAGGAGACCACAACAATACACACGCTTTTGGTTTCAACGTAAACGGAAACAACATTCAGTTTGGTCTTTATTATAACTTCTAAACTGCGTTCCGCTAACGCGAAAACATTATAACCAAGCCTCTTCCTCGACGTCCGAATTAGGGATTTCCCTTATAATATATAGGGATTTATTCTTTTACGGCTCGAAGAAGAGGCTTATTTTTGCAACATATTTCAAAAATATAGCAAAATATCTATTCTGTATAACTTAAAACATAACGTAAAATGAAGAAGATTTTATTGAGCTTATCGGTAATGCTGGCTTCTGTAGCCACTTATGCACAACAACCAGTAGGAACCATCACTGTTCAGCCAAAGTTAGGCATGAACGTAGCAAGCTTAACTGATTTAAAGGGTTCTGACCCTCGCATTGGCCTTGCAGCAGGAGCCGAAGTTGAGTATCAGGTTGCAGATATTGCAAGTGTAAGCGCAGGCGTTCTTTACTCAATGCAGGGCGCTAAGTACGAAGGCGAGATGTCATTCTTGGGTTTTAGCCAGAGCGGAAAGCTTACATACAAGCAGGATTACATCAATATCCCAATTATGGCTAACGTATATGTGCTAAAGGGACTTGCAGTAAAGTTTGGTGTTCAGCCTGCATTCAACGTACATAGTGCGGTAGAAGCATCAACCAGAGGTACAGCAGGAAGCGGTTCACAAGCAGTAAACGTGAAAGCAAATACCTTTGATTTCTCTCTCCCTGTAGGCTTATCATACGAATATAACAACGTTGTTCTTGATGCTCGCTACAACTGGGGCTTGACTCGCGCTATGGAAAAAAAGAATTCTAAAAACAGTGTTTTCCAGATTACATTAGGTTATAAGTTCGCCCTTTAAGAACGGGCTTAACACCTCTACACAACCTGCATAGGTTGAAAAGAGGCTTTTTATTCGACAACCATTCCCAATTGCTTATGCGATTAGGAATGGTTGCTTTGTTTTGCACAGGCTTTTGCTCGTTGTACGACGGCCGTCGTACGATGTGTACCACGGCCGTGATACAACGTGTATGGTGGTCGACAAACGATGGGTGCGGCAACCGCCGTACAACGAGGGTTACATCAATATTAAAGTATCACGTAAGCGGAATTAGAATACAAAACAAGCTAAACGAAAGGATAAATAGAGCTATGTGCAAAAGTAGAATATACAGAACGAAAACACAAACAGAACTATGTGCAAAGGAAGAATAAGCGGAACGAAAGAATAAACTGTACAGAATAAGAGGGCACACAGAAAAGAACTAAAAAGCAGACTAAACAGAACGAGCGTAGCAATGCAAAATAACTACCTTGCAACAAATATATTTTTACGACAAGACATAAAAAAAGGGGCTCCGCCGAGTCCCAACCTTTGTTAACCTTAAATCTAATACTATGAAAAACACGATGCAAAGATAAAAGTATATATATGCGCTAACAATTATTTTATTACATAATTTTTATACGCCCATTGTTTATTGATATAAATCAAACTGCAAAACAAAATAAACGCTAAAACATTTGCTTTATCCGATTTTAATTTCTACCTTTGCAATTCAAGAGTACAACATTTAGGATTCAGAATTCCGATATTCATAAGCGTGGATTTCGGAATTCTTTTTCTTTTTGTCTGCAAAAAACGACGATAATTATTTAAACGAAATTTATATGGCATACATGTCACAAGAAGGCTACGATAAGCTCGTGGCCGAAATTCACAGGCTTGAGGCCATCGAGCGTCCTAAAGCATCGGCAGCAATAGCTGAAGCGGCTGATAAAGGAGACCTGAGTGAGAACTCGGAATACGACGCAGCCAAGGAGGCACAGGCCCATTTAGAGGCAAAGATTGTTGAGTTAAAGCGAACTATTGCACAAGCAAAGATTGTGGATATGAGTCGTCTTTCAACTGAAGAAGTGCAGATTATGTCGACCGTTGAGCTAACAAACCTCACTACAAAAAAGAAGATGGTGTACACCATTGTGAGCGAAAGTGAGGCCAATCTCAAGGAAGGCAAGATATCAATACAGACTCCTATTGCGCAGGGACTGCTGAATAAAAAGGTGGGCGACATCGCAGAAATTCAGATTCCAAGCGGTATTGTGGAGCTGAAGATTGATAATATCAGCCTTCAATAAATCATTAAAACGAAAGGAGACTTAGCTTATGACAGTGTTCAGCAAGATAGCAGCCGGTGAGATTCCGAGCTACAAGTGTGCCGAAGACGAGCATTTTTATGCGTTTCTTGACATCAATCCTGTTACGAAAGGCCACACATTAGTCATTCCTCGCAAAGAGGTTGATTATATTTTTGATATGAACGACGACGAGTTGGCAAAGTTTCAGCTATTCGCTAAAAAAGTAGCTACGGCCCTTCGTGCAGCTTTTCCGTGCAAGAAGGTGGCGCAGATTGTGCTGGGTTTAGAAGTAAACCACGCGCATATACATCTATTGCCCATCAACACAGAAGCTGATGTTGACTTTCATAAGCACATCAAGCTGGCTGATGAAGAAATGAAAGACGCGGCCGAAAGGATTTACGCAGAATTCAAAAAGCTTTAAACTTTAGCGTGTAAAGCATCGAAAAACACAACGAAAAAATTTGAATTAACCTTCGAAAACAAATGAAGTAAAGTTCAAGAAAAATGATAAGACAAGGCCCTTTCTCCATAACGCGAGAAAGGGCCTTGCCATTTTTATTAGATATAAGATTCGCCTTTTTTTAGCTGTACTTCGTTCACATACTTGCGAATAAGCGCTGATGAGTCTTCTTTTTTACAAATAAGCAAGACGTTTCCCTCTTCGGCAACGATGTATCCTTCAAGACCGTTAATGACAGCAAGCTTATCGCGCGGTATCTTGATAACGTTATTGTGGCAATCTTCCATCAGAACGTCCGAATCAATTACCACATTATCGTCGTTGGTTTTCGGAAGAGCCTCGTATATGCTATGCCATGTTCCGAGGTCGGCCCAACCAAAATCACACTTCATTACACACGTTATATCGGTCTTTTCAAGTACACCCGACTCGATAGAAAGGTTGGGATAAACCGAAAAATTCTCGCTAATATAACGTTCTTCCTGACTGGGCGATATATTCATATCATCGTTTTCAAGACTACTTAACACCTCTGGTAGGAATCGTGAAAAGCTTTCACGCAGATAGTTTACATTGCTTAAGAACAGCCCTGTGTTCCAAACAAACTCACCACTCTCCATAAACATTCGAGCGAATTCGCGGTCGGGTTTCTCGGTAAACGTCTTTACCTTATAAATATTACCGCATACGTGGCTGTTGGTTTGAATATATCCGTAGCCCGGTTCTGCACGAGTAGGCGTTATGCCCATGGTGAGAAATTAATTGTTTTCTTGAACAAACGACAGTCCGTCAAGCACATTTTGACGGAAAGCTTCGTCGTTAATTACCATCTGATCAGTAGGAACCGCAATGAAAGAAGCCTGCGAATCGAACTTCGATATGCGGTATGCACCCCACGCAATGCTCGGCGCCGTACCACGACATACAGGTTCTGCCATGATGTGATCATCGGCAACATCGGGCAATTGTTTTTTAACAAGGTCGAGATAATTAACGTTAGTGTTGATGAAAATATGCTCTTTAGGCATAATTGCAGCCATACGGTCGTAGGTTTGCTGCAATTGAGTTCGCCCAGTTCCAAAAAAATCAACAAATTGTTTCGGAAAACTTTCCCTACTACAAGGCCACAAACGGCGACCCTTTCCACCAGCAATAATCAAACAATAGTTATGATTAGTCATAAGATTCACATTTGTTTCGGTTCTGAGTACCCAATATACGAATATAAAACGGCATGGCAAAGGTTTTAGTACCTTATTTGTTCATTTTTTAATAACATCAACGTTTTTTGAACATTTATCCGCCTACGTTGTTTCTTTTTTACTACCTTTGTAGCGTTTTACGAAATGTCATGAAAACAAAACAGATACTGTTAATTAACGATATGGCAGGATACGGCAAGGTTGCTACGGCTGCTATGTTACCCATTCTTTCATATATGGGCCACCCAACCTATAATCTTCCAACGGCGTTAGTGTCAAATACGCTCGATTATGGGAAGTTTAACATCATGGATACTACCGATTATATTACGGGTGTATTCCCTGTTTGGAAAGAGCTTGGCTTTAAATTTGATGCCATTTCAACAGGTTTTATCGTTTCTGAACGTCAGGCTCGCATCGTGTCAACTTACTGTCGTGAACAGGAAGCGCAAGGAACCACTATATTTGTAGACCCTATTATGGGCGACGAAGGGAAGTTATACAATGGCGTTACGCCCGCAACCATCAATAGTATGCGTGAGATGGTGGCTGTGGCTGACCTTATATTCCCGAACTATACTGAAGCTTGTTATCTTACCGATACAGCGTATAAAGCTGGCGGTATAACTCTTAACGAAGCACGAGAACTGCTCGATAAGCTGCACGCTATAGGCTCAAAGTCGGTTCTTATCACCTCTATTTGTGTTGAAGGACAGCATTGTGTGGTAGGCTTTAACCACACAACGGGCGAATATTTCGAGCTTCCCTACACCGAAATACCCGTACGTTTCCCGGGCACAGGAGACATTTTCTCGGCCGTTCTCATCGGTCACCTACTCGATGATGAGCCATTAAACAAGGCCACACAAAAGGCAATGGACGTAGTTTACCATTTCATTGACCTCAATAAAGATAATATTGACAAGAACCGTGGCATACCAATCGAGAACTATCTCGACCTTATCTAATTGCTTTCTGACCGTAGAGCTGTATGAATTGGCTTGATAACTTATTTACCACGCACTCATCTGTGCAGGCGGTAGTGATAGTTTCTGCTATCATTGCGCTCGGTTTGGCTTTAGGAAAAATACGTATAATGGGCATCTCATTGGGTGTTGCGTTCGTATTTTTCGTTGGAATTTTAGCAGGAAACTTTGGTTTAAGCATCGACCCTGAGACGCTCGATTACATGGAAACCTTCGGTTTGGCCCTGTTTGTATATTGTTTGGGGCTGCACGTTGGGCCTAATTTCTTCGGTTCTTTGCGCCATGAAGGCATGGCTTTTAATTTATGGAGCTTTGCCATTATTCTTTTTGGAACTGCGTTTTCCCTCATTTTGATACCGCTTACAGACATTAGTCTGCCCAATATGGTGGGCATATTATGCGGTGCTACCACCAACACCCCCGCATTGGGAGCCGCTACACAGGCTATGGAACATATGGGATTGCCAAGTGGTAGTGTTGCTTTAGCTACGGCTGTAACCTATCCTCTCGGTGTGATTGGCGTTATTTTGGGTATGGTTTTCATTCGTAAATTCTTCGTAAAACCTCATCATCTTGAGACGACAAAGCGCAACGAATCCGATCATACTTACATTGCGCAGTTTACAATAGTAAATCCTGCCATTGACGGTAAGACGATAGAGCAGATCGCTCAAATGACACACATGAGGTTTATCATCTCTAGAATATGGCGCGGAAAGCAAGTAATCGTTCCTCTTGCCAGCACTATTATTAAGCTAAATGATTCACTTCTCGTTGTAACGGCGAAAGAAGATGAAGAAGCTATGGAGCTTCTTTTCGGCCAAAAAGTAGAGAAAGACTGGAACAAAAAGGACGTAGACTGGAACCATATCGATTCAAAAGTTGAGAGTCGTATATGTATTATCACACGGAAAGGCCTTAATGGAAAGAAGCTTGGCAACCTACACCTGCGTGTTGCATACGGTATTAACGTGAGCCGTGTGATACGAGGCGACGTTAAATTGCTTGCAAGCGACGACCTTCGCTTGCAATATGGTGACCGCCTTACGATTGTAGGCAAACACAATGACCTTGATAACGCTGAACGCTTCTTAGGCAATTCGGTTAAAACGCTTGAAGAACCTAACATGGGTAGCATCTTCTTGGGTTTAGTTTTAGGCCTTGCCATCGGAACGATTCCTATTTCAATCCCCGGCATTCAGTCGCCAATCCGTCTTGGAATAGCGGGTGGACCTATCATCATGGGCATATTAGTGGGAGCGCTTGGTTCAAGAATGCACATCATTAGCTACACTACTCGTTCGGTCAATTTGATGTTGCGCAAGCTTGGTATTTCCCTTTACTTAGGCTGTTTAGGATTAGGAGCTGGAAAGAATTTTTTAGAAACCATTATCCGTCCCGAAGGTATCGAATGGGTTGCCATAGGTTTTCTTATTACCGTTGTGCCGATTATTGTTGTTGGTATCATCGCATTGAAAACCAATAAATACGATTATGGCACGGTCTGTGGCATTATGTGCGGAAGCATGGCCAATTCAATGGCCCTTGATTATGCAAGCGAAACCCTGAAAGATGATACGGCAAGTATCAGCTATGCCACCACTTACCCATTAGGAGTATTCCTTAGAATAGTCATCGCACAAGTGTTAATCATGTCATTTGCTTAAAATTTTAAAAGACAAATAGCAAATAAACAAAATAGGATAGATGCATAAGCTCAACTACCTTATTGTATCAATTCAACCCGTTTAGAACATGATCTAAACAGATTTGGCATATAAGCCAAATCAAATTATCGTATCATTTAAACCGATTTAGAGCAAAATCAAAACGGACATGGCGCATGAAAAGTAACCCATTCATGCGTCGTGGGGTGACGGAATGATAATTCTTCGGCATGAAGATAGAGCCTATCTGCTCGCGTTCCGTACAATTCATCGCCCTGAATAGGATTATTCAGTCCGTCAGCATGCGCACAATGCACACGCAATTGGTGTGTACGCCCTGTATGAGGATATAAGTATATCCTCTTCCCTCCTTCTGTTTTATAAGATGTTTCTGCCTTTCGTCCGTATTCAAAATCCACTATTTGCCGTGGTCTATCGTTTAAATCGGGGCGCAAAGGCAACGATATTTCCCCACTTCTACATTCTTCTTCGTGTGAAAGAACAGCCACATAGCATTTCTTTACTTCACGTTTCGCAAACTGTTGTTGCAAGCACCGATAGGCCTCTGTGGTCTTGGCAATAACCATTAACCCACTTGTCGCCATATCTAAACGATGCACGATAAGCGGACTTTCAGCATGAGGATAACGCTTCCGCATCACACTCTGCACACTTTCACGCTTACTTTTTCCCTGAACCGCGAGCATACCAGCAGGTTTATTCACCACACAAATGCTCTCGTCCTCGTATAAAACAGTAAGGTTTTGGCGCACATCGTCTTCCAACGTATTCGCTTCCATATCCACTCCGCGAAGCATCCACGTCAGAATGGGTTTGCATTTGCTGTTGCATGCTGGATAAAACTGAAGATGATGCCGCACTTCTTCCTTCGGGCTTTCGCCCCACCAGAACATCGCTATGCACAGCGGGCGCATACGATGACGAAATGCCCACTGCAACAAACGGGGCTCACAGCATTCCCCAGCCCCTGCAGGGGGTAGTTCGTTCTTCCATATTTCGAGCAACGAACGGCGCTCACCGCGTGCATTTAGCAGAACAAACTGAGAGAAAAGCCATTGTTGCAAATCATCGCTCATAGCATGCCGACGTTGCCTAAGTGTCGCCAACCTTTTATCTATCTTTTGCACATCTGTCTCAACAAGCGCTATTTCAGCAGCCCATCGCTTCTTTATTCGTCTTAATTCAGCCTTTTGAAACTGACTCTCTCGAACCATTTTGTCTTCCTGTTCTGCTTTGTTCGACACCTCACGCAAGACTTGTCGGCGCTCGTTACGTTCCATTTTTGAACGTTGCATCATCGATTTATAGTCAGCAATCTCACGTTCAGCCTGTTGCTTAACGTCACTTAAAGCCTGTCGTGCACGGCTATACTCCTCCGAATTCTCCAGCAAAGCAATCTCCTTACTTACACCAACAATCTCAGCTTCGTGCTGTTTGAAGTATCCATCAGGCTGCAGATAGTCAAAGATAGCAGGCACAAAGCCCTCCCAATCGCTCCTACCGCCTATCTGTCCACTATATCCAGCCAGATAACCTATTTCGTTATCACCTCCATCTTCCGCCATGCGCTCAACCACTAATACGCCAAACATCTTACCCTCCTTGATGTCATGCACAAAGCTTTCTTCCGCCTTCGTGGGCAGAAAATGTTGTTCTGCGTTGCCTTTTAGAAAAGCAACGACCTCATTTACTGCCTGAATAGACAACAAATGAGGTTCATAATAAAAGGGGTTATTCATGCGCTGAGGGCGCTCAACGCCCGATTGTAGCGAATGAAAAAGATGAGATTTCAACTTGATATAATTATTTTTTATTCACAAGTCTGAACAAACGGACACATCATTACTACACGTGTACCCACAGAAGCTTTAAGCTTCTATCAAACCTAAGCGACAGAACTCTTCGTAAAGTGGAAGTGCAAGCACCTTGGCATCGGGGTGAGGAGCTCCCGTTGTGCCTTGAGCACGCAGGTCAAAGAAGTGTTTCCAATCGCTCACAAAAGCGGTATGAATCAGCTCTGTATTTGTATCGAGAGGTAAAATTGCACGTGCTTCCTGTGGTTTTCGGCCCAAAGCAATGAGATTCATATACGCATGCTCTGCAGCTAAATTGGCAAAAAGCCAGTTCTCATAATCGTCAGCCTGACCTTCTGTCACCTTTTTCGCCAGTTCTAAAAAGTCTATTTGTGTAGGCTCTTCAACAGAAAGCGCACGCACCCACTCTGGAATATTGATACTAATCTCATTACCAAACTTATCCTTTGAATAGTTACAATAGCGCGTCGACTGCTCTGCCATCGAGTTTGCACGATGTCTGTTAAACTCGCGTGTGGTGGCAATCTGTGTTGTAAAGTGCACCGTCACACGGCGCTCATGATGTGCAAGCGGTTCGGTTAGGTGGTCAAGGTCGGCTAACCACTGGTTTTCGGCCAGTACACGCAGGTTAGTTGTTACGTAATGACAGCCGTCAACCGTCGATACTTTCGAAAATTTATTGCGCTCATAGCGTTGCCAAGCCTCTCCAGTTGCATCACCACCCTGCTCTGCCGAAGCCGTTTCGCCATCGCGATAAAGCAAGAATACCGTAGCGTGTTCGAGCATAGCGGTATGGTCGCTCTTAATCATGCGCTCAACAAAAGGACGTGCCGACTCGGGTGTACAATGGTCTTCGCTTTTATAACATACCCTTCCTGCACGCTCTACCTGACGGTATATGCCGTCTATTCCGGGCTCTTGATTCCATATTTCAAATTGTGGGAGATTATTTTTCATGGCTTATTAAGCTATATTTTTTCTTATTTATTAATTAACTGCAAATGTAATCAATCTTCTGCAATATATATATGCCGTTATCAAAATTCTTTTGTATTTTTGCCTTACTATGGACGAAACAACCTGTGTTAAACTACTTGAGCGGCACGGAATTAAGCCAACGAGCAATAGAATTGTCGTTGTCAAAGCCCTTGCTGCAGAGGAACATCCCTCGTCAATGACCGAATTGGAAGAGGCTATCCTCACAATCGATAAGAGTGGTATATCTCGAAGCCTTGCCCTTTTTCGTGAACATCATCTTGTTCACGCCATTGAGGACGGCGATGGTAACGTAAAATACGAGCTCTGTATGAGCCATCGGGGCGATAACGACGACGATGACGACATGCACGTACACTTTTATTGCGAATGCTGTCATCAAACATTCTGTTTCTACGACACCCCTATCCCCCATATTTTATTGCCACAGGGTTTCGTCAGAAAAGCAACAAACTACATGGTTAAGGGCCTTTGCCCCTCGTGTGCACGCAAGCAAACCAAATAGCATGCAGCACAATTCGTTTACTCCTACACTTATCAGCTGGTATCACCGCTGCGGTCGCGACCTGCCGTGGCGTCATACCCACGACCCCTATGCTATATGGCTTAGTGAGGTTATCATGCAACAAACGCGCATTGCACAAGGTATGGCCTATTGGGAAAGGTTTATGAGCCGTTTCCCTACCGTCGACGACCTTGCCGCTGCTACCGAAGATGAGGTACTGCGTCTGTGGCAAGGGCTGGGCTATTACAGCCGAGCGCGCAACCTTCATGAGGCTACTCGCCAGATTGTTAGCCACGGAAGTTTCCCCGATAGCCTTGCTGACATACAGCGTTTAAAGGGTGTTGGCGTGTACACGGCAGCAGCTATTGCTTCGTTTGCTTTTGGTATCAAGGTAGCTGCAGTAGATGGAAACGCTTACCGTGTGTTGTCACGCGTGTTCGGAATAGACACACCTATCAACTCGACTGAAGGTAAACACCTCTTCCAACAGCTTGCAGACAGTTTGATAACCGACCTTCCCGCCAACGAAGAAGCAGGTAATTTTAACCAAGCCATGATGGATTTTGGTGCCACTTGTTGCACACCGAAAGCACCCAAATGCACCGAATGTCCCTTCGTTGAAACCTGCGAAGCATTACGTTCTGACCGTATCGACACACTACCCGTTAAAAATCGCACCGTAAAGGTGAAAACACGCCATCTCAATTACGTTTTCGTCAGCTGTCAAGGCTATTGTGCAATACGAAGGCGTGGCGCAGGAGATATTTGGCAAGGCCTTTGGGAGCCATGCCTTTTTGAAGATGAACCGCTACCCAAATGGGACGGAACGTTGACGCTTTTAGCCAACGACGTGCGTCACGTACTGACCCATCGTGTTATCCTTGCTAACTTTTACCTGCTACAAACCAACAATCGCCCTCAATTACCAGCCGAATATATCTGGATAAAACAAGACGAAAAAAGCCATTATGCCGTGCCACGCCTTGTAGAATTGCTATTCGAAGCAGTTGCCCAAAAAGGTTTGTTATAATTGGTTAACGGCATTCTTATCAAACCATAAGCCTATTTCGGACGTTCGTTGACAACAAAACGCCCCTCCCTTTACATGCAACAACTGAATGTATGGCGACCGCAGTACGCATTATACTACGGCCGTCATACAACATGTACGGCAGTCGCCATATAAGATGTACGACGGTCGACGTACAACCACTTTGACAGAATAATCATAAATACATTCCGTCGTAAAAAGTACATATTATCTATTATAAAAGCGTAAAATGAAGGTGCATAGTCTTATATTTTGCTTGGAAATTTGTAAATTTGCAAAACTTACAAGCAAATAAGATAAAACGACAATATGGAAGAGAAAAAGTTTAAACGTACAACCGTCACCGCCGCCCTGCCTTATGCTAACGGTGGTGTTCACATTGGCCATTTGGCTGGTGTATATGTTCCAGCCGATATATACGTTCGTTATCTGCGTCTGAAGAAAAAAGACGTTGTTTTCATTGGTGGTAGCGATGAGCACGGAGTGCCTATCACCATACGCGCAAAAAAGGAAGGTATCACACCGCAGGACGTCTGCGACCGTTATCATAAAATCATTAAAGAATCGTTTAGTGAGTTCGGCATTTCGTTTGATGTGTATAGCCGTACCACCTCTAAAGTGCATAGTCAGTTGGCTTCCGACTTCTTCCGTAAGCTGTACGATGATGGCAAATTAGTTGAACTGGAGAGCGAACAATACTACGATCCTGAAGCGAAACAGTTCTTAGCCGATCGCTATATCATGGGAACTTGCCCACATTGTGGCAACGAAAACGCCTACGGTGACCAATGCGAGAGATGCGGTTCTGACCTAAGTCCGATGGAACTTATCAATCCGCACAGCACCATATCAGGCGCAGAACCTGTTATCAAGAGCACAAAAAACTGGTATCTACCTCTGAACGATTATCAGGAATGGCTGAAACAGTGGATTCTGGAAGGCCATAAAGAGTGGCGTCCTAACGTATACGGACAGTGTAAAAGCTGGTTAGACCTCGACCTTCAGCCTCGTGCCATGACACGTGATTTGGATTGGGGAATTCCCGTTCCTGTTGAAGGAGCCGAAGGTAAGGTGCTTTACGTATGGTTCGATGCGCCTATTGGCTACATCTCAAACACCAAAGAGCTTTGCGATGCTGAGCCTGAGCGATGGGGAAGCTGGGAGAAATGGTGGAAAGATGAGGACACACGTCTCGTGCATTTCATCGGTAAGGATAACATTGTATTCCACTGCTTGATATTCCCAACAATGTTAAAGGCACATGGTGGCTATATTATGCCCGACAATGTACCTTCAAACGAGTTCCTGAACTTGGAAAACGACAAGATATCAACTAGCCGAAATTGGGCAGTGTGGCTTGACGAATACCTGCGCGATTTTGAAGGTAAACAAGATGTTCTGCGCTACGTACTTACCGCCAACGCGCCCGAAACAAAGGATAACAACTTCACATGGAAGGATTTCCAAGAGCGTAACAACTCTGAGCTTGTGGCCGTTTACGGAAACTTTGTAAACCGCGCCCTACAGCTTACCAACAAGTATTGGGACGGCGTTGTGCCAGAATGTGGGGAGCTTACCGACATTGACCGCCAGACGATAGCCGAGTTTAAGGACGTAAAAGAGAAGGTAGAACAGTATCTTGACGTATTCAAATTCCGCGAAGCACAGAAGGAAGCCATGAACCTTGCACGCATAGGTAACAAATATATCACCGAATGTGAGCCATGGAAAGTGTGGAAAACCGATCCGAAACGCGTGGAAACAATACTGAATATCTCACTGCAGTTGGTAGCTAACTTGGCTATTGCCTTCGAGCCTTTCCTGCCATTCAGTAGCAAAGACTTGCGCGAGATGATTGGAATGGAGCGTTTTGATTGGGCCGAATTGGGCCGTACCGACTTGCTTAAGGCTGGTGACAAGCTGGCTGTACCTCATCTGCTATTCCAGAAAATTGAAGACGAGGAAATACAAAAGCAGCTTGACAAGCTGGCTGCTACTAAGAAAGCCAACGAGGCTGCAGAAGCAGCTAAAGAGTATAAGGCTGCAACAATTAAGCCAGAAGTATCGTTCGACGACTTCGAAAAGCTTGATATTCGTGTAGGTCACATCAAAGACTGTCAGAAAATCAAGAAGTCGAATAAGCTGTTACAGTTTACCATCGACGACGGTTCAGGCACCGACCGCACTATCTTATCGGGTATTGCCAAGTTCTATGAGCCTGAACAGCTCATTGGCAAAGACGTACTCTTCGTGGCCAACTTTGCTCCTCGCAAGATGATGGGCATTGAAAGCCAAGGCATGATTTTAAGCGCCGTTAACTTTGATGGCAGCTTAAGCGTTACCACTACGCTTGGCGAGGTGAAGCCTGGTAGCCAGGTTGGTTAATGGCTATAACCTTATCAGGGCAACAAAAGCCCTGATAAGTTGATTTTAAACACCCATTTTATTAGACAACAACATGAAAAAAATAATCACACTGACCCTGTTTCTACTCGTCAGTATGATGATTCATGCGCAGCTTTTCAATCCCGTGAAGTTCACTTCTGAACTAAAAACCAACGGGACGGCTGATGCAGAAATTATCTTTACTGGCAAAATAGAAAAAGGCTGGCACGTTTATTCGACTAACTTAGGAGTAGAGGGACCTACCGAGGCCACCTTTAACATCAATAAAATTGACGGTATAAAGCTCGTCGGTAAGATGAAACCTGTTGGTCATGAAATAGCTGATTACGATAAGAATTTTGATACAAACCTGCGCTTTTTCGAAAATAACGTCAAGTTCGTACAAAAGATTAAGTTTACAAAACCCTCATACAGCATTGACGTTTACCTCAACTACGGAGCATGTAATGACCAAACTTGCATGCGCCCTATGGACGTAAACTTCAAGCAAAACGGAAAAAGCCCTGCTGTTGATAACAAGGCAGCAGACGAGGTAAAGACCGAAAAAACAAAAGATGACGTTGCTGAAACAGCATCATCAGGTGCAAGCGCGTCCACCTTTGGCGCAGATACACTTGCCCTTGCTACAGCTAACGATACAGCTTTAGCTTCAATGTCAACAGGCATGCCATCAGCAACCGACGAGGCTACGCTTTGGAAGCCCGTTATTAATGAGTTAAAAGCATTCGGCGGAACAGACAATATCTCGAACCAACCTTTACTTTACATCTTCCTAATGGGTGTAGTTGGCGGATTGTTGGCGCTGGTAATGCCATGCATTTGGCCTATCATTCCGATGACCGTAAGCTTCTTTTTGAAGCGCTCAAAGGACAATAAGCGACGCGGTGTGCGCGATGCCGCTATCTATGGAGCCTCTATTGTTGTTATTTTCCTGACCTTAGGGTTAGGCGTTACCGCACGTTTCGAAGCCAACACACTGAACGCACTATCAACAAATGCAGTATTCAACATCTTCCTTTTCGTGATGTTGGTAGTGTTTGCACTAAGTTTCTTTGGCTGGTTTGAAATAAAATTACCTGATAGTTGGGCCAATAAAGTAGATACAAAAGCTAATAACACCACAGGGTTACTGTCAATATTCCTTATGGCATTCACCCTTGTGCTCGTTAGCTTCTCGTGTACAGCACCTATCATTGGGCTGCTTTTGGTACAAACAGTAACAACTGGGGCACGCCTTGCACCCGCTATTGGTATGCTCGGCTTTGCATTGGCATTGGCTGTTCCTTTCTCTATCTTCGCCATGTTCCCTTCATTAATGAAGCGGAGTCCGAAGAGTGGAGCATGGATGGACCAAATAAAGGTTGTGCTTGCCTTTATAGAATTGGCCTTCGCTTTAAAGTTTTTCAGCGTGGCCGACTTGGCTTATGGCTGGCACTTCATGGACCGCGAGGTATTCCTTTCTTTATGGATTGTTATCTTTGGAGCCTTAGGAGCCTACCTCGTTGGCTGGTTAAAGTTCCCACAAGACACCATTGGCGGTGACATTAATAAGCCTATGTCTGTTCCCGCTATTATGGCAGGACTATGCTCTTTCGCCTTTGCCATATACATGATACCCGGTTTATGGGGCGCGCCTTGTAAAGCAGTGTCGGCCTTTGCACCTCCAATGAATACGCAAGACTTTAATTTAAACACAAAGATTGTGGAGCCTAAGTTTACCGATTACGAAACTGGTATGGCAGCTGCTAAGGCGCAAGGTAAACCCGTACTGATTGATTTCACGGGCTTTGGTTGTGTAAACTGTAGGAAAATGGAGGCTGCCGTGTGGACCGACCCATCAGTAGCTCACAAGCTTGAGAACGATTACGTACTTATTTCATTGTATGTTGATGATAAAACAAAGTTGCCACAACCTCTCGAAGTAAAAGACGAAAACGGCAAAGCGCGTACATTACGTACCGTGGGCGACCGCTGGAGCTATCTGCAAAGTCACAAATTCGGAGCTAACACACAGCCTTTTTATGTGGCCGTTGATAACGAAGGTAAGCCTCTTAACGCTTCTTACTCGTATAAAGAAGATGCACAAGATTATTTGAAATTCTTGAATGCAGCACTTACCAACTACAAAAAGGGCATTGAAAATGCAAATAAGCAAAGATGAAGTAAAAGCTTTTTAGGAATAAGAATTTTCGAGAATAATAAAGAAATTTGTATAAATCTTATTCCGTTTGATATATGTTAAAGGCTGCTATATAATGGCAGCCTTTAACGTTTCTGGTACCAAGAGATGACGTTCCCGTCAATAGTTTGTTGACGTACAAGCTGTGCATCGGCAGGTAAACAAGGTGCAGAAATACCCTCGTTGACCATAAAAGGAGCCGTTTCAACATGAATTTCGTCCCAAAGACCTCGTTTAATGAAACCCTCAAGGGTGGCAGCACCACCTTCTACCATCAAACTTTGACATTGTTGTTCGCGCAAATGGGCGAACATATCATCAATATTATCGAATGCTTTAAAACCTTCGGGAACTTCTTCAGCATGATGAGTCAGTACCAATCGATAGGGATTTTTTCCACTCCACAGGCGTACATCTAAGCGAGGATTATCGGTTAATAGCGTATTTCTGCCAACTAATATTGACTCGTATTCAGCACGCAGCTGATGAACCAACATAAAAGTATAAGGCGTTGAAATATGAATAGGAACGTATTGCGCTGTATCAGAAACAGTGTTTAAGAAGCCGTTAGACGTCTGTGCCCACTTTAACAGAATATATGGGCGAGAAAGGCGGTTGAAAGTCATGAAGAAACGGTTGCTCTCCATACACTCTTGCTCCAACACTCCTACCGTTACATCAACACCTGCTTCACGCATTCGCTGTACGCCACGCCCTTGAACTTTGGTAAATGGGTCAACGCAGCCACATACACAACGTCGTACTCGCTTACCAACAATGAGGTCGCAACATGGCGGTGTATGGCCCCAGTGTGAACAAGGCTCTAACGAAACATAGATGGTAGCATCAGTAAGCAAGCTCTCATCTTCAGGGCACACCGATGCAAAAGCATTAACTTCAGCATGCGGACCACCATAAGGAGAGGTAAAACCTTCGCCAAGAATACGGCCATCAGCCGATACAATAACAGCACCTACTGAAGGATTAGGCCTTGCCGTAAGGCGACCGTTACGAGCAAGTTGTAGGCATCGACGCATGAAATGCTCGTCAATAGCTTGTTGTGATGACGTATTAATGGAGCGATCGGTTTGATTCATTTTGACCCTTTTACTGTAAGTTATATCCGCAAAATTACTTTTTATTTATCAAGTCGACAACTTTCATGCTTAAATTCTGCAGATATCACACTATGAGAATATGAGAAACAAACTTATATAGCTTTATCATATAAGGTAAACCTAATCAATAACACAACACCGTTTATTTTTATTCGTTAGGTGGAACGAACCGAAAAAAACAACTATCTTTGTCATCAAATGAATGCGCAAGATAGTTATACCCGCCTCTGGCAATCGCTATGCTCTCGTTATGATGAGAGAGAGGCCAAAGCAATAGTACGCCTACTGCTCGACTATAGATTTAATATGTCACTAACTAACATTGTTACTGGTGGTATTGAACTATTAAACGAAGAGGAGAAGGCATGGATTGAGCAAGCCGTAGATAGAATAAAAGAAGGAGAACCCGTACAATATGTATTAGGCAAAGCTGAATTTTGTGGTCGGACTTTTCATGTTGAAACGGGTGTTCTTATACCTCGTCCAGAAACTGCTATGCTGTGCGAGCGGATAAAAGAAGACCATAATCAGGCTTATTGTGCTTTGCAACCCCCAGAGCCTATAAAAGTTTTGGATATCGGTACAGGCAGTGGGTGTATAGCCATTACGCTGGCTCTCGACCTTGACAACAGCAATGTAACAGCATGGGATATATCTTCGGACGCTCTACTTGTGGCACGTAAGAACGTGCATGCTTTAGGTGCAAAGGTTAATTTACAGCTACAAGATGTTTTGCTGCCCACAGAAACCTTACCTTTTGCCAACCATAAGGGTGGCTGGTTTGATATAATTGTGTCGAACCCTCCATATATTGCAGAGCGCGAAAAGGGTGATATGCACATCAACGTACTTCAGCATGAGCCTGAGCAAGCGCTTTTTGTGCCTGATGATAATCCGCTACTTTTCTATCGTGCAATAGCTCGTTACGCACGTGTAGCACTGAAACGTTACGGAGAACTCTATTTCGAAATAAACCCTTTATTTGCCAACGAACTGAAAGAAATGCTTCAGCAAGAAGGTTTCTGCAATGTGGAAATTTTCGCTGATCAGTTTGAACGCGAACGCTTTGCGAAAGCGGTATGGAACGGATAGGTAGAAACAAATACACCTTTATTATATTATAGCAAGAAGATGTTTAGAAAAAGTTCGACTGTTACCGAAGAAGAGGCTTTAAAAAAACTGGCAAATCTCTGTGCCAAAGCAGAATATTGCACGGGCGACTTAGACGAAAAAATGCGACAATGGGGTATTGATGAAGAAGCCCGTAAGCGCAATATCGATTACCTGATTAAACATCAATATGTTGACAATGCGAGATTTTGTCAAGCTTATGTTAACGATAAGATCAAATATAACAAATGGGGACGTCGGAAAATTGAACAAGCTTTATGGTTGAAACACATGCCAGAAGATGTTTCGAAAATGGTGTTAGACGGCATTGATGACGATGAATATATGGATGTTCTGCGGCCACTTTTAAAAGCAAAATGGCCAACCATGCACGCTAAAAGTGATTATGAACGAAGCATGAAACTGATTAAATTTGCGATGGGTCGTGGCTTCGACATGACTCTTATACGACGATGTATAGATGAGGGTATTATAGCAGAAGTAGATGAAGATTAGCTTTTTACAACGTTTACTTGACCTCACCAATCCACGAGCATGTGCTATTTGTGGGCAAAGGCTGGCTGTTGAAGAAACACTTTTCTGCACGGTATGCCTGCTTCATCTACCTTTAACCCATTTTCATACAAAGCCCGACGATAACCCCATGACGCAAATATTCTGGGGGTTATTGCCTATTGAGAAAGCCTCTGCTCTAATATATTACACCGCACACGCCACCTCCTCCTACCCTGTTTACAAATTAAAATATATGAATGTTCCTGAAATGGGTATAGAACTGGGAAGATATATGGGGAGGCAATTATGTAAAGCTGGATTCTTTAGTGAGATTGATGCCATCATTCCTGTACCACTGACACAAAAACATCAACGTCAACGCGGATACAATCAAAGTCAGATGATAGCTGAAGGCATCGCTGAAGAGTGTCACTTACCTATATGGAACAACGTGGTAAAGCGTAACACGTTCCATTCGAGCCAAACAAATAAAGGACGAATAGAGCGAGCGAGTAATGTGAAAGGGGTATTTGAATTGATAGATGTAGAAAAAATCAAAGACGCTCACGTGCTGATTGTAGATGATGTTGTAACCACAGGGGCAACAATTTGCTCTTTAGGGCAGGAATTGAGAAAGGTTGAAGGAGTTAAAATAAGTGTGGTTTCAGTTGGATTTGCCAACGAACAACGCTAAAATAGGCGTCGAAAAGAGAGATAAACTACGTCTTTCTTTTGTATTATCACCAATTTACACTAACTTTGTCAACAAATAAAACATCATGGAAGATATGGATAATCTGAAACACGCTTTTGCTGAAAGACTTCTAAAAATCAAAGCCATCAAGCTTCAACCCAACGAGCCTTTTCAGTGGGCTTCGGGCTGGAATTCACCTATTTACACCGATAACCGTTTAGTTCTCAGTTATCCTGACGTAAGAGCTTTTGTTAAAACTGAACTAACACATGCCGTATTGGCTAACTTCCCAGAAGCTACAGCGGTTGCAGGTGTTGCTACAGGTGCCATTGCTATGGGTATGGCGGTTGCCGACTTGTTGCAAATGCCTTATGCCTATGTGCGCCCTAAACCAAAAGATCACGGAACAAAGAGCCAAATAGAAGGACGTCTACCAGAAGGTTCTAAAGTGATTGTAATCGAAGATCTTATCTCTACAGGGAGCAGTTCGTTAAAAGCAGTTGAAGCCCTACGAGCTGCAGGGTTTGATGTTATAGGAATGGTTGCCAGCTATACCTATGGTTTTCCTGTTGCGGAAGAAGCCTTTAAAGAAGCAGGTTTAAAACTTGTTACTATAGGAGACTATGAGCACACTGTTGAAATTGCAGCACAAACAGGCTACATTTCAAAAGATGACATAGAGGTATTAAAGGAATGGCGCAAAGACCCTGTAAACTGGAAACAAAACCGATAAATCGTATGACAAAAATAGAAAGCACGATACGCGAGATAGCTTACTCACAGCAGGCTGTCTATAATATGCTGAGCGATCTGAGCAATATTCAGAAAGTTCAGGATAAAATTCCTCAGGAGCATGTAAAAGATTTGACTTTTACTTCTGACAGTATTTCCATTTCTACACCAATGGGTGCTGTAAAAATGGTAATTGCAAATCGAGAAGAGCCAAAAGAAATTAAATTTGAAACACAAGAAAGTCCGCTGCCCTTCAACTTTTGGATACAGATTCTTCCTGTCGATGAAACATCTTCAAAGATGAAACTCACCATAAAGGCTGATCTTAATCCTTTTATTGCAGGCATGGTTAAAAAGCCATTACAAGAAGGTATAGAGAAAATCGCAGATGCATTACAGCTTATTCATTACGAATAAACTTAGAAATTGCATTATTTTTGAAACAGGAAACAACAGATAAAACACCTTGCTCATGAGATGTTCTGTATACATTCTTCACAAAACAATGATGACTTTATTAGTCTGTATTGTTGTTTTGTTATCGGCATGTACAGGGGAACATTTCACCTATAGCAACTTTCATTGCAACCTTTACATCGATAACAGCACGCATCATGACCCTACATTGGCTTCGGCAATGAACTCAATGAGCCCTGGTGTTTTCTGTATGATCAAATATTTACCCAGCCGAAACGCTTATTCGTTTACGTCAAATCAAGGTCAAAACACTATAAACAATTTTGATGCAAAGGATACAGAACGTAGGAATGGCACGCGAATAGGAATGAATAACGGTCTTATCGTGGGCTATGGTAATCTTTCTGATGATGGAAGTGGATATCATTTCTATGCTTTTGATGCACAATGCCCAGTCTGCTTTAATTATAATGCCATACCCATGCGCAGCTATCCACTCAGTCTTAGCGGTAGCGGTATAGCAACTTGCGCAAATTGTAAACGAGAGTTTAATTTGAACACAGGAGGAAATTGCATCAACAATACAGGAAAAATGACCACATATCGCGCTACAACAGCAGGTCCATTTGGCTTTCTTTTCATCAATTAGGCGCGATTTCTATTAAATTGTGTAAAAAACTTGGCCTTTTAAATATTTACATATATCTTTGCATTCACATTATCGCGGCAATAGCTCAGTTGGTAGAGCGCGACCTTGCCAAGGTCGAGGTCGCGGGTTCGAGCCCCGTTTGCCGCTCATATTTTAGATGGTTCCATTGCCGCAATGGTGGAATTGGTAGACACGAGGGACTTAAAATCCCTTGGCCAGTGATGGCTGTGCGGGTTCGAGTCCCGCTCGCGGCACACCTAATTTTTATATTCCTTATTATATTATGCGTAACCATTTAATTCTAACTTTATCTGCTTTTTCTATTTTAGCTTTATCTTCTTGTTCAAAAATGGGTGCACTTTCTGCAGACAATTTCTCTGTTGAACCGAATCCATTAGAAACTCTTGGTGGCAAAGTGCCTGCTACAATTAATGGTACTTTCCCAGAGAAATATATGAAAAAGAAAGCTATTGTAACCGTAATACCCGAACTTCGATATGCTAATGGCCAAGTCGCACAAGGCCAAAGCTCTACCTTCCAGGGTGAAAAGATACAAGGAAATAATCAAACTGTTTCATACAAGATGGGTGGAAAGTATACTATGAAAACGGCTTTCGACTACACCCCTGATATGCAACTGAGCGAAATGTACCTCACATTCAACGCACAAATAGGTAGTAAAAAAATTACGATTCCTGCTGTAAAAGTTGCAACTGGTGTTATAGCCACAGCAGAATTGTACAAGAAAGCTATGGACAATGCAGGCGGATGCCTCGCACTTGATTCTTTCCAGCGCATTAAAGCACAGCGTCAAGAAGCAAATATTAGATTCTTAGTGAATCAAGCTAACTTGCGTAAGGGCGAATTAAAGAGCAATTCTATCAAGGAATTCGTGCAAATGTTGAAGAAAATCAATGCTTCACGCGAAGACCTTAATTTAAAGAATGTAGAAGTTGCAGCATATGCATCACCTGAAGGTGGTTACACATTTAACAACAAATTGGCCAATAAACGCCAGAACACTACAGAGAAATACGTAAACGAACAGCTCAAAGCAGCCAAGCTTGCTAATGCTAATGTTGACGCACATTATACAGCACAAGACTGGGACGGCTTCAAACAGCTTGTTGCTGCAAGCAATATTCAGGACAAGGCTGTGATTCTTCGCGTACTTGAAATGTACAAAGACCCTGAAGAGCGTGAGCGTCAAATCCGCAATATGAGCGAAGGATTCCGCGAGCTTGCAACAGGTATCCTGCCAGAACTTCGTCGTAGCCGTCTCATCATTAACTACGAAACTATCGGTCGTTCTGACGAGCAGATTAAAGCTCAATTTGCTGCTGACCCTTCAAAACTGACAGTAGACGAGCTACTTTACAATGCAACGCTTGAAAATAATGCTAACAAAAAAGCTGAAATTTACAAGAAAGCTGCTGAGCTTTATCCTGCAGACTACCGCGCATTTAACAACTTAGGTGCTCTGGCCTTTAACAAAGGCAACTTGAAATCAGCAAAAGACTACTTCGCTGCAGCTAAAAACAGAGGCCTTGCTCCTGAAGCAAACGCCAACCTTAGCCTCATCGCCTTGAAAGACGGACAGCTGAAAGATGCCGAATATCTTATTTCACAGGCTACCGATGCTAACGGTCTTGCTCAGGCACTTGGCAATTTAAACATTGCGAAAGGCAACTATGCAACTGCTGTTAAGGACTTTGGCGATTCGTTTACCAACAGTGCAGCCCTCGCTCAACTGTTGAATAAAGACTATGCTGCCGCTTCAGCCACGTTGAATAACATTAAGAATGCTGATGGTCTCACATATTATCTGAAGGCACTTGTTCTTAATCGTCAGGGCAACAAAACAGCAGCTAAGCAGGCTCTTAATGAAGCTATAAGCAAAGATGCTTCTTTAGCAGACTATGCCAAGAAGGACTTAGAGCTTGCAAATCTGAGATAAAACGCCATTAAGGCATATCATATAACTTGACAAAGAAGCTAAAGAGGTTAAGTCTTAACTTCTTTAGCTTCATTGCTTTTATTCCCATATTATAAGCACAAAACATCTTTTTTCATGCTCAAGCGCTTACTTCTCATCTCTCTTCCCGCTTTATTTCTTTTAGCCTCTTGTGGCGAAGATAGTAAACACTTCAAAATAGAAGGTCGTCTTTTACAAATTAACCAAGGCGAATTTTACCTATATAGTTCAGATGGTACTATCAGTGGGTTCGACACCATTAAGGTTCAAGGCGGTCGCTTTAGTCATGAAATAGAATGTGATCACCCCACAACGCTTACACTTGTCTTTCCAAACTTCTCCGAACAACCTATCTTTGCAGAGCCCGGAAAGACTGTTGACATCGACGGTGATGCTTCACATCTCAAGATGTTGAAGATTAAAGGTACCGACGATAACGAACTCATGTCTGATTTTCGTGAGCAGATTGCCGCATCGTCACCGCCAGAAATCAAACGCTTTGCTGCACGTTTTATAGAAGATCATCCACAATCGCCCGTCAGCATTTATTTAGTTAAGAAATACTTTATCATAACTCCTCGCCCCGATTATCGCGAAGCAGCACGCCTGCTTAAGCTCATGAAGGCCAGTCAACCCGACAATTTTATCGTCAGCAATATGCTGCGCGATACCAAAGTTCTCGGTCAAAGCGCTGTTGGTACACGACTTCCAGCCTTCAAGATTAAAGACATGAAGGGCAACACTATCACCTCAAACTCTCTTAGCCGTGGCCTTGTTGTCATCTGCACATGGGCATCATGGAGTTATCCCAGCACCGATATGCTGCGCCAACTCCACCAAATACAAATCGACAAACAAAAACCATTCAAGGTGATTTCTATCTGTGTCGATGCTAACAAAGCCGATTGTGACACCTACCTTAACGTGAACGAGATAAAGACACCCAATGTTTTCACAGGCGAAATGTTCAATACTGCTCCTCTGAAAATATTAGGATTACAGAACGTACCCGATAATATCGTCGTGAAAGACGGCAAAATCGTTGCACGCAGCTTGGATATAAATAGTCTGCGCGAAAAGGTAGAGAGCCTACTCTGACACCTTAAAACATCTACCCCCACATGCTTGTAAAGACTTATAGCGCCGCTGTTAACGGCCTCGATGTGACGCCAGTTACCATTGAGGTAAGCGTAACGCGAGGCGTTATGTATCATTTAACTGGTCTCGGTGATGTAGCAGTGCGCGAAGGACGCGACCGAATTGCCGCCGCCTTACAGTATAACGGACTAAAATTTCCTAAAGCCGACATTACCGTTAACATGGCTCCCGCTGACCTTAAAAAGGAGGGAAGCAGTTTCGACCTGCCGTTAGCTATCGCAATTCTTGCTGCCGACGGTCAAATGAGTCAACAATCTCTCGGTCGCTTTATGCTGGTAGGCGAGTTAGGACTTGACGGAAAACTACAGCCTGTAAAAGGTGTTTTGCCCATCGCTATCAAAGCAAGAGCCGAACATTACGAAGGTCTTATCGTGCCCATGGCCAATGCTCGCGAGGCGGCTATTGTAAACCAGCTCAATGTTTACGGCATGGAGAGCATGGCCGATGTTATATCTTTCCTCGACGGAAAGACACCATGCGAACCTGTTGTGGTTGATACACGCAAAGAATTCTTTGAGCATCAGTATAACTTTGACCTTGATTTCTCTGATGTTCGCGGACAAGAGAACGTCAAACGAGCCTTAGAAGTGGCTGCCGCTGGCGGCCATAACCTCATCATGATAGGCCCTCCCGGCTCAGGAAAAAGTATGATGGCCAAACGTTTACCTTCCATCTTACCTCCTCTTACCCTCGCCGAGAGCCTTGAAACCACACAAATTCATTCGGTCGCAGGCCTACTAAGTCGTGGATCTTCGCTCATATCGCAACGACCCTTTCGTTCACCTCATCACACCATTTCAGAAGCAGCCCTCGTAGGTGGTGGCACAAACCCCATGCCTGGAGAGATATCTCAGGCCCATCATGGCGTGTTATTCTGTGACGAGCTACCCGAATTCAGCAAACATACCTTAGAAGTTCTTCGCCAGCCGCTTGAAGATAGGGTTATCACTATAAGCCGTGCCAAGTACACAGTTACCTATCCTTGTTCGTTCATGTTTGTGGCATCGATGAACCCTTGCCCTTGCGGCTATTACGGAGATCCCACACATCACTGTGTCTGTACACCTGGACAAATTCAGCATTACCTCAATAAAATATCGGGGCCATTGATGGACCGAATAGATATCCAATGCGAAATTTCGGCTCTTCCTTTCAAAGACATTTCGCGTGCACAGCCTGGAGAAGGTTCGGCTACAATACGCGAGCGTGTCATTGCTGCCAGAGCCATACAAACCGAACGCTTTAAAGACAACTCTCTTATTCACTGCAACGCTCAAATGACTGAGCGTATGATTCACCGTTATGCCGAGCCTGACGAGAAAGGACTTGAATTATTACGTGTAGCTATGGAGCGTCTCAGCCTTTCGGCACGTGCTTACTCACGCATACTTAAAGTGGCAAGAACCATTGCTGACCTTGCAGGCGCCGAGCGTGTATGCAAGGAACATATTGCCGAAGCAATAGCATACCGACAGCTCGACCGTGGCGACTGGGCCGAACGAGGTGCATAACCCCTCCTTTGGTGGATATATATTAGTATAATTATAAATAGGATAACATATAAAACATGAAAAAGAAATCATTACTTACAGCAGCCTTCGCATTAGCGACCGCTTCTGTTCTTACTACCTCACTTACTGGCTGTGGTACTGCTAAGCAAACAACTTCTACGCAACAACAGGCCCAACAGCCTACTACCCCGCAAATTATCAACCCCACCGTTGATGCTCACGCCGACGTTTTAAGCATTAAAGATGCAGCCCTCATGCTCAACTATCCAGCAAAAGCCGACTCAATAGCCAAGGCAAATGGCTATACTGTCATCAACCGTTATGGCGTTTATCGTGTTGAAACTTACGCTAAAATGCTCTATAAAAACTGTATGCCAGCTAAAAGCATGGGCAAAAACCTCTACGAAGACACACCCAAGCCCAAACGAAAAGGTACATCAAGCTATGTGGCTGTGAACCCAGACGGTGCTGAAAGCATCATTATTGGCGTATTTAATGCACCTACCTATCAGAACCTTGTTGAACAAGTTAAAACAGGTGGCTTCACATTGGATATGGCAGGTGATGAAGATGCCTACACAAACGGCCACTATAACATTTACTGTTACAGCGGCCGCAAGACGGTTCGTATAGAGAAAGTGCGTTAAAAACTTATCTTAACGCACGTGTTGCATTGAGCACACATAGCACCATTACGCCAACATCGCCGAATATTGCTAACGGCATGGCCATATTTCCCAACAGGCCGAGTCCAACAAATAGAAGTATTAGCACCTTCATAACGATGGCAAAATAAGCATTTTGGTTTGCAATGGCTATAGTGCGACGTGCTATGCGTATAGCTGTAGCTATTTTATGGGGCTTGTCGTCCATCAGAACCACGTCGGCAGCCTCTATAGCTGCGTCACTGCCCAGCGCGCCCATGGCTATACCTACGTCAGCACGGGCCAACACAGGGGCATCATTTATACCGTCGCCCACAAAAGCAAGCGTTCCTTTTGGTGGCAAATTCTGCAGCAAACGCTCTACATAACTTACCTTGTCGGCAGGCAAAAGACCTGCGTGATACTCGTCAATACCAATGTTTTCGGCCACTTGTCGGGTTGTTTCTTCGTGGTCACCACTGAGCATAACCGTTTTACTTACTCCCTCGTTACGCAATGCAGCAATCGCCTCTCTACTGTCGGTCTTCACGCGGTCAGTAATCAGCACATGACCTGCATACGCTCCTTCAATAGCCACATAGATGATTGTGCCTACATGGTGTTCACATTTTGCACACTGATGTATATGTGCTCCCACGCGCTCCATCATTTTTTCGTTTCCAACGCTCACCCTACGCCCATTGACCAAAGCCGATATTCCTTCGCCCGCTGTTTCTTCTATCTCTTCTATTTTACAGCTATCGTGTTCGTTTGGATAGGCTGCATGCAAAGCAACTGCAATAGGGTGAGTACTAAAACGTTCAACATGGGCCGCGAGATGTAGCAATTCTTCTTCGCTAATATCGTCGGGGTGAACGGCCTCAACTGCAAATACACCTTCGGTAAGTGTTCCTGTTTTATCGAATACTACGGTAGAAAGTCGTGCCAAAGTATCCATATAGTTTCCACCTTTTATCAATATACCTTTACGCGAAGCGCCACCAATGCCGCCAAAAAAGCTTAACGGAATAGAAACCACAAGCGCACAAGGACAGCTCACAACAAGGAAACTCAGCGCACGATAAGCCCATGTGGCTAAGCCCGCACTATAATTCTCATAGAATAATGGTGGCACAAACGCAAACATCAAAGCCAGCATAACCACTATGGGTGTATAAACACGGGCAAAGCGACGTATAAAAGTCTCGCTCTTCGACTTGTTTTCTCCCGAATTCTCTACAAGCTCAAGTATCTTCGAGCAGGTCGATTCACCAAAGCTCTTCTCTACTTTTATTCGCAGCACACCTGTTAAATTGACGCACCCGCTAATAATCGAGTCGCCCTCTTTCACCTCACGCGGCATACTCTCGCCTGTTAAAGCTACCGTGTTCAGGCTCGAATGCCCCTCAAGAACAGTGCCATCGAGCGGTATTTTTTCACCAGCCTTTACCACTACTACTTCGCCAACCTGCACCTCATCAGGCGCTACAACGGTAGCCTTGCCATCGCGCTCAACACACGCTATGTCAGGACGGATATCCATCATAGCCTCTATCGAGTCGCGGGTTCTGTCCTCAGCGTAATCTTCAAACAGCTCACCCACCTGGAAAAATAGCATTACAAACACCGCCTCTGCAAACTGAGGCTCCGCCCCTGGCAGAAATCCGATGCACAGCGCACCTATAGTTGCAATACTCATCAGGAAGTCTTCGTTGAACGGATTGCGCTCTTCTATACCCTCCTCTATGGCTTCACCAATAATATCGTAGCTGATAATAAGGTATGGAACCAAATAAACACCAAGCTGTGCCCACAACGGTAGCTCTACAGCTTTTACAAAAAGATAGGCCAACACCAGAGTGACGACCGTAAGGAAAATTCGCAATAATAGTTTTTTATCCATGTCTGAGTTTATATTTTGTTTTCTGCTGGCAAAGTTACTACATCATTCGTGCAACTTGGTTGCAAAGCTATAACAGGGCATTATAGGCACAACGGTAAACCCCTTACGCTGATAGGCTGATTGTACGGCGGACGCAGTACACGTTGTACAACGGCTGTCAAACAAGGTGTATGACGGCCGTCATACAGGTTGTACAGCGGCCGTCGCACAACGATCAAAAGCCCTTTTTCAGTTTACGTTTATATCATAAACCAGCAGCCTTTATACCGTTTTTATAATGCACTTATACCATTAACATAAGCGGTATTCGCAAGCGTGAAGAGATGATAAAATAAGCTAAAATAGCAATCTAAACATATTTTGTAGCAAAACGGACATGAATAAACCGCAAAAGAATATGTTTCTTTGCAACCGAAAATTAGAAAATAGATTTCTCAAAAAGTCGTAAACCACACACAAAAACATTCATATAACAATAAAACAAACATGGTAAAGCTGAATTTAACATCTCAAATCGTACTGAATAAAGTACCTCAGGAGTTCTACCAACCAAAGACAGCGGTAGACCGTACTGAGCTTACCCGTATGGAGAAGATACCTACAAACATCTTCCCTACAATAGAAGAAGGTGCCCGTCACATTGCTAACGGCATCGAAAAAGAAATTAAAGCAAAGAGCACAGAAGGCAAATTCTTTGTTATGGCTCTCGGAACGGGAACCTCTTTAATACCTGTTTTCGACGAGCTTGTACGCCGTCATCAAGAAGAAGGCTTAAGCTTTAAGAACGTTGTAGTATTCAATGGCTACGAGTATTTTCCGCTCACAGCAAAGAGTGCTCACACCAGCTTGAACCAATTAAAGGAGAGTTTCCTCAACAAAGTTGACATTGAGCAACAGAATATCTTCTCTCCCGACGGTACAATCTCACAAGATGCCGTACAGGAATACTGCCGCTTATACGAGCAGCGCATTCAAACCTTCGGCGGATTAGATGTAGCTCTCTTCGGTATTGGCCGCAATGGCAACATCGCTGTAAACGAACCCGGCTCAAGTGCAGCCTCACCTACACGTATCATTCTTATTGATGCGCTCTCACGTGAGGAAATGACCAACAGCTTTTCTAACGGTGAACAAGTTCCCCCATGTAGCATAACCATGGGTATTGGCACCATTCTGAAAGCACGCAAACTGTATATCACCGCATGGGGTGAGGAGAAAGCAGGAATTGTTAAGGACGCTGTTGAGAATAACATATCTGATACTTGCCCTGCGTCATTTATGCAGACACACGAAAATGCCGATATGGTTATCGACCTTGGCGCGGCTTCTGAGCTAACGCGTATTAAGCACCCATGGCTGGTTACCAGCTGCAAGTGGGACGATAAATTGGTTCGTTCGGCTCTGGTTTGGCTCTGTGGCATCACTGGTAAGCCTATTCTCAAGCTGACAAACAAGGATTATAACAACAACGGACTGAGCGAATTACTCGCACTCTACGGTTCTGCTTACAACGCAAATATCAAGATTTTCAACGATCTTCAGCATACTATTACAGGCTGGCCAGGCGGAAAGCCTAACGCTGATGACACATATCGTCCTGAGCGTGCGAAACCATTCCCTAAGCGTGTGCTCATTTTCTCACCCCACCCTGACGATGATGTGATTTCGATGGGCGGCACATTACAACGCCTTGTAAATCAAAAGCACGATGTACATGTGGCTTACGAAACAAGCGGTAATATTGCAGTAAACGACGAAGAGGTAACACGCTTCATGCACTTTGTTAACGGTTTCAACCAGATTTTCAATAACTCGAAAGACGAGGTTATCGTTGACATGTATAAAAAGATTAAGGAAACTTTCAAGAATAAGAAACCAGGCGACTTTGATACTCGCGATGTGCTGACACTGAAAGGTCTTATTCGTCGTGGCGAAGCACGCACAGCATGTACCTTTAACAACATTCCGCTCGACCATGTACACTTCCTTGACCTGCCCTTCTATGAGAGCGGTAAGATTGAAAAGCTGCCAATGGGCGAACAAGATGTAGAGATTGTACGCGACCTTATTAAGAAAGTACAGCCTCATCAGATTTATGTTGCGGGCGACTTAGCCGACCCACACGGAACCCATCGTAAGTGTACAAACGCTGTTTTGGCTGCTATCGACTTGGAGAAACAAGCAAATGCCGAGTGGTTAAAAGACTGTCGTATATGGATGTACCGCGGTGCGTGGGCTGAATGGCCTATAGAAAACATCGAGATGTGCGTGCCAATGAGTCCTGAAGAGCTCCGTGCGAAACGTAATTCTATCTTGAAACACTCAAGCCAAATGGAGAGTGCGCCTTTCCTTGGCAACGACGAGCGTTTGTTCTGGCAGCGTGCTGAGGACCGCAACCGCGCCACAGCAAAACTGTATGATGACCTCGGACTGGCTTCGTATGAGGCTATGGAGGCTTTCGTTGAGTACAAACCTCTGTAACAAAAGGCTAATAACTGGGCACGATGGTATTAGAAATATCGCGCCTATGTAGCAAAAAACATATTGTAGTATAGCCAAATAAAGAGGGCAGGAGAAAACAATTATGGTTTTCTTCTGCCCTTATTTTATACACGATATGACGAAATGATTACTGAAAAATTACTGATGGGTTATTGAACTAAATCTATTAGGTCTTTGTGTTGCTTATTATGGTTAAACTATAAAAAGGGTAATATTTTTGCTTTTTTCTTTATCTTTGTACGTAGTTACACCGTAAAGGAAGTAAATTTTTCGCTATTTTTGTACGCAGTTATGCAAATACGGAAGTGAACTTTTCCCTATTTTTGCGTGAACTTTCGAGCTATGGACAAGAGTTTTCAGATATCAAGTTTTTCCGATCTTGACCGTCCGGCAGTTTATGCCGACAATAATTACTTTGCTCTTTCGCCCTTAGCACTCTACCCCGACTTATGTAAGGGCATGAGTGTAAACTGTTTAATCTTCATATTTTGCACTGAAGGTCATTTACATTTAACACTCAACGGGAAGGAAATAGGCGTTGATGCAGGCGGCTGTGTGATGTGTCCGCCCAACGCTATGATAGCAAACATTAGCCATGATGAACGTAGTAGCGCTACGGCTGTAGGCTTTTCGATGGAAATTCTTACACGAATGCTCACGGGAGGTGAACGTGTTTGGCACGTGATGACATTGCTAACACAAAAGCCTGTTATCCGTAACGACGAGCGATATATCTATACACACCTCAGCACATTTCTTAATATGCTGCGCCATCGCACCTCAGGCAACGATGTTTATCAAGACGAAATTGTATATCATCTGTTTGCAACGCTGTTCTTTGACGTCATTAATGATTTTCACATACCGGCTTATAATCCTCAGAAAACAACAGAACCACAAGGCTCACACTTCAGAACACCTTATATTTATAAGCAGTTTTTGGCACTCTTAAACAAGGATAGTGGTAGTCATCGCACAATAGGCTATTTTGCTGATAAGCTTTTTATCACACCGAAATACCTATCAAAAATAACCCGTTACTATTGTGGGCAATCGGCTTTAAAGCTAATTACCAACCACGCAGTGGAATGTTTAAAGCTCGATTTGCGCTATTCGGATAGGCCTATGAAAGAAATAGCCCTCGACTTTAAGTTCGAGAGCTATTCCGCTTTTTGCAAATTTATCAAGAAGCATTTGGGTAAAACGCCCCAAGATTACCGCAAAGGATAAACCATTTATTACCTAGTTAGTACATCGTAATTAAATAATTTCTACACCTTTATTATGCAGTTGGCATACCTTAATTAAATACTTGCTAAACCTTAATTTTACCGTTAGCATACCTTAATTATATGGTTGATGCACCTTAATTAAATTGTTTTCTCACCTTTATTATGCAGTTGGTACGCCTTCCAGATTCTTTGCGATATCAGTATCGCTTAAACTATAATCTGTTAAGTCGCCATTGATAAAACTCATATATGATGGCATATCAATCAAACCGTGGCCACTGAGGTTGAATAACAACACGGGCGCCTTGCCTTCTGCGTCAGCACGCTTTGCCTCACGTATGGTAGCGGCGATTGCGTGGCAGCTTTCGGGCGCTGGAATAATGCCTTCTGTGCGAGCGAAAAGCAAACCAGCATTGAAACTTTCAAGCTGAGGGATATCTTCTCCACGCATATATCCGTCCTTGATTAGCTGACTAATAATCACGCCTGCGCCATGATAGCGAAGACCTCCAGCGTGAATATTTGCGGGCTTAAAGTTGTGACCCAGTGTATACATGGGCAATAAAGGCGTATAACCAGCCTCATCTCCGAAATCGTATTCGAACTTTCCACGTGTTAATTTTGGACAACTTTCGGGCTCTGCAGCTATAAATTCTGTGTTCTTATGGCTGCCATCGAACAAGTGTCGCATAAAGGGGAAAGCAATTCCACTAAAGTTACTGCCACCGCCAAAGCAACCAATTACCTTGTCTGGGTATTCACCCGCCATCTCCATCTGCTTTTCTGCCTCCAAGCCAATGATGGTTTGGTGCAGCGAAACGTGGTTTAAAACCGAGCCTAATGTATATTTACATCCAGGAGTTGTGGTGGCAAGCTCAATAGCTTCTGAAATAGCCGTTCCAAGAGAACCCGTATGATTAGGATCGCGAGTGATGATATTTTTACCCGCGCGTGTCGACATCGAAGGACTTCCCTCTACAGTTGCACCAAAGGCACGCATGATATAAGAACGGTATGGCTTTTGTTGCATGGTTAACTTTACCTGATAAACTGCTGCCTCCAAACCATAAAGCTTAGCTGCATAGCTCAATGCCGCACCCCATTGACCCGCTCCTGTCTCAGTAGTAACGTTGGTATCGCCCTCTTGTTTGCAGTAATAGCACTGAGGAATAGCCGAGTTTACTTTATGCGAACCTAAAGGATTAGTACTCTCATTCTTAAAATAGATATGAGCCTTTGTGCCTAAAGCCTCTTCGAGCGCGTAAGCACGAACGAGCGGTGTGCTGCGATAATAGCTATATTTCTCTTGTACATCTTCTGGGATATCGATCCAAGCATTTGTCTTATCAAGCTCTTGTTTTGCACATTCACGACTGAAAATATGTGCCAAATCGTCAACACCCATAGGCTCACGCGTCTGAGGGTTCAACAAATCCATTGGTTTTGTTGGCATCTCTGCCTGAATATTGTACCATTTCGTAGGCATATCCTGCTCACGAAGTGTAAATTTCTTCTGTTTCTTCATAATAACTTCTTTTTACAATAATCGTACTAACGAGCTGCAAAGATAAATAAAATAGCCCATAAATACAGGGCTGTTATGACGTAATGATATAAAAAAACTGTAAATCAATGCTAATGAAAAGCCGAGAATTCTATTTAATCAAAACATTATTCGCTTCACAAAAGTTATTTCTAACTTCCCTATTCTCAACGTAATAAGCCAATAAAGCAAATTGCTTTATTGGCTTATCAGCATATAATTGCGGTTAATCGCTATCGCAACGAAAACGTATCGTTACTTCTTTCCCGAAGGCGTCGCCGATTGTTTATACTGTGTAATTGGCTTGCCTGCAGCTATCCAACCCATGATTCCTCCCTCAAGGTTCACCACTTTATAACCTGCATCGGTCAGCTTTTGTGCAGCAACCATCGAACGTTTTCCGCTACGGCAATACACATATATTACTTTTTTCTTATCGAGCGCTTTAGTAGCTTTCTGCAAGAAGTTGCTTTCGGTCACATCAATATTCTGTGCATTTGCAATGTATCCAGCAGCATACTCGTCAGCTGTGCGCACATCAACAACCTGAGTCTGCTGATTTTTTATTCCCTTTTCAAACTCATCAGCATTCACTGAGCGAATACCGTCAGCTTGTGCACACGATGTTGATATCAACCCCAGAACGCCTAAAAGCGTTGTAAAAAACTTATTCATTTATGATTCTCCTTTATATTAAAATTAGAAATTTTCCCCGTCTTTCGAGGATTATATTGCAAAGATACCCATTAGCTTACAGAAAACCTAAACAAAATCGTAAAAATTACAAATTATTTACGAACTACTACTTCTTTGTTTCTTACATTGTGCTGTTTGTACGGCGACCGCAGTACACATTGTACGACGAATGTGATACACATCGTTCGACGGTCGCAGTACACATTGTATCGCGGCCGCCACAACACTACCTTATCACTTAAATTGCATAACCAAAACGTAATAGCGAAACAAGGAAAACGCCTTTAAAACAGCAGTAATCAATATAAAACTCGGAAAATAGAGCCAGAAACCATAACTCGAAAAATAAAAATATCAAAATTTTCTACTTATATAAAACTATTGGTTACCTTTGCAACAAACCAAAAAACCTTATTATAAATTGACAAATCGCCTAAAAAATAATGCTACAATAAGTAACAGAATTCTAACCTCTGCTGTCTTTTTCGTAGAATAAAACTATCTGTTCTATAATTTGACAAAACCCTAAAACTATTAAATATGTATTCATTTCGCGTAATTACATTATCACTTTTATGTCTGTCGGGCATGCTATTTTCGGCTCCAACAGCCCATGCTCAGGACCTGAAAGCTACCTTAACATTAAAAACTCCTGGAAACGAGGCCGTTCCATATGAGCTAAAATTGCAAGGACAACAGCTGGTTTCGAAGCAAACATTGCCTGTTGAGGTTACCTTACAACAAACCGAAGCCAACGGCGACAAGCTGATAACAGTCAACGTAAAAGCTAAAAAGAACGTTTATTTTAATCTGGGATTTGCCCTGATGACAGGTTTAAAGAGCGGCCAGAGCGAATTCTACATGCCAGGATTATGGTATCATCGTAACCTGCGCTCACCCAAAGAGGCTCCGAATTATAACGTAAGCAAGAGTTGGAATTTCCGCGAGGACCGTCTCTCTACACCACTCGCAAGTGCCTTTGACGCGCAAACCCAAACGGGTCTGGCCGTTCTTCGTGTAGCCCCCACTAAAGGCAAGGACGTGCAAACACAAAATACCGAAGGACAAATTATTCTGCCCAGTGCAACATCTATTGGCTATTTAGGCTTTGACGATGCTTCTGCCGAAACCCAATTAACCTTTGGTTTCCCTTACATTGAGACGCCAAAGCGCTATATTCGTAAGCTAACGCTCGCGCCATCTGTTGAAACTTTCATGCCGTTAGCAGCAGGAGAAACGCAAACTATCACTTGGCGCATTCATCGTGTACAGGCCGAAAGTTATGGCGATTTTGTGACAAAACTATGGCAGTACAGCTTTGACGCTATGGCGCCACAACCTCTCCCCATTGCCTTAAATACGAAAGAGGTGAAAGATAACCTTTGCGGATACTTCCGTGAATCGTTTGTTGACAAATACCCTCTGAAATATAACTCAGGACTTACCATTCTGACGGCCGACTGTAAACCCTATGGTGAGGTGCAGATTGGATTCTGCGGACGCGTGCTTCTCAACGCTTTTAACCAGCTTGAATATGGTGATGCAAACGGCGATAAACAATTATCTGAAATGGGACGCGCCATTCTTGATAGTTGGTTGCAGAACGGTTTCACAGAGAAAGGCTTCTTCCACGACTTCATTAACTATAGCAAAACTCCTACTTATATTAGCGATGTGCATTCCATTCGCCAGCAAAGTGAGGCTGTTTACGCAATTCTCCATTATCTAAACTACGAGCGCCGTCGCGTGGGTACTGACAAAAACAAACGCCAACAGCTCAAAGAGTGGGAAGGTCGTATGCACAAACTGCTCGACAATCTTGTAAGTTTACAAAAAGAAGACGGCCATTTCGCCCGTAAATTCCGCGATAACGGAGACGACGTTGACAACTCGGGGGGAAGTACTCCATCAGTAACTTCTACGCTGGTTATGGGCTGGAAGTATTTCGGTGACAAAAGATATTTGCAGGCTGCTAAGCGTACAATGGACTACGTTGAGAAGAATATAGTATCGAAGAGCGATTATTTCTCGTCTACTCTTGACGCAAATTGCGAAGACAAAGAAGCAGCAATTGCATCGGTTACCGCTGCATATTATTTGGCAATGGCCACAAAAGGACAGGAGCGCCAACGCTATATTGACCTGTGTAAGCGCGCAGCCTACTTTGCAATGACATGGTATTATACGTGGGATGTGCCCTTTGCACCAGGACAAATGCTTGGCGACATTAACTTCCATAGCCGTGGTTGGGGCAACGTATCGGTTGAAAACAATCATATTGACGTGTTTGTCTTCGAACTTCCACATATCATTCGATGGCTCTCTACGGTAACAGGCGAAAAGCGTTTCGAGCAAATGAATAAGGTGATTACCTCTTCGCTCACCCAGCTTATGCCTACTAACGAACATCATTTCGATATTGCAAAACCCGGTTTCTACCCCGAGGTGGTGCAACATACAACATGGGACTATGGCCGTAACGGCAAAGGCTTCTACAATAACTTATTTGCTCCGGGTTGGACTATTGCGTCGTTGTGGGAGATGTGTTCGCCGGAGCGCACGGTAAACTTCCTTACAAAGTAAGCTTACACTACCGTTTCTCGCAAACATTATTTTAGAAATACAAGAAAGAGCTTAAATCTTCCCAAAGATTTAAGCTCTTTCTTTTGTTTATTATCGTATACTATCTTTTATAAAAGTCACAACATTTTCATCATGTTTAACCTAATAATTGAAAGCTTCGATGATTGTAATAAGTGATCTTACTACAATATTTCAGTTTTCCTTGATATGATATTTGTAAATTGTGCTGATGTTGATTATTCTTATTACCATAATATTCTTATGTTCATAAAGATAGTACTTAACAGTTGTACTAACGTTGATTAGTATGCTTACTATAATATTTTTATTTTCTTAAGACCGTATATTACAAGACTCCATAAAACACCCCATTCAGTTACCAACTTAATTCGTATCATCGTGTCAGACGAATCAAAGCAAAACAACAACGAAAACAACATACAAAAAGCCACTAACATGGTAATAATTATAGATAATACACGCTTCATTTATTCTTATTTTATTAAATAATTGTTCGTAACTGCAACCTCGTTACTTATTATTTAATCATCCTTCCATTCTAAGACTTCAATCCTTTCATTCTGTCCCCTCTATCGTTCCAAGCACAAAAGTAATTAAATTAACACAAAAAATAAAATCGCGAAAGCCTTATTTTACAAGACTTCCGCGATATTTTCACTTTCACTTTTGTACCCAGACCCGGTACAAGGTAGTGAAAACAAGAGAAATGAAAAGAATATATAATGCTGATAATAAGCAATTTGCATTTTTCTTATTTTTGCCAAATTAGCCCATTTTTGCCTGTTTTTGGTTAGATAGTACACTTTTAGTACACTTTGATATTCGAAACTTTTTAGTATCTTTGCAAAATAAGAAAGCATCTGAAAATAAACGAGTTAATGATTTACTCGGTCTGATACACATTTAGGTACATAACTATCAATTATGGCAAAGTTAGAGAATAAAGCAAAGGAAAACCCGAAATTGGAGCAAAATGTGCTTGTTGATGGTCGGATTAGTCTCTATTTGGAGTATTATCTCGGTAGAGAAGAAACGCCTGTTTTAGACGATAATGGTAATCCTGTTTTGTATGAAACAGGTAAGATGATGGGCAAGCCCAAAGTTCACATCAAACACAACAGGCGAAAAGAGAATTTGCAGTTGTATTTGATAGCCAAGCCCCGTACCCCTGCCGAGCGACAGCAAAATAAAGAAACACTTGAATTGGCTGCTAAAATTCGTGCCGAGCGTGAACAACAGTTTAAGGAAAGTATGCTTGGCTATCGTTTGAAAAAAGATAGGAGTATTAACTTCTTAGACTACTATCAGGCTTACATTGATAGCTATACCAAGAAAGACCTGCGAATGATAAAGATAGCCTTGAATCGTTTTAAAGACTTTCTGAAAGAGCACTACCCTCTCTATGAGTATAGTATCAAGCCCAATCTGATAACCAAAGAAATGATGGAACGGTTTGTGGAATATCTGCAATCGCGAAGTGTTGGTGAAGGTGCAAAGAGCATCTACCAGCGTTTCAAGAAAGTGGTGCGTTATGCTATCGACCATGAAGTGATGTTGAAAGATCCATGTAAGGCTGTGGTGTGCAAGGTCGATGAGCAGATTTTGCGCAAGGATGTGCTGTCTATGGACGAAATCCAATCTTTAATTCAATGTCATTACGACAACGAGAATCCCAATGTCAGACGAGCCTTTATTCTATGCCTATATTGTGGTTTGCGCTTCTGCGATGTGAAAGATCTAACCTATAAGAACATTGATTACACCAATCGCCTATTGAAGTTTGAGCAGAATAAAACCAAAGGACATTCTGCCAATAGTGGTGTGGTTATCCCTTTGAACGATGGTTTGCTTTCATTGATAGGAGAAGCTCCCGAAGACTTAGATACTTCCATTTTCAATTTACCCACATACGAGAGTTGTTGCAAATCCGTAAAGCGATGGGTAAAGCGTGCAGGTATCAATAAACACATCAGCTGGCATTGTGCCCGCCATAGTTTTGCCGTGAATATCTTGAATAATGGTGCCAATATCAAGACCGTTGCAAGTCTTTTAGGGCATAGCGGATTGAAGCATACCGAGAAATATACTCGTGCTGTGGATAAGTTAAAGTCGGAGGCTATTAATAGTTTGCCAGAATTGAAGTTATAACAAGAAAAATGAATTAAAGAACATTTTTTTGATTAGTAACAACCATCTTTTTACTCAAAAGAGATACATTCTGAAAAATAATGAGTAATTTTATGGCGTA
>JABCPF020000014.1 GCA_013333285.2 Prevotella sp.
AGCAACACCTTCATTTTCTCTTGTTTCATACGCTTTAATTTTTATGGGCAAAGTTACCCGAATTAAAGCGTTCCTCACTTATGCAGAAAACTGCCGACCGCAGCAACAGCCACACGAGCGAAAATAATTCAGTTACCGAACATTACTCCATCGTTACCTATCTCAAAATCAGGTAATGCTTTGGTAACTGAACTTTTGCCTAAATCTACATATTCCTGCCCTTTTTGAAAAGAGCACTTCTATGCAAATCGTTCTGTTTCTTCCTCATTATCAATTAGTTTACATCAACTTCGATTTCTCTTCATTTTCGTTGATTAGTTACGTTGTAATCGCCTAACAAATACGCCGTAAACTCAAACGTTTTACGCTGTAAAGGCGATGCGATTACGATGTAAACGCAACCCGATTACGTTGTAAAGGCAAACACTCGTCTCAATAACAATAGTGGTTCTACAATATAAATGCTTTTGTTAAACCTTGTACGGGCTGTTGTAATATAAAATGAAGGGGTACAAAAAAGGCAGCCACCCTCTATGTTTGAGGACGGCTGCCTGTTTATTAATGCTTGCAAAGCACTTCGCTTTGCAACTATTTTGTTTTATTTTTCAGCTGTTTATACAGGAATATCCTTGTTTACATTCTTTGAAAGGAATACAGCATAGCAGAACATATATGCTACAGCGAAGAATGGAACGTAGTATGAAACCATATAGCCAAAGTTGTCAGCGATATAGTTTTGTACAAGAGGCAGAACGCCACCACCTACAACCATTGCCATGAAAATACCGCTGGCCTGCTCGGTATATTTACCAAGGCCTTCGGTTGACAGGTTGAAAATACTGCTCCACATGACAGAAGTGCACAGTCCGCAGAACACAAGGAGAATAGCGCTAAGAGGTAATGTTACCATAGTAAAGCTTGAACCTGTGAATACTGGGAACGAACTGGTGATGGTTTTAGGCAAGAAGATAGCGGTAATAATGAGCAAAAGTGCAAATGCAGTAACGCTAACCATCATCTGACGACTTGATACCTTTGAAGCAATGAAGCTTGAAACAAAGCGTCCTACCAGCATCAGGAACCAATAAGTACCTGCTGTGAAACCACCAATAATGGCAGCAGCAACGGTTGGATTAAGCGCAGAGAGACCTGCTCCAGCAGCTGTTGTGTCAGACAGATAGAAGTTAAGTGTTCCTGGAATACCTACTTCCACACCTACATACAAGAATATAGAGATAGCTCCGAAATTGAAATGGCGGAAGTTAAATGGGCTATGTTCGTATACAGAATCCTTACTTGCTCCGTTCTCTGGGTTAGCAATAGGGATTAAACTCAAAATAATAAAGGTCAGTGCAAATATACCCATTGCAAGGAAAAGCACCTTATTTACGTTTGTAATGGCTGTATCCTTTGTTACAGTACCGATAAGCGCACCAACGAGCATAGGGGTAATGGTTCCCATTAACGAGTTGAGCGAGCCACCAAATAAACAAAGTTGGTTACCTCTGTTGCCGCCACCACCGAGTAAGTTAAGCATAGGGTTAACCACAGTGTTAAGCATACAAACCGAAATACCTGCAACAAAAGCACCAAGAAGGTAAATAAAGAAGTTGCCAGGTAGATTACAAATAGCAGTGTCGGTTAACAGTTGACCTGAAAGGAATTGAATAAATACGCCGAAGAAACCAAATGCAATGGCTATGAGAGCGGTTTTTTTATAGCCTACTTTTGTCAAAAGCTTTCCTGAAGGTATACCCATAAACAGGTAGGCAAGGAAGTTCATCATGTTACCCATCATGCCAAGGGTATTGCTTCCTGCGAATTCAGGGCGGTTCTTCCAGATTACACCGATAGGTGCTGCAAGGTTAGTTACAAAGGCAATCATTCCGAAAAGGAAAATCATTGCCACAATCGCGATAGCGCGACCTTTTTGATTTGTGTTTGCCATATTAGTTTTTATTTAAATAGGATTCGGCTTATTTTTCGGACGTAAAGGTAAGCAAAAAGAATTAAAAATCTATATACCGTGTAACGTTTTTTTGCATTATTCGGGGTCATTAGCGCCCGATGCTGCTATATTTCGCATGAGTCCTTCGTATTTTGCGCGTTTAACGGCTGAGCCTTTAAATAGCTGTCGGTATTGCTCAATGGTGAGGTGGTCCCATTTTTCGCGCGTCATGGTAAGCAGTTCGTCACGCGGTTGCAGCTCGGGTATATTGGTAGGGGTGGCAAATTTGTTCCATGGGCAGGCTTGTTGACAGCGGTCGCAGCCGTAGATAACGTTGCCCATGGCACGCTGTGCTTCTATGCTGATAGCGCCTCGGTTCTCTATGGTTTGATACGAAAGGCAAAGTTCGGCATTGAACGGCTGTTGTTCGGTGGTGCCATTTGTGCGTTTTTCGGAGAGCGCTTGGGTGGGACAGGCATCTATGCAGCGGCTACACGTGCCGCAACGACTGGCAATGGGTTGGTCGTAATCAAGCTCAAAGGGTAAGAATAATTCGCCTAAGAAGAACATACTACCCGCACGAGGTATTATCAATTGGCGGTTTTTGCCTATCCAACCTAACCCAGCCTGTACGGCCCAATAGCGTTCAAGCACGGGGCCACTGTCGACAAATACACGGAATGGTTCTTGAACTTCTTCTGCTTTTGGCTGATTTTCCGGGGTTGTTGGGTTGTTAAGATGCTCTGTTTCGGGTGATTTTTCTGTATCTTCTTGCTGCGAATTTTCTTCTGAAAGAGCCTTACGGCGTTCATGTTCAGCAACGGCGAAAGCACCAAGTTGCCGAAGTCGGTGTTTGACAACGTCGTGATAATCCTGCCCTAAAGCATAGGCCGCAATCTGTGGCTCGCCATCAGGCAACTGCTTGGCAGGCGCATAGTTCATGGCTACGCACACAATTGAACGTAAACCATGCATTAAAAGGCGTGGGTCAAGGCGCTTATCGAGATAGTTTTCCATCCATGCCATATCGGCATTCATACCTTTTTCGAGCCACGAACGCAGGTTTTCTTCAACCGCTGGCGCCACGCGGGCGGCACGTGCTATGCCACAAGCCGAGAAGCCAAGCCTGTGAGCTTCGGCCTTAATAAGGGTTGCGAGGGTTGGATTGGGCATAAACGAAAGGTTTATAATTTCAGAAAGAATAGGACGTTTGCCTATTTTCAAGAGTAAAAAAGAACCTTAATCAAAGGTTTTAAAGGTGTAACCTTGGTTCTTTAACCATTGTAACGACTCGGGAAGTGCCTTTTTTAGTTTGTCGATACTTTTGAGCGAATCGTGAAAAGTAATAATAGAGCCGTTCCGGGTATAGCGTTTTACGTTGCGTACAACGTCGTCGGCAGTAACCCATTTCGAGTAATCGCGGGTGACAAGGTCCCACATTACTATGGTGTATCTGCGGCGAAGCCACCAGTAAACCGAAAGACGCATCCAGCCATGTGGCGGTCGGAAGAGGTGCGATTTGATTAAATCGTTGGCCATTTCCGTATTTATGCCGTAGGTTAATGTCCAATGTTTGAACGAGCCTACGTGGTTAAAGGTGTGGTTTCCCACTTGATGCCCCTCTTGAATAATTTGATTATACAAGTCGTGATAGCGCAAAACGTTCTCGCCCACCATAAAAAAGGTGGCCTTTACGTTGAAGCGACGTAACGTTTCAAGGATAAAAGGGGTTGATTCTGGTATCGGACCGTCGTCGAAAGTAAGATATACTGAATGGTCGTTTTTATCCATACGCCATAGGGCATGTGGATAAATCCATCGCAGAAACTTGGCCGATTTTTCGATAAGCATATCGTAATGTGTGTTGGTTAAAAAGCGTCTGTCGGAGACTTTTCTCCCTTATGGGGATACTTGTCTTCGGCAGACGCCTTTGAAGATTGATGTTAGCCGCGTTGCATGATGATATTCACGCTGTGTGGCTATGTCGTTAGTCTGTTCAGACTATGTTGTATTTTGGTTTATTCTTGTTCGAATCGTCCGCCCTTTCCAATATAAGTGCGGTAGAAATTATCAAGTTGTGCCTTTTGTTTAGCAGCGAGTTTTTTGTCAACCAATTCAGTAATGTTGTGTACTTGGTCAAGAATTGACATCTGAACTATGCAATCATGCTGTGCCTGAATAAAGCGAATGCCTGTGAGCGACTGGTAGTAACGCTCATACTGTGTAGCATCATTCCAGATGGTATTGATACATTTCAAAGCCTCTTTCTTCTTTCCAAGCAGAGCGTAAGCTTTGGCAAGATCTGCTCCTCCGCTCATATAGTTCATCGGAACATTGTATTCTGGAATTTCCTTTTCAGCTTTTTCAAGTACCTTTAGTGCTTTTTCGGTCTTGCCTTCAGCAATAAGTTGCAGAGCGAGTTGGCCGAAAAGACGGCGGTGTGTGTAGCACATGCGCATCACAGTCTCGTCAATATACAATCCGGGTTTGCTTAAACCGCCGTATTTGTAGCGTGTCATCATGTTGCGATACGTCTTTTCAGTATCGAAGTTTTTAGCGCCATGCGCGTTTGTTGTAAACGGAGTGATGCGGTTTACAAGACCTTCTTGTACGAAGTTATCACCGAGATTCATGTAATTTTCTTGCGCAACGGTGAGCGCAACGTATATTGGACGCGTCCAGTTACATTGAGAAATCATTTCCAACATCATCAAATCGCCTTTGTAAAGAGCGTTCTTTCCTTCGAGCGAAATGACCATACGGTCGGGTATTGTGTCGCTGGCCATCATCATTCCACTACGTTTTACAGCCTCTTTATCAATGGTTACGTAAACCGTATCGGTAGGAATGAAGTGCATATCGCTACTCTTTGAGCGAACCCAATACTTCATAATGTTCTTCAATTCAAACGGATTGTCACCAAACTGTGCGCGTGCTGTAGTTGGATCTTGCTTGTAGAACTCGAGTATTTGATTCTTATACTCTGGGTGAACCTCTATGTATTCGTTTGTGCCAGAACAGTAATCAAGACGTGGCCACGAAATAGGCACGGCAGGAGAATTGTATGCAGGACGCTTCATCTGGTCAATATACCAGTCGGTTTGCAAATAACTGAGGTTGCAAACACGTGCATCTGTGCGTACACCTTCAACGTCTTGGTTATACCATAACGGGAATGTGTCGTTGTCTCCATTGGTAAAAATAATAGGCGAACCTTCGTCTTGAAGTGTCATTAAGTAGTTTTGGCCGAAGTCGCGACAGGTATATCGTCCTGAGCGATCGTGGTCATCCCATGTCTGACTCACCATTTGCACGGGCACTAATAAGCATAATAGTGCAATGATAGCGCTCACTATCGTTCCGTGAAGCTTAAGGTATTTGTGTATCAAATCGATGATAGCAGCTACACCTAAGCCACACCAGATAGCATAAGCATAGAACGAAGCCGCGTAAGCATAATCGCGTTCGCGTGGTTGTACTGGCGTTTGGTTCAAGTAAACTACTATGGCAAGTCCGGTCATAAAGAAGAGAAAGGCTACCACCCAGAACTGACGGATGCCGCGTTTACCACGGAAAGCCTGCCAGAACATACCGATAAGTCCGAGTAATAATGGCAAACAATAGAACACGTTGTGTCCTTTGTTGTTCTTCAACTCGTCAGGAAGCATGTCCTGATCACCCAATCGGGCATCGTCAAATAGCTTAATACCTGTTATCCAGTTGCCGTGTTCGAGTTCTCCATTGCCTTGAATATCATTCTGTCGACCAGCAAAATTCCACATGAAATAGCGCCAGTACATGAAGTTACATTGATATGAGAGGAAGAACCTTATGTTGTCAAGCTGTGATGGCATCTTCACCGTCATCTGCTCTCCACATCGATCATAAGGAACCTCTGTGCCGTCAACGCCTCCCATCCACGACTCATAGTCCTGTGTATGCGCTTGATCATACATGCGAGGGAATAGCATATTTTGGGCGTATTTGTACTTATTCTTGTACGAGACAATAAAGTAGGCGTCCTTTTCGTCCTTTGATTTCTTCTCTTTTCGGCTGTAGATGGGTGCACCTTGCGACATTTCGGGTCGGCAAGTGTTGCCTTCTGTCTTCAGCGCTACCTGCGAAGTGTAAGCCTGTCCGTACAGTAACGGACGGTCACCATACTGATCACGGCTCAAGTATGTGCCTAAAGTGAAGATATCTTCAGGCGAATTCTGATCCATAGGAGGGTTAGCAACCGAACGAATTACGATGAGCGCATAGCTTGAATAGCCAATCATCAGCATCAGCATACAAAGCAGAGTAGTGTTCTTGAAGCGTGAAGAGATTAGATATTGTGGACGTTTGTTAACGGTTTTCTTATAGTTCAGCGCGAAGGCTACAATGCCCAGAACCACAATTCCTATCAGAACTGCGCTCCAACCATTGCCATAGAACGGAATACCAATGAGCGCAAAGGCTATTAAGAACGAGAGATTCTCGCGCTTTTTATTTTGATCGATGTAGCTCTCATAGATGGCCCAAAGCACAGCTGTCACCAAACAGGCGATGTAAATAATAAGTCCTGTATTGAAAGGCATGCCGAGTACATTCACAAATAACAGCTCCATCCAGCCGCCTACTGTTACAATTCCCGGTACAACACCATAAAGAACAGCAGCAACCAGTGCAAAAGATATCATCAGAGCCACCAACGAACCCTTACCTTCTACATCGGGGAAACGACGATAGCAGTACACCAACACGATAGCTGGCAGACAGAGAAGGTTCAGCAAATGGACACCAATGCTCAAGCCCATCATGTAAAATATCAACACTAACCATCGGTCAGAGTGAGGCTCATCGGCGTGATCTTCCCACTTTAATATAAGCCAAAACACAACCGCTGTGAAAGCAGAGGAATATGCGTACACCTCACCCTCAACGGCAGAAAACCAGAAAGTGTCAGACCATGTGTAGATAAGCGCACCAACCATGCCGCTTGCCTCAATGGCAATTAGCTTAGCAGTAGTTAGTTCGCCCCAATCTTTCAGTATCAGTTTGCGCGTTAAGTGCGTGATAGTCCAGAATAAGAACATGATGGTAGTTGCCGAAAGCAACGCACTCATCGTGTTAATCATACGGGCAACCATGCTTGCATCGCTTGCAAAATGGCTAAAGAGGTTAGCCGTTAGCATAAAGAATGGTGCCCCTGGAGGGTGTCCAATCTGAAGCTTATAACCTGTATCAATAAACTCAGGGCAGTCCCAGAACGAGGCTGTAGGTTCAATTGTGGAGCAGTAGGTGTAGGCAGCGATTAGAAAAGCCAGCCAACCCAGCACATTATCCACTAATCTGTACTGTTTCATTTATCTGAATTAATAATTGTGTTATTGCAATAAAACAATGCAAAGATAATAAAAAGCCTGTATAGCACCGCTTTTTACATGTGGTTTTTATATATTTTAGACAATATTATTTTAAAAGTTTTCGTGCGTCAAAAGCTGTGTATGTTGTTGGCTTTGACGTTTAAGCTGTGAAGAATTATACAGTTCGGGCTAAAGTTTATGGCCAAAAGGGTACACATTTTCTGGTTATTTGCAGCTGTGTTTATGCGGATAGGGTGGTGTTGTGGCGGCCGTAGTATAACGCGTGCGACGACCGTCGTACGATGCGTATGGCGACCGTGGTACACGTTGTGCTACGGCCGCAGTACATTTGCCGAAAGCACGTTATAGCACGTGCTTTACGTAATAATTAATTAAAGAAAAAAGCTTACACTGTATGCCAATACGATGTAACGCAATATCTTTCCGATGCTAATGCTGATAAGAGAAATAAAGATATTGCTGCGCATGAGTCCGAGCGCTATAGTAATAGCCGAGCCAATAATGGGCAGAAAAGCGAAAAAACCCATCCACGCACCGTAACCAGCCATAAACCGTTGTGCACGGTCGAGGTCGGCTCGCTTTACATGTAGGTAGCGTTCTATCCAATCTAAACGGCCCTTTGTGCCCACCCAGTAGTTGAACATACCACCTGCAATGTTGCCCGCTGAGCCGTAAATAACAAGCCCTGCGGGGTGAAGTCCTGCGGCAAGTAAGGCTGTCATAACGGTCTCGCTGCTGAACGGAATAAAACTTCCTGCCAGAAAACCTATCAGGAACATGCCTAAATAGCCGTAGTTAATTAAAATATCGTAGAGGAAGTCCATGAGTTATACGCGGTGATAAATAGTGAAGCAAACAGAATGAGCAGAAAAAAGAGGTTTGAAAGGCGCGAGTGGGTCAACATGATAAAATGACCAATGAGGGGTGCCGTGAAAATAATCATCATACTTAACAGATAGTCAAAGTGTTGCGGTTGCAACACAATGAAAAGAAAACAACAAATGTCAAGTGTGATGAAGATTTCGAAAAACAAACGCGTTTTAATGCGGTCTTGATAGCTATACATCAAGAAATGCACTGTACCTATGAGGGCAAGTAACGTAATAAAGGCCAGTGTGACAATGTGATGATAATTGAGTGCGTCAAAGCAGAAAGGCTTTGCGAACTGCAACAGGCCTAAAAAGTGGGTGCCTAACTGGGGTAGCATATCCATGTAGGCGTAGTAAGCGGCTATAAACCAATAAGGAGCAACGATGCCTATTAACGATGCTGCAAGCGTTTTTGGGCTGAAAGCCATGAGGTTTACAGCCATAAGAATCCAGATAATAGGTACAAAAAAAAGAATTTGTATAAAGAAAACGCTGGCTGCTCCTAACGCAAAAAAGGCGTAGAATACGCGTCCTGTGGCGTTCTGCTCTTGGTAAGTCTTGAACAATAAAAGCATTGAGCTAATGGCGCAAAGCTGTACAAAACCTGTCGTTACCGACTTAAAGAGGAACAATGACATAACAGTCATGACAAGAAATGAGCTTGACATCATGCGGCTATAAACGCGAATGAGCGAGTTTACGTTATTAAGCTCAACCATCATATAGGCTGAAATAGTAAGCATGGCAAGCTGAAGGCCCATAGTTTGAGTAACCATGCCTGTTATAAGGCAGGCTGCAAGGCTGTAAATCGAAACGATTGGCAAAGCCCATCTCGATTCGGCGATGGTGTTTTGTAAGCGTTTTGTCATGAATTATTCGTCCTAAGAAAGTAGGCATAACCACCTGCCAACCGACAGATGGTTATGTAAAAAACAGGTTATAAGTCTTGTCCGATGTCGCGACGGAAGTATTTATCCGTAAAGTTTATTTTCTGCGCTTCGGTAAAACTTTTTTGTAAGGCTTCAGCTTTGTCGCGTCCGTACGATGACACCGCGATGACACGGCCACCGCTTGTCACCACGTTGCCGTCGCGAAGAGCCGTTCCGGCATGGAACACCATGCTGCCATCAATCTGGTCGAGACCCGTAATGGGGTATCCTTTTTTGTAGGCTTCGGGGTAGCCACCGCTTACAAGCATGACGCAAACGGCCGAACGGTCGTCAAATTCAACTTGATATTGGTCGAGGTTTTCGTTGGCCACACCTTCGAAAAGTTCAACAATATCCGTCTTCAGACGTAGCATGACGGTCTCGGTTTCGGGGTCGCCCATACGGCAATTATACTCAATGACGTAAGGTTCACCCTTAACATTGATGAGGCCAAAGAAAATAAAGCCTTTGTATTCAATGTTTTCGGCAGCAAGTCCGTTTACAGTAGGACGTATGATGCGGTCTTCAACCTTCTGTATCCACTCTTTTGTGGCAAAGGGAACAGGCGATACACTACCCATGCCTCCAGTGTTTAGGCCTGTATCTTGTTCGCCAATGCGTTTATAATCTTTAGCTTCGGGCAGAATCTGATAATGCTTGCCGTCAGTCAATACAAAAACAGAGCATTCTATTCCGCTAAGGAATTCTTCGATCACTACTTTGGCAGATGCATTGCCAAACATGCCACCGAGCATTTGTTTGAGCTCTTTTTGTGCCTCCTCAAGGGTGGGCAGAATGAGCACTCCTTTGCCAGCCGCTAAGCCGTCAGCCTTTAAGACGTAAGGCGCTTCGAGAGTTTCGAGGAATTTTAAGCCTTCTTCGACAGTGGTTCCATCAAAGGTTGCATAGGCGGCTGTGGGTATATTGTGACGCTCCATGAAGCCTTTGGCAAAGTCTTTACTGCCTTCGAGTACGGCGCCTTGCTTAGAAGGGCCAATGACTGGTATCGATGCGGTGCGAGCATCGTTTTTGAAATTATCGTAAATACCGTTAACAAGTGGGTCTTCTGGGCCAACAACTACCATGTCGATATGGTTGTCGAGTGTGAAGTTTTTGAGCGCTTCAAAGTCGTTTGCGTTAATATCGACATTGGTTCCAAGCTGTGATGTGCCTGCGTTTCCGGGTGCAATAAATAGCTTTTCGCACTTTTTGCTCTGTGCAATTTTCCATGCAAGGGCATGCTCTCGGCCGCCAGCGCCTAACAATAAAATTCTCATAGTTTCAGGGTTGTTATTTTAGAAAGTCGAAGAAATAGCGTGAAATGCGTTCGTGTAAATGGGTTGACTGATGCCCTCTCATATTATGAGGTTCGCCCGGATAGACGAAAAAGTCGGGCTGTTTGTCGTCAAGGATACACTGTTTTAAGAATGAAAATGCGTGCTGTGGGAGCACAACGGGATCGTTTAAGCCTATAATTATTTGCAAACGACCCTTTAAATTCTTGGCCTTTGCTAATAAACTTGTAGACGCGTAGCCTTCTGGGTTATCCTGTGGCTTATCCATATAGCGCTCGCCATACATGATTTCGTACCACTTCCAGTCAATAACGGGACCACCTGCAACGCCTACTTTGAACACGTCGGGGTAAGTAGTCATGAGGTTAATGGTCATGAAGCCGCCATAGCTCCAGCCGTGAACGCCAAGTTTATCGGCATCAACGTAGGGCAGACTCTTCAGGAAGGCAACGCCTTGCATTTGGTCTTGCATTTCAACCTCGCCCAAACGACGGAAGGTTGCTTGCTCAAACGCCTTTCCTCTATTCTCGCTTCCGCGATTGTCGACGATAAAAAGCAGATAACCATTTTGTGCCATGTAGGTTTCCCAACTACGACTTCCCCAGTGCCAACGGGCGTCAACGTTGTGCGCGTGTGGGCCACCGTAAACGTAAATAATAGCTGGATACTTTTTGTTTGGGTCGAAATTAACGGGCATTACCATGCGGTAATAGAGGTCGGTCTGTCCATCTGCGGCCTTAATGGTTCCGCTTTTATACTCTGGAACTGCATAACCTTTCCATGGATTTTCGGCAGTAAAGTAACGTGTGCACTTCGCATTCTCGGTGTTTATAATGGCTATATTGCGGGGGATTTCGGGCGCAGAATAGCTGTCTACCAAATATTTGCCCGAAGCGCTAAGCTGTGCAGAATGCCAGCCTTCGCCATCTTCGTCGATATGTGCGCGCTTGCCCGTATCCACATTTACTGAGAAAATATTGCGCTGTATAGGGTTACATTCGTTCGAGAGAATAATAACGGTGTGTTTTTCGTTGTTAAATCCAACCACGTTTTCGACAACCCAAGGACCTGATGTAAGCTGTTTGAGCTGCTTTCCATCTTTATTAAATAGGTATAGATGGTTGTAACCGTCTTTCTGACTTTGCAGAATGAACTTGCTATTATCCCATGGTAAAAACATGATAGGGTGCTGTGGCTCAACATATTTCGCGTCGGTCTCACGGTAAAGCTCGGCTATACGGTCGCCAGTTTCGGCGTTATAGCTTACCAATTTGCAATCGTTCTGGTCACGATTTAATTCAAAAAGATAAATGATTTTTGAATCAGGGCTCCACGCTACGTTTGTAAAATAGCGATCGGTAGGGTCGCCTGCTTTCAGGTAAACAATTTTATCGGTTTGCATATTGTACACACCGATAGTTACTTTATGCATGGGTTCGCCTGCCATTGGGTATTTAATGGGCTCGGGTTTTGCCATTCGCGTACCGCTTTCAGGCTCTTTTGATGGCTCGGGAATATCAACAAGGGGATATTCTGCCACCATACTCTGATCCATTTTTGTAAATGCAAGCAACTCGCCATTGGGGCTCCAGAAAGTGCCTTTCGTATAACCGAACTCGTCGCGATGCACACTTTGTCCGTAAAGAATGTCGCGCGAAGCATCTGTTGACAGCTGATGGTTTCGGCCTTCTGCGTCAATAACATACAACTGATGGTTGTCAACATTAACGTATGCTGTAGCTTTTGTCATGGCATTCCAATCAGAATGCGAAGCTTTTTCCGTCGTTTGCGTCCAAACAATCTTATGTGTTTTGAAGTTCACAAGCTCACGAACATTGGCATGTTCAATCATTACGATGGGCTTGTTTGCATAAGGAAATGATGCGTGGGCAAGCGTAAGAACTCGTCCTGCGGGCGAGTTGGCAGTCCACTTATTGAATTGGTCGAGGGTGAAAAGAGTCTTTTCTTTGCCCGTTACCTTATCAACGATGCTGCATTTCTCAACGTCAAGGTGTACCAATTCGTCGCCCCACCAGGTTGTCCACCTGTTTTTGGCAACCATATTATGGTAGTTTTTTCCACCAAAATTGAGGTCTTCGAGAGTAAATTGCTTCAAATTCTGAGCGCTTGCCTTCTGCATAAATTGCGAGCCTGTGAGGCAGACTACGGCCAAAAGGGCCGTAGCCATGAGTTTAATCTTCATCTTCGAATCGTCTATTCTTACCAAATTTCTGTCCGTCTCTGCGGCCATTTCCGCCTTTAAAGCCTTTGCCGCCACGTGATTTAAATTCGTTTCGTCCTTTGAAATCATCACGTTTCTTAAAACCTCCGCGACTTTTCGAACTGCCAGAATCCCATGAATCATCATGATTTTTGCGGTTTTCGCGACCCTTATACGATTCGCGCTCCTTTGAACCATATAGTTTTGATTCAAAAGAATGGAACTTAAAGGTGCGAATATCTCCCTCTTCGTTGGCTTCTTCATTCTCAATTCGTTGCTTGAATTCGCGGTTTTTCTTGAATCGATGCTTTTGAGCCATCTCGCGTTTCTCATCATCTGTCTTCACGATTCCGCCTTCAGAGCGAAACGCTTTCATCTTTCCTTCAAACAGAGTATATTTGCGAAGCTCGCACTCTAAGCTGCCATTGTAAAGCGGTGTCTTAATACTTGGCTTGAGACCTATTTGCTCAAAGCACTCCTCTTTGTACGATAAGATCCACGCTTCGTTGCCTCCAAACTCGTGCTTTAGCCTTTCGCCAATCATTCGATATGTGCCAAGGAGGTTGGGTGTAGAGATGCGTTCACCGTAGGGAGGGTTCATAACGATGAGGCTTTGCGACAGAGGCTTCTTGAAATTCTTGAAATCTTGCTGTTCAACGGTGATGTCGTTTGATAGTCCTGCCGCCTTAACGTTAAGACGTGCAGTATTAACAGCCTTCATGTCAACATCGTAAGCATAGATATGATGCTTAAATTCGCGCTCCTGACTATCATCATTATAAATCTCGTCAAAAAGCTCTTGGTCGAAGTCTGGCCACTTTTCGAAAGCGAATTCCTTACGGAAAACTCCTGGCGAAATGTTGCGAGCAATGAGTGCTGCTTCAACAGCAATTGTGCCAGAACCGCACATAGGGTCGATTAAATCGCAATCGCCTTTCCAACCTGTCATCAGAATGATACCCGCTGCTAATACTTCATTGAGAGGCGCTTCAACGCTTTCCTGTCGGTAACCGCGTCGATGTAGGCTCTCGCCTGAAGAGTCAAGACAAAGCGTTGCTTCATCTTCGGCAATATGAATATGTAATCGAATATCAGGGTTACTTATGGAAATGTTCGGTCTATCACCCGTTTTTTCTCTGAATTGGTCAACAATGGCGTCCTTCACTTTGTATGTAACGAAACGTGAATTACGGAACTCTTCAGAATAAACAACAGAATCAACGGCGAACGTTTTCCCTTTTTCAATATATTGACTCCAATCTATTTTGTGAATCTCGTCGTATACTTCTTCTGCTGAACGTGCTTTAAAGCGCTTGATAGGCTTTAGTATTCGAATTGCGGTGTGCAGCTGAAAGTTGGCACGGTACATCATAGCTTTATCGCCAGTAAACGATACCATGCGGCGGCCTATTTGCACATTGTTTGCCCCCAATTGGGTAAGCTCTTGGGCCAAAACGGGTTCAAGTCCCATGAAAGTTTTGGCGATGAGTTCAAATTCCATTGTTGTTTATAATATGTTTAAATGATTTTTTCTTTTCAGAATGATAAGTTTAGTCGTGCATTGTTTTGTAGATGGCTTCTCCCGGCTTCATATCCTGCAGCACCCATGTATTTGCACCTACAACGCAATGGTCGCCAATGGTAATTCGTCCAAGCACAGTGGCATTGGCATATATTACTACATTATCTTCAATAATGGGGTGGCGTGGAATACCTTTAATAGGATTTCCCTCTTCGTCCAGAGGAAAACTCTTGGCGCCAAGCGTTACACCCTGATACAATTTCACGTTATTGCCAATAACACAAGTCTCTCCAATAACAACGCCTGTGCCGTGATCGATTGTAAAATAGCTACCAATGGTCGCACCAGGGTGTATATCTATGCCTGTCTCTGAGTGCGCCATCTCCATCATCATGCGCGGAATGAGTGGCACTCCCATTACAAAAAGCTCATGCGCAATGCGGTAATTCGTGAGCGTTTTAATCACAGGATAGCACGAAATTATCTCTGCTGTGCTCTTGGCTGCAGGGTCACCGTTGAACGCTGCTGTCACATCGGTTCCAAGTATTCTACGTAACTCAGGAAACTTAGCAATCAGTTGGGTTGTAATTCGTTCGGCTTCGGCCTTGCATTCGTTACAGTGAATATTCTTGGTTTCACCGCACGAGAAGCATAATCCTGCCAGAATCTGCTCAGATAAAAGGCGATGTAGCTTTTCAACATTTACGCCAATTTGATATTGTATTGTATCAATGTTAACTTGTGATTTCCCAAAATATCCCGGGAAAAGGATAGAACGTGACAGGTCTATAATCTCTTCAAGGCGTTTGCTTGAAGGCAATGGGTTTCCGTCTCGGTGTTGATGAAAAAGGCCTTGCAGCGATTGGGGGTCTGCAAGACGGTCAATGGTCTCAGTAAGCGTGAGAGTCATTTTCGGTGCGATCATCTCTTTGTGTCAGTAAAATTTTAGGCAAAGTTACTAAAAAGCACGATAATATAGAAGGAATCGTATCTTTTTTTCTTCCCATTGCCGTAAAGTATAAAATTACTTTACGCCAAACAGGAAATCATAGTATGTTTAACCGAAATTTACGATTCGTTAATACTGTCAAGGAATAACAATAAACGGTTTGTAACATTTACGGCTGAAACTCCCGAATCAAAGTCGAGAGAAACCAAGTTTAGTTGTGGAAACTTCTCCTTCAACTTCTTTTCTATACCCTTTGAAACAATGTGATTGGCAATACAACCAAACGGTTGCAGACTGGCTACATTATTTACACCTTGATTCACCATGCTTATAATGTCGCTCGGTAACAGCCAACCCTCACCAAACTGTGCGGCAAACGATACCACGCCTTTTGCAGCTTCGGCTTCCTCAAAGATATTAGTGAACGGCCGATAATATCGGAATTTTGATGCCAACGCATTCATTTTCTTCTGCCGTCTCCATATCAATTGGTAGATACTTTTCAGCACAAAGTCGGGCATTTTACTGCTTTTCAGTCCCATGTTCTTTTGCGCAATGGCATTCACAAACTCTTGTAAGAAGAAAGGAGTAAGCAGTGGAGGCACTACTTCGAAACCTTTTTCTATAATACGTTGCGCCAAAAATTGATGGGCAAACGGACTAAACTTTAAGAAAATTTCGCCCACAATCCCCACGGCTGGTATCTCTTTGTCGTCGGTTATCGCATCAAAAGCAAGCGCCGCCTCACTTATCAGGTCCATAATTTCCGATGGTTTGTTCCTCAGAATAGGTTCTGCAACAACCGTCAAATAGTGCTCTCGCAGTTGCTCTGCCTGATTAGCGAACTTACCTTCAGGTCTACGGGCCTCAGCTTTTAGTCTGGAAACTGCTCCATGATACATTTTCGAGATGACATCACCATAAAGTAACGATGTAGCGATTATGGGCGCCATCTTCAACCATGGCACATCAAGGTTATCCTCTTCGCCGTAGTCTTCTCCCATTTGTGTGGCCACACCAATAGTAATTAGCGGCACATTGCTAAAGCCGTTTGCGTCTATTGCTCGCCTGATAAGTGCAGTATAGTTGGTTGCGCGGCATTGTCCGCCTGTCTGACTCATCACTAACGATACATTGTCAATGTCGTATCGTCCCGATTTTAACGCTTTTACAAAGTCGCCAACTATCAGTGTTGCAGGGTAGCAAACTTCATTATTGGCATACTTTAATCCCAATTCGGCACTCTCGGCATCGCTTTGTGGCATTACTTCTACGTCCCAACCGAAAAGTCGACACAGCGGAGGCACAACAGGTGTAAGATATTCTGTAAAATAAGGTGCGAGGATATGGCGCTTTACAGGTGGCAGTTTATATGCGCCTTTTTGCTGTTCGCCCGTCGCTTTTACGCTCTTTTCGCTTTGTTTTTTATGCTCGCCCTCGCCTTGTTTTTGTTCACTTAACGATTCAATAAGCGAACGAACCCTTAGCTTTAAGCTGCCAATGTTACTTACATCGTCTATTTTTAGCAATGTGAAAGGCTTGTTATGTTTCTTCATGATGATACGAATCTCATCTTGAATAAAGCTATCTGGCCCACAGCCAAAGGAAGTCATTTGTACATAATGCACATCAAAGGGCTGCTCAGCACACCATTGTCCTGCCTTAATTAGGCGGTTCATGTATGCCCATTGTCGCACCAAGCAGGTGTCTCCTGCCCCAACAGAGAGATTCCCTCTTACAATATCGTCAGATATTACGTTCACACCAAGCGCCGCAATCATTTCAGAAAGCTTGTGTTGTATCAGCGGATCGGTATGGTAAGGACGTCCTGCAAGCAGAATGGTAAGCATTCCGTCGCGCCTGCTTTGTGCCAGAATTTGTTCCGCTTTCTGTTGTATATCTGTTACGTAACTGTGCTGTGCATCTTGCGCTTCGGCAAAAGCCATGTTGGCTTCCTTTTTATTGATGCCATAGCCTTTGAGGAAATTGCAAATCTGTTTTTGCAGTAACTTCTCGTCCCTAAAGTTGATAACAGGCGATATAACATCGTTTTTCAGTTTCATGGCACTGCGAATCACGTCCGAATAAGCCGATACAATAGGGCAGTTATAGCTGTTAGTGTTTCGGCTATCGTCCATAGGCTCGAACACAACATAGGGCATAAAGATAAACTTTTGCACATCGTCGGCTACTGAAGCCAACATATCGTCCAGTTCTTGTATATGCGAGTGTACCAGCTTTGCAGGGAAACAGATGTTGTCGCTCATCACAGAGCCCAATGCTTGCTCATACCGATGGAAGTCCGATTCGCTACTAAGCTTTACGTCAAATCCTGCTTCGGTGAACAAAGTGTACCAAAAAGGAAACTCCTCATACATGTTCAGCACACGCGGAATACCTACGATGCCACGCGACTTGTGTGGTTTCTGTCCCGATTTTTCAAAGACAAGGCGTTTCTTCTCCGCATAATTGTAGGTATAACAATCGAATAATCGGTGATACTTATAGGTATAAATATTTTCCCCTTTCGTGCTATCCTTGCCTTTATTATTGAATACACGCTCGCATTTGTTTCCTGAATAGAAATGCCGTCCGCCTGCAAAGTTGTACTTTGTAACAAAGCAATTGTTTTCGCAGCCTTTGCAATTGAGCAGTTGGGTTTCGTATGTCGATGTGTTTAATAAGCTATCAAGCGTACAGCTTTCGCAGGTACCATATACTGTTTCTAGCGCATGCAGGGCACAACCATAGGCTCCCATCATCTCGGGCATGTTGCTACGGGCTACTTCAGCGCCTGCAAGCAACTCGAAAGCACGTACTACCGAGTCGTTTTTCATGGTGCCACCCTGTACCACAATGCGTTGTCCCAAGCGGTCGTTACCATGTAGTTTAAGTACCTTGTAAAGGCAATTGCGCACCACCGAGTATGATAACCCCGAAGCAATATCGGCTACCGTGGCTCCCTCACGCATGACTTGCTTCACCTTCGAGTTCATAAACACGGTGCAACGTGTGCCTAAATCGCAGGGCTTGGTGGCCTCGCAGGCCAATAAAGCAAACTTATCCACCTCGTAACCCAGTCCTTTTGCAAACGTCTGTATGAAAGTTCCGCAGCCCGATGAGCACGCTTCGTTTAGCTCCATACGCACTACCGCACCATTCTCTACGAAGATAGCCTTCATGTCCTGTCCGCCAATGTCGAGAATAAACGATACATCAGGCATCAGGTGTGCGGCAGCACGATAGTGAGCCATTGTTTCAATAATACCCTCGTTCATATTAAAGGCGGCCTTGATAAGCTCTTCGCCGTAACCCGTTGTGCATGATCCCACAACGTGTACATGCGCGCCTGCCTGTTCGGCTTCGGCTTTTAGGCGCAACAATCCTTCGTTTACGGCCTTGATAGGGTTGCCATGATTCATGGCGTAATGGCTGAACACAATTTGTCCTTCTTCGCCTTTGCTGGCACGTGCAGCAATAATTTTTGTAGTGGTAGAACCCGAATCAACACCAATTACCACCGTTTCTTCTCCGCTTCGTAAGGGGTAAACGGGGGTAGCATAGCGCTTTTTGCTATCGAGCCACGCCTGATGTTCGTCAGCATTGCTGAACAGCGGTGTCAGGTCTTCATGTACCTCGCCGTCTTTTTCGTCAGTTATGCTACAGCCTGTTGTACATGAATTCTCGCAGGTGGTGGTATGATTGCACGCACAAGATTGTTTTTTCAATCCCTCACGCAGGACTTCAAGCGTGTGAGGTTCGGTTTTATCGGCACGTAAAGCACAGCCTATCGACGGAATAAGGTTGCCTTCACTAAGCACAATAAAATCATCATCGGCCATCTTTAAGTATTCTACGAACGCCTTTCGTAAGGCTGGAAGAAACGTCAGAGGGCCGCCACATAGCAGAATGGGCGGTGTAAAGTCGCACCCACGACTAAGTGTTGTTACCGTTTGTACGGCAATACTATGGAAAATACTGGCTGCAATGTCGCTCTCGGGTAGGTTACGCGACATCAGGTTTTGTATGTCAGTCTTCGCAAAAACACCGCAACGCGCCGCCATAGGATACAGTCGGGTAGAGGTCATTGCTTTGTCATTCATCTCGCTGTTGGTACAACCCATCAACACAGACATTTGATCAATGAATGCGCCTGTGCCGCCAGCGCAGTTGCCGTTCATGCGAAGCTCCATGCTCTGCCCGTTAAAGAACACCACTTTTGCATCTTCGCCACCAATGTCAATCAGCGCTTTGGCTTGCGGATAGCGATGCCGAGCAAACACAGTGGCTGCAACAACCTCTTGCACAAATTCGGCTTTCATCTGTTCGGCAGCCGACATTCCTACTGAGCCCGTTACGCAAAGGCGCAACTGAATAGGGCCAAACTGCTGCTCTATTTCGTCAAGATAGCTACCCACAAGCTCGTTAACCTTTGCGTTGTGGCGTTCATAGCGCGAAAAAAGCAGACGACCAGCGTCGTCAAGGACAGTTATCTTGGCTGTTGTCGAGCCAACATCAAGGCCCGCTCTGTATATCTTATTCATGTAGAATATTCTGGAAAATTGAATGCAAAGATACAAAAGAAAATAAATAGTAGCATGTGCTTTTAAGCTTTTTTGCCCTAAAGGGCAGGGGCTTTGTGGTGTATGGCCGAAAGCATTGTGTGTAAACGGTGAACGTGCGGCGGCCGCCATACACATTGTATGCCGACTGTGATACAACTCGTACGACGGCCGTAGTACAACGTGTACCACAGTCGCCGTACAGTCAGCAAATAAAAAAGAAGGCGAAAGCTTTATGAAGTTAACATTTTTGATTACATTTGTAACGGTTTAACAATTACAAAGCATGAAATTTGCAGTTATTGCAGCGGGTGATGGCTCGCGCCTTGCTTCGGAGGGAGTGAGTGTGCCAAAGCCTTTAGCTGAGGTGAAAGGAGAAAAACTGATTGATAGGCTTATCCGTATTTTTATGGATAACGATGGTGAAGAAATAGTGGTGATATGTAACGATAAAACCAACCGTGTGAGTCAACATCTTTTGCAGATTGAGGAGGACGGACTGAAAGGACGCCCCGTAAATTTGCAGTTTAAAGTAAAGAGTACACCCAGCAGTATGCATTCGTTTTTTGAGCTTAGCCACATGCTTACCGACGCCCCCTTTGTTCTAACTACGGTAGATACGGTGTTCAAAGAGGCTGAATTTGCCGACTATGTGAGCCGTTTCAAACAAGCTGTAGAGCAGGGCGCTGATGGGCTGATGGGTGTAACCTCGTTTGTTGACGATGAAAAGCCCTTGTGGGTAGGCACTCGTGACGACATGACCATTAGCGGTTTTTATGACCAAAACGATGCAGCGTGCCGTTATATATCGGCTGGTATTTATGGCTTGACACCCAAAGCGTTAGAAACACTCGCTCATTGCGTTGAGGCTGGTGAGAGCAGAATGCGAAACTTTCAGCGCGCATTGCTAACTGATGGTTTCCGTCTGACGGCTTATGCGTTCTCAAAAGTGTTTGATATTGACCATGTTTCGGACCTTAAGAAGGCCAACCAATTCCTTGAACCATAGGCTTATGGAAGTTACGGTTTTGGCTATTCAGCGTGACGAAAGGTTCTCGCCCAACTCGGTTGATAAAGATTTGGCTATTCTTTTAGCGGTATGCGATGAGCTTAAACAACGCTTAGGTTGGGCTGATGATATACCAGTAGTAAGCGAAAAAAGCTTCATTTCTGAACCTCGTCGTGCCGATATTATCCTGTCAATGGCTCGTTCGGAAGAGGCTTTAACGCTACTTTCGCGTTTCGAAGACGAGGGTTCTAAAGTGTTTAATAGTTCGACAGGAGTGCGCAATTGCAGAAGGTCGGTATTGGCACAGCTGATGAAAGCTAACCATATTCCAATGGCACACGAAGAGGGAAACGACGGTTTTTGGCTGAAACGCAATGATACTTCGGCACAGGAAAAGGCCGATATTGTATTCTGTCATACGCATGATGAACTGGATATAGCGTGCCAACAGTTTGCTGAACGCGGCATTACCGATTGGGTTGTGAGCGCACATATCCCTGGCGATGTGATTAAATTCTATGGTGTTGGCTGCCGCGATTTCCGCTTTTTATACCCAGGCGATACAGGCATGTCGAAGTTTGGGCTTGAGGCTTACAACGGCGCTCCCCACCATTATGCCTTTGATCACGAAGCCCTTGCAAACGAAGTATTTCGGCTTTCGCAGCTGGCCCAAGTGCCTGTATATGGTGGCGACGCAATAGTTGATAAAGAAGGCAGATTTTATATTATTGATTTTAATGACTGGCCAAGCTTTTCAGCCTTCCGCCATACAATGGCATCGGCAATTGCTGACGAAATAGCGGTGCAGTCTGAACTTTTATATGAGAGTGAATAATGGCAACATTTCGTGAACTTTTTCAGGCTTCTATCAAGTCGGCCGATACAGAAGAGTGGTTCGATGCTCATTTTAACCATCCTATTGGATTGGTGTTTGCTTTGTTCTGGAATAAGTTAGGTGTACACCCTAACGTAATTACTATTCTGTCGTTCTTCTTGGGAGCAGGGGCAGGATTGATGTTTAGCTATACCGATTGGCCACATAATGTCATGGGCATTGTGTTGTTAATGTTGGCTAATTTCTGCGATTCTACTGATGGACAAATGGCTCGTCTTTCGGGCAAAACAACGTTATTGGGTCGCGTGCTCGATGGCGTTTCGGGCGATGTATGGTTTGTAGCCATATACATGGGGCTGTCATTCCGATTGATGAACGAACATATTCCGGGTACGGATATGACGTGGGGGATATGGGCTTGGGTGCTAAGCGCGTTGGCAGGTGTGCTGGGACACTCGCCCCAAAGCTCGTTAGGCGACTACTATAGGCAAATACACCTTTTCTTTTTAAAGGGTAAAGAGGGGTCGGAACTGGATAACTATGCTCAACAAATAGCCATTTACAAGGAAACACCTCGACGCAAATGGTTCGACCGTATTTTCTATAAGAGTTATGCTGGATATTGTAAAAGTCAGGAGAAACGCACGCCACAGTTTCAACGTTTCTTCGCATTGTGGAACGAGGTAGCCGCTAAACGCACGGCCGATGAATTGGCACCGTTGCGCGACGAGTTCCTGAAGGGTAGCCGTCCGCTGATGAAATATACCAATCTGCTGACGTTTAATAGCAGGGCTTTCTTTATCTACGCAACTTGTTTGTTGGGTTGTTTTACCGACGATGTGTTAGGACCATGGATATATTTGCTCTTTGAGTTTGTGGTTCTTAACCTGTTTTATGTGTACATGATGCGCAGTCACGAAAAGCTTTGTGTACGAATGACAGCGCGTTTGCAGACCCTTGATGAAAAGGAGGTTAAGGCATGATTAAAGGTTTCTTATTCGATTACGGAGCCACGCTTGACACAGCAGGCTGCCATTGGGGGCAAATGTTATGGGCAGCCTATCAGCGTTGTGGTGTGCCTGTGACTGAGCAGCAGTTTCGTGACGCTTATGTGTATGGCGAACGCACGTTAGAAAGTAAAACGCTTATTGCGCCTGAAGATACCTTTCGTGTAACTCTCGGTGTGAAATTACAACTCGAATTCGACTTTCTTATGCAGGAAGGAGCGTTGAAAATGAATGCTATTGATGCGTCGGTTATGCGCGAAAGGGTGCTGAATGATGTATATTCTTGTGTGCAGAAAACCACAAAAGAGAGCCGAATGGTGCTGGAAAAATTGCGCGAAAACTACGAAATGGTGTTGGTAAGCAACTTTTATGGCAATATTCGTACGGTATTAAAGAGTTTGGTTTAGACGGTTTCTTCAAGTCAATAGTAGAGTCGGCCGAAGTGGGTATTCGCAAACCCGATGCTCGAATTTACGAAATCGGTGTTCGAGAATTGGGCTTTGAGCCAGCCGAAGTGGCTGTTGTGGGCGATAGTTTTCAAAAGGATATGATGCCCGCAAAGCAAATAGGGTGCTGTGCGGTGTGGCTAAAGGGAAAGGCTTGGAAACAAGAAACTGTAGACGAAACGATGGTAAACCATATCATCTACAGTCTGAAAGAATTACTTATGCTGCCTTTTTAAAAGCGCTATGTGTTGATACGACAGTATCTAATCAACTTATGGGGTCTGTTTTTCTTTTGTTTGAGAAAGAGAAACAGACTTGTTTTTTATATGATTGACGTACTTTTCTAATGCTCGTTTTATGCAGGGAGTGCGGAAAATACAGCCTTCTAAAAGGGCAATTCCAATGAAAGTAACGAGGATTCCTAACAGAACATCAATGACATAATGATGTCCTGAATAGACGGCTGTCCACCAAATTCCAACGCATATAAACGTAAACGTGACAACAGTAGCCTTTGATTGCTTGCTTGCACAAGCATAGCAGGTGGTCACTAACATATATGCGGCATGCAGGGAAGGCAAGGCAGCAAACACGTTAGCATTCTTTCCGTAGATGCTTTGAAACACGGGGAAGCCGACAAGCTGGTCAAATCGGATAAGTCCTGCAACGTTTCCGGGGGTGTGTAATATCGGTTTGAAGCCATATTCCATGACATACCATGGTGGCGCTGCGGGGTGAATGTAATAGCCACAAAAGCCTAAAAGGTTAACGAAAAGGAAGGCAAGACAAAATCTAATGCACCATTTGTACTGTTGTTTATAATACAACCAAAAGCTGAAACCTAAAGGAACAGGCACCCAACAGAGGTAAAAGAAACCAGCCATTAGGTCAGCAGGTGTGCAGTGATGTACAGAAAAATATTCGCTTAAGGTAAGCTTTTGTCCACCCCATGTAGCTATTCCAAAAAGGTTCTTTTCGGAATCGTATAGTCCTTGTACGTCAATGGAATTAAATTCATAGTTAGGAAAGAAGCGCATCCAATCGTAACAACAAGCAAAAACAATCCATGGCGCAAAGGCTAAAGCAAAGCGTCGTAGAGGGCGATAGGCCAAAAGGCCTGCATAAATAATAAGAATGTAGATACTAAACACGTG
>JABCPF020000015.1 GCA_013333285.2 Prevotella sp.
AGCGTGCCTTATAAACAAATTGTCATTGCTATGGGAGAAGGAGCAAAAGCTTCTTTATCTGCATTCGAAGACAAAATGCGTGGCGTTATCGGCTAATTCTAAAAGTGCTTTATATAAAGGTATTTCACGATAGTTATTTATTAATAATTATAACTAAAATCCCAAACTTAATTAGAGGTCAAGTTGTGCACTTTTGTTTGACAACGTACAATTACCTTTAAAAAAATCCAGAACAATTCGTTCAAATCAACAATGAACGACTATCTCTCACCTTTAAGCTAACCCCTGCAGATAATAAAGAAATTCTATTACGATGTAATCGCAATATCTTTACGTCGTAATCGCAATATCTTTACGTCGTAATCGCGATATCTTTACGTCGTAATCGCGTTACGTTTACATCGTAATCGATTTGCGTTTACGTCGTAATTGTACGCTTTTTGCGATGGTTGTAATTTGTTGTAAATAAGTAATTTATAAAGTTTTATATGCGCTTTGCGCTTAAATGGCTTTGCGAAAAGCCCGTAAAGGTGATTATACGAAAAAAAGCCACTTCCGACACGCCTTGTCAGAAATGGCTTGATGTTTTATAAATTTTGCTGTTAAGTAGCTATTTAATTGTCATTACCTACCTTAACTGCCATATAATCGGTTTTGCCTGAAGGCCACATACCCTTGATGAAAAGTACAGGGTTGTTGCTGGTTGAGGCTTCTTTCACAGCGTCCTGCAGATCAGAAATGCTCTTCATTGGCTTGTCGTTGGCTGTGATAATCACAAATCCGTCGTTGATACCACTGGCTTTGAAAGCTCCGCCCTTGACGTTCTTTACCTGTAAACCGTATGCAATGCCTAACTCTTTCTTCAGTTCATCACTTACAGGAATAACCTGAGCACCCAGAACATTGAGATCAGCGGTCTTCACAACCTTAGTATTTCCTTGTTTGTTCTTTAAAATAACGGTTTTCGACATTTGTTTTTTGTCGCGTAGCCATGTAATAGTAGCCTTGTCGCCAGGGCGCTTAGCGTTAATTATTTCTTGTAGTTCGGCCATTTTTCCTACGTGTTTGCCGTCAATGCTTATAATGACATCGCCTTTCTTTAAGCCTGCTTCGGCAGCTGCACCATTGTCTTCAACAGTGTCAACATAAATACCATCGTTTGTGCCTAAGTCAGGAGTTTCTTTGCCGTTCTCCTTTTGTGCGTTTACGTAGTTGAGTACATCGCCGCCACGAATGCCAAGGAAGGCACGCTGAACAGTTCCATATTGCTTCAAGTCCTCAACAACTTTATTCATGATAGCAGTAGGAATGGCAAAACCATAGCCTGCATACGAACCTGTCTGCGAATAAAGCATGGCGTTCACACCAATCAGTTCACCGCGTGTGTTTACTAAAGCTCCACCCGAGTTTCCTGGGTTAATGGCAGCATCGGTTTGTATAAAACTTTCAACACCATTAGCGCCTAAAGAACGTGCTTTGGCCGAAATGATACCAGCAGTTACCGTATTATTCAGACCGAAAGGGTTACCAACGGCAATACACCACTCACCAACCTGAATCTTATCTGAATCACCGATAGGAAGGGTTGGGAGGTTCTTACCGTTTATTTTAATAAGTGCGAGGTCAGTAGAAGGGTCTGTACCAATAATCTTCGCATTAAATTCACGGTTGTCTTCAAGGGTTACTGTCAGTTCGTCAGCACCATTTACTACGTGGTTGTTGGTTACAATATATCCATCGCTGCTAATAATCACGCCCGAACCAGTGCCTTGTTTCTTTGGAGTTTGGATTTTTTGCTTGCGCGATCCACCTCTTCCTTGGTTAGGATTACCAAAGAGACCGAATGGGTCAAAGAAAAAACCATCAAACGGATCTTCTTGTGCTTCAACGGTTTGTGTCTTAGAATTCTGAACGTACTTGATGTGTACTACAGCTGGAAGTGCCTTTTTGGCAGCGTAAGTTAAGTCAACGGGCTGTCCAGCTTGTTCAGTATTGTTAGTGGCTGCCTTTACTTTGTAGAAGGCTCCACCTGAAAAAGCAAGCGAGAGAATACATAAGCTTGCTACGAGATAATTGGAATACTTTTTCATTTGCTTATTGATTTTAATTTATTCCTATATTTAAATATCAATTAGGAACCGATTTGATTCCCGATTGAAAGCATTGCAAATATATGCGCAAAAGTTGGTAATGTGCCAAAATGACCGATAGCTTTATTCGATTTTAACAATTTAAATTTAACACTTAACGGCTCTTAAGTAGAAACAAGTTTTATTTTACATTCGTTTAAAAACTTACAAAAACTTAAAACTTGCGAATGTGCTCTCAAATTAATTTATTACTTTTGCAAACATGGTAAGGCAGTGTCCCGGCTCGTCGCTGGCGTATTTCATAACGCGAGAGGAAAGTCCGGGCAGCGCAAGGCGCTCCACTTCTGAAAGTAGAAGCTATTGGTGACAGTAGGTAAAGGCAGAAGAAAATAACCACCTCGTCGGAACTAACAGAATACGTTTTGTTGGGCCAGGGGTAAGGGTGAGAAGGTAGTGTAAGAGACTACCAGCTGGCGGGTGATCGTCAGGTTGTGCCGTCTGGAGGCTGTAAGTTCATGTAAACCGTCGTCATGTCAAGGGTAGCCTGCCCGATGTGCTTCGAGCACAACGACGGAGGGTAGAACGCTAGAGGTACAGGGTGACCTGTAAGGTAGATAAATGACAGAGCTCTCTCCACTTGTGGAGGGATACAGAACCCGGCTTATCAGGACACTGTCTTACCTTTTTATATTAATATTAGTCTAAGGTTACAGCCATCATAACCTTTGTTATGACATGAAAGAACTACAAGTAAATATATTAGATGATTACGAGCACTTAATAACGGGTGCAATAGATCGTCATGGCAATGAGTCTTCTTTTCCTAAAATGGAAGAGAATATTACACGAAAAGAACTTGAGGACTATCTGTATGAATACCAGTGTATTCTTGATAGTGAAGGCACGCAGCGTGCACAGCTTACAAAATATGGAATAGTAGCTATTGTACCTATTCTTATAATGAGTGCTTTTCCAGAGCAAATGCTTCCGTGGGGAAAACATTCGCTATGGGTGGGGCTTTTGTTAGGCTTAGGTGTTGCCGTGCTTTGGAAGTGTATCAGTTTGCTAATTGTCAAGAGCCGTTTAGCACGTTTGCGTCAGCAAAATGCAGTACTTGCAGCTTATGCTGATAAGGTTGCTGCCTATGTGCGTCAATAATGTATACAGCCTAATGTGCAAAATTGCAGGAGTGTGATTTATGCTATAGTGGGCTCAATTTAGGGGTATGATTCTTATAATGAACTTAGAAATATACGACAAGCAAAAAGGTGTCAAAGGATAGCTTTATAAATGGTTGTATTTTGGTAAAGATATTCCGCATTAATTAATAATTTACTTGGCTAAACGGGAAAATATTTTTATCTTTGTGCACGTCTCTTGCGGACGTGAGTTTGTCAGGAGAAATGAGTTTCATTTTTTAGAGATGGCAAACGAAGCAGCAACAAAAAAGACAAGAAAACCAGTATCGCCACGAAAAAAGACGCGTGCGGTTAGTTCAGGAAAGGGGAAGAAACGTGACGTAAAACGTAATATTCCGACAGAACTTATACCTATTGAGGAGGAAACTTGGCTTTTGCAGCCTATTGCTGTCACTATGATGAGACATGACTATTCGCTGATTCAAATTCGTATATTGGTGAGCATAGTTGAGTTTATGCAAAATAAACTCCACGATATACTGAATAGACGCAAAATGGAACCAGGTATTTTTCCAAGCTTAGAGCTTGATGATGATGGGCGAATGGAGGTGAAAACCTATTTCAAAACGCTTGGTGTTGATCCTAATCATTATCCACAATTAAGAGAAAGTTTGAAGTTGTTGGCATCGGTTCCAGTTGAAATTCCATATAAAACTGCTGATGGACGTAGTTATCAAAAGGTAACTAATCTATGTGATGTGTATATTCCTAACGACACAAGTATTTACGAGAAATATGCGGTGTTAAAGATTGATCAAGAGGTGGCGCGCCGACTGGTATCTCTTGATCTTGGTTACCATAGACTGGGTAAGCAGATTGTGTTTGCCTGTCGTAACCGTTATACTCAACGTATCTACATGTTTATAGAGAGTTGGATAGATAAAGGTTTCACCGTTATCAATACACTTGAGTTCAGAAAAATGCTGCGTCTTGAAAGTCGATATAGTAAATTTAGCGATTTTTGTCGCCGAGTGCTTGAACCTGCTAAGGAAGAGTTGCTGTCGTTGTCGGAGAATGGCTTTTGCGATTGCTACTTTGATTATGAAAAACGTTATAATCACAATCAGCGAGGAGGTGAGCCTGACGAACTCGTTTTTCGCATATTCCATTCGAAGAACCGTTTAAATAATAATTTGCAACGTATAACAGATATGCAACGTAAGCAGTTTGCGGATATGCTTACTCGATATTTTGGTTTTGATGTTACGGTGGCAATAAAAATGAGTGAGCGCATAACGGCAGATAATTATCAAGATGCAGTGTCGAAGTTGGTGGAGCTTCGTAATAGAATGAGCCACGATATAAGTATTAATGATCGTGCTGCTTATACTTATGCTGCAATGGATAATCTGTTCAAAGGTATATCAATTGTTAGAAAAAGTTGATGTGCTGATGTAAGCCAAAAGAGATATTGATAAGGTAGAAAAGAAGTAAAATTTAAAATAAATACATGATGAGATCGAGAACAACTATATGGTTTGAAACCAAAATTCGTTATGATAAAACTCAGGAAGATGGCAGACAGAAGCCTGTTACTGAACAATATGTTGTTGATGCTTTAAGTTTCAGTGAGGCAGAAGCTTCTATTCTTGAGGAAATGAAGGTTTATATCAGTGGTGATTACAAAATAACTGATATTCGCCCTGCTGCTTATCACGAGGTGTTCTTCAGTGATATGGATAGGGACGATAAATGGTATAAAGCTAAGCTTCAGTTTTTGACTATCGATGAAAAGACAGAGAAAGAGAAACGTACTACAGTTACTTATCTCGTACAAGCAGCATCATTAAATGGGGCTGTGAAAAATATCGAAGATGTTATGGGTAGTACAGCAATAGACTATGATTTGGTTTCGATCAATGAAACTCAAATTATGGATGTCTTTGAACATGTTTCAAAATCTGCGAAACAGAAGCAAGCTTCAGCTTCTGATGTGCCAGAGTATATGGAAGGTGAACAGACAGCTGTGGAGAAGTAGTAATGAAGACAGATGTTGCTCAAAATCTTCATGAGGTGCTAGGCAACTTGCCAGAAAACGTTCAGTTGGTAGCCGTTAGCAAATACCATCCTAAGGAGTATATAGAAGCTGCCTATGCTGAGGGGCAACGTGTTTTTGGCGAAAGTCATGAACAGGAACTAAAGCTGAAAAAAGCGGAACTACCTCAGGATATATGTTGGCATTTCATAGGTCACTTGCAAACCAATAAGGTGAAATATATTGCGCCTTATATTGATATGGTTGAGGCGGTTGACTCGTTTAAACTATTGAAAGAAATCAATAAGCAAGCATTAAAGAATAATCGTGTTATTGATGTCTTGATGGAACTGCATATTGCTGCTGAGGAGACAAAATATGGATTTGCGCTTGATGATTGTCGGAACATGCTTAAAGATGGCGAGTGGCGCAGTCTGGAAAATGTGCGAATATGCGGACTAATGATGATGGCCAGCAATGTTGATGACGAGAATATCATTCGGAAAGAAATGCTGTTGGCGGCCGACTTCTTTGATGAAGTAAAGCGCGACTACTTTGCTGATGCTGATTACTTCAAAGAACGTTCATGGGGTATGAGCCAAGACTATCGTTTAGCGATAGAATGTCGTTCGACAATGGTTCGCGTAGGCACTACAATATTTGGACCAAGGATTTACTAAAATAAAAATTTATTTACTATACTTATGAAGACAGGTAAAGTTGATGTTCTGCTGGGCTTGCAGTGGGGTGATGAGGGAAAAGGAAAAGTTGTTGACGTTCTTACTCCAAAGTATGATGTCATAGCTCGTTTTCAAGGTGGCCCTAATGCTGGACATACGCTGGAATTTGAAGGTCAGAAGTATGTTCTTAGAAGCATACCATCGGGAATTTTCCAGGGAGGAAAAGTGAATATAATTGGTAATGGTGTGGTGCTGGCCCCAGATCTTTTTATGGATGAGGCTAAGGACCTTGAAAAAAGTGGACACGAACTTAGGTCTCGTTTACATATTTCAAAGAAGGCTCACTTAATTATGCCAACACACCGTGTCCTTGACCGTGCTATCGAAGCAAATAAGGGGAAGGATAAGGTTGGAACAACAGGAAAAGGTATTGGCCCTACATATACAGATAAAACAAGCCGAAACGGTTTGAGAGTGGGAGATATCTTAGATAATTTTGCTGCGAAATATGAAGCTCACAAACAGAGACACCTTAATATATTAAAGGGGTTGGGTTGGACTGACTTTGAAGGTTTTGAAGAGATTGAATCAAAATGGATGCAGGGTATAGATTATCTTCGCCAATTCAATATAGTTGATAGTGAGCATGAGGTGAACCATTTGTTGCGTGATGGCAATTCTATTCTTTGTGAAGGTGCCCAAGGTACAATGCTTGATGTTGACTTTGGAAGCTATCCTTTTGTGACGTCAAGCAATACAATTTGTGCTGGAGCTTGTATTGGTTTGGGGATAGGACCTAATAAATTAGGTAATGTGTATGGAATAATGAAGGCTTATTGTACACGTGTGGGTGCAGGGCCTTTTCCTACAGAGCTTTTTGATAAGACAGGACAGACTATCAGAGATTTAGGTCATGAATATGGTGCAGTGACAGGGCGTGAGCGTCGTTGTGGTTGGATTGATCTTGTTCAACTTCGATATAGTATCATGATTAATGGTGTTACAGAGCTTATTATGATGAAAAGTGATGTCCTTGATAGCTTTGATACTATTAAGGCATGTGTGGCTTATGAACTTCCTGATGGCACGCAAACACGTGATTTCCCATATGAAATAGATAATGTGAAGCCAATTTATCAAGAGCTGAGTGGTTGGAAGACTGATATGACACAGTTTACTTCGGAAGAACAATTCCCACAGACATTTAAAGATTATGTTAATTTCTTAGAGACAGAACTTGAAACATCTATTGGCATTATCTCTATTGGGCCTGATCGTAAGCAAACAATTGTAAGGAAGTAAGCAAACGAAAGATAAAAAGATAAAATGGGAAATAATAAACCTTCAATACCAAAGGGTACACGTGATTTTGGTCCAGAAGAAATGGCCAAACGTAATTATATTTTCAATACCATTAGAGAAGTGTATGCACTGTATGGTTTTCAGCAGATAGAAACTCCTGCAATGGAAACGCTACATACACTGATGGGAAAGTATGGTGACGAGGGGGATAAGCTTCTTTTTAAAGTTCTCAACTCTGGTGACTACTTTAAGGGTATTACTGATGAGGAGCTTGTAGAACGTAACACGTTACATTTACAAACAAGGTTATGTGAGAAGGGACTTCGTTATGACTTAACAGTTCCTTTCGCACGCTATGTAGTTATGCATCGTGATGAGCTGCAGCTCCCATTTAAACGTTATCAAATTCAGCCTGTTTGGAGAGCTGATCGTCCTCAAAAGGGTCGTTATAGAGAGTTTTATCAATGCGATGCCGATGTGGTTGGTTCTGATTCTCTGCTCAACGAAGTAGAATTGATGCAGATAGTAGATACTGTTTTCTCTAAATTTGGTATTCGCGTTTGTATCAAAATCAATAACCGAAAGATTCTTTCTGGAATAGCAGAAGTGATTGGAGAGGCGGATAAAATAGTTGATATTACTGTTGCTATTGATAAGTTAGACAAGATAGGGCTTGATAATGTAAATGAAGAATTACGCAAAGACGGTATTTCGGAAGAAGCCATTGAGAAACTTCAACCTATTATATCGCTTTCTGGTACAAATGATGAAAAGCTAAGTGTTATTCGTGAAGTTTTAAAAGATTCTGAAGTAGGTTTACAAGGTGTAGAAGAAACTTTGTACATTCTAAATAATTTAAAGAATGCAGGATTAAAGAACGAGATAGAATTAGATCTTACACTTGCACGAGGCTTGAACTATTATACGGGTGCAATTTTTGAAGTAAAAGCGTTGGATACTCCTATGGGTTCTATTACTGGTGGTGGTCGATACGATAACCTCACTGGTATTTTTGGTATGCCAGGACTATCTGGAGTGGGTATTAGTTTTGGAGCTGATCGTATTTATGATGTACTTAATACGTTAAATCTTTATCCTGAAGAGGCTGTGTCAGCAACTCAATTGCTATTTATCAATTTTGGAGAAAAAGAGACAGCTTACTGTTTACCCATTGCAAAAATTGCTCGTGATGCTGGTATTAGGACAGAAGTTTATCCAGATGCAGCAAAAATGAAAAAGCAAATGAGTTATGCTAATGCAAAACATGTTGCTTTCGTAGCACTCGCAGGTGAGAATGAGATTGCACAAGGAAAGATTACACTTAAGAATATGATTACAGGAGAACAGAAATTAATTGACTCCTATAACTTACTTCAAGAGTTTAAATAATTCATATTTCTTGTGTAAGTTGCAGTTCCTCAAAGGCTTATAAAGCTTATTTTTGCATTAAAAGATTGGAAAAATTGCCTAATTATGTAATTTTTCCAATCTTTTATTCTGTACACTGAATTTTTCTTATTATCTTTGCAGCAGCAAAAGAACACACATTACATTAGTATTTAGAATATATGGAGATTAGGCAACTGGCCTATGATAGGTTAACAGAAAATGGCGTACGTCCTTCGGTACAGCGTTTAACAATAATGGAGTTTCTCCTGAAAAACCACACTCATCCTACTGTTGAAGAGGTTTATCAAGGTGTAGTAAAGGCTGTGCCAACGTTAAGTCGCACAACAGTATACAACACGTTGCGCATGTTTGCAGATATGCATATTGCTCAAATGATTACTATCGATGATCATAGAGTTTGCTACGATGGAGACCTACATCCTCATGTCCACTTCTTTTGTAGAGAATGTGAACAGGTTTTTGACCTGATGGAAGAAGATGCTCCAAATCTGACTTACCCGATTAGTGTGGCTGGTCATTTAATAGATGAAGTCCAGCTGTATTATAAGGGAGTTTGTAAGAAATGCGCATCCAATAAAGAATTAAAGACATTGAAGGTGAATAATTAAAATTCATCACATTATACAATCATTATATTATACAAAAGCATTATGAAAAAGAAATTTATTTGTACAGTTTGTGGTTATATTCATGAAGGTGAAGAAGCTCCTGAGAAATGTCCTCTTTGTGGTGCTCCCGCAAACAAGTTTAATGAACTTACAGAGGATACAACTCCTGAATTTGCTGCTGAGCACAAGCTTGGTATAGCTCTTGAGGAAGATGTACCTGCAGAACTTTTGAAGCACTGTCGCATGACATTCGCTGGTGAATGTACTGAGGTAGGTATGTACTTAGCGATGGCTCGTCAGGCTGATCGTGAAGGCTATCCAGAGATTGCACGTGCATTTGAGCACTATGCAATGGAAGAAGCTAATCACGCTGCACGTTATGCAGAGTTCCTTGGTAGCAGCATCTTACATGACACTAAGACTAATATTGAAGTTCGTATGGCTGCAGAGAAGGGTGCAACATCTGAGAAATTTGAAGCAGCTAAATTGGCTAAGGCTAACAATTTGGACGCTCTTCATGACAGTATTCATGAGATGGCTCGCGATGAAGCTCGCCACTCAGCAGGTTTTATGGGACTTTACAAGCGTTATTTTGAGAATAAATAAACCACGTATTAAGTGGTTTAACCATAAGAAAAGAGGACAGAGTTTAAACTTTGTCCTCTTTTTCGTTTAGTCAAATAATTTACTATATATCTTTGTGTTTTAGTAAGTTTATGGTATCTTTGCAAAACAGATTAGCTAATTATATTGTATGGGTATATTCGGATTATTCAATAAGAAGAAAAAAGAAACGCTTGATCAAGGCCTCGAACAAACAAAACAAAGTGTATTTTCTAAGCTTTCGCGCGCAGTAGCAGGTAAGTCGAAGGTTGACGATGAGGTTTTGGATAATCTTGAAGAAGTGCTTATTACATCAGATGTTGGTGTAGAAAGTACATTAAAAATTATTCATCGCATTGAAGATCGCGTTGCTCGCGACAAATATGTATCCACTACTGAACTCAATATTATTCTGAAAGAAGAAATCGCTGGCCTTTTAGCCGAGAATAATAATGAGGACAATTCTAATTGGGATTTGCCAGCAGACCATTCTCCGTATGTTATTCTTGTTGTTGGTGTGAATGGTGTTGGTAAGACGACAACAATAGGAAAGTTAGCATATCAGTTCAAACAGGCAGGTAAAAAAGTTTATTTAGGAGCGGCTGATACTTTCCGCGCAGCTGCCGTTGAGCAAATTCAGATATGGGGCGATCGTGTTGGTGTTCCTGTAATAAAGCAACAAATGGGTTCTGATCCTGCAAGTGTAGCCTTTGATACATTGCAGAGTGCTAAAGCCAATGGTGCTGATGTTGTGTTGATTGACACCGCAGGCCGTCTTCATAATAAGGTTGGACTCATGAATGAGCTTAAAAAAATAAAGGACGTCATGAAAAAAATAGTCCCAAATGCTCCTGATGAAGTGCTACTTGTTTTGGACGGAAGTACAGGCCAAAATGCCTTTGAGCAAGCTAAACAATTCTCTTCTGTTACACAAATTACTTCGTTAGCGATTACCAAACTTGATGGTACAGCTAAGGGAGGAGTGGTTATTGGCATATCTGATCAATTGAAAGTTCCTGTTAAATATATTGGATTGGGTGAAAAGATGGAGGATTTACAGCTTTTCAATAAGAAGGAATTTGTTGACTCGTTGTTTTAATTAATGAAAAAAAATCAGATTGATTTTATAACGATGGGGTGCTCAAAGAACCTTGTTGACTCTGAGCAGCTTATGCGAAAATTTGAGAATATCGGTTATCATTGCGTGCACGATTCAAAGCGTCCGCAAGGAGAGATAGCCGTTATCAATACTTGTGGCTTTATTGAAAGTGCGAAAGAAGAGAGTGTGAACACTATTCTCGAATTTGTTAATGCCAAGAATGATGGACGCTTGAAGCGCTTATATGTTATGGGTTGCCTCTCACAGCGTTATCAAAAAGAGTTAGAAGAGTCTATTCCTGAGGTTGATAAGTTTTACGGAAAGTTCAATTTCCGTCAACTTATAGAGGATATAGGCCCTGCTCAGACGTTTGATGGCCAAGATTCCAATCAAACAAAAACTTTTGCAGCACATCGTACAGATACTAATAGTCGCCGCATGTTGACGACCCCTTCTCATTATGCTTATATTAAGATAGCAGAAGGATGTGATCGTCGTTGTGCTTATTGTGCTATACCCCTTATTACAGGTAAGCATATCAGTAGGCCTATAGAGGATATCCTTCAGGAGGTGCGCGAACTTGTTGCACAGGGTGTGAAGGAATTCCAAATTATTGAACAGGAACTTACTTATTACGGTGTTGACCTCTATGGCCGCACACATATTGCTGAACTTATTAGCAAAATGGCTGATATTGAAGGCGTAAAGTGGATTCGTCTTCACTATGCATATCCTAACCAATTCCCACTTGAGCTTCTCGATGTTATGCGTGAGAAGCCCAATGTATGTAAGTATCTTGATATCGCGTTGCAGCATATTTCTGACCATATGCTTTCGCAGATGCATCGTCATGTTACAAAAGCTGAAACCTTAGAACTTATAAATATTATTCGTGAGCGTGTTCCGGGTATCACTCTTCGAACCACTTTAATGGTAGGATTCCCTGGTGAGACTGAAGAAGACTTCCGTGAACTTGTCGATTTTGTGCGTGAAGTTCGTTTTGAACGCATGGGAGCTTTCGCTTACTCAGAGGAAGAAGGCACATATTCGGCCTTGCATTATCCTGATGATGTACCTGCAGATGTGAAGCAACGTCGATTAGACGAACTCATGAAAGTGCAAGAGGAAATCAGTACTGCTGTTGAAGCGGAAAAAGTAGGACAAACGCTTACTGTTATCATTGACCGCAAAGAGGGCGACTATTATGTTGGACGCACTGAAGCTTGTTCGCCTGAAGTCGACCCCGAGGTTCTTATTCCTGTTAAAGAGCGTACGCTTAGGGCAGGTATATTCTATCAAGTTCGCATTACGAATAGTGACGAATACGACCTATATGGCACTGTTATATGAACAATAAGGAATACATATCCGCGTTAGCTGATCAGGCTGGATATACACAGTCTGATACACAAAAGATGGTTCGTTCAATCATCGAGTCAATGGGCTTGCATCTTGAAGAAGATGACAGCATACAGCTTTCAGGCTTCGGCACTTTTGAGGTGAAGAAGCGATTAGAGCGTATTGTTGTAAATCCATCAACGCAACAGCGCATGCTTGTCCCACCAAAACTTGTGTTAAACTTTAAGCCAGTGTCGGCTATCAAAGAAGATTTGAAGCACACGGACGACGATAATATCTAATGAAGCTATGAGTAGGATAGGTAATAAAGAGCTTGCTCAAACACTGATTGAGAAATATGGACTTGACCGAAACGCTGCCGAACAGTTTGTTTCGGAGATGTTTCAGGTGCTTATGGCGGGTTTACGTGAGGACAAACAAGTAAAAATTAAGGGACTTGGAACCTTTAAAGTAACCAGCGTTGCATCGCGCCGCAGTGTCGATGTCAATACAGGCGATCCTATTGTTATTGAGGGTCGCGATAAAATAAGCTTTGTTCCCGATACCTCTTTGCGTGATGAGGTCAACAGGCCTTTTGCACAATTTGAAACGGTTGTGTTGAATGATGGTGTTGATTTTACAGATATCGACCGCAGATTTGATGCTGATGCGGAAGCCTTTGTATCTGAAGTTCTTCAAACTAAGGTTGCAACAGCAATAACAATAGAAACAGAAGAACAACAAAATATTACGCCCCCCGCAATCCCTGATATTGAAAAGCCTGAAGATACATTAGCTTTAGAAGCTGAATTGCCAAAAGAAACATTTACAGGTTCTGAAGTTTTGGCTCATACGGTAGAAGATAACGAAGAAGTGGTATCTTCGGCTACAGAATTAGAGTCTGTTGAGGAGGTTGTTGAAGAGAATAATACAGCAACAAATACGGTGTCAGAAGAGGTTTCGCAACAGGTTGAAACCGTACTTCCGTATGAGGAGGGTTTTTCTGACGAAACGGTATTATCAACAGCTGTTCGTAGGCAACGCAATGTTGTTCGTGCATTGATAGGGGTAGCTGTGGTTTTGTTGATAGCTTTTGTTGGCGGAATATATTATTTCCTCGGAGAGTTACAACAGCGTGATAATCGTATTGAACATCTTGAGGCACAGATGGTAAAGTCGAAGGAAAAACAGGTTGAACGTCCTGCTGTCACGCCAGAACCTACTGATTCAATGTCCGAAAAGATGGAACGTTTAGAGCAATCAGTAAACAAAGCACAAGATGATTTGAAACGCTCACAGGCCGATGCAGCTCGCAAGTTAGCAGAGCAGACGAAGAAGGATCAGCCTAAATCTGTAGCATCAGAAAAGCCTGTTCGACAAGAAACTACACCTGTAACAGTACAACAGAAACCCAAGGAAGAGCCTAAATATAATAACGATGCACGTGTGCGTACGGGCGCTTATCGTATTGTTGGCATTGATAAGACGTTGACGGTACGTCAGGGCCAAACGCTTGCAAGCATTAGTCGTGCTTATCTTGGTGCTGGAATGGAATGTTATATTGAGGCTGTTAATGGTGGACGAACAGAGTTTAAGGCTGGCGATAAACTAAATATACCCAAACTTGAATTGAAGAAAAAGCGGCATAAGAAGCAGTAGTGCCGATTCTGTAATGCCAGAAAGCATTGGCCTTGACAGTGTGAAATGTTACCTTTCCCACCTTGTAGTTAGCATGATTTATCTGTATCAACAAGGTGTTTACGATGGGTATGATGGTATATGAATACTTGAAGAACAACTGCTTATGAAAAAACTTTTGATTCTTTATAGTGTATTAGCCGCCTTGTGGCTTATCATTTATTTCATGTTAATTCTCAATTCATACGTCAGTATCAAGTATGAGATAGAAACAATTGCAAACAATGCTATTGTTGGTAGCGTTTATCAGCTTTTTGACGTTGGAGTAGTGTTAAATATGGTATGGTTTGTTGTCAGTACGTTTTTGTTCTTCTTCGTCTATTTGAAGAGTCGAAAATATCATCGATAAATATTTGAAGGACAAACTTTTACGTATAAATCTTATTATTTTAAAGTTGATAGGTAGTTTGTTTTCTGTTATATTTTATTTGTAGTAAGATATAATGGTAGAAGCCCCTATTTCTATCTTTACAACGTAATCATAAATCGATTACGCCGTAAAGGTTAATATAAGTTTGTATCCCTTTGTTAATCAGCATGTTGAAATCTAAGTAGTTGTCTCCCGTTTACGATGTAATCGCAACCCGATTACATCATAAAGACGATGCGATTACGTCGTAAAGGGAAGACCTTTACATGCAAATGGCAAAAAGGCTATAATGTAAGGGGTATAATGGTACAAACAAAAGAGCAATTCAAACTTTAATAAATTTATAATTTGAGTTTTGAATTGCTCTTCTTATTCTATTTCGAATATTTCTTGATAAGTCCTTCGGCGCGAGGGTCGTTAAGCTCTTGGGCTTTCCGTAATGCAGCTATTCCGTCTTCTCTTTTCTTGCTTTCGCAGAGGGCAATACCTTTAATAATATACAGGTATGGCTGCATTATAAGTTTAATTTGTCACTTTTATTTATATGTTATAAATAGTAACTTGAGGTTGTCTTTATTTTAGTATTTACACATACTCCTCTTGTTTGCGGTTTTCTTAAAAAGTATGATGCTATGGATTAATCTTGTTGTAGATTTTCCATAAGCCATAGCACATTCCAAGCACGATAAGTGTTCCTAATGTTTTTAGTAAATTATCCTGCCAATCAAAATCTCCGCCTTTAAGGAAATCAATGAATGAAAAGCATAAAAATAATGTAATGACATAAATGGTATAACAGAATATCATCTTTGTCTTTTGCTGTTTGTTATTTGACAATTTCTTTTTCATTTGTTGTTTGATAAGGTTTACTGTTTACAGTAACGCAAGTAACGGTTTGGAAATCTGTCTTCAATTCGTGGAACATTAGATGAAGTGTCCTATAAATGATTTCAGAAACTTGATATACTTAGCCAAGTTCTACTTACAAAAATAATAAATAAAAGCTTTATCATAATCTTAAAATAAAGAATATCTCCTCCTTGGGCGTAAGTTAATAATTCTGTTTATTAGGACGAGTAGAGGAAAATCAAAATAATGAAACTCGTTTTATTTCACGTTGTAGACATACTTTTAGAGATTATATTGTGCCGTAAAGATAATAACTGTATACAACAAAATTACCCTCACAGCTTGCTATGGGGATAATCTTTATAGCAAATTCAGAATAGTATTGTTAAAGATATACTGATATTTCTTGATATTTTGCTTAGCCTATTTATTTTGAATACTTTTTGATAAGGCCTTCAGCGCGAGGGTCGTTCAGCTCTTGTGCTTTCCGTAATGTGGCTATTCCGTCTTCTCTTTTCTTGCTTTCGCAGAGGGCAATACCTTTAATAATATAAAGGTCAGCATAGCCAGGAGCTATCTGTAAGGCAGCATCACAGGTCTTTATTGCGTCATCAACTTGATTGACACGTAACTGTAGACTTGCCATTTCTGCATAATAGGTTGGCTCTGTACGATTCAGAACAATAGCGTGTGCAATGTCATTAAGAGCCAGTTTATATTGCCTTATCTTTGTTTCACACAGATATTTAATGTAATAAAACTCGTCATTGGCATTGTAATTCATCAACGAATCGTATGTCATATAATCGCTGAAAGCTTTTCGGTAGTCTTTATTCGCGTCGTACATACGACCTCGTGCAAGCACGTAAGGGGCAGAAGCTAAACCATTTTGAACATGAACGGCTTGGTCAAGAAGTTGCATTACTTCTGCTTCTGGCGACTTAAGTTGCAGCTTGCATTGTGCAGCTTCGTAATAAATCTCACCATTTTTACCTAAGTCGGTTGCCTGTAGAGCTGTAAATAAGTCTAATGCCTTCTGATATTTACCTTGTGCATATAATATCTGTGCCTGCTGATGCTTATATATGGATAGCGGATTCAGCTTTTCTGCTTGCTGTGAAAGCTCAAGCGCTTTATCAAGATTCCATTTGGTAAACGTTGAGTCGAGCTGATAAACTGCAGCTTGATAAACCATGGTAGCATAATTGCTGTAGGCTATATCTTTCTTTGTTGAATGCTTTACTTCCTGTTGAAGTATTTCGTCGGCTTTGTTAAATTGTCGCTTACTAAAAAAGCGGGTAGCGCGAGCATTATATCCTTCGGTAGAGGTGGGGAAACGATTGATGAAATCGTTAATATAAGTCTCGTATTTTATACTATCATTTTGCTGTCCGGCAAGCACCAGCATAACGGTTGCTTGGTCTTCTTCCTGTGGTAAAGCTGTACGTATACCTGTTGCCTTTAATGTGGCATCGTTAATTGATAATCCGTTTAGCTTAAAGGTTGTAGTTAGTCGGGCATCTGCCGAAAAAGCCTCGCCGCCAGCTTCTGGCCGTTGCATGATTCCAAGCAATTGGCCAGCTTCATTAACAATTGGGCAACCAAGCATTGATGCTGACACGTCAATGTCGTTGAAAACATAGTAATTATACGAGGTCATAAACTGCTCAGTGCGTACGGGAGAAAGCCTTTTGATTTCGGCTTTCTTTAAATCATACCCCACAGCATAGACCGTTTGTGCAGCTGCGTCTGTAGTAGCCAAGCTGAGAGCAGGTGCATTTTGAATATCTTTAACGCGAAAACGACATACATCGTAAAGCTCTGACGCGCCTAACATAGCATCTACATCGTATTGTTTTCCTTTTGCATCAATAATCACTGCGCGGCTTGCGCCCTTTAAAGGGTGCCACATTGCTATGGCTTCGCCGTTGTTACCACAGAATACTCCGTGCGTAGTGGCATGGATTGAACCATCTGCATTAAATGTGGTTAGGGTGAAAACACTTTGTGCTGCTTTTTTTACCTGTGAAGTTTGTGCGAAAGAAAGGGCTGCCTGCACAATGAATACCAATATAAATATAGGTGTTAGGGATAATCTTTTCATTTTATAATGATATGTGGTTATGAGATTATTTTGTTATTTAAAAGGTATAAATTTATGATTTAGAGGTTGAATTCTTCAGTAGAGTTTTTGCATTTGCTATGGCTGCTTCTGAAATATCGCTTCCGCTTAACATTTGTGCAATTTCCTCAATACGTTCTTGCTCGGTAAGCATTTGCATGTGGCTGATAGTGCCTTGTGCGGTTTCTTCCTTGCTTACCTTATAGTGTGTCGCTCCGATAGCGGCAATTTGAGGTAGGTGTGTAATAGATAACACTTGGCGATGATTGTCGCCCATTTCTTTCATTATCTGTGCCATCTTCTCGGCTACACGTCCACTTACACCTGTGTCTATTTCGTCAAATATAATTGTAGGCAGCTTAACCGCGCCACTAATCATGGCTTTTAACGACAGCATAACGCGTGATATTTCACCTCCCGATGCCACTTGCGACACGGGTTGCAGGGCTGTACTGTTGTTGGCGCTGAACAGAAACGACACCTTATCAATACCAGAAGATGAGCAATCGCGCTCTTTAAATTCAATCTTAAACTTCACATTGGGAATGCCTAATGGCACTAAACGCTGCTTCAATCCTTCCTCAACCTTTTGTGCTGCTTTTTTACGCGCGTCGCTTAGCTTACGTGCAAGCTTCATAGCAACGTCGTATTTCTCTTGCATTTCTTGTTGAAGTTGCTCTAATTGCTCATCTCCACCGTCAATACTTGCAAGCTCATCTTGTAGTCGTTTATACTCATTGATGAGTTCATCTACTGATGAAGCATGGAATTTTTGCTCAAGTGCGTAAATTAAATCAAGGCGTGAGTTGATCTCGTCAAGTTGACGAGGGTCAAAGTCGACGTCCTCAAGCTTACGCTCTATCTCTTGAGCGATGTCCTTTAACTCAATATATGCCGAACTAAGACGCTCGTCAACGTCTTTAATTTCTGGAAAAACTTCAGTGATATCGTGTAGTCGAGAAGATGCGTTTTTGGTTTTTTCAACGCAACCTCCGTCTTCAGACGATAGGGCAGAAGAGGCATCATAGAGTGCGCTTTTAATGTCTTCAACATGACTTAACGTGCGCGACTGCTGCTCTAATTCTTCATCTTCGCCTGCGACAAGCTTAGCTTTGTCGAGCTCTGAGAATTGAAAGCGCAGGAATTCCTCATTTTCTTTACTCTTCTGGCTGGCCTCTTGAAAATCATTAAAGCGTTTAGTTGCCTTGTGATATTCGTTATAAGCCTGTAGGTAACTTTGACGAAGTTGTGCATTATCTGCAATAATATCAACTACATTCAATTGAAAGTCTTCCTTCTGTAGTAGCAAATTTTGGTGTTGACTGTGAATATCGATGAGCTGTTCGCCTAATTCACGCATAGTGGTTAGAGCCACAGGGGTGTCGTTGACAAACGCACGGCTCTTACCATTATCGTTTACTTCACGTCTGATAATGCAATCATTAGCATCATAATCAATGCCAAACTCGTCAAAGAAAGTCTCTAAACCATAGTGAGATAGGTCGAAATGGGCTTCAACTACACACTTAGAGCTGCCATTTTTTATTTGTTTTGAATCAGCTCGGGCGCCTAATAGGAGATGCAATGCGCCAAGAATGATACTCTTTCCAGCACCTGTTTCACCAGTAATTACGGAGAAACCTTGTTGAAAAGTAATATCTAATTCATCAATAAGCGTGAAGTTTTTGATATAAAGTTGCTTAAGCATGTGCCAGTTATTGTTTTATTTTCTCCCATGCATTATTTTGTGATGCATTGATCGAAAAAAGAATATCATAAACGGTTTCTTTCTCCTTTTGTGTGCCTTTACCCTTATAAATATTGGCCAATTCGTCGCGTTTGTAGTCGGTCCATATCTGTGGAAGCAGACTGCTTGGGCGGTCTTCGTGACACTTTTTCAAATCATTCTCCAACGCTGTAGTAACTTCTGTGCGTCCTCTTTCGGCATTAGCAGCCATTTCGTCAAGGCCTTTTCGATAGTAATCGTATTGTAACTGTCGGAAAGGACGCATGGCACCATCAAGGTAATCGTTAATAATGGCGAATCGGTTACGATTATTGTCAAACGATTTCCAACCTGTAAATTCCAGATTTTGTGCATTGTTCGTTAGATTCATACATCGTTGCAGCACATCGGTTCCACCCATTGGAGAGAAACTGTCCAAGTTAATTCCAATGATAAGATAGGCATAATACGCAAAGAGGGCAGTTAATTGGTTGTTGATTACTTCCTCATTGAACTCTATTTGGTCGAATTGTGCAAAGCGGAAATTGAAGTCGTTATCAGTGTTATTATACAGCGTGGTGGTGTAAGATGCGTTATAAACGGGCCTGTTGGCTTGTATAAGAGCTTTGCAAGTAAACGTATTGCTCGCCTGATCGTACTTGGTAACCGTTATGTTAAAGTTACAATTGATGCGCTCGTTCTTCTGAAACTGCATGTTTGTCCATTGTTTTTCATTCACAAATTGGGTGAGTGTTTGTTCCAAATTTTGAAAAACAGAAACGTCAGTACCTTGAATTTGGTTATGATTGATGGTGATTTTGGCATTCAGTTCTTGAGCATGGATAGCATGAACTACCCCAAAAGAAAGCAGAATGGCAAAAAAAACATGTAACTTCATATGCATATCGGTCTTTTAAAATTAACACCAAGACCTTACTTATTCATGTTCAACTTAGCCTCTCTAAGCCGTATACGAGTAAGAACTTGCTTGGTATTGAGGGTAAAATCAGACGAAAGCATCCAGCTATAATAACCTGAATCGCGATGCAACACGTCGGTTACAGCCCATCCTTTATATTTCCCGAAGTTGAAAACCTCATGTCGACGTGGTTTCCCGTTGGCGTCAAGCAGAGGCTTTCCATCTGGTCCCGTCATGTCTTCCCAAATCATTCGTCCTGCGAAATCAACGTAATCGTTCATCTTTGATTCCGCATTTAGCACGTCCATATCATTGGGTAGAGCCAGTTCCGCTTCCTCAACAGTTTCGGGATTATATTTATCCAGCTGTCCTTGTAGCACACGATAGGTTGCCTCTGTGTCTTCATCGGCACGGTGTGCACGGAAGTCTTCTTCCATTTTACGGCCAGTATAGAATTTATAAGCTGCCGCTAAGGTGCGCGGTTCACGCTTATAGAAGATGGATTGCGCATCAATAAGTCGACTTTTAGAGAAGTCAAAGTCAATACCAGCACGAAGAAACTCCTCCGCAAGCATAGGAATATCGAATCGGTTTGAGTTATATCCAGCAAAGTCACAACCTGTAAATGTATCAGCTAAACTTTTAGCAAGCTGTTTAAAGGTTGGTGCATCTTTTACCATTTCATCGGTTATCCCCGTCAGCTCTTGTACAACAAGCGGAATAGATATGCCTGGATTGACAAATAGGCTTTTGCGTTGTTCTTCGCCTTCTGCATCGTTAGGGCTTACCTTTATATATGATATTTGTATGATTCGGTCGTTGACTAAATCAAGACCGGTCGTCTCCAAATCGAAGACGACCAGCGGTTTTGTAAGTTGAAGTCGCATGTAATGTTTGTTTAATCGTTGAGGAGTAGTGGCATGATTAGCATCAGCACGTCCTCATTTTCAGGTTGTTTGCTGGGCACAACAATACCTGCACGACTTGGGTCACCAAGCTTAATGTTCAACTCGTCCGTATCAATCGAGTTCAGAATCTCGGTAAAGAAGTCACCGCGGAAACCAATTTGAAGTGGCGATCCATTATATTCGCAAACAAGACTCTCTTTTGCACGAGTTGCAAAGTCGATATCTTCAGACGATAGTTCAAGCATTCCTGCTTCAAGACGGAATCGGATAAGCTGACTGCTCATGCTTGCAAATGGTAGTATTCGGCGAATAGCGCTCAACAAAGACTTACGATCAATAGTAAGCTCGTTGGGGTTATCGTTTGGTATTGCCGCATTATAGTTAGGATAATTACCCTCAATAAGACGGCATGAAAGTTTACCATCAGCAAACTGAATCTCTGCTGCACTCGAGTTAAACTTGATAACAACGTCGCCGCTATCCTTGTCAAGCACATTCTTTAATAGCGTAGCAGGCTTCTTTGGAAGAATGAAAGCTGCAGGAACTTCGCTCTTAATGCTATAATCGCGACAACGAACGAGCTTGTGTCCGTCGCTGGCAACAAATGCTAAACAGTCAGTAGTGAGGTCGAAATAAATACCATTCATTACTGGTCTAATTTCGTTGTTGTCTGTAGCAAATAATGTGCGGTTAATGTTTTCGCTAAGTGCAGTAGCACCAATAGTGATAGCGTGAACATCATTCTGTATTGGGGCCGTGTGAGGATACTCGTCTGCATTTTGTGCGGTAAACTGGTATTGACCATTCTGATAGCCAACAGTTACCTCATACGTACTCATATTTACTTCGAACGTAAGTGGCTGTTCGGGTAGCTCTTTCACAGCATCAAGAACGGTGTGGCTGGGTATTGCAAAATCGCCATCGGTGTCAAACTGGTCAAGCGCAAGGCTTGTTTGCATGACATTCTCGCTATCTGATGCCGTAAGAGTTAGCTGACCATTATGAACTTGGAACAAAAAGCTCTCAAGAATAGGGAGCGAGTTCTTACTGTTAATGACTTTTGCAAGAGTCTGTAAACGGCTACTGAGCGCGTTGCTTGATAAGGTAAATTTCATGAGTATTTTTGTTTTGTTTTACTTCGTACATTACATCACAAAGTTAAGAATAAATTAGCAGAAACTAAAAACGGAAATGTTATTTTTCGTTTTTTTTGATTTTTAAGGAGCGTTTGTTCGTTATTTATTAATAATTTGCTTACTTTCGCAATCTATATATTAGATAAACAATACAAATAATAAAGCTATGGCACTACAAGGTATAGAAGTAGAAGGAGTTATTATCAAAGAATACCCTGCGAAAGAAGGCGTATCAAGCAGAACGGGAAATGCATGGAAGTCGCAAGAATTTGTAATACAGACAAAGGATCAATATCCTCGTGCCTGTCTTTTCCGTGTGTTTGGAGCCGATAAACTCGAACAGTTCAACCTTCATCAAGGCGATACTGTTCATGTGTGGCTTGATATAAATGCTCGTGCTTGGCAAGATAAGTATTTCAATGATATTAGCGCTTTCCGTGTAGATCATATTGATCCTAATAGCATTAACACTGGAGCGCAGACATCAACAGCTAATGCTCCGTTTGACGCAGTAGCTCCAGCATCAGCTAATAACGCTCAGCCTGCAGCTGATCCGTTGAGCAGTGGCAATGATGCTGCTGATGATTTACCATTCTAAAAGCCTGTTATTCACAGATAAATACGTTGCGGGAATGCCTTAAAAAGGGCATTCCCGTTATTTTTTTATGCAGTAATTGCGAGGTGTTGGCGTTCGTCGAACGATGTGTACTGCGGTCGCCGTACGCATTGTATGACGACCGTAGTACACATCGTATGGCGGCCACCGTAACGTGACCATTATTGCGTAAAGTATGTAGCAAAACGTACAAAGGTTATTGCCATTTAGTAATAACCTTTGTATCAAATGGTTCTAACAAGTTTGTGATTTTATGGGTACGCTCCGAGTAGATAACTTACCCATATAAAATAAAAAAATGAAAGGACCACTTTAACTGTTTGCGCGGCCCTTTCATTATTTATTTAACAGGAGTTGTTATTTTGCGTTCACGCTCGTTGATATAGCCGTGTCGATAAGCATATAGCAATTCTTCGAGGTCGGTAATCTGTGCATTTAGCTCGTCGCCCTTATCAGTATTGGCAACCAACATGCGATGTGCCGACATCTCAACAATTTGTGTAGTCGACATAATATCGGTTCCGCTCAGTATCGCGTCTTCTGTACTGGTGAAAGGTTCGTGCTGTACCAACTGGAAACCTCTACTGTGATAAACCAATGTGTAGCCTGCAATACCTGTTTCTTTATGATAAGCTTGCGAGAAACCTCCGTCGATAACCATTAGTTTTCCGTTAGCTTTGATGGGTGTTTCACCCTTACCAACTTTCACGGGTACATGACCATTGATAATATGTCTGTTCTTACCCGTGACACCAAAACTATTCATAATATAGTCGCATTCTTCCTCGTTATCACGTAGTTTAAAGTAATTGCCTTTTTCTTCTTCGTGTGTTTCCTTTTCCTTGATGAAGTAACGCTCAAAGGTTGCCATTTTCGACTTGTCGAAAAGCGGACTATTTGTGCCGCACCATAGGTACATAAAATAGTCGATTGCGTATTGTCTCTCGTTGGGATTTGTATCTGTTTGGAAAGCCGAACGAATGAGCATACCCACTTCTTTCAACAGATTCATACCAGCACATTTACGTCCTGGCATAATTTCTACTTCTTTAAGTGTGCCATCTGCATTAAGAGGGACGGAGGCATGGAAAAGTAAATTGTTATTGCATATACAATACATTCCGCCGTGTGCCAACAGTGTGCGAATATGTTTATGAAGCTTTTCGCTCACCTCAAAGCTATGATGCAACTTTGCAAGCAATTCAACTTCTTCGTCAGTCAGCTTGTTAGGCTCTTTGGGATCGATAGTAGGGAAGCAACAACTCGACATGGAATACTCTACACCATTAATGGTTAAAGTACCCTTTTCATAGTCAATATAGTTAAATAACGCCCTGTTCTGCATGCCCCATTCGGGATGTTGTTCATATAATTGGGCCTCTACCTTGAACTGTAGCACAGCTATGGCTTTATGCATACGTGCTGTAAGCTGTCGGGTTTTTTCGTCCATTTGTTCCGATCCGCCTGAAATTTTGGGTACAAACTCAGTACATGGGTCGTCGCTATAACGGTCCATAGAGAACGTTGCCAGCGGCACAAGGTTAATTCCGTAGCCATCTTCAAGAGTCGATAGGTTGCCATAGCGCAATGATAACCTAATAACGCTACACATACAAGCATCGTTTCCAGCAGCTGCTCCCATCCATAAGATATCGTGGTTACCCCACGTAATATCCCAGTGATGGTAATTTTCAAGTAGGTCTATAATCTTATGGGCGCCTGGTCCACGGTCGTAAATATCGCCCAGAATATGCAATTGATCGATGGTAAGGCGCTGAATGACGTTTGAAATAGCAATGATAAAGTCGTCGGCACGGCCAGTAGAGATAATGGTATCAATAATAACGTTGACGTAAGCCGTCTTATCTGTATCTTCGGTACGTTCGTGAAGAAGCTCTTGTATAATATAAGAGAAATCCTGTGGTAGCGATTTTCGCACCTTCGAACGGGTGTATTTACTTGATACATCGCGGCAAATGGCCACAAGATGATGTAAAGTAATGTGGTACCAATCGTTGATATCGGGTTCCGATGCTTTTACAAGTTCGAGCTTTTGCTCAGGATAATAGATGAGCGTACAAAGCTCACGCTTCTCTATTTCGCGCAGTGTGGTGCCGAAAAGCTCGTTAACTTTTCGCTTGATATTTCCTGAAGCATTCTTCAAAATATGCTGAAATGCCTCGTATTCACCGTGTATGTCGGCAATGAAATGCTCGGTAGCCTTAGGCAAATTAAGAATGGCCTGCAGGTTAATAATCTCTGTACTTGCCTCGGCTATTGTTGGAAAAGAGTTTGAAAGCAGCTGTAAGTAGCGCATATCGTTTCCAATGTCATAATGCTTGCTTTTCTTCATATCGGTAGAATTAATTGTAGTTGTATAGTGTATAGGCTCTTTCATAATTATTTATACGTTCCAAATTTTGTGAGTTCTGTCCATAAAAGTTTAACGTTTTTGTCATTTACGAGGTTAAATGGCATAAATCCTTCGGTAAGACCAAGGAAGTTTTGCATGACGCTCATTAAGCGACCCGCGAAGTCATTCAGCCCTAAGTCGCTAACCATATTCTTTACCATGTCTTCGTCAAGATTGCTAAATCGAATGTATTCGTAAAGATTAACCAGATGAAGTAGAGGTGCTTTGTGACGCGATAGTTCGTGATTAAGATTTAAAATGAGCAAGCAGAGTGTGCGTTCGTCGCTACCTCGATTGGCGAAAGCGTCTTTAACCTTATTACGTAAAAGCAGATTTTTGGAGAGTAAAGCATCTGCTTTCAGGTCGCCTGAAGGGTATTCAATGTCCGATTCAAATCTATTGATGCTATCGGTATTTACTTCAGGGACGTCCTTTTGTAACCTTCTAATTCCCTCTGTCAAAGGAATGGTAATTCGTTCCTCATCTGCGTAGATAAAGATTTGACACCAATCATTATCGGTTAATGTTTCAAAAGTTTGCTGAAGCTTTGAAATATGTTCGTGCTTAAGGAGCACATTCTTATTAACTCCCAATTGCAAGAGGGCGCCAATCATCTGTTGTGCGGTTTCGTTTAGCAATAAACGAGCATTTGAATCAAGAATTTTTTGATAGAGATTAATGAGTTGTTGTGCGGTTTCTTCAAAAGAAATCTGACTGGTTAATACAGGATTCTTGATAAGTTCTTGTCGTTTATTCCAACCCAAACGCGTGAAAGTTTCTTGTTCTAACTTCCCACAGACGTGTACTGCTGAGGCTTTTGACGTAAGCTGATGCTGCTTATTGAAGCGCATTGATTTACGATGTTGTGCCATCTCCCAAGGCTGAAGGGCACCCAACGGTGTAAGAAGGTATGGGATATTATGTTTGTAAGCCTTACCCGCAAGTTTGTAAGCACTATTACTCCAGCAGCCAAAGAAGTGGATAATATCATAGTCTGATAGCTGGATATTTTCCTTTTTAGCATCAGAAGTTATCATATTGACGAAGACTTCTGATGATAGACAATCCTTCAAATGGGCAATAAGCTCTTGGTGAATGCCAATAGCGTTGATATGATTGGGTACAAAAAACAGAATCCTATGTGGCTTCATAGACAACCGTTATTTCGTTATTGTTTATGCGTGGTGAAATTAAGCTTGCTTGTTTTGGCATATCTGATGAGATATGTAAGGTTATGCCAAATGAGGGATATTTCGTAAGGGAAACATGCCAGTGCAGGAATCTTCTCTTCGAAAGCACGTGATGCCTTATAGGCTAAGACAGTTCGGACAATAAAAGAGATAAGAAACGCAAAAATAGAAGCAGCTATAATAATAACGTTTTCACTTAAAATACCATATGCAAGTGCTATAACTTCAAATAAGAAATTGCCATGAAGTGCTGTCTGATCAAGGTTAAACCAAAGCCGATATTTTCTACCTCTTGCTAAACCACGTCTGGTATAGAGATAGAAAAGGTGCTTGTTTAACCATGTTTTATGTGATGGCGAATCCTCAATCAGCCATGCTTTGCGGTCGGTGACAAGTGAAACACCACTCGTTGTGTATTGATTGACAATGAAATCATACTCTCCACGAAGCATGTCTAAGTTGCCGCGGAAGCCCTCAAATTTCATAAAGTTGCTCTTATTAAATAATATGTTATAGCTCTGTGTGCGGTAAGGGCGTCCCTTTTTTGCTTCACGAAGCAGATAAAATTCGGTGTAAAGGCGTTGGAATCGTTTAAAAGAGGAGACCTCATCACAATATGCTCCATATCCAATAACAAAGCTTTCATCGCTTTCTTGCTGTGTAACCATAGTCTGAAGCCATAAGTCTGAAGCAGGCTTACAGCAAGGTTCGGTTATAATTAATTTCTCATTGATGGCAGCTTTTACGCCTAATGTAATGCCCAGTTTTTTACGACTCATGTACCTTGACGTTTCTGGGATATACGTAATATATAATGTTGCGTCAGCGGAATGTTGCTTATATTCGTTCTCAATGCGTGTTATGGTGTCTTCAACCTCATGTTGTCCCTTCTCAACGACGACAATAACCTGAAAGCCTGCTGGATATTTCTGGTAGAGTATAGCGGGTAAATTTCGTTCTAATTGTGCAGCCTCGTCGTGAGGAGTAAGAATAACCGATACTTGTGGTAAGGCTTCAGCCCCTACAGTTGGGTCGTTAGAGCCACTATCTTCTGATGTATCAGTTGAGGAAGAAAGGTCTGTTGGCCTTTTAAATCTGAAAAAAGGGCTCATCAAGGAGCTGATAATCGCAACTCCAATCAGTACGGAAGCCAAAACAATGGTGGTATTATCTATCGGAAAAATATTCAACATGTAACTTGTAAAAGGCTATAAAATATTATTTTATATAATGTCTTCTGTGGTGAATCCTTTTGGTAGCGGACGACAATTATATTGGCATGCCATAATCTCACCGTAAGCACCTGCTGATCTTAATGCAATCAAGTCGCCACGATGCACTTTATTTAATTTGACATCTTTGTCAAAAACATCGCTCGATTCGCAAATAGGACCAACTACATCATACACATCTTCGGTCTCTTTACTGCTTAAATTCTCAATTGAATGGCTCGCTTGGTAGAGAGCAGGACGTATAAGATCCGTCATGCCTGCATCGATAATGCAGAATTTTTTATACGTTCCTTGCTTCACATAAAGCGCACGTGATATAAGCGTTCCCATCTGAGCGACGATTGAACGCCCTAATTCGAAGTGCACTTGCTGACCATCACGCAGTTTGAGATGCTTGTTGTAGGTGTTAAAATATTGTGTAAAGTCAGCTATTGGACGCTCTTCAGGATTGTTATAGTCAATGCCAAGACCGCCTCCTACATTAATATTCTTAATGGCAATATGCTGTTGTTC
>JABCPF020000016.1 GCA_013333285.2 Prevotella sp.
AACAGTAGGGATAGAAAACTCGCTGTCATCGCTTTGAGGGGTGCGAGTTGCTTCCGTATTTTTTGTTTCTTCAGCCTTACGAGGTTCTTCGTTTATTTTCTTAGTTTCCTCCTTTGGCGTTTCATTAGCCTTTTCTCGATTGGCTTTTTCGGGTTCACGCACAACCTTTTCAGTCTCTTTTTTTGTCGTTTTATTGCTGTCAGGCTGTTGTGGACGAACGGTGGTTTGCGGCTGTTGCGTTTTCTTTCCTGTCGTAGTTGCGTCAGGTTTTACCAGTGGGGTGGTTGTTTTTTCGTTGCGATCGGTAGTTTTTCCGTTCACAATGTCGTCAATCTCCTTGCTCTGAGTAATGGTAACGGTGCCCTTCCCGTGCTGCTGTTGTTGCACGTGTTCAGTATAAGTCTGTGCATGAGCCGTCATGACTATGCAAAGAACAGAGACAAAGACAGTGACAAATCTTTTCATAAGAAGCTTATTTATAGTGATTGTGTTGTCAGAAAGCTAACCCTTTGACACCATTGTCGTATCGACGTTAGGTTCCAAAGGGTCAACAATAATATGGTATTACTTCTTCCAAGCGTCAATAATGCCCTTGAAATCAGCACACTTTAATGAAGCGCCACCGATAAGACCACCGTCAATATTTGGCTTAGCGAAGAGCTCTGCAGCGTTACCAGGGTTGCAAGAACCACCATAAAGGATAGTAGTTTCTTCAGCAACCTCGTTGCCATACTTCTCAGCTACGATAGAGCGAATGTAAGCAAGCATTTCCTCTGCTTGTTCAGAGGTAGCTGTTTTACCTGTACCAATAGCCCAGATTGGCTCGTAAGCGAGTACGATATTCTTCCATTCCTCAGCGGTAAGGTTGAATACAGAACCGTCAAGTTCAGCCTTAACAACTTCATTTTGCTTGTTAGCCTCACGCTCTTCCAGTGTTTCTCCGCAGCAGAAAATGATTTTCAGACCGTTAGCCAACGCCATTTTCACCTTCTCTTTTAGTATTTCTGCAGTCTCGCCGTAATACTGACGACGCTCTGAGTGACCCAGAATGACGTACTGTGCACCTGTAGATTTTACCATGGCTGCTGAAACTTCGCCTGTGTATGCGCCTTTTTCCTTGTCAGCACAGTTCTCTGCACCCAGTGCAACAACGTCCTGATTAAGTACAGGTGCCACGCTTGCGAGGTGGATAAAAGGTGTGCAAATAACAACGTCACAATTAGGTTTGTCAGCTGTTAACGCCTCATTGATTTCCTTTGCAAGAGCAATTCCCTCCTGCAGAGTTTCGTTCATTTTCCAGTTTCCTGCAACAATTTTCTTTCTCATTTTTGCTTTTCTTTTTTAAAAGTTGATATAATCTTGTTAGATGTATTTTCAATTCGTTCGCCTTCTTTTGCGAGAAAGGCTTTTTCTTTCTGTATTCTCCGTCGGACATATTTGCTCCAAGCCCACGTTCTATCGGCCAAAGTAAGGAGGATAAGTGGTAGGAAGAACCACAGAATTACCTGTGTAAGCGTCTTTCCTATGCTGTTGTTAGGCATTTGTCCTATCGAAGTCTTCTCCAAAGGACCTTGTAAAACGCTATTCGTAGGAAGGTCATTGTGTCCCCATTTTCCAATCACCACACCATCTTTCAGTAATAACAGTCCTGGGTTACTGCGAATAATGGTCTTTAATGTTGTCTCATCGGTGATATAAAAAGGATATTCTGCACCAGTGATATCTTCCCAATGTTTAATGGCTTGTTCCGTAGAGGCGGTAAGACAATAGAATGGAACCTTCTGTTCTTTTGCGTATTGGTATAGCGCATCTATGGCTCCAAAGTCGCCGTCATCGGCCTTTTCCAGATTGGGTGATATAAGAAGGAATGTGTAACCGCGTTGCGAAAGCACCGAATCGGTGATGTCGTCGCCTTCGGCTACTTGTATAGAGAAGTCGTGAATTGGTGGCACATAGCCTTTCGATATTTGCGTTGTTTTCGAATCAATAAACTGCCATGTCGAGTCGGGATAATCGTCCAGACTGAACTCTTTGCGCACACCGTCCTTCTCCATTATAAATGTTGTCACAAACTTAGGCGGCTCAGCGCCCTCTGGAATTTCCATACCCTTCTTGATATTTGCACCAATATGATAGGGGCGGAAATCGAAAATAGGTAGTCGGTACAAACAATAGCCGCTTGTTAACAGTATAAAAAGAATGGTGAAATTGATAGCAATCCACTGACTTGCTTCTGATATGAAGCGATACATCTTCAATGGCCATCGCCACAGAACGATGGCAGGCACCATCAAAATAATATCTTTTATCAGCGTTTCAGTATTTGAAAGCTTGATAGCATCGCCAAAACAGCCACAGTCGCTCACAGGATTGAACACGGCTACCCATAAGCTTATCAGCGTCATGGCAGTCATAAACACCAGTGTTATTTTAGAACTAACACGGCGTCGTATGGCGAAAAGCAGGAAGATACCAAGGCAAAACTCAGTCGCCGACAGTGCAATTGAAGCACCCAATGTAAGGAAATCGGGTATCATGCCACCCAAACCAACAGCCCCTAAGTAGTCTTCTATCTTGTATTGTGTGCCTAAAGGGTCAATGGCCTTTACGAAACCTGAAAACACAAACACCAGTCCCAACACAAAACGGCATAGGTTTACACAGCCCCTGCCGAACCTTTGCTTCAGTGTGATAGTGGTTTTCATATCCTGTTCACAGCTGGCAATATTGCTTTTTGCGTTGTTTTGTGTTGTATTTTGTTCCACGCTTTAGTTGATGTTTCTAAACGTTTACGCGTTTATTATTTCAGTCTGATGGCGCCAAATACGGCGTAATTAATGATATCCTGATAATTAGAGTCGATACCTTCCGACACAATGGCTTGCCCACCAAGGTCTTCCAGTTCTTTAATTCTTGCTAATTTGGTGAGAATAAAGTCAGTATAGCTGCTTACTCTCATGCCACGCCACGCCTCTCCGTAATCGTGATTCTTTTTTAGCATGAGCGTTGTGGCTTCGTTGGCATAGCGATCATATAGGGCAAGTGCATCGTCAGCGTTCATGTCTACTTCGTCAGCGAAGCTCTTTTCGAGCTGTATAAGGCCCACAATACCGTAGTTAACAAGGGCGATAAACTCTGGTCTGATACCTTCTCCTACCAGCGATTCGCCCGAAATTTCGAGCGAACGAATGCGCTTAGCTTTAATATAAAGCTGATCAGTTAATGACGATGAGCGCAGAATACGCCACGAAGCGCCATAGTCGTGTAGCTTCTTGGCAAATAGGTCACGACATTCGGCCATTACCTCTCTGAACTCTTGTTCTGTGTTTTGTTCTGCCATATTGTTTGCAAAGTTACGAAATTTATTCTTATATGCCCTCTTTCGAAGAAACTTTCGTGGGGTTATCAGTTCTCGGTTTGGCGCCTATGTATCACCCTTACCGTTCCACAGAGCGCGTCGTAACGCACTTGTAGCGAATCAACTTTAGCGCGCAGAAGGTTTCGTCGGCCAATATTCTGTTCCGCTTTCCATTGTGCTGTAACGGCCTGCAAGGCCGAATCGGTTAACCCTATATCTTGTTGGGTTAGCTTTAGTGAGGCATTTTGCCATATTTTTAGCGCCTTTTGGCGTGCTTTAACCGCTTTAGGGTGATTGTCGCGCAACTGTCGAATAGCATTGAGCGTGCCATGATAGTCGCGTGCGGCATACAGCGAGTCGATGCGATGTAAGTCTTGAGCGGCCCGCTCGTCGGCTGAAGGCTGGCATGAGCCCAAAACAAAGGCGATAAAAAGCAGATAAATTGGTTTCATAACTGTTGTTTAACGTTTGCAAAGATAGCAATTAATTTGCTATTCATCACCCCGTATATATATTTTATTACTACCTTTGCAGTTGCGTTGATACGAAACGACTGGATATATTATGCGATTACTTAGCGATGCCGAACTGGCAAAACTTCTCGATAAAGACATTTTTCACAGCATATCAGATGCCGCTGATAGCCTCGGGGTTGAGTGCTATGTGGTAGGCGGTTACGTGCGCGACTTGTTCCTCGAACGCCCATCTAACGATATTGATGTGGTGGTTGTGGGTAGCGGAATAAGTGTGGCCCAACGACTCAAAGAGCAGTTAGGACGCCGCGCTTACCTGTCGGTGTTCCGTAATTTCGGCACTGCGCAAGTGAAATATCGCGACCAAGAGGTCGAGTTTGTGGGCGCACGTCGTGAGAGTTACAGCCACGACAGCCGCAAACCCCATGTAGAAGACGGTACGTTAGAAGATGATCAGAACCGTCGCGACTTCACAATCAACGCCCTTGCTGTATGTTTAAACCGCGAGCGTTTTGGCCAATTGGTTGACCCTTTCAACGGCATCGCCGACCTTGAAGACGGTATTGTTTGTACGCCTCTTGACCCAGACGTCACCTTTAGCGACGATCCGTTGCGCATGTTGCGATGTATCCGATTTGCAACCCAGCTTAAATTTTATATTGAAGACGAAACCTTCGATGCCCTTTCACGTAATGCTGACCGTATCAAAATTATCAGTGGCGAGCGCATAGCAGAGGAGTTAAACAAGATAATGCTTGCCGAAGAGCCCAGTCGTGGCTTTGTTGATATGCACCGATGTGGCTTGTTGCAGCTTATCTTGCCCGAGTTAGCCGCGCTCGATATTGTTGAGACCCGTAATGGCCGTGCGCATAAAAATAATTTCTACCATACGTTGGAAGTTCTCGATAACCTTTGTAACGCCCAGCGAGAACGCTTAAACGGGCTACGCCATAGCCTTGCAGAAGCTACCGATGACGCTGAAAAGGAGCAGCTGAAAGCCGATATTGAGCGCTTCGAAGCGCATAAGCTGTGGCTGCGTTGGGGCACATTGCTCCACGATATAGGCAAACCCAAGAGCAAACGTTGGGATAATGTACAAGGCTGGACGTTCCATAACCATAATTTTATCGGTGCGAAGAAGGTTCCAAACCTCTTCAGAAGACTCAAGTTGCCGATGGATATGAAGATGAAATACGTGCAAAAACTAGTCGACTTACACATGCGTCCCATTGCCATTGCTGACGATGAGGTAACCGATAGCGCTGTGCGCCGTCTTGTAAACGATGCTGATGACGATATCGATGACCTGATGATGCTCTGCGAAGCCGATATTACGAGTAAAAACCGTGTGAAGAAAGCGCGCTTCTTAGAGAACTTTAGGCTGGTTCGTGAAAAAATAGCCGACTTGCAAGAACGCGATTATAAGCGCGAGTTGCAGCCCTGTATCGACGGAAACGAAATCATGGAGCTGTTTGGTTTAAAGCCTTCACGCGAGGTGGGCGAATTGAAGAAAGCTCTGAAAGATGCTGTTCTCGACAATCAGGTGCCCAACGAGCGTGAGCCGCTCATGAAATTGTTGCGACAGAAAGCAGCCGAAATGGGGCTGCCGTTGCCTCCCGAAACTTGATTTTTATGCTCAGCTTGAGCGAAGTTTAAGTATAGAAAATAGATGCCGAAAGAAGCTTTGTATGTTAGCTTTTTTCGGCTTTTTTGTGACTGTCGTTCTGTTGCGTTTAGTTGATGGTAAGTTTTTTGTAAATGACTGATTAAAAGTATATTGAATATTTGTTTTGAATTGCCTATCTGTTTCTTTCGATTTTAAAGAGTAGTTATTTTGTAAAATCTCTTTCTTTGTGGTGTAAGGGTGATGTTGCGGCGGCCGTCGTACAGCGTGTACTACGGCCATAGTACGAGTAGTATGGCGAACGTGATACGTGTTGTTCGACGGCCGTCGTATTGCAATGGATAGCGTGTAAAGCATAGGGCATATAGGGCTATAGCAGGAGCATGGATAGCGTAGAGGGAGAAGCAACATAGAGTAGGGGCAAACAGAATGCTTAGCAACAGCTCGCAAAAGCGGCGAAAAAATGATGCTATGTGCAATAGAATTTAGGTACGCGTGCGCGTGTGTTCTTATTGTGGTAATTAATGTTAAATCCTTGCACTTTGCATTTTATTATTTCGTATTTATTCGTATTTTTGTGGTATGAAATGAGCGTATTTCTGTAAGTTGCTGATTTCATTTTAAAATAAAATAGCAAGATAAAATCATTATTCAATCAATAACAGGTATGAAAATTAAGAGTTTTTTATTTGTTGCAACTGTAGCTGTAGCACTGGTTTCTTGTGGAAAGAAGAGCGAAAAAAGCCTTGCTGACCTTCAAGATAACGAGTTTGCGGTGCGTACTGTCGGCTCACAGAGTGCCGATTTTCAAACTACTTACCCCGCCACTATTAAAGGTGTTCAGGACGTTGATGTGCGTCCGAAGGTGTCGGGCTTTATAACGAACGTGTATGTTCAAGAAGGACAGCGCGTAAGTGCTGGGCAAGTAATGTTTACAATTGATAGCGAAACCTATCGCTCGGCGGTGCGTCAGGCGCAGGCTGCCCTCAATACGGCAAAGACACAAGCCAATACAGCGCATGTGACCTACCTGAATAATAAAAAGCTTTTCGACCAACATATCATTGGACAATATGAGTTAACTACGGCGCAAAACAGCTATGCGTCGGCTCAAGCTGCTGTAGCGCAGGCACAAGCAGCGCTGGCAACGGCACAGGAAACGCTGGCATGGTGTAGTGTTAAAGCGCCATCGGCAGGTGTTGTAGGCAGTTTACCTTTCAAGAAAGGCGCGTTAGTAAGTGCTTCTAATGCCCTTACCACCGTGTCAGACATCTCTGCTGTGGAGGTGTATTTTTCGATGAACGAGGGTCAGATGCTTTCAATGACTAAGACATCGGGTAGTGCAGCCGCAGCCATTGCGTCAATGCCAGCTGTAAAACTAAAGCTTGCCGATGGTTCAATTTATAATCATCAGGGTAAAGTTGTGAAAATGAGTGGTGTAATTGACGCTGCAACAGGTTCGTATATGCTGATAGCACGCTTCCCTAATCCTGAACATTTGCTGAAGAGTGGTGGTGCTGGTCAGATTGTGGTTCCGACGGTTACGAATGCCGCTATCGTCATTCCGCAGAGTGCAGTAGTTACGGTTCAGGATAAATATTTTGTGTATAAATTAGGCGCTGACAATAAAGTGGTTTATACAGAAATCAATGTTGACGAACAGAATGATGGCAAAAACTATGTGGTTACTTCCGGTTTGAACGTTGGTGATCGTTATGTAAGTATAGGTATTACGAAGCTTACTGATGGTAAACAAATCACACCTATTAGTGAAGAACGCTATTACGAGAAGATAAATAAGGCTGCTAAGCTTGGCGAAAAGCAGGAAACTGCAGCAGGTTTTATCAATGCCATGCAATCAAAATAATAGCCCGAGTGGTAAGTAAAGAAAAGAATCTTTTCATATTAAAATCAGCGAAATGACATTTTCTAATTTTATAAAACGCCCGGTTCTGTCGACGGTGATTTCTATCTTCCTCGTATTGCTGGGTGCCATTGGATTGATATCGCTGCCTATTGAGCAGTATCCTGATATCGCTCCGCCAACAATTGTTGTTCAAACATTCTATACTGGTGCTGACGCTCAAACGGTAATGAGCTCGGTTGTAACGCCGCTCGAAGAGAGTATTAACGGTGTAGAGAACATGACTTATATGACCTCACAGACCACCAACGCAGGTATGGCCATGATAACTGTATATTTTAAGCAGGGATCTGACGCCAATATGGCGGCCGTTAACGTGCAAAACCGTGTGAGTCAGGCGCAGGCTCTGTTGCCCGCTGAGGTTACACGTGTGGGTGTTACGGTATCAAAACGTCAGACATCTAACGTGATTATGTACTCGTTAACAACTGATGACGGACGTTATGACAGCAAGTTCCTGACCAACTATAACAATATTAACGTTATCCCGCTGCTGAAACGTATTAACGGTGTAGGTAATATTCATAGTCCGTCTATGTCGGATTACTCTATGCGAATATGGCTGCAACCTGATAAGATGAAGCAATATGGACTGATTCCTTCTGACATATCGGGTGCGCTTGCAGAGCAGAATATTGAAGCCGCTCCAGGCTCTTTTGGTGAAAATAGCGATGTGGCTTTTGAGTATACACTGCGTTATAAGGGTCGCTTAAAGAAACCAATTGATTATGAAAACATCATTCTTACGAGCAAAACTACAGGCCAAACGCTGTATCTGAAGGACGTAGCGAAGGTAGAACAAGGCTCTTTAATGTACAGCGTTTTCCTGAAAAATAATGGCCATCCTGCTGTATTGGGTATGGTTCAACAGGTAGCTGGCTCGAACGCTACGGAGATTGCAACCGACGTTAAGGCCGCTCTTGCTGAGGCTGAAAAGGCTATGCCTCCAGGAATGAAGGTGACAATAGAACAAGATGTAACCGAATTCCTCTTTGCATCTATTGAGGAAGTGGTGATGACGCTGTTTATTACGTTGCTGCTGGTGTTCCTTGTGGTTTACGTGTTCTTACAGGATTTCCGCTCGACACTTATCCCAATGATTGCTGTTCCCGTAGCCCTTGTGGGTACATTCTTCTTCCTTTGGGTGTTCGGTTTTTCGATAAACTTGCTAACTTTGTCAGCATTGCTGTTGGCAATAGCCATTGTTGTGGACGACGCTATTGTGGTAGTTGAGGCTGTTCACGCCAAGTTGGACCAAGGTTATCAAGATGCGCTCACGGCGTCTATTGATGCTATGAACGAGATTAGTTCCGCAATTATCTCTATTACACTTGTAATGGCGTCGGTGTTCGTGCCCGTTTCGTTCATGGGTGGCACCTCAGGCACGTTCTATCGTGAGTTTGGAGTAACGATGGCTGTGTCGATTGTGATATCGGCTGTCAACGCATTGACACTGTCGCCTGCGCTTTGCGCTATCTTCCTAAAACCGAAAACGGAGGAAGAAGGCGCTGGGAAAATGGGCTTTGTTGCCCGATTCCATGCGGGCTTTAATCACGTTTTTGATAAAGTTACCAACAAATATAAGAAAGGTGTAGAGCGTGTAATCAATCACCGTGTGGCAACAGCTATCGGTGTTGTAGTTGGTTTCGCATTGCTTGTGTTGGGTATGCTCTTTACCTCTACGGGTCTTGTTCCTGATGAAGATACAGGAACGCTGTTCTGTACAGTGTCTGCAGCACCGGGAACATCGCAGGAACGCACCACACAAATCGCCAACGAAATTGACAGTATGCTGGCTTCAAATCCTGCCATTGAGCGCAGAGAGCAAATTGTCGGCTACAATTTCATTGCTGGACAAGGCTCAGATCAGGCCACCTTTATTATTAAATTAAAGCCTTTTGAGGAACGTTCCAACGGTTTCTTCAACAAGATTAAGGCTACCTTTACAGGAGATCCGATGCGCTGGTTCGTCAATCCGAAGGAAGCTACATCGGTATTAGGCATGATCTATAAGCAAACAGCGACTATCAAAGACGCCCAGATTCTTGCATTCCCACCACCTATGATTCCAGGCTTTTCGATGAATAACGGTGTCTCTATGACCCTACAGGATAAGACTGGAGGCAGTTTAGACAAGTTCTTTAAGGTGGCACAGGATTATCTTGCTGCGCTAAGCAAGCGCCCTGAAATCAAGAAAGCCATGACCACTTATAACATTAACTATCCACAATACATGGTAGACGTAGATGTTGCTAAGTGTAAACAGGCAGGCACATCGCCAGCAGGAGTACTCGCTGTCATGCAAGGCTACTACGGAGGTATGTATGCAAGCAATTACAATGCGTATGGAAAGCTGTTCCGTGTCATGATACAGGGCGACGCAGCTACACGAATGCGTCCCGAGGGATTGACGAATATCTACGTTCGTTTGGCCGATGGCAGCATGGCTCCTATATCAGAATTCATTAAGTTAAGGCGCGTATATGGTCCGTCTAACATCGCACGCTTCAACCTTTATACCTCAATTAACTTGAGTATTACACCGAATAATACAACAGGTGAGGCGCTAAAGGCGTGCGAAGAAGTGGCTAAAGAAAGCCTGCCTATGGGCTACGGATATGAGTATTCTGGCTTAACGCGCTCGGAAGCAGAGGCCAGTAACTCAACGGCTATGATATTTGCGCTCTGTCTTTTGTTTGTATATTTGATACTTGCTGCGCAGTATGAAAGCTACTTACTGCCATTATCTGTTATCCTATCTATTCCATTTGGATTGGCTGGAGCGTTCTTATTTACCATGCTTTTTGGCCATTCGAACGACATTTATATGCAGATTTCGTTGATTATGTTGATAGGATTGTTGGCTAAGAATGCCATATTGATTGTGCAGTTTGCTTTGGAACGCCGCCAGACGGGTATGGCAATTCGTTACTCTGCCATCTTAGGCGCTGCGGCTCGCTTGCGTCCTATCTTGATGACTTCGCTGGCAATGATCATCGGTTTGCTCCCAATGATGTTTGCTTCAGGCGTAGGAAAGAACGGAAACCAGACGTTAGGTGCTGCCGCTGTGGGCGGAATGTTGTTAGGAACATTGTTCCAACTCTTCATCGTTCCATCGTTATTCTGTATCTTCCAGTGGCTACAAGAGAAGCTCACTCCGCTTAAATTCGAAAACGAAGAGAACGCAGAGGCCGCAGCAGAATTGGCTCAATATGCACACTGTAAGAAGCAAGTTACTTATAAAAACCAATATGACGATTAACAGGTATTGCCTTCTGCCTCTTCGGGGGCAGAGCAAAGCCTCGATAAACGATACGATATGAAACTGTATAAACATATAATATTAGGTAGCCTTGTTGCCTTGTCGCTCACTGGCTGTAAAAGTCTTTATGGCAAATATGAGCGTCCTCAAGTCAAAACAAGCGGCATCATGCGCGACCCTATTTCAGCAACCGACACACTTGCTGTGGCTGATACAACAAGCTTTGGCAACTTACCTTGGCGCGAAGTCTTCACCGACGCCCATCTTCAAGGGCTGATAGAGAAGGCGTTGACGAATAATCCCAATCTGCTTAACGCTGCTCTTAACGTTGACATGGCGCAGGCTCAGCTGAAGGCTGCAAAGTTAGCGTTCCTCCCTCAATTTGCTTTCACACCGCAAGGTACTATAACTCAGTTCAACGATGTGACGACAAAGTCATACACTCTCCCTGTTAACGCCAGCTGGAATGTATCACTTTTCGGTGGACTTACAGCGTCAAAGCGTTCCGCTCAGATGGCATTGCTGCAGTCGAAAGACTATCAAGTAAGCGTGCGCACGTCGTTAATTGCTGGTGTTGCCAATCTGTATTATACGCTGCTTATGCTTGATAAGCAAATGCAGATTATAGCCAACATGGAGCGCCTTACTAAGGAAACATGGGATATTATGAAGATTCAGCACGAGAATATTGCTGGTGTGCGTTCAACTGCAGTGCAGAGAGCCGAGAGCAATTACTACAGTGTGCTTACCCAAAAGAAAGATTTGGAACGCTCAATTCGAGAAAGCGAGAATGCGTTAAGTTTGTTACTTGGCGAACCTGCGCAAACTATCGCTCGCGGTGATATGGATAATCAGCAGCTGCCTTCAACGTTCTCAACGGGTATTGGCATTCAATTGCTCCGCAATCGTGCTGATGTTCATGCTAACGAAATGGCGTTGGCGATGTGTTTTTACGATATTGAGAAAGCGCGAAGCAACTTTTATCCTAATATCACCATTTCGGCAACAGGTGGCTTTAGCAACGGACAGGGCATGGTTAATCCTTCAAAATTGCTACTCTCTGCGGTGGGAGCGCTTACCCAACCTATATTTATGCGCGGACAACTTATTGCTGCATTGCGTGTCGCTAACGACCGTTACCAGCAGGCTTTCAACACATGGCAGCAGAGCATTCTGTCGGCAGGTTCTGAGGTTAGCAACGCATTGGTTCGCTATAATGCGTCTGCAGAGAAGAGCGCTATTGAAGCTAAGCAGATTGAAGTGCTCAAAAAGAACGTCGAAGACACCCGTGCCCTTATGGCCAGTGCGGGCAGCACGTATTTGGAGGTTATCACGGCCGAGAGTAGCTTGCTCAATACACAGCTTGCGAAAGTGGCTGACGACCTCGCAAAAATGCAGGCTGTCGTGAGCCTTTATCAGGTTTTAGGCGGTGGTGCTAAATAGTAATCTTATTCCTAATTCAAAACGAACATTAAACTATGGCATGTGATATAAGTCCTCAAGCCGTCGTATCGCCCAAGGCAAAGATAGGCGATGGCACTAAGATTTTCCCGTTTGTGTATATCGAAGACTATGTAGAGATTGGCGAAAACTGTGTTATTTTCCCTTTCGTTAGCTTGCTTAACGGTACTAAAATGGGTAACGATAACAAGGTGCATCAGTGCACAGTGCTTGGTGCTTTGCCCCAAGACTTCGAGTTTGTTGGTGAGAAAACCGAGCTGATTATTGGCAATAACAATATTTTCCGCGAAAATGTCGTGATTAACCGCGCCACACATGAGGGTGGGCAAACGGTGATTGGCGACGATAATTTCATTATGGAGGGCGCGCATATTAGCCACGATACAAAAGTGGGTAACCGCAATGTGATTGGCTATGGTACAAAAATCGCGGGCAGTTGTGAGATAGGAAACGGCGTTATTTTCTCGTCGTCGGTTATCGAAAACACCAATACCCGTGTGGGCGACTTGGCTATGATTCAGGCAGGAACAACGTTCTCGAAAGATATTCCGCCTTATATCATAGCAGGTAATAAGCCTATTGAGTATTGCGGACCTAACACAACGATGATGACTTCAATGGAAATCGACGAAAAAGTACAGAAGCATATTGCTAACGCTTACCGCTTGTTGTTTCAAGGAAAGACAAGTGTGTTCGACACAATTTCGCAAATTCGTGATCAGGTTCCTGATGGACCAGAGGTGCGTACTATCATCAACTTCCTCAAGGATAGCAAACAAGGCATTATGACAAAGTTATAATTCATACCTATCAACTTTGTTTCTTATACGTAATAGGCCCGACGCGAGTCGGGCCTATTGTTGTTTTTATACCGATAATGCGCTCCGAAGAGCAACTGGTTATTCTTGTAAATAGTAAGCAAACTTTCGTAGCCAAAGCTTCTTTTTACCTATTCGCCTTCTACAACAGTGCATAAAGGCAACAGCTCGCGGTAACGAAAACATTGTGTTTTATGGTCATTGATTACGCCAATAGCCTGCAAATGACTGTATATAATAGTAGAACCCACATAGCAAAAGCCACGCTTTTTCATGTCTTTAGCCACACGATCAGACAGCTCGTTGCGCGTAACCCACTGCTTTTGGTGCGTAGGGTAAACCCAAGAACGCCCTTGTGTGAAGCTCCAAATGTAACTATCGAACGAGCCAAACTCTTTTGCTACCTTCACGAAAGCCTGCGCATTAGCTATCATGCCCCTGATTTTACGTTCCGACCGTATCATACCCTCCGTGCGAAGCGCACGTTGAACATCACCCTCACCAAAAGCAGCCACTTTTGCCGCATCAAAATCGGCAAACGCTTTACGAAATACTTCACGGCGTTCGAGCATCATTTTCCACGATAATCCGCACGACATCGTCTCCATGAATAAGAACATAAAGTGCTGCTTTTCGTCGTGTACAGGCACGCCCCATTCCGTATCATGATAGCTTTCTGATAGCTTATCATTTCGGCACCACGCACATTTCACAGGATATTGCAGATGTCGCATAGCATGCCCTCCCCACATAGCGTCGTCTTTATACACAAATCCCGTTTGCAGATATAGCTGTTCGGCTTTGGGGTGGGTGATGTCAACCAGTAGCCCTATAGGCTGATTGTCACCGTGTTTCTTAATAAAAGCTTTGAGCAGTGCCGAAGCAATACCCTGCCGTCTACAGTCGTGACGCACAGCCAGCGAATCGATATAATATTCGCCTGCCTGTGTTTCGTCGTCCATCTTGCTGAAGTCACGTCCAAACTCGGCCTTTGCCCCTTCGATAAAAGCTTTACGTAAGCGTCGCAAATCCTTGCCGTCATAGCCCGTGATAATGCCTACAATGCGTTGTCCTTGCATGGCGGTGAGCGTGTTTTGATAGCTGTATTGTGTATCCTCCATGCCTACAAGTCGGGTGATAAGGCGATGAAAGTCGGCCAATGTATGCTGTGGCCCTGCAAAATTCTGACAGCAATCAGCGTCCATAGCCTCCATAATCAGCGTGGCTATTTCGGCTGCTTGTTCGGGTTTAGCGGGTTTAATTTGGTACTTCATGCCTGCAAAATTACTCATTTTCGTTGATAATGGCGTTGGCAATACGTGCTTGTCGCTCATAAAAAGTCTGCTGGTTGTCGTCGGTTACAGGCGTAAACTCGGCTAATAATCGAGCTATTCGGCTTACGTCAGACGAGATAGGCTCGTTTGCTTTCTCGCGTGCAGCAATACACTTTGTTATTTCGTAGGCCGCGCGTGTAGGCTCTGTGAGCTGCAAAAGCTGGGCTAGATGGTAGCGGTTGTTGGTGTTAAAGTGCTCCTTACTTTGATGAACCACAGCCTGTGCATACAATGCTGTGCGCGCTTGTAGCGTGGGCATGAGTTCGGCCAATTCGGCAAAGAGATAGCTGTCGTTATGATGCTGCAACAAACGTTTGTAAATAAGAATAGCTTGCGACTTCATAGCCACGCGCACATATAGCTGTGCCAGATGTCGCAAATTGTCCTTGTTGCTCGGATTGATTTGTAGTGCCTTGCGGAAAAAAGGCATAATAGCTTTGATATACGTGTCACTTCGGTTTTGAATATTCGACATTAGGCGGTTGGTAATACGTTGCCCAATGCTCGGGATTACACGCCCTCCGCGTCGCGTTCCTTCCCAATCGGTATCGGCTAAACGCATGGCAAAAGGTACAAAATAAGCCATGTTGAAGTCGACTATTACCTTATCTAAGTTCAACGCTGCGTGCAAAATGGCTTTGTTTCCTGTCAGGTCGTTGTCAATCATCGTACTATACAGCTGCGTCATCTGATAAAGTTCGTGACGTGCTTCGTCGGTATTACCAATGGCCATAGCACGTTTAAACAGTTCGTTGTGTTTCCAAAAATCGTTACTCTCCATAAGCATGCCCTCCTTTTGCAAATGTAAATAAAAAATCGGTATTTGCAAAATATCAGACCCAATAGTATATTTGGTTCGCTCAATGCATCAGTTTGCCACGATGATTCTTGTTTTTTCTATGTAGCATGGCGGTCGTTGTACACGTTGTACTTCGGCCGTCATATCATGCGTACCGCGACCGCCATACGCGTTGATGACGACCGCCGTACAATAGCCAAATAGGAATAAAAAATGCAGGAGGTACGCAGTAAGGTGTTGCCCTAATGGCGCGATGTGTTTATCTTTGCGTTGTTAACTTTTAATCATTGAAAAACACATGAAAATTAAAATGGATGTACATTCCATCACTAATGCTGGTGGAAGTGGAGCCGAGCTCCGCTACGTTAAATTGCTTCCTACGCCAATACGTTCGCGCGATGAGCTAAAGGAGGCTATCAGTCATCGCTGTACGCTGACGGGTGGCGACATAGAAGCCGTATTATCGGCCTTGCGCGATGCTGCCTTAACTGACCTGTCGCAAGGCGGTCGTTTTTATCTTCCTGAGATAGGATACCTTACAGTATCGGCCGCTGTGAAGTTGCCGAAGGGTATGAATATTGAAAAGGTGAAAGGAAACTATGTGTGCGTGCGTAACATTAGGTTCAGACCTGAACGAAGTTTGCTTGTAACCGTGCGCCGTAAAGCGCGTTTTCAGCGAATGAAAGGCACTACCGTATCGCGACGATATACGGAAAACGAAATGGAAACAGCTCTGAAAGCCTACCTCGCAACACACAACTTTATATCGCGTCGTGATATGCAGCAGGAGTTTGCACTCACTATTTATTCGGCCCGCAAATGGTTAAACTATTTTGTAGATGTAGGTCTTATTGAACGTATTGGGCTAAAAAATGCCCCTGTTTATAAGTTGAAGTGAAAAATGGCCGTCGGTATGGCGTGGCGTGCGTTTAATAAGAAGCCGTGCATGGTATACCGATGGCAATGACGCGGTTGCGTATAGCGTCAAGTTCTTCGAGCGTAGCCTTCTGCAATTTTTGGTCAGGCGTTTCGCGATCAATGGTATATATCATTACGCTTTGGGGCTTGATGTCGCGTAAAGCTTCAAGCCACGGTGCAACATATTGCTCGCTGGTGTTATCGGTTCCGTCGCCTTTCATAAACATGGTTTGTATAATGACGTGGCCGTTAAACCATTTCAGATGCTCAATAATTTTCTTGACATCGTATGAGGGTTGCGTAGGGCGATCGACTCGACGAATATATTCGTTGTCGACGGTATCGAGTTTCAGAATATTATTGTCAACCTTCATCAGCGCCTCACGTATATCTTGTCGACCGATGAAGGTTGAATTGCTCAGCACACTAATCTTAGCCTCAGGGCACCAACGATTGCGAAGGCGTATGGTATCGTCAATAATTCCAGCAAAATGCGGATTACTTGTAGGTTCGCCATTGCCTGCAAAGGTAAGCACATCAGGGTGTTGCCCCTCGTTATGCATCGCTATGAGCTGACGTTCGAGGGCTTTGGCTACCACCTCGCGCGAAGGATGGGGCGAACGTGTGCGCCGTTCGGCATTGAATCCACATTCACAATAAAGGCAGTCGAAAGTGCAAATCTTACCGTCGGGCGGCATAAGGTTGATGCCAAGACTTAATCCTAAGCGGCGACTATGCACAGGACCGTAAATCGGACTGGGGTAAATGATGGTGCTCATATGCTGTATTTTTCTGTTTTTCGCTTTATTTTAAGGCAAAGGTAACAAAAAACTACATAAGCTTATGCGACGTTTATGGTTATTTGGTTAATGCACGTTAAAGGGTCGTAATTATATGATAATTTTGTTACTTTTGCAAGAAATTTGCACGACTATTGCCAATTTAGAAATGGGAAAGAAACATACCAGAACAGCACAACAAACAGGTCGTCTTCAGTCGGTGACGCTTTGCATCAGTACCGCCATGGTACTCATACTCTTAGGACTTATAGTTTTTAGTACGCTAACAGGCCGTAACCTGTCGACTTATGTTAAGGAGAACCTCGAAGTTACGATGCTGATGGAACAGGATATGTCTGATGCCGAGGCACATATTGTATATAAAAGCCTGCTGGATAAGCCGTATATCCGAAGCATTCAGTTTATCAGCAAGCAGCAAGCACTGGCCGAAGCTACGCGCACAATGGGTACAAACCCAGCCGAATTTACCGATGGCGTGAATCCTTTTCCCTCATCTATCGTACTCACGCTGACGAGCGACTATGCCAATAACGACAGTTTGAAATGGATTTCAGCCGAGTTAAAGAAGTACCCTAAGGTGTCAGAGATTAACTATCAGGAAGATTTGATTGATGCTGTTAACCAGAATTTGGCGAAGATAGGTATAGGTTTGTTGGTACTTGCTGTATTGCTCACCTTTATTTCGTTCTCATTAATTAACAACACCGTGCGTTTAGGTATTTACGCTCGCCGCTTTTCTATTCATACCATGAAGCTTGTTGGCGCGTCGTGGGGCTTTATAAGGCGTCCGTTTATACAACGTGCAGTGACGATGGGTATGCTGGCAGCGCTGATAGCTTGTGGTGTGTTGGCGGCAGGAATATACGCTTTATATTGCTACCAACCTGAAATATTAACTATTGTTACTTGGCGAGAGATGGCTATTACAGGAGGTGCAGTATTCCTCTTAGGTATTGTTATTACAGCTGTTTGTGCCGATATCTCAGTGAATAGATTCCTAAGAATGAAGGCCAGCGAACTGTATAAGATTTAAGATTATAGATTTCTGTGTACAACATACTGCACAGAAAACCGTTATATATTATAGCAATGGACAAAAGAAATTTAGCATTTGACCGTACCAACTTTATTTTGTTGGGCATTGGTTTTACAATTGTCGTAATCGGTTTTATCCTGATGAGTGGACCAGGGTCGACGGAACAGGCATACAACCCTGATATTTTTAGCTTTCGTCGTATTAAGTTAGCTCCTGTGGTTACGTTCTTTGGTTTTGTATCAATGATTTATGCCATCGTGCGTAAACCTAAGAGCGATGCAGCTGAAACACTGCCAAAGAAGGAAGAAACTTCAGTAGCCGAGCAAGAAGAACCTACAAAATAAGGCTGCACGACAATGACATTACTACAGACAATTATCATTGCCATTGTGGAAGGATTGACAGAATTCCTTCCCGTATCGTCGACGGGCCACATGCTGATAGCCGAGAATTTGCTTGGTGTACAGAATTCCGACTTTGTAAGAGCGTTTACGGTGATTATCCAATTCGGTGCAATCCTATCGGTTGTTGTGCTGTATTGGGACCGCTTTTTTCGCTTAAATCAAAGTCCTGCGCCTGTAGGAAGCACAGGTTTTCAGCGCCTTAAACATAAGTTTAGCTTTTATTGGTTGCTGCTTGTCGCTTTTATCCCAACGGCAGTTATAGGTTTTTTGATTAAGAAACCAGTGGTTGATCGTTTGCTTAACCCCGAAGTGGCTATATGGGTAGTGCCTGTAACGCTGATATTGGGCGGTATTTTCATGCTCTTTTGCGATGCCATTTTCAATAAAGGACGTGATGAAAACGAGATAACAGAGAAGCGAGCATTCTGGATTGGCGTCATACAGAGTGTGTCAATGATTCCTGGAGTGAGCCGCTCTATGGCAACAATCGTTGGTGGTATGTCGCAAAAGCTTACACGTAAACGTGCTGCTGAGTTCTCGTTCTTTTTGGCAGTTCCAACAATGGCTGCCGCAACGGGACTTGATTTATTGCAGCTTTTTATCGGTGATCAATCGGTAGGAGGCTCTTGGGCAACCTCAGAGAATCTGATGTTATTGCTGGTTGGTAGCGTGGTTGCTTTTTTAGTAGCGCTGCTTGCTATGAAATGGTTTGTAAGTTTCTTGACTAAATATGGTTTTAAACTGTTTGGTTGGTATCGTATTATCATTGGTACCATTATACTTGCACTGCTGTTATCGGGTCACTCACTTGTTATGTTTGAATAATGAACTTTATACAAGGCGAGATTATAGCTATTGACAAGCCTTATGGCATGTCCAGTTTCGGAGCGTTAGCACATATTCGTTATTTGCTCTCGCACCACTTAGGGCAAAAGGTTAAGATAGGACACGCAGGCACATTAGACCCTCTGGCAACGGGTGTTCTGGTGTTGTGTACAGGGAAATGTACCAAGCAGATAGAACAGTTGCAGAGTCATATTAAGGAATATACAGCCACATTGCAGTTGGGTGCTACTACAGTCAGCTACGATATGGAGCATGAGGTGAACGAGACTTTTCCCACAGCACATATTAATCGTGACGCTATAGAGAAAGCACTTCAGCAGTTTGTGGGAGATATTGAGCAAGTTCCGCCAACTTACAGCGCTTGTAAAATAGACGGAAAGCGCTCATATAACTTGCGCCGTAAAGGCGAAAGTGTGCAGCTAAAGCCCAAAAATATTCATATAGAAGAGATAGAAGTAACGGACTTCGATGCAGAAAAGATGCAGGTTTCTATGCGTGTAGTATGCGGAAAAGGGACATATATTCGCGCTCTTGCACGCGACTTAGGTCGGGCTTTAGACAGTGGCGCTTATCTTACAGCCTTGCGACGCACACGCACTGGCAGCTTTACGGTGAATGATTGCATTGATTACGACCATTTTCAAGAATGGCTCGATGCAAATGTTAAGCCAGTAACGCCCGAGGAGTCGGCCACGACGACTGGTCAAAATCAATTGAAAATCTGAAAGGAAAAGAAAATATGAAGTTATCGCAATTCAAATTTAAATTGCCCCAAGAGTTGGTGGCGCTGTATCCGCACAGCTTTGTGCGCGAGTTTAAAAACGATGATGGCACAACGGAATCGTTCCGTGTGACACGCCGTGACGAGTCGCGCCTTATGGTTCTCCATCGTACAACGGGTGAGATAGAAATGTATCGGAAAGACGAAGAGGGTAATCCGATAGAAGGAGAATATATGGATTTCCGTAATATTCTTGACTATTTCGATGAAGGCGATACCTTTATAATGAACGATACAAAGGTGTTTCCTGCACGTCTATACGGTACAAAGGAGAAGACAGATGCTAAGATTGAGGTATTTATTTTGCGTGAATTAAACCAAGAAACGCATCTATGGGACGTGCTTGTTGAGCCTGCACGTAAGATTCGTATTGGCAATAAGTTGTTCTTTGATGAAGTAGGAACGATGGTTGCAGAGGTATATGACAATACCACAAGCCGCGGACGTTCGCTTCGTTTCCTTTACGACTGTGACCATGAGCAGTTTAAACGCGATCTCTTTTCATTGGGTGAAGCACCACTTCCTGCTTATATTCTTAATGGTAGAGAGGAGGATCCTGAGATGCATGGCATGCACGTGCACTCGCATGCTACAGCAGAGGATATGGAAAACTTCCAGTGTATCTATGCCAAAAACGAAGGTGCAGTTACTGCTCCTGCAACAGGCTTGCACTTTTCACGTGAGTTGATGAAGCGTATGGAGATTAAAGGTATCAACGCTGCTTTTGTAACTTTGCATTGTGGTTTGAGTAATTTCTCGCCGATTGAGGTGGAAGATTTGACGAAACACAAAATGGATTCGGAGCAGATGTTTATTAATAAAGAAGCCTGTGATATTGTAAACGAAACAAAGAAGGCAGGACATCGTGTGTGTGCTGTGGGAACAAGTGTAGCTAAGGCAACGGAAACAGCAGTGGGTACTGATGGTTTGCTGAAGGAGTATAGCGGTTGGACCAGTAAGTTTATTTTCCCTCCTTATGACTTTGGCCTTGCTGACTCGATGGTTGCAAACTTCTATCACCCAGAGTCTACGTTGTTAATGTCGACAGCTGCTTTCGGTGGCTATGAGGCGGTTATGAAGTGTTATAATCTCGCTGTGAAGCATGGATATCAGTTTGGTTGCTTTGGCGACTCGCTTCTTATTGTAGATTAGTTCGACTTATTATCCTGTAAATGGTTGGAAAAGCTCCAGAAAAATGCCATCTGGTGTTCTTTAGCTTAGGCTCGAATATCGGAAATCGCAAACGTCTTATACGGGAAGCTATATCCTTGCTGAATGAACGGGTGGGCCGTGTTGTGCGTGAGTCGTCGCTCATAGAAACGACTCCGTGGGGGTTTTCTTCGCCAAATCAGTTTATTAATGCGTGTGTTTGTTGCGAAACAAAGTTAAATCCACGACAAATTCTTGCTGTAACGCAGAGGATTGAGCGCGAGATGGGGCGTGTGATAAAGTCGCAAGATGGAGAATATCACGATAGAATTATTGATATAGACATATTGCTTTACGATGACCTTACGATTGATGAGCCAGACCTTAAGATACCGCACCCACACATGAAAGAGCGTGATTTTGTGATGAATCCGTTACAAGAAATTCTACTTAATGATGAAAAATAGTTTCCTATATTAAATAAGGTATAGATGAAACTATGGTTAGGTAAAGAATAAATGGCAATAAAATGTAGTTGAAACTATCAATAGTTTTCAATAAATAAATAATAATGTGTATGTGAATTCATCTCTAATTTTAGAGAAAACTGTAATAAGATATAGTTGAAACGATTTTCAAATATAGAGATAAAAGTAATAAGATACAGACGAAACTATAATAAATAAAAAAGCCTCGCTACAAAGCGGGGCTTTTTTATTGCTTTTATGTGAAAGCGTTTTACTTACGCAGACCCAAAGCTTTAATAATACTACGATAGCGTTCAATATCACGATCGTAAAGGTAATTGAGCAGAGCGCGACGCTTTCCTACAAGCTGAGTCAGTGAACGAGTGGTAACAAAGTCCTTGTGATTTGCCTTAACGTGCTCAGTTAAGTGGGCAATACGATAGGTAAACAACGCAATCTGGCTCTCTGCAGAACCAGTATCGGTGGTTGATTTTCCATACTTCGTGAAGATCTCAGCCTTTTTTTCTTTGTTTAAATACATGTTATTTTGTTGATTAATAAGTGTTGCATCAATAACATTCTTCAGTCGCTTTGAGCCTTAATCACAACCGTTTACGGCTTCGAATGCCCCAGATTCTCTGGAAATGCGGTGCAAAGTTACTAAAAAGATTATATATAGCCCTCATTTTACCGATATTTTTTGTACTTTTGCAGCCAAATTAATAAGCATAGATATTTAAGGTAAAGTAATGCAAGACATTCGTAATATTGCAGTTATTGCACACGTTGACCACGGAAAAACGACATTGGTTGACAAGATGATGCTCGCAGGCAAACTGTTCCGTGACGGCCAGGACAACAGCGGGGAAGTGTTAGACTCCAACGATTTGGAGCGAGAAAGAGGGATAACTATTCTTTCTAAGAACGTTTCTATTACATGGAAAGGAGTAAAAATTAACATTCTTGATACACCGGGACACTCAGATTTCGGTGGCGAAGTGGAACGAGTACTGAACATGGCCGACGGTTGCCTGTTACTTGTTGACGCTTTTGAAGGACCAATGCCACAAACACGTTTTGTGCTTCAAAAAGCATTGAAGATAGGATTAAAGCCTATTGTGGTTGTCAATAAGGTTGATAAACCCAACTGTCGCCCCGAACAGGTTTATGAAATGGTATTTGATTTGATGTGTGATCTTAATGCATCGGAAGATCAACTCGATTTCCCCGTAGTCTATGGTTCGGCTAAAAACGGATGGATGAGTGAAGATTTTAATAAACCTACCGAAAATATCGATTTCCTTTTAGATCAGATTCTCGAAACCATTCCAGCGCCAAAGCATATTGAAGGAAAGCCTCAAATGCTTATTACATCGCTGGATTATAGCAATTATACTGGACGAATTGCTGTGGGACGTGTACACAGAGGTGTTCTGAAAGACGGCATGAAGGTTACCGTTTGTCACCGCGACGGCTCAATGGATAAGCAGCAAATCAAAGAGCTTCATACATTTGAGGGCATTACTCACCGCCGTATCGATGAGGTTGGTAGCGGTGATATATGTGCGGTTATTGGCTTAGAAAACTTCGAAATTGGTGATACCATCTCTGATTTTGAGGAGCCAGAAGCACTGCCTACAATTGCAGTTGACGAGCCTACCATGAGTATGCTCTTCATGGTTAACGATAGTCCGTTCTTCGGAAAGGAAGGAAAGTTCTGTACTTCTCGCCAAATAGGAGATCGCTTACAGAAGGAATTAGAAAAGAATATCGCGTTGCGCATTGAAGAAGTCGAAGGATACACTGATCGTTGGTTAGTAAAAGGTCGTGGCGTTCTTCATCTTTCGGTGCTTATTGAAACCATGCGCCGCGAAGGTTATGAGCTTCAGGTTGGTCAGCCTCAGGTTATTTATAAAGAGATTGACGGCCAAAAGTGCGAGCCTATTGAGGAACTTGATATTAACGTTCCTACCGATTATTCAAGCAAAATGGTCGATATGGTAACCCGTCGTAAGGGTGAAATGACTAGTATGGAGACAGAAGGCGACCGAGTTAATATTACTTTCGATGTGCCTTCACGCGGTATTATCGGTCTTCGCACTAACGTATTGACCGCTTCTCAGGGCGAAGCCATCATGGCACATCGTTATAAAGAGTATCAGCCTTTCAAAGGAGAGATTAGCCGTCGCTTAAGTGGATCTATGATTTCTATGGACACAGGCAATGCCTTTGCTTATTCAATTGATAAGCTTCAAGAGCGTGGTCGTTTCTTCATTGACCCAGGAGAGGACGTTTATGGCGGCCAAGTGGTGGGCGAACATATTCACGAACTCGACCTCGTTATTAATGTTTGCAAGGCAAAGCAGCTCACTAACGTGCGTGCTTCTGGTTCTGATGAAAAGGCTCGCATTGTACCAAAGGTTATTATGAGCCTTGAAGAGATGCTTGAATATATTAAGGAAGACGAGCTGGTTGAGGTTACACCTAAGAGCCTTCGTATCCGCAAGATTATCCTCGATCATAATGATCGCAAGCGCGCGAACAAAGAATAATATAATCTTTATTGAGATATTAACAATAATCCCGATCATCGACATGACGTCAGATGGTCGGGATTATTCATTTTATACGCTTTTATTCTAATTCCAAAGCAGGATAGCGGCGTTGCAATTCTTTCGCTTTTTCTTCTGCTTTTTCGCGAAAAGCTTTGTATTCGCTGCTTTCAGGATTGAACGGTTTGTGTGTAAATGCTTCTCGAATAGGTTTCCAAGCCTTCAAGAATTCGATAGTTTCATCTGAAAAATACGTCTCACCTAATCGTTCGAAAATGTAGTCGACAGCCTGTGCTGATGGGTGTAACATGTCTACTTCATAGAATCGATAGTCGCGCAATTCATCATGGACAATTTCATAAGACGGAAAATATGCAACGTGTCCACGTCCATTTGTGTCATAATTTTTAATTACATCGTCTATTGCTAACAGCAGTGTTGCCTTTGAAAGCTGACTACCATGATAACCGTATTTTCGGTAACGTATGGGGCTAACCGTCAGCATAATGTTTACTTGTGGAAAGTACGAATGTATTACCCCAATAGAACGACGTATGTAATCTGCACATTCAGCGATGGTAAACTCTCGTTCTTCAAACAGATTTTGTGGCTTTTTCTGACAATTATCTACAATTTCGCCCGTCTCTTTCAGTATATAAATATGATTGGTTCCGAGTGTAAAAATGGCCGTTCCCGCTTCCTTTGTCGCGAAAGGTAAGGCTTTTTCCATTACCAAACGTTCTACAGTGTGCAGAATACTCGCTGGATTGTACATGACACCATAGGGATTTGCTATACCCCTAAACTTCTCATCGCGAAATCTACGCCCCATATTGTCAGCAAAACATGAGCCTACAAATAGCATTCTTTCGCAAGGATTAATTTTCCATTTTGGTGCGGGTATGTCGACAATCGTTCTGAATTGCATGGGAGTTAAAATTAAAAGATTAAAGAATTAAAAAATTAAAAGGCCGTGCTTAGAATTAAAGGATTATAAAATTTAAGAATTAAAGAATTAAAAGATTGAAGCGACGGTCTTGGAATTTAAGAATTAAAATTTTGCGATATTGGTATATTAGCAGAGCTGTTGTTGGTACAAAATTAATCATTTTCCTCGTATAAGCTTTGGCTACGAGGCTATATTGTTGTAATTTTGCTTCACTTCTTTCGTCTTACGACGACGCACCCATTTAGAAAGCGTGATATGATGACAGCAGAAAACAGCATAACAAGTGTACAAAATCCGAAGATTAGGCGACTGATGTTGCTCCAACAGAAGTCGGCTGAACGTCGAAAAGCCAGCCTTTTTGTTGTTGAAGGTCTGCGCGAATTACTCCATTGCGTTCGTGCAGGATATGAGATTGACACGCTCTTTTACTGCTCAGAGCTGATGCCTGATAACGACGACGCTCAACAATTACGTCCTCTTATAGAGAAGAAAAGGAGCTTTCAGGTTTCAAAAGATGTTTATTCGCGCCTGGCTTATCGTGGTACAACAGAAGGTGTTATTGCCGAAATGACAACTCGTTACACTACACTCGATGATTTAAAACTCCCCGAAAATCCTCTGATTTGTGTGTTAGAGAGTGTAGAAAAACCTGGCAATTTAGGTGCAGTACTTCGTAGTGCTGATGCCGCTCAAGCTGATGCCGTCATTGTTTGCGACCCACTTACCGACCTTTTTAATCCGAACCTTATTCGCAGTAGCATAGGAGCCATTTTCACTGTGCCCACAGTGGCGTGTTCTTCTGCCGAGTGTATCAGTTTCTTAAAGGAGAAAGGCATTCGTATTCTCACCGCACAGTTGCAAGATTCTAAGCTTTATTACGATACCGATATGCGCACAGGCACGGCTATTGTCATGGGAACCGAGGCTACAGGCTTAACACAAGCTTGGCGTTTGGCAGCAGATGCGCATATTCGTATTCCCATGTTGGGGCAACTCGATTCGCTTAATGTATCCGTGTCAGCAGCAATTCTGCTTTTCGAAGCTGTAAGACAGCGCGAGTTATAAAGCTAATAGCGCCATATCAGAATAGTTTTATCGCCTTATATGATAAAGAAAACGGGACAGGGTTTTAAGCCTTGTCCCGTTTTGTTTTTTATGGTGAGAGGGAATGTGAATTTCGCATTTACTCTTTCACCTTATTCTATAGTTTATTTCACATCGTTAGCTGCCTTCCGCTTTTTCATTTCCATGAGAATACCCAACAGCAATATAAGCGCCAGTACACCGTATGAAGCATAGGCTATTCCTTCTGTCTTGCGTAGTGAAGCAGGGTGGAAGTCGAGTACCACTTCGTGCTTTCCGGGTTTCACGTTCAGCGCACGCAGAATGTAGTTTGCACGTCCTAACTCCGCTTCTTGGCCGTCAACAGTAGCTGTCCAGCCCGGATAGTAGATCTCAGAAAATACGATAATACCTCCGTTTTTCGATGTAACGTTGTAAACTAATCGGTTGGGTTCGTAGGTCTTCAGCGTGATAAGGTCAGAGCTACTCTCTGGTGTGGCTTGACCTAACTGTGCTTCAAACTTCTTGTCGGCTACAGCTTCGTGTTTTAAATTAATCTTACCCACCGTTTCAATCTCCTCATTGGCATTGTTTACATAGCTTATTTTGTCAACAAACCACGCATTACCGTTCACATAAGGATTTTGTACAGGCACCGTCTGTCCGTTCTGAAGGGCTAAGATAAAATACTTAGTATTCATCATGTTTAGCACGGGGAAGATAGAATCTCCATTCACCTTTGTCATGTCGCCAGCGGCTTGTGCAATAGCGGGTGTTAAACGTTGCATTTCAGGTGTAATATAAGCGTCTATCATTTCCTGATAGCGACGCAACTTGGCAGGGTGGTAACCACCTATACTTTTGTGGTAGAACGAAGTCTCATTTTCGTTAAAAGTATTGGCAGCAAGGTTCAGTACGCGATAGTCTAACGCCTTATCGCGCAATATTACTTGGTCAGTAGCACTCATGGTTTGAGGTACCTCGCGCACACTCTTTTCTACAAACATTGCATCATACAGATAGCGTTTGTTCACCTGCCACATATCAATAAGGCACAAAACGGCAATAGCGCCAACCATAATATGGCTATTAATTCTCTTCTTGCTGTACAGAAGCAGTATGCCTACGCCAATAACGATGATGCCTACAGAGCGCCAAGCGTCGGCCGAAACCATTGCTTCGCGCATGGCTGCAAGGTTATTAAAGATAGCCGAAAGCAGCTCAGGAGGCATACCTTGTATGCTTGAGAGCATCTGATGCTCGTTTTCTGTTACGAAGGGTCCCATTATACTTGGTGCAAGTGCTACCAATGTGGCAACGCCTGCAGTAAGTAGCAAGCTGGCAATTACGAACTTGCGATTACTCTTTGCGGTCAGAACCTCTGGCTCATCGTTTATTTTTTTCAACATCATCATGGCCAGTAGCGGAATGGTAAATTCAGCAATGACGAGTATAGAAGCCACTGTACGGAACTTGGCATACATTGGAACGTAGTCGAGGAAGAAGTTAGTGAACTCCATAAAATTACGTCCCCACGACAGCAATACCGACAGAGTGGTTGCCGCAAACAGCGCCCACTTCATCGGACCCTTCACTAAGAACAGTGCCAAAATGAAGAGGAACATCACAAATGCGCCCACATACACAGGTCCTGATGTGCCCGGTTGGGTACCGAAATATTGCGTAAGTCCGTTATATAGTTGTGGAATTTGCTGTTCAATCTGCGGGTCAGCCTTCGACATAGCTGTAGAACTATAGCTCAATGGCACGCTGGCGCCTCCCTTTGCGTTAGGTACAAGCAGTGTCATTGTTTCGTCAATGCCGTAACTCCATTGCGTAATATAGTCGCGGTCAAGTCCACTTCCCGTTTGGTTATCGTTGTTTTTCTTCACCAAATCGCTCTTGCCACGCATACTCTCCTGCGAGTATTGATAAGTATGATACAGGTTACTGATGTTGATACTAATACCTATCAGTGCTGCGGCTATTGCGGTAAGTGTGGCCTTGCAGAAGCGTGCCATCTCCTTTTTACGTAGTGCATCAATAAACCAGGCAATGAACATGAACAGAATGATAAACAGATAGTAGTAAGTCATCTGCACATGATTAGCACTCACTTCGAAAGCAGAGAAGATTGCCGTCACCAATAATCCCCATAAATACTTACCCCGATAGGTTAGCACCAAACCGCCAATCATTGGTGGAAGATACGCCAAGGCCATTACTTTCCATAGGTGTCCTGCAGCAATAATGATGAAGAAATAACTGGAGAATGCCCAAATAATAGCACCCAAAGCGGCCATATAGTCGCGGAAATTGAAAGCACGGAGCAGAATGTAGAAGCCCAAGAGGTATGCAAATACATACCAGACATTCTCGGGAAGCCACAGATGATAAGCTGCCTCAGCTTTATTCAGAACGGAAGTACTGTTGTACGATGGTGCCAGCTGGTAAGTAGGCATTCCGCCGAAGAGCGAATTGGTCCAGCGAGTATGCTCACCTGTCTTCTTCTGATACTGCTCAATCTCTTGTCCTGCACCGCGTCCGGCCGACGAATCGTGCTGGTAAAGGATACGCCCATCAATATCGGCAGGCATAAAATAGACAAAAGAAATGAGGGCAAACAGCACAACTGCCACCACGTCGGGCAGGCATTTCTTCAATGTTTCCATAATCAAACTATATGTATTTATACTTTCTCGCACAAAGTTAAATATTTTTTTGCTGAAAGGTTAAAACATAATCGTTAAAACACCATATATATATCATTTTTCGTAACTTTGCGTATTATTAAGCTGTTACTGAATTAAGGAACAACCATACTGTGAAGAAAATAGGACTTATAGTTGCAATGGACAAGGAGTTTGCGCAACTTCGCACATTGCTCGACGAAGCTCACACCGAGCACCATAATCATAAAGATTTTGTGATTGGCACACTTGGAGCCACTACTATCATTCTTTTGCAATGCGGAATAGGCAAGGTTAATTCGGCCATTGGCGCTGTAGAGATGATTAATCATTACCACCCCGACTTGCTTATATCTACAGGAGTAGCTGGCGGCGCTGACATTTCGCTCAACCCTCTCGATATTGTGGTGGCGTCAACTTGCACTTATCACGATGCCTACTGCGGTGACGAGGTTGCCTACGGACAGATAATTGGCATGCCAGCGCGTTTCGAATCGCCTGACGAACTGGTTGAAAAGGCTTTGGCTTTACCTGCTCCCGAAGGCGTGAAAATAAAGGCGGGGCTGACCGTTAGCGGCGAATGGTTTGTCGATTCGCGCGAGAAAATGACCTCTATACTGGAACATTTTCCAGAGGCTGAGGCTGTTGACATGGAGAGTTGCTCTATTGCACACACTTGTTTTATTTATAAAACCCCATTTATTTCGTTCCGAATTATCAGCGATGTACCGCTGAAGGATAACCACGGTGCGCAGTATTTTGATTTCTGGAAGCGCATGGCCGACGGTAGTTTTGAGATGACACGCGAATTTTTAAAAGCAATAATTAATTATGAATAAGATACCATCATTTACTATTGACCACGAAAAGCTACTTCGTGGTATCTATGTTTCGCGCAAAGATGAGGTGGGAACGGAAACGGTTACCACTTTTGACATTCGCATGAAAGAGCCTAATCGTGAGCCAGCATTGCACATAGGTGCATTGCATACCATTGAACACCTTGCGGCAACCTATTTGCGTAACGATGCCGAATGGAAAGATCGCGTGGTTTATTGGGGGCTAATGGGCTGCCTAACAGGTAATTATTTGTTGCTCAAAGGCGACTTACAATCGGAGGATATTGTTGAACTGATGAAGCGTACCTTCCAGTTTGTAGCCGACTTTGAAGGCGAAATCCCTGGTGCAGCCGCTATCGACTGCGGTAATTATTTGCTTCATGACCTGCCAATGGCACGTTGGGAGTCGCGTAAATTCCTCGAAGAGGTATTGGAAAATATTTGTCCTGAAAATTTGAAGTATCCTGAACGTTAAATAGTTATCGCCCTTTGGACTAAGGGTTTGCGTCGTTTAATATCACTGTTTACGCCGTAAGCTGTACCCGTTTGTGCTGAAAAGGCGATGTTGCGACGGCCGTCATACAACCTGTATGGCGGCCGTCGTGCGTGTTGTGCTACGGCCGTAGTATAATGCGTACCGCGACCGCAGTACAGGCAGCAGAAGTTTGTAATGGGCGAGAGCGAACGGCATAAAGTTTTTAAGCTTACAGTGTAAGTAGGTTAGGCGTGTGGAGCAATGGCGTAGAGTGGTTGTTTATAGCCCTTTCAGTGATAAAAGTTACTTCTAATTATTTACGCGCACGATTGGTTGGTTTCTGTGTTTTTATTATCTTTGCACCTGTAATCAAATAGAGAAAATGACTTACACAATTGAAAAGATAACTACGCTTATTGAGGCGTATCGTTATGGAAACGCAGAAGCTCATATTGCCTTTCTGCTTACCGACAGCCGCTCTCTCTGTTTTCCAGAAGAGACGTTGTTCTTTGCTCTAAAAACAGAACGTCACGACGGTCACCATTATATTCCTGAACTTTATCGTCGTGGGGTTCGAAACTTTGTAGTTACTGAGGTACCTGAAGACTATGCTACTCGCTATGCAGAGGCTAATTTTCTACAGGTGGCTGATACGTGCAAGGCGCTGCAACGCTTAGCCGAGTGTCATCGAAACGAATATCATATTCCTATCGTAGGCATTACGGGGTCGAACGGTAAAACCGTTGTGAAGGAGTGGTTGTACCAACTTCTTTCGGCTGATAGATATGTAACACGCAGTCCGCGCAGCTATAACTCGCAGATTGGTGTGCCTCTTTCGGTGTGGTTAATGAACGAACAAACCGAAGTTGGCATTTTTGAAGCTGGTATTAGCTTGCGTGGAGAGATGCGCGCACTGCGCGAAATCATACAGCCTACCATTGCCGTACTTACCAATATAGGCTCTGCTCATCAGGAGAATTTTGCGTCGCGTGAAGAGAAATGTCGCGAAAAGTTGGTACTATTTCGTGAAGCGGAGACGATAGTTTACGATGCAGACGACGAATTGGTGCGTCGTTTGGTAGC
>JABCPF020000017.1 GCA_013333285.2 Prevotella sp.
AAATTCCTTTCGATATACCTCCACCTCCAGGTACCAATGGACGTTATAAAGCAATCTCTATTGTTCTACACTCTGTAAAACCAAATTCTTCGACGCCCTCTCTGAAAGTAATTTGGGATATATCCATCGGTGATCAACAAATAGCTGATACGATTGAATATAGGTTTAAGAAATATTATGATATGTGTATGCCTTTTGTACGTTGTTAGGAATAATTGCTCCGCCACATTTCTCTTTTGCAACTATTTCTCATGTGCCTTGTAAAAAGATATTTCCTTTATAACTTTTTTCTTAGGTAATTCACGAATGTCATAGATTGTAACCACAATGGTATCGGGTGGGACTTGCCTTTCAAAATAATAATTAAGCGTGTACGGTGCTTCAAACGCAGGAATATTATCTATTTCCCAAGTTTCTCCATAACCTTTGTTTTGCAAGCTATCACTACCTGATAAGATAATTATAAATTGATAGCTATCTCTGTCAACTATTAATGTTTTACTATTGTAATCTCTGTAATTATACGGATGCTCTACAAATGCTCCTTTTATGTGAATGCATATACTATCAAATCCTATTGCCATTTTGTCCGTTTTGTATACAGACACAAGCGCACCGCGCCCTTGAGATTCCGTAGCAGATATACTATTTGCAATTCTTAAAGTTTTTCGTTTATAAAAACAATTACATGATGACAAAGCATTTATAATTAATATTATCAAAATAGTCGAAAAAAAAATCCTCCTCATTGTATACCAATTGAATAACACTGCCATAACTGCTTATTGTACATAAATAGAATAACTCAAGTATAAAAATCAGCAAGCAGCATAACATTGATGCCTTCTGGTTCAAATATACTACCATTTAATAGTTTGACCTTTATTTTACTGTACGTTGTCAAACAAAAGTAAACGACAGCAAATATAGTTATTTACTCTGTTATTTCATTCTTTTATTATCAAAAATTCTTTTGTTGATTGAATTTTACTTTATTTTTATCGTATTCCTTATATTATTAATATAGGGTATTTATATATGTCGAATCTTGATATTATTTTTATGAGAGTTTTTGTGTTTACAGCCTCAATCCAACCTATTTTGCTACTTTGTAATCCGATATTTTCATTACTCAGCAAAATTTGAGCTTCAAATATTTTTTCTCTACCTTGACATATAACGATCTTGCTACTAACTGTTGTCAAATCTCCACCAGTATTAAAAAAAGAAGCATTTAAAAGCTGTTTGATAAGATTATCGTTATTGCTATAGAGAATTTTATGATGTGGTATATCATGCGGTAGTTGCTTTAAATCATCATCTGTAAAAATGATGAATACAGAAAGTTGTGAACCCTGATTCAAATTAAGGAAGTTTGCAAGTGTTACATACTTTTTGTTGAAGTGGTCTTGATTTATATTGACTTTTTTCCACGACATATCAATATAAAACGGACTCATCATGAAGAGTGATAGCAACAACATTCCTCCAAAGATAAAGCACAATATTTTTGTTCTATTTCTTGCCATACTTCATTATTTGTTTTCAATTATATTTCATTAGTAATTGGTCGACAATACTTCTTTCCCAAAGAAGCTTTTACTCCCGTTCTACAAGCTGTTGTTACATTTATCCAAACTTCTTTTTTTATTTTTACGATTACTGATTTGAAGATTTCTGATTTTTTATTATTACAAATAACCAAACACATGAACATAAATAAAGAATAAAGTACCATACTATATATCTTATTGTTACATCATGTTGTTCAAAAATTTTATCGTTTTCTTTGTCTTAAAAAAGTTTTATCTTTTTTGGGTTAAAATATTTACATTGACTCGCTGTAATTCCTACATAATATTGCTTTGAGTTGAACTCTATGAGTAGGTTTGATCCACCCTGATAACCACTACTACAATTTACTTCCAGCACTGAGTAATTAGTTATCGCTTTCTCATAATTAACAATAGTATTTCTATGATTATACGAGAACCAAGCATATATAAAAATAGTTAATAAGCCGAAATTTAGGATTATAACTTTTTTCATTTAATAGTTTTATTAAAGAATTATAGTATATCACATAATGCTGTTATTTTATTTCATTAGCTTTGTAAGAAACGGGCGTAATATTTTTATGGTTCGGTAGGAGAGAAGTAATAATTTAATTTGATAAAGTATAGTTATTAATAAAGTGCTTTTTATCACTCTGTTAATATCTTTTGTGTATGAAGAAGGCTTTCATTAGTTGGCGATTTGATATCTTTGAGTGGGTAGGGGATACCTAATTGTTCCCATTTATAAACACCTAACGCATGATAGGGTAGCACTTCAACTCGTTCAACGTTGTTTAAAGTGTCAATAAAAGCACGAAGCCTGTATAACAATTTGTCATCATCGTTAATACCAGGAATTAGTACATGTCTTATCCATACTGGTTTTTCAATATCAGAGAGATAGCGTGCACAATCAAGAATATTCTCGTTTCTCCAGCCTGTTAGTTGCTTATGGGCTTCACTGTCAATATGTTTTATATCCAACAGTACCAAGTCGGTATACTTCATTAGCTCCTCAAAAGCAGAGAAGTTACTTGACTCTCTACTGAAAGGTTGGGCAGATGTATCAAGACAAGTGTTGATACCTAAAGCTTTTGCTTTGCGAAATAGTTCGGTGAGTGAATGGATTTGTAACAAAGCTTCACCACCACTCACAGTGATGCCGCCTTTCTCTCCCCAATAGCTTTGATACCTTTGTGCTTGGGCTAAGATATCATCAACAGAGCGGAGTGTCCCTCCTGTTCTGCTCCATGTATCTGGATTATGACAATACTGACATCGCATTGTGCATCCTTTAAGGAAGATGACAAAGCGAATTCCAGGTCCATCCACTGAACCGAAAGATTCAATGGAATGGACCTGCAACATGTTATCAGGTGTTTGTAATTTGGAAAAATCAGTTTGATTAATATTCACGTTACATTGAACCATGTGAGCGACGTGCAATAACATCCATCTGCTGTTCGCGTGTGAGGTCGATAAACTTCACAGCATAACCGCTTACACGAATAGTAAAGTTTGCATATTCTTCCTTCTCTGGATGTTCCATACAGTCAATCAGTTTATCTACACCAAAGACATTCACATTCAAATGGTGTGCGCCACGATCAAAGTAGCCGTCCATCACACCAACAAGAGTGCTAATACGCTCTTCGTCATTGTGTCCGAGTGCGTCTGGACTAATTGTCTGTGTGTTTGAAATACCATCAAGTGCATACTCGTAGGGAAGCTTGGCAGTTGAATTTAGCGATGCCAGCAAACCATTCTGTTCTGCTCCATAAGATGGGTTTGCGCCCGGAGCAAGTGGTGCGCCTGCAGGACGGCCGTCAGGCATATTACCTGTAAACTTACCATATACAACGTTTGAAGTAATGGTAAGAATACTTGTTGTTGGCTCTGAATTACGATAAGTATGGTGTTTACGAATCATATTCATAAAGGTTTTTAACAACCATACTGCTATATCATCGGCACGATCATCGTCATTACCATAACGAGGAAAGTCGCCTTCTGTTTTGAATTCTATTGGGAATCCCGTTTCATCTCGGATAATGTTTACCTTAGCATATTTGATAGCTGAGATAGAATCAACTACATGGCTAAAGCCTGCAATACCTGTTGCAAAAGTACGACGTACGTCCGTATCAATAAGTGCAAGTTCAGCGGCCTCATAGAAGTACTTATCGTGCATGTAATGGATAAGGTTCAATGTGTTCACATAAACACCTGCTAACCATTCCATCATATCCATGAAACGAGGCATAAACTCATCATAGGTTACCACATCACCTTCTATCGGACGATAGGCTGGGCCACACTGTTCACGTGTTTTACTATCAACGCCTCCGCTAATTGCGTAGGTAAGACACTTTGCGAGGTTTGCACGGGCACCAAAGAATTGCATTTCTTTTCCTGTCTGTGTTGCAGATACACAGCAGCATATTGAATAGTCGTCGCCCCATATAGGTCGCATTACATCATCATTCTCGTACTGGATAGAGCTTGTAGAGATAGAAATCTTTGCTGCATAATCCTTGAAATGTTTTGGTAAACGTGAACTATATAATACGGTGAGGTTAGGCTCTGGCGAAGGACCCATATTCTCAAGTGTATGGAGGAAACGGAAGTCGTTCTTGGTTACCATTGAGCGGCCATCAATACCTAATCCTGCAACTTCAAGGGTAGCCCATACAGGGTCGCCAGAGAAGAGTTGGTTGTAAGAAGGAATTCGTGCAAATTTAACCATGCGGAACTTCATTACCAAGTGGTCAATAAGCTCCTGTGCTTCCTTTTCTGTAAGTGTACCTTCATTGAAGTCGCGTTGAATATAGATGTCAAGGAAGGTTGAGATACGGCCTACTGACATTGCTGCACCGTTCTGGGTCTTGATCGCTGCCAAATAACCAAAGTAAAGCCACTGTACAGCTTCGCGTGCATTATTTGCAGGCTTTGAAATGTCATAACCATAGATAGCTGCCATCTCTTTCATCTCCTTCAAGGCCTTGATTTGCATTGAGATTTCCTCACGTAAGCGAATAATCTCTTCTGTCATTGTACCATTACCACAATAGCTTAAATCTTTAGCTTTCTCGTTGATAAGAAAATCTACACCATAGAGTGCTACTCGACGATAGTCGCCAACGATACGGCCACGACCATAGGTATCAGGAAGACCTGTGAGAATGTGGTTATGTCTGACGAGTTTCATCTCGTCGGTATAAGCATCAAATACACCTTCGTTATGTGTCTTACAGTACTTCGTGAAAATTTCATGAAGTTTTTCAGATGGCTCATATCCATAGGTTGTACATGCCTGCTCTGCCATTTTTATACCACCATAAGGCATGAAGGCACGTTTTAAAGGCTTGTCAGTCTGTAAACCTACAATTTTCTCAAGCTCTTTAGCCTCTTCACTAATATAGCCAGGGCCATAAGCAGTCATGCTAGACACAACTTCGGTTTCCATGTCTAATACACCACCTTTAGCACGCTCTTGCTTTTGCAGCTCTTTGAGCATGCCCCAAAGTTTGTTTGTTGCTTCGGTTGGCTCTTCAAGAAATGATGCATCACCATCATAACTATTGTAATTGTCTTGGATAAACTGACGTATATTGACTTCATCAGTCCATTTTGTACCAGTAAATCCTCTCCATGCTTTGTTCATAATTGTCTGATTGTTACTAAGTGAAACAATTAATTAATATGCCTGTAAATTATTATTCTTACTGAGCATTACTAATTTTGATGGACAAAGTTAGCTAAAAAAAATGTATTATCGCGTATTTGTAACAACTTTATGTTTATAAATTATATAAATAAGACATGTTGTCAAATAAAAGTACATAACACCTTATATCATTATTTACTTTTAAATTTCCTCATTTTCTTATCATGTGTTTCGTAGTTTATAACGCTTGTTTGTTGCTCTCTTTAAAGTTGTTTCGTTATATGACGACAGCCGCCGTACAAATAGTATGACGGCTGTCATACGATGTGTACTACGGTCGTCGTATAATGTGTATGACGCCCGCCATATCTTTAGCATTTATGGCAAATTAAGTTATAGGGAAAGAGAAAAAACAATATTTATATTGTAGATTTAGAGAAATACTATATAAATATGAATTACTTAAGAATGAGATACAATATGATATATGCATGACACAAGATTGATTTTAATGATAGTATCTACAAAACAAAAAACAATTAATAAAAAATTATTTAAGAATTATTGAATGGTATTTTTGATTTAATAATTAAATTTGCTGTTGTGCACTTTTGTTTGACAACGTACAGAATATGTACAAGGTGCGTATGATTTCTTACACAATTCTCCAAAGGAACATTAGTGAAACAGAGGGCTAATGGAGATATTTTAAAATATGATCCTAAAACTAATACTTTTGGTGTTATGGACTCTCAAGGAAATCCTAGGATTATGTTTAAGCCAAAAGAAGGCGCTAAGTATTGGGAAAATCAATAGTGATTATGGAAAAAAAATATTGTAGAATCTGTGGGTATAGATTAGGTTTTGAGCCATGGGGAGATGACGAAAAAACTCCAACCTATGAAATATGTCCTTGTTGTGGTGTGGAATTCGGTAATGAGGATTACACGGCGGAATCAATTAGGGAATATAGAGATCATTGGGTAAGAACAGGCTGTAAATGGTTTGAACAGGGAAAACGTCCATTGATATGGTCATGGCATGTTCAATCAAAACATATTCCTAAAAAGTTTAGATAACCGTGTGCTGACAGATCTTCACAAAAGTAAAGCAACTATCAGAATTGAATAAATAAAACTAAAAGGATGAAAATGTTCTACAAAACGCTATTTTTTAGCACATTAATTATTCTCTCTTGTCTGTCATGCAGCAACAAGGAGCAAAGTATAAGTAACACTAGTGATGCGGCTTTAATGAAAGATACTATAATTTCGTATGATTTAGAAAATATTAGTTCGGAAGGAACGGAGGCTATTGTTACATACAAAAATAGAATTGCGACCAAAGCAATAATTAATATTTATGGTGAAACAGGAAAAATCATTATAACATATTTATTTAATAAGAATATAATTTCTGTTCAAGAAGAAATTATTTCGTATACATCCCTACTTAATGAAGATTCCTTGGAGGTTATTCCAATATCTAAAATTAGCTATTTTATAGACTACAAAGGACACTTTAAGGGAAAAAAAAGAATAAGGTATACTGATATATTTAAGAGTTTCATGGAAACAGTACCATTGAAAATTTAGTGATTCCTTGATGAAATATAGTTATGGATTGATGTAAATCAACTCACAATTGATAACTATTCAAGAAAGTCATGAAGGGGGATGCCTTTATGAAGAGACCTAAGGTAAGACATGACGAGTAAACATTTCTTAACAAAAGAATTTTTGATAATAAAACAATGAAATATCAGAGTAAATAACTATATTTGTAGTTGTGCACTTTGGTTTGACAACGTACAACTATTTGGAATACTATTTTAAATTAAAGGAATATGGAAAAATATAAGTATATCATCATTGTGTTGGTTACGATGTGTCTTTTTTCTTGCGTAAGGGATGATGGAGGACACAAGTATATCACAATATTCAATGCATCCGATTCGATGGTTATCTGTTCCATACAGCCAACTACAGAAAGAAATTGCCCTGTCTTAAAATTTTTACAATGGAATGATACGCTAAAACCTCATTCCAGTTCGTTGGTCTATTATGATGAATTCCGTGAACGGTCATGGGAGTATTGCGTAGCATATAAGTTTTATTTGCGAATCTCGTTTATCGGGTATAATACTTACAAGACATTAATTAAGCATCCGGGAGCCCGTTTTATTGATGATAAGGATTTACTGTATCGTAAAGATTATACCTTGCAGGACTTGAATAATTGTAATTTCTCCATTTTGTATCCCATGAATGACTCAGTATCAAGCAAATAGGGGATAATTCATAGCTGTTTTATTGGAGACTATTATATGAAAAGGTTATTTTTATTGTACGTTGTCAAACAAAAGTGCACAACTGCAATTGTAATTATTTACTCTTATATTTCATTGTTTTATTATCAAAAATTCTTTTGTTGATTGAATTTTGCTTTATTATTTCTATTATCTTTTTGATTTTCTCTCCTTGCCCTAAATATACGTCTTTGGGTGTAAGATTATCTAAGGATTCATGAAAACTGTGACTATATAGCACAGTTTTTTTGTTTACATAACGTGTTATAGAGATGTGTTTAGTAAGTCATTTCATAAAGGCTTTTGATTAAAAATATATTTTATATATATTCTTTATTTAAAATTATTTTATACCTTTGCTTGGGTTTCATACGAAATGAACTCTATGAATATACATGACATAATTAAAAGCCATAATAAATGAAGTATGCTTTAATAACTGGTGCGTCACGTGGAATTGGGCGTGCAGTAGCTTTGCTTTTATCGGAACAATACTCTATAATCATTAATTATCACTCAAATACTGCCTGTGCCGAAGAGGTGAAACAAGAAATAGAAGCCAAAGGTGGTCATGCAGAATTGCTACCTTTTGATGTTTCTAATCCACAGTCGATAGAAGACGCTATTGATCAGTGGGAGGCAGCCCATGCTGAAGAGTATATTTCAGTTTTGGTAAATAATGCAGGTATTCGCAGAGATAATGTTATGTTTATGATGTCGAATGATGACTGGCATAACGTTATGGATACAAATATGAATGGCTTTTTCTACATTACGCGTAGGCTGTTAACTCACATGATGCCTCGCAAACGCGGTGGTAGAATTATCAATATGACTTCATTGTCAGGACTGAAAGGTATGCAGGGGCAGGTTAATTATAGTGCAGCAAAAGCGGCTCTTATTGGAGCAACAAAAGCGTTAGCACTTGAAGTTGCGCCCCGTAAAATTACGGTAAATGCCGTTGCACCTGGCTTTATTCAGACGGATATGACAAAGGAACTGCCTGAAGACGAATTAAAAAAACTTATTCCTGTGGGTCGCTTTGGCAAACCAGAGGAAGTTGCTGCCGTTGTGGCCTTCTTGGCTTCTGATGCAGCAGCATACGTCACAGGCGAGGTAATCAGCGTCAATGGTGGGCTGTACACATAATGTGCGTTTCATATTTTGCGTTTTGTAATTTTTAAATCAGAAAGCTATAGCGGTAATAATATAAGATGGAAAGAAAAGTAGTTGTAACAGGAATGGGAATTTGGTCATGCCTTGGTACGGACCTTGAGACGGTGAAAAATTCGTTATTCGAAGGAAAATCGGGTATAGGCATTCAGCCAGAGCGCCTTACCTATGGTTATCGTTCGGCATTAACGGGTATTGTTGCAGAACCAGTTATTACGAAGAAAATGCTTGATCGTCATACGCGTGCTGGAATGCCTGAGGAGGCTCGATATGCTTATATGTCAAGCTTGCAGGCTTTTGAACAAGCTGGAATTTCTGATGAGTATCTTCTTAATAATGAGGTAGGCTGTATCTTTGGTAACGATTCGTCAGCTCAACCCGTTATTGAGGCTGCTAAAATTATGGACGAGAAGCACGACTCGGCTATGCTGGGATATGGCCTGATCTTTCAGTCGATGAACTCAACAGTGAATATGAACCTCAGCACTATTTTCCATTTGCGTGGCGTTAATTTCACAGTTAGTTCAGCTTGTGCCAGCGGAAGCCACTCTATAGGCCTGGCTTATATGATGATTAAGCAAGGCTTGCAGGATATGGTACTTTGTGGAGGTGCTCAAGAAACAAACTATTATTCAATGGCTTCATTTGATGCGCTTGGTGCTTTCTCTATTCGTATGGACGAGCCTACGAAAGCCAGCCGTCCTTTTGACAGAGATCGCGACGGACTGATACCAAGTGGCGGTGCAGCCTCATTGGTGTTAGAAGACTATGAACACGCAAAAGCGCGTGGAGCAAATATTATTGCAGAGGTTGTGGGTTATGGCTTTTCAAGCAATGGTGGTGGTATTAGCCAGCCCTCAGATGTAGGTAGTGTTGTTGCCATGACTCGTGCACTTGAAGCTGCTGGTATGAAAGAAGATGATATTGACTATATTAATGCCCATGCTACAAGTACACATCAAGGTGATATGTATGAGGCAATGGCTCTTAATCGAATGTTCCAAGGCAAGCATGCTCTTATATCTTCAACAAAGAGTATGACAGGACACGAATGCTGGATGGCAGGTGCTTCAGAGGCGGTTTATAGCATATTAATGATGCAAAATAACTTTGTGGCACCTAATATTAATTTTGAAAATGCCGATGAACATTCAGAAAAAATGAATCTTGCTACAGCTACTGTAGAGACAGAAGTAAATACCGTACTAAGCAATTCGTTTGGTTTTGGTGGAACTAACTCTGTATTAGTAATTAAGAAATGTAAGGCTTAATAGAAACTTTAATATTTAAATGATGAAAAATTATGTAAAATCATTTGCAGTATTAGCAATTGCACTTTTATGCAGTACTGTTGTATTAGCTCAAAATGACGAACTTTATGGTTGGGAAAAAGCTCCACGTTATAGAGGCTTTTTTGGTGAAGGATTATTATTTCCTATATCCGACCATAATGATTATAGCAGCTTTATCTATACATCTCATGGCTTTCAAATTAATTCCGTTTTCTTTGTTGGTGCTGGTGTCGCAGCTAATTATTGGTGGAATGGTAAGGATGTAAGTGTCCCATTATTTGTAGACGCAAGAGCAGAATTTCATCATTTGTTGCGCAAAAACTTTTCACCATATGTCGCAAATAAAGTAGGATATAGCTTTGGGTATGCTCAAGGTCCCTATGTTACTCCACAAGTAGGTTGTCATTTTTACTTTGGACATAGAGAAGTGGGTATAAGTGCAGCTGTGGGTTATACGTATCAGGCTAATATTCCAACTGAAGGATTGGGAAGTTTAACCACTGAATTTAGTGGATTAGAAATATCAGTAGCTGTAGATATTTAATATAAAACTATTAATTACAAGTTTAATTTTATATATTATGAAAAGAGTCTTATTACTACTATCGTTTGTAATGTGTTGTGTAGCTGGAGTTTTTGCCAAGGCAGACGTAACTTTAAAGAGTGGCTCACTTGCAAAACTGAAAACCTCAAAAGAAAAAGTTTATGTTGTTTGGGATTACAGCCACGCAACCTTAGAAGGTAGAGATGTGAAAACTTTCTTGAAAGAAAAAGGTCCTGATTGGGAACGCGACTACAAAAAGGAACTTGAGCATGCTGAAGTGAACTTTATGGAGCGTTTTAATGACAAAACAAAGAGTGTTACAATCACAAACAATAAGAGTGAAGCTGACTATACTATAGTTGTTGAAGTTAAAGATTTCCGTTATGGTAGTACAGGAGCTTCTGTAATGATAGGCTTTGGTGCTGGTGATGCACACCTCAATGCTCTTATGAATATTTATGAAAAAAACGTAAAACAGCCTTTTGCTGTTATTGATGTTGATGGTGTTCCTGGTGCAGGCTATGGTAATGAGAAGCGTCGTGTAGAAACTTATCGTGAGTTAGCTGAACAAGTTGTAAAGCTGATAAAAAAAGCGAAGTGAAAAAAATAAATCTTTTGTACATTTAGTTATAAAGAATATAACAAGAGAAACAGATAAGAATGAATCTATTTCAATCAGAGAGCGATAGATATACACAAGAGCAACTATCTGCTCGTGAAGCACAGCGCCTTGCCGAGTATATTGCTTGGGGACCTGTTATCTTTCAGGTTTCTCGACTGATGGTGAAGTGGGGTGTACTTGAAGCACTACGCGATAGCTTAGAAGGAATGACTTTGGAAGAGTTGGTTAAACAGTGCCAACTCTCAAAGTATGCCATGAAGATTTTGCTCGAAGCATCGCTTAGTGCAGGTACAGTATTAATTAATAAGGAAACTGACCGCTATACAATTTCAAAAACAGGTTGGTTTTTACTTAACGATCCTGCTACGCGTGTTAACATTGATTTTAATCATGATGTTAACTATCGTGGCATGTTTTATCTTGATGAGGCTTTGAAAGACGGAAAGCCAGCAGGATTAAAGACACTTGGCAATTGGCCAACTATCTATGAGGGGTTGTCAAAATTGGATAAACAAGTACAGGATAGTTGGTTTGGCTTTGACCATTTCTATAGTGATCATTCTTTTGATAAAGCTTTAGAGATCGTGTTTTCTAAATGTCCTAAACAGTTAATGGACGTTGGTGGAAATACTGGGCGTTTTGCTTTGCGCTGTGTGGGATACAATAATGATGTCAACGTAACGATAGTTGATTTACCAGGGCAAATAGGCATGATGAAAGAGAATATAGTAGGTAAAGATGGAGCTGACCGTATTAGTGGCTTTCCTACAAATATTCTAGATATGCACAACGAATTGCCACAAGGTAGTTGGGACGCAATTTGGATGAGTCAGTTTTTAGACTGTTTCTCAGAAGAAGAGATTTATAGTATTCTTGCTCGTGCTGCTAAGGTTATGTCTTCTGATACAACGTTGTATATCATGGAAACATTTTGGGATCGCCAGAAATATGAACCCGCCTCGCTTTGTTTGACTATGACAAGTGTTTATTTTACGGTTATGGCAAATGGTAACAGCAAAATGTATCACTCTGATGATATGATTCAGCAAATTGACCGTGCAGGATTGAAAGTTGTTAATACTTATGATGGTATTGGGCAAGGACACACAATCTTAGAAGTAAAATTGAAATAATAAATAATTATAGTTTATAATGGAAAGAAAAGAAATTGAAGAAAAAGTGATTAAATTCCTTATTGAGGACTTGGAGATTGATGAAGAAAACATTGCACCAGATGCAAAGTTAAAAGATGATCTTGGTATTGATAGTTTAGACTTTGTTGATATCGTTGTTATTGTAGAGAAAAACTTTGGTTTTAAAATTAAGCCAGAAGAAATGCAAGGTGTAGTAACGTTGTCACAATTCTACGATTATATTGAGAGTAAGGTTGGCTAATACAACTTACGGCAGTGGATGGATGCATCGGACGTTAATAGGATCGTTACGCTGGTTAGATGTTCGTCTGATTTATGTGTTTACATCGATCTTTATAATACCAGTTTGTCTACTGCTAAACCTTAACCACAGCCGAACAACGGCGTATCGATATTTTCGCCAGCGATTAGGTTATGGGTGCCTGCGTGCATCATGGTATACTTATGTTAATCATTGTCTGTTTGCGCAGGTTGTGGTTGACCGCTTTGCGGTTTTTGCTGGTAAACGCTTTAAGCTGGATATAGACGGTTACGAATATTTTCAGCAGCTTGAATTGGAGACAAAGGGTTTCGTGATCTTAAGTTCTCATATTGGTTGCTATGAAGTTGCAGGATATTCTCTTATTTCTAAATCGAAGCGATTTAATGCTTTGGTCTTTGGTGGAGAGAAGGCTACTGTAATGAAAGGACGCCAAGAGGCGTTGAGCGAACATAATATTCGTATGATTCCTGTTAGAGAAGATATGAGTCATTTGTTTATTGTTAATGAAGCGCTCAGTAACAATGAAATAATGAGTATGCCAGCTGATCGTATTGTTGGTTCAGCAAAAGTTGTTAAAGTTAATTTCTTTGGCGAAACTGCATCTTTACCAGCAGGACCATTTTCTGTGGCAACAATGAATGGATTTGATGCTCTTGCTGTCAATGTAATGAAGATCTCAGCTAAACGTTATAAGGTATATGTAACAAGACTTTCGTATGATACACAAGCTCCTCGAAAGCTGCAGATGCAACAGTTAGCTAATTGTTATGTAGAAGAACTTGAACGTAGAGTACGTCAGTATCCTTCACAATGGTTTAATTTCTATGACTTCTGGTCGTAATAAACATGATGAATAAATTGGAGAATTTTAATTTTGAGAATTCCTCTAAAGAAATGTTGCGGACAATAGACGTACATGATTTATTGCCACAACAAGAGCCTTTTGTGATGATTGGTTCGCTTGTACATCTCGATAAAATACTGACAGTAACTAAAACAGAGGTACAGGCGGATAATATTTTTGTAGATCAAAATCACTTTTCTGCTTCTGGTTTGATGGAAAATATAGCTCAAACTTGTGCTGCGCGTATTGGATACATCAATAAATATATTTTAAAGAAAGGTATTCAGTTAGGCTTTATTGGCGCCGTGCGTAACTTTGAAGTTATAAGTTTACCAGAGGTCGGTGATGTGATAACAACTCGTGTTGAAGTAAAAGAAGAAGTGTTCGGTATGACATTGGCTGAGGCAGTCATTATGTGTGGTGATAAAGTATTAGTTACATCAGATATGAAGATTGCTGTTAAGCAACAACATGAGGCTTAGAAAGAAAAAAACTAGTATGGAGATAACAGAATTGAAAGCATCAAAAGAGTTCGCAATACGTTTTAGTGAAGTCGATTCTATGAACGTAGTATGGCATGGCTCTTATCCACTTTATTTTGAAGATGCCCGAGAAGCTTTCGGGAAAAAATATGGGTTAGAGTACATGAGCTTTTTTGATCATGGATATTTTGCGCCATTAGTTGACCTGAACTTTCATTACAAAAAGCCAATAAAATATGGTATGATACCTCGTATTGATATTATCTATCGTCCAACAGAGGCTGCTAAAATAGTCTTTGATTATGAGATACATGACACAGAGGATGAAAGTTTAATAGCAACGGGGCGTTCTGTACAGGTATTTATGGATCTTGAATACCAATTGGTTTGGGATAATCCCCCTTTCTATCAACATTGGAAAGAGCGATGGTCTCAAGTGAATGCAAAATAATAGGTGCTAAAGAATCTGAATATTATGGTTTATGTTTTAGCTGATAATATAATTTCTCCTTTGGGAGAAACATCTGAAGAAAACTATCAGGCAGTTAAGGCTGGTAGGTCAGCTATCCATGCCTATATTCCGATGACAGATGGTATTCCTGATGGATTCATGGCTTCCTTGCTTTCTTCAAATTTTGAGGATCTAGTCTTTAAGTCTGCCAAGAAAGCAATTGAAGTATCGGGTGTTGATGTATCCGATAAACGAACAATTTTTATATTGAGTTCTACAAAGGGTACTATAGAACAACTAGGGAAGATCGACGACAAAGATTTATATCTTGGAGAGACGGCACTCCGTGTTAGCAGGCGATTGGGTTTTAAAACAAAGCCTATTGTTGTATGTAATGCATGCATATCAGGTTTAGCTGCAATTATTTTAGCTTGTCGACTATTACAGTTGGGGACATATGACAAAGCGGTAGTATGTGGCGCTGATTGTCCTGGTCGTTTTATTATTTCTGGGTTTCAATCGTTGAATGCGATGTCGCCCGTGTCTTGTCGTCCTTTTGATATAGAGCGACAGGGCTTAAACCTAGGTGAGGCAGCGGCTACTATGGTTTTAAGCAATTGTAATTCGGCTTTATCAAATGGAAATCTAAACAATAAGCGAGTATGGCAATTAAGTCATGGCTATGTAAAAAATGATTCATTTCATATCAGTGCTCCGTCAAAAACAGCAGATGGATTATGTGATGCTTTACGACAAACTCTAGAAGTTATTGATATCAATAATGTTGCCTTTATTAATGCACATGGAACGGCAACATTATTTAATGATCAAATGGAGGCAGTAGCTCTCAAACAAACAGGACTAACAAACGTCCCTGTTAATGCATTGAAAGGGTATATAGGACATACATTGGGTGCTGCTGGTATTTTCGAAACGATTCTTAGTATGAAAGCTGTAGACGATCATACCATTTTAGGAACACGTGGATACGAAGAATTGGGTGTGTCGGGTAATGTTTTGATATCTTCAAATCATTATTCAACAGAAAAGTCTTCCTTTATTAAGATGTTGTCAGGCTTTGGTGGATGCAATGCTACAATTTATGCTAAGTTAGAAGATGCATCATATGGTACCGTGACTAGTTATCCAAAAGTAATTGATAACAATTTAGGTAGCATAAAAAAAGCGCATCAAGTTCTCATTACGCCTAAAGGTGTTTGGCTTGATGGCAACGCATGCGCATTAGATAATGAAAATAATGGACATAGTTTGCTTACAGCTATCTATAAGAAATATATTGGTAATTATCCTAAGTATTATAAAATGGATGGACTATGTCGTTTAGGTTTTGTGGCCTCAGAGTTATTATTACAAGTTGAGAAAACAACGAATAAGTTAGATAATATCTTTGATAAAGAGCGTGCAATTATGCTCTTCAATCGTTCATCATCAATATCATCTGATAAACGTTATTTATCGTCAATATCAGATAAGGATAATTATTTCCCAAGTCCATCGGTCTTTGTTTATACATTGCCCAACATTGTTACTGGTGAAATAGCAATTCGTAATAATTATCATGGGGAAACTTCATTTTATATCCTCCCTAGAAAAGATGAAGAACAGATGCAAACAATAATCGAGACTGCATTTGTTGATAAAAAGACAAAGAGTCTTTTAACAGGATGGCTCGATTATGAAGATAGTGGACATTTTGAAGCAGACTTGTCGATATTATATGTTAGTTAAAAGTATTTTCAAATATTATAGTAAAAATAGATATAACAATGGAAGAGTTAATTAAAGAACTAAAATTAGAACTCATTGAAGCGTTAAATCTCGAAGAAATGACAGTTGACGACATTGATGAAAATGAAGCACTCTTTGGTGATGGCTTAGGTTTAGATTCAATTGACGCCTTGGAGATAATAGTGCTTTTAGAAAAAAAGTACGGTATTAAGTTGTCTAATCCTGCAGAAGGAAAGAAAATTTTTACAAGTATTGTAACCATTGCGGATTTTGTAAGCAAAAACCGAAAGAAGTAATTTTACTTTTTAACGAACAAGATGAATATTGCAGTTACTGGTGAAGGAGTTATCTCTGCTATAGGTTTTAATAAACAAGAGATGTTACTATCACTGCAAAAAAAGCAGAGTGGCATTAGAGAGATGAAACATCTCCAGTCAACTCATCTTGAGTTGACTGTAGGAGAAGTAAACTTGTCAAATGAAGAGATGAAGGATATGTTAAATATTCCAACTTCTCAAATGATGAGTCGTACAGCTCTGATGGGTATGATTGCTATACGCCAAGCATTTCAAGATGCAAGTATTGATGTTGATGAAATAATAGCTCAGAAGAAAAAAGGTAAAGCTTTAAAGATTGTTCTTATTTCGGGTACAACAGTTGGTGGTATGGATATCACAGAACAATACTTTAATCATATAGAGGAAGACTCAGATGTTGAGTTCTTACAGCATCATGATTGTGGAAGCTGCACCAACTTTATGGCTAATTATTTTGGTATTTTTGATGAAGTAACAACTTTATCAACTGCTTGTTCTTCTGCTGCAAATGCAATTATATTTGGTGCTCGACTTTTAAAAGCTGGACGTGCGGATATTGTTATTGCAGGTGGTACCGAAGCTCTCTCTCGTTTTCATCTTAATGGTTTTAACTCCTTGATGATTCTTGATGAAAACCATTGCCGTCCATTTGATGACACACGTGCTGGACTAAATCTAGGAGAAGGCGCAGCCTTTGTTGTATTAGAATCAGAAGAGATGGCATGTAAGCGGGGTGTTATCCCCCATGTTTTTCTTACGGGATATGGTAATGCTTGCGATGCTTTTCATCAAACAGCGTCCTCTGAAAACGGAGAAGGTGCTTATCTTGCAATGAAGGAAGCTATGGAGATGGCTCACCTTGCACCAACGGATATTCAATATATTAATGCCCATGGTACAGGTACGCCTAATAATGACCAAAGCGAGAGTGTTTCTATACAGCGTCTCTTTGGCGATAATTTACCTTTGATATCAAGTACAAAATCTTTCACGGGACATACAACAAGTGCATCTGGAAGTATAGAAGCTGTAATTTGTATTTTAGCTATGCAAAATCATTTTGTTCCTGCTAATTTGGGTTGGAAGTATCAAATGACAAACGGAATCACTCCAACACTTGGTGTTGAAAATATTGTGTTAGAACATGTACTCTGTAATTCTTTTGGCTTTGGTGGCAATGATTCATCTCTATTGTTTTCTTCTCATCCTATAAAAGAAGATGATATAGAAATGTCGAATACGAAGAAAGATATTAAAGTTCTATCACGTGTGGAGATTACTTCTGATACAGAATTGGATGGTATAAAAAAATATTTTAAGCCATTAGAAGTACGCCGAATGGGGAAGATTATTAAGAGTTCTCTTGTTTCTTCCTTGGAAGCCTTGGAAAAAGCTGGTATTGATAAGCCCGATGCAATCATTACTGGCACAATGTATGGTTGTCTTGAGAATAGCCAGCTTCTATTGGAAAGTTTGAAGCAAGATGGAGAAGTAATGTTAAAGCCAACCTATTTTATGCAAAGTACTCATAATACTATAGGTGGTAATATAGCTATTAAAACTAAATGTCATGGATATAATGTGACTTATACACAATGTATGGAATCCCTAGATTGGGCAATTCGTGATGCAGAAATGCTCATACAAGAGGGTAAAGCTAAGACTGTTCTTGTTGGATGTCATGATGAAAGCACTGATCTTTTTAATTCTCTCTTGCAACGTGCAGGTATAGAACAGTTATATTCTGTAAAATCAATAGCAATGGTATTGTCATGTGGCGAGTAGTATTTCTATCTATAATTCAAAGTTCCTTTTTGGCAGGTGGACAAGTTTTTTTGAAGTTTGCACTTCAAAAAATGCCTGCTTTTTCTTGGACACGTGAATTCTGGGGGAGTTTACTGCTTAATTGGCAATTTGCTTGTAGTGGTCTTCTCTTTAGTTCAAGTTCCATTCTTTGGATGTATATTGTTAAACATTATCCTCTGAGTGTAGCTTACCCTATGATTAGTTTAAGTTATATTTTTGGCCTTTTATCAGCAATGTTTTTTTTCCATGAGTCTGTGTCAATGATGAAATGGATAGGGGTAAGTCTTATCATTTTAGGATGTTGTATAGTTGCCAAGTAAAAATTATTTGAGATGCAAAAGCTATTTTTAATTATAATGATGTTGTGCGCCACGATAGATAATGTTTCTGCACAATCAGTTAGCGAAGATAAAATAAGAGAGCAGATAGAATTAGCTGCTACAAATATGAAAACAATGCAATGCGACTTTGTGCAAACGAAATATCTTCGGATGCTTAATGATAAAATGGTATCAAATGGTAAGATGTATTATCAACAGAGCGATAAACTATGTTGGGAATATACTTCTCCTTATTCTTATTCTTTTGTGCTGAATGGATCTAAAGTATTAATTAGTAAAGGAAATCGCAATAACATTATTAATGTAAATCAGAGTAAATTCTTTAAAGAGATAGCTCGGATTATGATGAATAGTGTAATTGGTAAAGCTCTTAATGATAAACGTGATTTTAAAGTAAGTTTTTCAACAACAACAACAGAATATATCGCTACACTCTATCCACAACAAAAACAACTGCAACAGATGTTTCAAAAAATAATTCTTCATTTCAATAAACAACGTGCAATGGTTTCGAAGGTTGAACTCATCGAGAAACGCGATGATCGTACTATTATAGAATTGAAGAATGTAAAAGTAAATAATCCACTCAATGCAAAGGTTTTCACTATTAATTAGTCTTATATTTTTTCTTTTCTCTCTTTCTTCAAATGTAGCGAGAGCTCAGGAGAGTGTAGTGGTAGATCAAAAACCATTACTAGATAGTTTGGGAGTAAAAGAAAAATATGCTACTACTATTGAAATGTCAAAAGGATATCTTAGTGGCATTTCTGTAATTAAAAGAGAAACTCATTGCTATCGTGGTATTTTATTTAATGAATTTGGTGTTACGGCACTTGAGTATACATATGATCCGTATAAAAAGAAGATTAGATTTGTCCAACTGATAGCAATGCTAAATAAGTGGTATATTCGTCGATTATTGAAGAAGGACTTGTGTTATGTGATGAAAAACTTATTTAGAGGTATATCAACGTATAAGAATGAGAAATATCATATTATTTATCAATTTTCGTTGATGGACAATAAACCAGAAGTAATAGGAGAAGATACTCATGAAACTGAAGAATAATCTATATAAGATAATTAGTAAAGAAGAAGTTAATTCAATATTCAATTATACTGTTGAATTAAATCCATCTTGTGTGATTTATCAAGCTCATTTTCCTGAGGAACCAATTACCCCAGGTGTTTGCATTGTACAAATAGGCAAGGAAGTTATTGAAGATTTATTATTAGAACAATCATCAGCATCTCGTAGATTGGAAATTATTAAAGCAAAGAATATAAAGTTTCTTTCTGTTATTTCTCCCAATGAAACGCCTATTCTTACATATCAGGTAAGAAAGCTTGGTTTTTCTGATGATAATATGACAATAGAAACGCAGATAGTCGTGAATTCAGATGATAAATCGATGGCCAAAATCTCTTTAGTGCTGAAGTTGTATGATAAATTTTGATCTAAAGAAAAGATTAAAAAACAGAGGAATCTGTATCGTTATTCCTACATACAATAATGATAAAACTATAGAGTCTGTAGTTAAGGAATGTCTTCTCTACTGTGATGATATTATTGTTGTAGCAGATGGATGTACAGATAAAACGATGGATATTCTGAATGGTATTGATAATATAACAGTTGTCACATATTTACAGAACAAAGGCAAAGGACATGCACTTAAGATGGGCTTTAGAAAGGCTTTAGAAATGGGTTTTTCATATGCAATTACACTTGATGGAGATGGACAACATTATCCAAAAGATATAGAAAACTTTCTTTATGCTAATCAAGAATATCCTCATTCCTTGATTATAGGAAGTCGCCAATTAAAAAATGCTGATCGTTCTAAGGGAAGTACGTTTGCTAACAAATTCTCAAATTTTTGGTTTTTCATTCAAACAGGTAAAGCATTAGAGGATACACAAACGGGTTATCGTCTTTATCCATTACGGAAATTATTTGCTTTGAGTTTGCTTACATCACACTATGAAGCAGAATTAGAGTTATTAGTTTTTGCTTCATGGCATGGAGTTAAAATAATTTCCATTCCAGTTCAAGTATATTATCCACCTAGGGCAGAGAGGATTAGTCACTTTCGACCAGGCCTTGATTTTGTACGTATTAGTCTTTTAAATACTGTCCTTTGTTTTTTAGCTATTGTTTATGGACTCCCACTTCGTCTATTACGTACGTTGTTTACTTTTATAAGAACAGCTTATAGTTTATTGTTTTTTCTGTTTTTTACATTACTTATATTTACACCTTTTGTTTGGGTCTATACAAAGTTCGGTAAAATGACAGAGAAGAAAAGATTTCGTCTTCATCAGCTAATTTATTATTCATCGCGCTTAGTTATGATTCATCATGGCATTCCAGGCACAAAGTATATGTTTAAGATTGCCGAAGGCGTAGATTTTAATAAACCACGTATTATTATTTGTAATCATCAGTCACATCTTGATTTAATGTGTCAGTTAATTTTTACACCTAAAATGGTTTTCCTGACAAATACATGGGTGTGGAATAATCCTTTTTATGGTTTACTTATCCGTAATGCTGAATATTTACCAATAACGGACGGACTGGAAAATATTATGCCTCAATTACGTTCTCTTATAGAACGTGGTTATAGCATTGTTGTTTATCCAGAGGGTACACGATCAAAAGATTGTCGAATAGGTAGATTTCATCAAGGAGCATTCTATATGGCACAAGAACTTGGTTTAGAAATTCTTCCAATGTATCTTTATGGTCCAGGAAAGGTTCTTCCTAAGACAAGTTATTATTTGCACAAGGGAGTTTTTTATGTTGAAGTTGATAAACCGTTAACACAAATAGAATTGTTGGCAATAGGTGATCTTAAACAACAAGCTTCTACTATGCGCAAACGTTATGTAGAAAAATACGAAGAGATAGCTAATAGCATGGAGCAATGACAATGCAAAAGAAAGTTATAATTATTGGAAGCGGTTTAGGAGGATTGTCAACGGGAGTAATCTTAGCTAAAAATGGCTATGAGGTCACAGTCTTAGAGCAAGGTGTTCAGGTAGGTGGTTGTCTGCAATGTTTTACTCGGCGTGGTGCAAAGTTTGAAACAGGTATGCATTTTATTGGTAGTGCAGCATATGGACAAACTTTAAATAAACTAATGAGATATCTTGAGATAGATAGGAAAGTTAAGCTTTCTCAGTTGAATCCTTTGGGCTATGATGTCGTTGTTTTAGATGGCAAGAGATATGAGTTTGCCAATGATAAGGAGGCTTTCATAAAGAAAATGACAGAATATTTTCCTGATCAACATTCTAATTTATGTAGATATTATAACTTAATAGAAGATATATCAACGGCTTCTTCCCTTCATTCTCTTAAATATGCAGAATCTGATTCTACACTTAATATGGAGTATCAGCTTCGCTCTATTAGTGAAGTAATAGATGAAGTAATCAGTGATCCTATATTGGCAAAAGTTTTGGTGGGCAATCTTCCTCTTTATGCAGCAGAAAAGGATAAAACACCTTTTTCAACCCATGCTTTTATTATGGATTTTTATAATCAAAGTGCCTTTCGTGTAAAGGGAGGAAGTGATAAGATTGCATCGGCTTTAGTAGATACCATTAATCGCTATGGAGGAAATGTACAAACAAAACGAAAAGTTACAAAGATTATTTGTGATGATACACATGCTGTGGGTGTAGAAGTGAATGGCAAGGATATCATATATTGTGATATTATTATTTCTGATGCACATCCAATACGCACTTTAGAATTGTTAGATACAAAATTAATCCGTCCAGCCTTTCGTAAACGCATAAATCATATACCGCAAACAGTAGGAGGGTTCTCTGTTTATCTACATTTCAAAAAGAATACTGTTCCGTATCTTAATTATAATTATTATGGATATCAGGGAGATACTCCTTGGAACTGTGAGAAATATACAGAACAGGATTGGCCAAAAGGATTTCTCTATATGCACTTTTGTCCAGAGAATGATCAACAATATGCTTCTACAGGCGTTATACTCTCATATATGCAAATGAAAGATGTTGAGAAGTGGAAAGGTACAACTGTAGGACGAAGAGGAAAAGAGTATGAAGAGTTTAAGAGAGCAAAGGCAGAGAAACTTTTAGATGTATTAGAACAACATTTTCCAGGCATACGTTCGCAGATAGAGACTTATTATACTTCGACACCACTTACTTATCTTAATTATACGGGGACAGAAGGAGGATCTATGTACGGAAATATAAAGGATATTAATGCAGGTAATGCATGTAGAGTCCCACATCGCACGAAAGTTCCTAATCTCTATCTTACAGGACAAAATATTAATTCTCACGGTATGTTAGGCGTTCTCGTTGGATCTATTGTAACTTGTAGTGAGTTATTAACATCAAAAGTTATTTATAAACAAATAAAACAGGCAAACGAATGAAAACAGCAGTAATTATTGGTGGAGGTTTAGGTGGCCTGTTTACTGGTGCTATATTATCCAAGGAAGGATTTAGAGTTACAGTATTAGAAAAAAATATGACTGCAGGAGGTGGGCTTCAAAATTTCAATCGCTTTGGAATGAAGTTCGATACAGGGATGCACGTGATTGGAGGAATGCGCCGAGGAGGTAATATCTATCGTATATGTAAATATTTAGGTATTATTGATAAGGTGTCGTTGAAAGAGGTTGATAACAATTGTACAGATAGCTTATATTTTTCAGAAGATAAAACAACTTATTGTATAGGTAAAGGTAAAGAAGGTTTTATCGATTCTTTATCTGAACACTTTCCAGAGGAGCGCGATAATCTAAAAAAATATGTAGATGCCGTATTGGGCCTGACAGAAGAAGTTAATCTTTTTCATCTTCGCCCATCCTCAGATATATTTCCATCTCATTCTACAGACTTTTTTCTTGCTGCAGATGCTTTTATTGCTAAATATATTACCAATCCCAAGTTACGCAGCATAGTTGCATATATGAATCCACTCTATGGTGGAAGAGGTGATGAAAGTCCTACTTATATTCATGCTATTATTAGTTCATTATATTTGCAGGGAACTTATAGATTTATCGGTGGAAGTGATAGTTTTGCAGATCTTTTGGTTTCTGTTATTGAAGCAAATGGGGGTACGGTTAATGTTAATGAAGGTGTAGAATGGGTGGAAGTAAATAATCGCCATGTTGATTATGTTAGGTCATGCAGGGGTAATAATTATCAAGCTGACTATTTTATTTCTGCTATTCATCCCTGTACCTTATTAAAAATAATGTCTGAAAATGCGTTTCCTAAAGCGTATCGTACAAGACTTAACAGCATTCCTAATTCTTATTCCGCTTTTTCCGTATATATAAAGCTTAAGCCCAATGCATTTCCATATATTAATCATTCAGAGTATTATATGACAAAATATGATGAAATTTGGAACTTTGGTAAACCTAGTAAGGCTTGGCCTTTAGGCTTTCTTTTCATGACGCCTCCGGAAATCAATCAAGGAAAATATGCTGACAAAGCTCTTATAACCTCTCCAATGCTTTTTGAAGACGTCATAAAGTGGGAAGATACTACTGTTGGAAAGCGTGGCGTTGATTATGAAACTTGGAAAGACGAAAAAACACAGCATCTATTAAATTGTGTAGAAGAGCTTCATCCTGGATTTACAGTCTGTGTTGATAAGATTAATGCTGCATCACCACTCACCATACGTGATTACTATGGAACCAAAGAAGGTTCAATGTGTGGTTTTAGTAAAGATTATAAGAATATACCATTATCTCAAGTGCCTGTGGTTACAAAAGTTGACAACCTTATATTAACAGGACAGAATAATAGTCTCCCTGGTTTCTGTGGTGTTCCCTTGACAGCAATTAATACAGCAGAAGCTATTTTGGGTAGAAACTATATTCTACATAGAATAAATGAAATTACAAATGATTAAGAGGTTTTATATACTTTTGTTTTTGGTCACCTTATCTTTTTTGTTTGCAGTTGCAAATGAAAAGAAACCTCTACACCTCAATATTTGGCAGGGAACAACCGAGCGACAGAAAGTTTATATGACTCCCTATATTGCACGCGGAAGGAATAATGTTGCCGTTATAGTGTGTCCTGGAGGTAGTTATTTCTGGCACGACATGAATAATGAAGGAACAGCTGTTGGTAAATGGTTACAGCAAAATGGCATATCAGCTTTCGTGCTTCGTTATCGTACAGCTGGATTGGGAGCGTTTTTAACACCTTATCGATTTATTTTGAGAGGAAATCGCTATCCTGATGCATTAGACGATTTAAAACAAACAATACAGTATGTTAAAACACGTTCTACTGAATATGGAATCGATTCTAATCGAGTAGCAGCAATGGGATTTTCAGCAGGAGGTCAATTAGTTATGTTAGCAGCTGAATTGTTACCCAAAGAGATGAAACCATATTTTGTCGCACCAATATACCCTGTTGTAACAATGATAGATGCGTGCGTTCACAAGCGCTCTCGTAGAGCTCTTATGGGCGATAATAGAAAAAGGGATTATAAGTTACGCGACTCACTCTCACTGGAACGAAATGTTCCCTTGGATTGTCCTCCTGTATTCTTGGTGAATTGCAAAGATGATCCAATTGTGAAATATCAAAATTCTGTATTGCTTGATTCTGCTCTAACAAAGCAAAAGATTCCACATCTTTATATTCAATATCAAACAGGAGGACATGGTTTTGGAGCTTCTAATTATAAAGGAACTAATGAAAGTCGACAATGGAAGGAAGAATTTATAAAATGGTTTCATAAAATAAACGAGTTATTTTAGTTTTAAACTAAGAATATATTATAATAAAAAAAATAAGTCTTAAAAATAATTACTAATGGAGACTACTAAATTTGATGATATCAGACCTTATAATGTCGAGGAAATTCCTGCGGCTATGATGCGTATTGCAAATAGTTCATCATTTCCGCTTCTTGCATCATACGTCTATCCTGATGAGCCTTTAGAAAAGGTGCGTGAACGTATTTCTAATTATAAAACTGTACGTGAGTTTCAGATAGAAACAATGCGCATGGTTAATCAGCGTGTTATTGAACGTAGTATATCTGAGTTCTCTTGTTCAGGATTAGATAAGCTTGATCCTAACGAACATTATCTTTTTGTATCCAATCATCGTGATATTATGTTGGATTCCAGTTTACTGCAATATTTTTTAGTAACACATAACTTCGATACTACAGAAATAACTTTTGGTGCAAATCTAATGATGAATCAATTGGTTATTGATATAGGAAAGAGCAATAAGATGTTCAAGGTTGAACGTCCAGGTAATAATATCAAGGACTTTTATCGTAGTTCGATGCATCTGTCAGAATATATTCGTTATGTCATTACAGAGAAAGGCCAGTCGGTATGGATTGCCCAGCGTAATGGTAGAACAAAAGACGGTAATGATATTACTGATCAAGGTATTATAAAGATGTTTTGTATGTCATATCCTGAAGATAAGATAGCTGCACTTGACCAATTGCACATAGTTCCAGTTGCTGTTTCATACGAATGGGAGCCTTGTGATATTTTAAAGACACTTGAACTTTATGAATCGCAGTTTTCGAAATATACTAAAAAGCCTGGCGAAGATTTGAATAGTATACTTACTGGTATTATACAAGAAAAAGGAAGGGTACATTTTGAACTTTGTGAGCCTATTTCTCATTCAGAGTTGTTAAAGTTTGAAGATTTAACTAACAATGAGTATCATAAACATGTTGCACGCTTGTTAGATAGTCGTATTACACAGGCTTATCGTCTTTCTCCAAACAATTATATTGCTTACGATTTGCGTTATGGCACAACAAAGTATAATGATTGTTATACACAAGAGCAGAAGGACGTCTTTTTAAACCGTCTACACACGTTGGAGCAATATGATACATGTGATATAGAAAAACTCAAGGATATATTTTTAGGAATTTATTCAACTCCTGTAACCAACAAATAAGATGATAAGAATAATACTGAGATTATATGATTATATGAAAGTACATAAAATAATAGGTGTACTTTCATTCGTGGCTGTCACTTTGCTGCTAATAGTTTCAGTATTCCGACTGAACTATAAAGAAGATATAGCTGATTTTTTGCCTGTTGACAGTAATCATCATCATGCATTAAAGGTTTATCAGGATATATCAGGGGCAAATAAAATATTTGCAATCTTTCAATATCGTGATACAACAAAGTCAGACCCTGATGCAATGGTTGAAAGCATAGATGCTTTTGTTGAGAGGGTAGAGCAAGCAGATACTTCACACATGATATCCAATATGATGTCACAAGTTGACATAGATAAGATATCAAATGTGACAAATTTTGTATATAATCATATCCCTTATTTCCTTACAAAAAAGGATTATGCTCGAATTGATAGTGTGCTTTCTACACCTGGTTATATAACAAAACAGTTACAACAGGATAAGCAATTATTGATGTTCCCTGCAGGAGACTTTCTTTCAGATAACATACAACGTGACCCACTTAATCTCTTTACACCTGTTGTACAGAAGTTACAACGTGCTGACAATAGTTTAAAGTATGAATTATACGATAGGCATATCTTCTCTCCTGATATGCAAAAAGCTATTGTCATGATTGATTCTCCATATGGTGCAAGTGAGACAGAGAATAATACACGCCTTATAGGATTGTTGCAATCATGTGCCAAGAAAACCGAATCACACAGTAAGAATATTGATATTCATATTATAGGAGGCCCCGTTATTGCAGTAGGAAACGCTTCGCAAATTAAATCGGATAGCATACTTTCTGTTATTATTGCCGTGACACTTATCATGGCATTACTTCTTTTTACTTTGCGAAGTTTCCGTAATATTTTCTTAATCGTATTATCTATAGCATGGGGTTGGCTCTTTGCAATAGGTGGTTTAGCTCTATTTCGAGACAGTGTTTCCATTATAGTTATCGGAATTAGTTCTGTCATTCTTGGAATAGCTGTAAACTATCCATTGCATTTTATAGCCCATTTATCGCATACACCTAAAAAGAAAAAAGCTTTACGCGAGATTATTATGCCCCTTTTAGTTGGTAATGTAACAACTGTAGGTGCATTCTTAGCTTTAGTATCATTAGATTCAATTGCATTAAGAGACTTGGGGCTTTTTAGCTCTTTTCTGTTGATTGGTACCATATTCTTTGTACTGATATATCTACCACATCTGTCAAAGGAAACAAAAGAGGTAAAGCATACTTTTTTAGATAAGTTGAGTAATGTTTCTTTAGAAAAGAAACCTGCTCTTGTTTCATTTGTTATTATCATGACTATTGTCTTGGCTTATTTTAGCTTTCAAATTAAATTTGATGCTAATATAGCCAACATTAACTATATGACTGACGAGCAAAAAGCTGATATGGCATATTTCCAACGCATGATGACGTCAAATGGTGATATGCAGAAGATTTATACCGTTAGTTCAGATTCTACAATGAATGGCGCTTTGGATAAGAGTCTTCGCCTACAGCCAACTTTAAATAAATTGCTTAAATCAAAGCAAATACACGATTATAGTTCATGTAGTCAGTTCTTAGTTTCTGAAACCGAACAAAAGTATAGGCTGAAGCTTTGGAATAATTTCTTGATGCGACACAAGGAGAAACTTACTTCCTCTTTACGTGCGGGCATGTTGTCAGAAGGGTTTGCAGCTGACAGCTTTAATGATTATTTCGATTTACTTCATAGAAGTTACCACCCGCAACCTATTTACTATTTCAATTTACTTTCGAAGTCGCTTTTTGCTGAAAATATAAGTATTGATAGTATTAGTAAACAATATAATGTTGTTAATATTCTTTCGGTCAAAGGTAAGGATATACAAAAGGTCAAGCAAGCTTTATCTTATAAAGATTGTTTCAGCTTCGATATTGTAAGTATGAACAGCGCAATAGCCAATCATTTATCTAATGACTTTAATTATATTGGGCTTGCCTGTGGACTTATTGTTTTCCTTTTCTTATGGTTATCTTTGGGGTATCTTGAATTGGCTTTGCTTTCATTTGTTCCAATGGCTGTAAGTTGGTTGTGGATATTAGGTATTATGGCCTTGTTTGATATGCAATTTAATATTGTCAATATCATTCTTGCCACGTTTATTTTTGGTCAAGGAGACGACTATACTATATTTATGACGGAGGGGGCTATGTACGAGTATGCATACCGTCGTAAGATGCTTGCTTCTTATAAACGTTCTATCATTATATCGGCTTTAATCATGTTTATTGGTATAGGCACATTGATAGTAGCACATCATCCTGCATTACATTCTTTAGCACAAGTCACTATTGCTGGCATGTTTTCGGTTGTACTAATGGCATATATTTTCCCTCCCTTGATCTTTAATTTCTTAGTTAAGACCAGAGAACAGTACAGAGCACGTCCTATTTCTTTAATAAACCTTTCAGTGATGGGACTTAGCGCCTTGGTATTCTTTATACAATTGCTTACCGTATACATATTAGGTTTCATCTTGTTAGAGTTGTTACCGTGTTCTGAAAAGCGTCGTTCGTGGTTAAGACGCTATCAGCAACGTTTGTTCTCATTCGACTTACGCCATATCCCACGTGTAAAGTTTCATGTGTCAGGCATTACAGATCGCACCTTTGCTACCTCATCTATCATCATCAGTAATCACCAATCAATGTTAGATGCTGCGATATTTATGGCATTGAGTCCTAAAACAATTCTAATATCAAATGGAAAAGTAAGTCGTAATCCTATTATTAGAAATATTTATAAATGGAACGGTTTCATCACTTTAGAAGATAAGGATTCTATTAGCGATGATGTTATGCGCTATTATATTAAACATGGATACAGCTTTGTCATTTTCCCTGAAGGAATACGGAATAATTGCTCATCAATTTGTCGTTTCCACAAAGGGGCGTTCTTATTAGCAGAGCGTTATCAGCTTGATATTCAGCCATTCATCATTCATGGCTTAAATATGATTCTACCTCGAAATAGTATTCAGGTTTTCTCGGGGGATATTATGGTAAAAGCGTATGAACGTATAAACCCCGATCAACAAATACCATATTCGGAGCGTACTTCTCAGATGTATGGATTTTATAAGCAAGAGTATTCTATTATTTCGGAGCAAGCAGAGAACGCAAACTATTTTTCAAGTCTTGTACGAGATCGTTATCGTTATAAGGGAATTGAAATTTATAGCAGTGTTTGCAAAAACATGAAGCAAAATAACAATTATGCTCAATTAATAGATACAAAAGAAAAGCTTCCTTCTATCATAATTAAGAATAGTGGATATGGTGAATTTACTTTGCTTTATGCTTTGGTACACCGTACAACGCAGGTAACAGTGATAGAAGAAGATGAGAATAAACGTGACTTACTTACATATTGTGCTAAAGATATAACTAATAATTTACAGGTTGTTGATAGTACAGATATGATAAAGGATACAGTAGCTGAAATACCTGTTTTAACCTTATAATAATAGCTGATGGCATGAAGAAGTTTATGGCTTTTCTTGTTAATTGTATTATCACTCTGTTCGTATCAGCACAGATAACAACAAATATGCAAAGTCCTATTATTGATTATCAGAATAGGGTTACATTTAATTATGTAAATAAGGACGTTGCGCAGGTTTTAATAGAAGGTATATTCACTCAACCAACATCTATGAAAGATGATAATGGTACTTGGAGTTTCACAACTTATCCATTAGCATCTGAGATGTATACTTACAAATATATTATTGACAATCAAAAAATACTTGACCCCTTAAATAAGAATATAGTTTGTGACATTGATGACACACTTAGTTATTTTATCGTAGGTGGCAATCCCGGATCATATTATATAGACAATAATGTGCCGCATGGAACGGTACAACAATTGTGGTATAACTCAAAGTATAATAAGGATATGCCACAACGTCGTTTATCGGTTTATTTGCCTGCTGAGTACAATCAGTATCCTGAAAAACGATATCCTGTTCTTTATCTTCTGCACGGAACAGGGGGCGATGAGCTTGCATGGCTTGGTATGGGACGTTTAGCACAAATAATGGATAATATGATTACAGAAGGAAAAACCGTCCCAATGATTGTTGTTATGCCCAATGGAATAGCCGAATTAGATGCAGCTCCGGGCAACAGTCCTTATATGTCGGGAAAAGCTAAACACGTTAATGTATCTTCGTGGTTAGGCCGAACAGAACGGGCATTGCCCTTAGAGGTTCTTCCTTTTATTGAAAAACATTTCCGCACAATAAATGATAAGCAACACCGTGCAATAGCAGGCTTGTCAATGGGGGGCTTACATACCATTGCCATTTCTGCAAATAATCCAGGACTATTTGATTATATTGGGTTATTTTCACCGCAATCAGTCAATATTTTAACGGATAATAATATCAAAAGAATTGATAAGATTACAAGCGGTATAGATAAGTTTATGGATAAAATGCCGTCATTATTTCAGAAGGTTTATGATGGAAAAAGACTAATGTTGACTGATGTTGACATGTACAAAGATATTGATAACAAACTTATAAATCAATTTTCTAATCCTCCTGTACTGTACTATATTGCTATAGGAAAGGAAGATCCCTTAAAGCCTTTTGTCGATGTTTATCGAACAAAATTATCGAATATAGGCTGTGTGTACACTTATAACGAAACGTCGGGTGGACATAGTTGGGAAAACTGGCGTAAGTATTTATTAGATTTTCTCCCGCATCTATTCAAATAAAATAATAATAAATATGAAAGAAGATATTCGTAAAAAATTAGAAGAGGTATTGCCAATTGTCGATTTCGACTCTGATTTCCTGTTCCAAGAACTTGATTCTCTGGGTATAACAACTATTTTAATGGTTCTCTCTGACATGTATGGCATCGAGCTAAATCGTTCAGATGTTACTCCAAAAAACTTTAAAACCCTTGATAGTTTGGTAGAACTCGTAAAAAGAAAACTGAATCAGAATGGTGATTGAAGATAAGTTACGTGAGAACGCAGAGCTTTATCCCGATAAGCTTGCAGTTCTATGTAATGGCGAAACATACACGTATGCACAATTGTATCATGCGGTAAAAGAGAAAGCTACTTCTTTTGACGGCATGAAAGGACGACCTATTCCTGTTCTTGCTACGTCAACTGTTGAGTTTCTTATCACATATTTTGCAATTCACCTTGCAGGTGCTGTTGCTGTGCCTTTGCACAAAAATATACCTAAAAAGAAATGGAACGAGTACACGGAACTATTATCACAGAGTGCCTCGTTAGAGAACATAGCTGATATTCTTTTCACTACGGGTACTACAGGTAATGCAAAGGCCGTAATGATAAGTCATCAAACTATATTTGCAAATGCAGAGAACCTTGTGTTTGCACACCAATTTAGTAGTGACCTTACGTTTATTATTAACGGCCCTTTAAATCATATTGGCAGTTTGTCAAAGGTCTATCCTACAATTTATGTGGGCGGAACAATAAGTATTATTGATGGAATGAAGGATATTAAATGCTTCTTCGATGCTGTTGATAGTGCACCAACAAAGGTTGCTACTTTCTTTGTGCCTGCGGCTATTCGTATGCTTGTTACTTTATGGAGGAAAGAATTAGAAAATAGTGCCGACAAAATTGATTTCATAGAAACGGGTGCAGCTCCATTGGCGGCATCAGATATGAAGCTTTTTTGTGAACTATTGCCCAATAGCCGTTTGTATAACACCTATGCTTCAACTGAAACAGGTATTATATGCACCTACAATTTTAATGCTAACGACTGTATAGCTGGCTGCGTGGGACAACCCATGAAGCATTCAACTTTCTTTATTACCGATGACGGACATGTGGCTTGTAAAGGGGCGACATTGATGTCAGGTTACTGGAATGACGCTGAAGCCACACAGCAAATACTACGTGATGGAGTTATCGTTACAGCCGATTTAGGGTATGTTGATGATATGGGAAGGTTGCGTTTGCAGGGTAGGGGCGACGACACAATTAATATAGGTGGCTATAAAGTTGCACCATCAGAGATAGAAGATGTTGTGTTATCCTTTTCGGGTGTTAAGGATTGTGTCTGTATTTCGGCTACGCACCCTGTTATAGGTACTGTTTTAAAGTTATTATCAGTGCCTAACAATGATTATAATAGAAAGGAATTAATAGCTTTCCTTAAAGAAAGACTTGAGCCATATAAAGTGCCTATTCTTTATGAAGAAGTGTCGATAATTCAACGTACTTTTAATGGAAAGATAGATAGAAAATTCTATACTTCACCTGCAAAAAAGTAAACTTAATGCTTATAATACCTTTCATTTGTTTGCAATAGCAAATGAAAGGGTAATTATTTTCTGATATCAATCTGCAATTGTTTAAGTTCGCTTATCGTATATATTAGGTGAGA
>JABCPF020000018.1 GCA_013333285.2 Prevotella sp.
TCTTATATTTTTCTCTTAACTTTGCAAGTTAGAGTGACGTAGCATCACTTAAGAAAAAGTGCTTGCAGTAAGACAGTTTATGACATTCCGCATTAAGAAACTCGACATATTTATTGCCCGTCAATTCGGACTCCTCTTTGTCGGAACTTTCTTCATCTGTCAGTTTGTGCTGATGATGCAGTTCCTGTGGAAGTATATTGACACCCTTATCGGCAAGGGACTTACGCTTGATGTGTTAGCCCAATTTTTCTGGTACATGGGCATTATGCTTGTACCGCAAGCCCTTCCTTTGGCTATTTTGTTAAGCTCGCTGATTACATTCGGAAACCTTGGCGAAAGTATGGAGCTTACAGCCATTAAGGCTGCAGGAGCATCATTGATGCAAACCTTCCGCTCGCTCATCGTTATTGTTGCTCTGATTACCTTTACTTCTTTCGTCTTTCAGAATAATATTGGCCCTCATGCCAACATGAAGCTGATGCAATTGGTTATATCTATGAAGCAGAAAAGCCCAGAACTGGAAATTCCAGAGGGTATTTTCTACGACGGAATACCCGATTGTAACATCTATGTTCAAAAGAAAAACATAGAAACAGGTAAGCTATACGGTATTATGATATACCGTATGACCAACAGCTATGAAGACGCAGCTATCATTCTTGCTGACTCAGGCATGATACAATCGACCGCAGAAAAGAAACACCTTATTTTGACATTATGGAGCGGCGAGTGGTTTGAGAATATGCAAGAACAACAGTTTGCAGGTAGCGCTGCGGTGCCCTACCGCCGTGAAACTTTCACTGACAAGAGAATTATACTTGATTTTAACGGCGATTTCAGCTTGACAGACGCAGCCAGTTTATCAAATAACGCTGCAGGAAAAAGTCTTGACCAAATTACTTTTGCTATTGACTCGCTGAATCACAATTATGATAGTGTGGGACGAGCTTTCTACGAAGAGGCCAAACGTATGTACTATATTATGCCCGCTATCAGTCATCGCGATTCCTTAAAAGCCATAAAAATGGCTGATAAAAAAGGATTTAGCATAGATGAAATTTTCAAGAAAAAGAAGGCAGAAGATAAGCAGTTTATCTTATCAACAGCGCTAAGCAGAGTGCAACAGGAAAAGAGTGATCTTGAATTTAAAGCTTTGATGACGAGCGATTCGGAGAAAATTCTGCGCCTGCACCAAATGGAAGCCATTAATAAATTCACACTTGCCCTACAGTGTCTGCTGTTCTTCTTCATTGGTGCACCCTTAGGCACAATTATTCGTAAAGGTGGACTGGGATTCCCTGTTATTATATCGGTGCTAGTTTTCATTCTGTACCTTATTGTAGACACCTCTGGTTTCCGCATGGCTCGACAAGGATCATGGTCGGTTTGGTTCGGAAAACTGGCGGCAATGGGTATGATGACTCCTGTGGCTGTGTTTATAACATACAAGGCTTTGAACGATTCGGTTGTATTTAATGCCGATGGTTGGAAGAGCTTCTTTATGCGAATTTTTGGCTTGCGTGACAAACGAAGCATTTCATTCAAGGAGGTTATTATTGAAGAACCACACTACGAAGAAGATGCTATGGCACTAAACCAGATAACCTTAGATATAACAGAGTACTCGAAAGTACACAGTTTGATATCGCCTCCTAATATTATTAAGGTATTCTTTAAATATCAGCAGGATAACGAAATTGAACGAATTGGTGCTCAACTTGAAAGTATTATCAAAGATTTGTCGAATACCCGCGATAGGCAGATTTTAGATTTAATCAACCAATACCCAATATTAAGACTTAAAGCGCATACTAGACCATTTGAAAAAATGTGGAAAAATGCGCTTGCTGCAGTCATTCTTCCAGCAGGAATATTCTTCTATCTTCGTATGTGGAGATTTAGATGGAGACTGCTTCGCGACTTAAGAGTAATAAAAGCAACGAATACAAGTATTGTCGATTATACGGAAAAGCATTTTGTTCAAAAAACAGAAGCTTAGCCTAAAAGACATATCCATATAATAACACCAACCCATTATTCACATTAAAAAACAGAAAAAAATAGATATGACAGACTTTAAATTAAGCAGTATAGAAGAAGCACTGCAAGACTTTAAAGAAGGGAAGTTCGTTATTGTTGTTGATGATGAAGATCGTGAAAACGAAGGAGATCTCATCATTGCTGCAGAAAAGATAACACCAGAGAAGGTAAACTTCATGCTAAAAAACGCACGTGGCGTACTATGTGCACCCATTACGCTTTCGAGAGCTGAAGAATTGGACCTTCCTCATCAGGTATCTGATAACACCTCAATGTTGGGAACACCATTTACTGTCACTGTAGACAAACTGGAAGGTTGTACAACAGGAGTATCCACTCACGACCGTGCGGAAACTATAAAAGCCCTTGCCGACCCTAAGTCTACCCCACAAACATTTGGTCGTCCTGGCCATATCAATCCATTATATGCTCAGGATAACGGTGTGCTACGCCGCTCTGGACATACAGAAGCAGCTGTAGACCTATGTAAATTATCAGGTTTATATCCTGTTGGTGCACTGATTGAAATCATGAATGACGACGGCAGCATGGCTCGTATGCCACAACTTCAGGAAAAGGCAAAAGAGTGGGATATGAAAATTATCACCATTAAAGACCTGATTGCCTATCGTTTAAAACGAGAGTCAAGTATAGAAGTAGGAGAAGAAGTTGAGCTTCCCACACAATTTGGACACTTTCATCTTATTCCCTTCCGTCAGCAAAGCAACGGTATGGAACACATGGCGCTGATTAAAGGTACATGGGAGGAAAACGAACCTATATTGGTACGTGTTCACTCTTCATGCGCAACGGGTGATATTCTGGGAAGTATGCGTTGCGATTGTGGAGAACAATTGAACAAGTCGATGCAAATGATTGAAAAGGAAGGCAAGGGTGTTATCATCTACATGCAACAAGAAGGACGAGGAATTGGCCTTATGAACAAGATTGCTGCATACAAGTTGCAGGAAGAGGGCATGGACACGGTAGATGCGAATATACACCTTGGCTTTAAACCTGACGAACGCGATTATGGCTGCGGTGCACAGATGTTGCGTCATCTTAACGTTCATAAAATGCGCCTGCTTACGAATAATCCTACCAAACGTGTAGGCTTAGAAGCATACGGTTTAGAGATTGTCGATAACGTTCCTATTGAAGTATCGCCTAACAAATATGATATAACTTATCTGCGCACAAAACGTGACCGTATGGGTCATACGTTACACATTAAGTAATATTTAAGATATTTGTGTCGGCAATAATCACAATAAAGAAACAAATCTTTCGTTCTGAAAGATTAGAAAACTTATCTTATAAAAACACTTTTCGTAAAGAAGTAAAACATTATGGCACAACTATCAGAACGCCTCAATAGGCTTGCTCCCTCGGCAACATTAGCTATGTCGCAGAAAAGCAATGAGATGAAAGCACAGGGTATTGACGTCATCAACATGAGTGTAGGTGAGCCCGACTTCAACACTCCTGAACACATTAAGGAGGCTGGCAAAAAAGCCATTGATGACAACTTCTCAAAATACTCGCCTGTACCAGGCTATGCAGATTTAAGAGAAGCCATTTCTGAAAAACTGAAATGTGAAAATGGATTACAATACTCAACGGTGGAGATCATCGTTGGTACTGGTGGCAAACAAGGTGTATGCAACAGTATTCTTGCCTTAGTGAACCCTGGGGACGAGGTTATTATCCCTGCGCCTTATTGGGTAAGCTATCCACAAATGGTAAAATTGGCTGGTGGTATACCTGTTGTCGTTAGAACGGCATTCGATAATGATTTTAAGATGACAGCCGATCAATTGGAAAAGGCTATTACTTCTAAAACAAAGATGCTAATATTATGTTCACCAAGTAACCCGACGGGAAGTGTTTACACACAAGAAGAGCTTGACGAGCTGGCAAAGGTTGTACTTAATCACCCAGATCTTTATGTTCTTTCAGACGAAATTTATGAACACATTAATTATATTGGCAAGCATGCAAGTATTGCGGCAAGCCAAGATATGCGCGAAAGAACTATTATCTGTAATGGTGTAAGTAAGGCTTATGCTATGACGGGTTGGCGTTTAGGTTGGGTAGCTGCACCTGAATGGATCATTAAAGGACTGAATAAACTTCAGGGGCAATATACCAGTGGAACGTGTGATGTGAGCCAAAGAGCTGCTCTTACTGCTTATAAAAGTTCACAAAATTGCATATCTGAAATGCGCGAAGCTTTCCACAGACGTCGCGATCTCATCGTAGAGCTTGCTAAAGAAATCCCAGGACTGGAGGTGAATGTTCCTACTGGAGCATTCTATCTTTTCCCTAAATGTTCATATTTCTTTGGCAAAAGTGATGGCGCAAGGACAATAGAAAACTCAACTGACTTTGCACTCTATCTGCTTGAAGAAGCACATGTGGCAACAGTTGCTGGCGATGCATTCGGAGAACCCGACGGATTCAGAATGAGTTATGCCACAAGTGACGAAAATATACGCGAGGCTTTACGACGCATTAAAGACGTCTGTGCGAAACTTAAATAAAATTGTGTTAAAAGCAACCAATTTAGCACGAAAGAATACAAAAGTTCTTATCTTTGCGAATGGTTTTATAGGGATTGAGGTATATCAATACACATATCTTTATATAATCAGAGTGAAATAAAAAGCCTCTTTAAGAAACTAAAAATTTAATTTATTCATAACTAAAATTAAAATTTAAAATTATGGCAACTACACAAAAAGCCGCAGCTCCAGCAGCTGCAAAGAAGTCTCAGGGCTTCACAGGTATTAGAGGTGCATTTTGGATCATCGTAGTATGTTTCATTTCTGCACTTTGCATTTTTAACTTATGGCTTGGAAACGGTGTTAACTTCCAGGGTGGTGACAATGCAAACGCTCCTATCAATATCTTTGGTACAATTTACAAGGGCGGTTATGTCGTTCCAATTATCCACACTTTGCTTCTCACTGTTCTTTGTCTTACAGTTGAGCGTTACTTTGCTCTGAAGACTGCTTTTGGTAAGCAAAACCTGACTAAGTTTGTTGCTAACATTAAGGCTACTCTTAAAACAAACGACTTTGCTAAGGCAGAAGATCTTTGCAACAAAATGCAGGGTTCTGTAGCAAACGTTGTATTGGCTTCTTTAAGAGCTTACAAAGAAATGGAATCACCAGCTAATGCAGCATTGAAAAAGAGCCAGAAGGTTTCTAAGATTCAGCTTGCTCATGAAGAGGCTACTCAGCTTGAGATGCCTACTCTGCAGATGAACCTTCCTCTCATTGCTACTATCGTAACACTGGGTACTCTTACTGGTCTGCTCGGTACCGTAACTGGTATGATCCGTTCTTTCCAGGCTTTGGCTGCCGGTGGTGGTGGTGACTCTCTTGCACTGTCAACTGGTATTTCTGAGGCGCTTATCAACACAGCATTCGGTATCGCTACTTCTTGGTTTGCAGTTATTTCATATAACTTCTTCACCAACAAGATCGATAAGTTGACATACGCACTCGATGAGGTAGGTTACACAATCGCTCAGACATACGAAGCTAACCACACAGACGAAGCTTAATTTTTTGCTAACCCTTTAAAATTTTATCACTATGGGTAAAGTAAAAATTAAGAAAAAAGACGTCTGGATCGATATGACTCCGATGTCTGACGTAATGGTTCTTTTGCTAACCTTCTTCATGTTGACATCAACATTCGTGAAGCAGGAACCTGTAAAAGTAAATACGCCAGGCTCTGTATCGGAAATCAAGGTCCCAGAGAAAGACGTTATTAATGTGCTCGTTGGAAACGACGGAAAGATTTTTATGAGTATGGATAAGACTACAGACGTTCAAAACGTTCTCGAAAATGTCACATCTCAATTTGGAATCACACTAACGAGCGCTCAGCAAAAAAAGTTCTTGGACAACCCTATGTGGGGTGTTCCTATGAGTTCTCTTCAGAACTATCTTAATTTGGATAAAACCGTAATGCCTGAAGCACTAAAAAAATACGGTATTCCTACAGACTCTGTTCCTGGAAAAACTGGTGCAGCAGCTATGAGTGAGTTCCAAATTTGGATCAAAGCTTGTCACGAGGCTAACCCTGAAGCTAAGATTGCAATCAAAGCAGATGTAAAGACTCCTTACAAAACTGTGAAGAAACTGATGAGTGAACTTCAAGATATGAGTGAGAATCGTTACTATTTGATTACTCAATACAAGAAAACGGAGGACTAATAAATGGCAGTAGGAAAAAGCAAACAGAAGAAGATGGATGTCCGCGTGGACTTCACTCCTATGGTTGACATGATGATGCTTCTTATCACGTTCTTCATGCTCTGTACGTCATTGGCAAAGCCACAGACTATGGAATTGAGTATGCCAAGTAACGATAAGAACTTAACAGATCAGGATAAAACTGTAACAAAGGAGTCGTATACACTTACACTCTATTGTACAGCTGATAATCAGCTTTATTATGTAGCCGGTCTTATCAAGCCCGAAAATCCTAAATGTTTAGTAAAAACAAATTGGGGTGCAAAGGGTATTCGTAATGTAATCATCAACCACACAACGGAAGATGGAACAACACCTACGATAGACGTTATGAAGGCTAAACAAAAGTTGGATGCAGAAAAGAATGATCCAAACAGCAAGATGTCTGATTCTATCTACAACCAACGTCTTGCACAAATTAAAGCTGGTAATCTTGATGGCAAGCGTATCAACACCTTAACTATTATTATTAAGGCAACTGATAACGCTACTTACAAGAACTTGGTTGACGCTCTTGATGAAATGAACATTTGCTCTATTGGCAAATATGTGATTGATAAGATTAACGATCAGGACTTGAAGCTTCTCGAAGAGAATAAAGTCAAGTTATAAGGTTCATATCTAAACAAGAAAGGTTAAAAAAATGGCAAATATTGATTTAACAACTAATGGATGGTGTGAACTTATCTTCGAAGGACGTAATAAGGAGTATGGAGCCTATAAGCTTCGCCAAACAACTCCACGGAGAAATTTCATTTCCATCATCACAATTGCAGTTTTTGCAGCTGTCCTTATTCTTGGTTTCTGGGTAAAGACACGATACGATGAGTATCAACTTGCTCATTCTAAGAACGATTCTGTCACCGAAATATCTGCGCTTAACCAACCTAAGAAAAAAGAGGCTAAAGTTGAGCGTAAGGTTGAAGTTGAAGAGAAAAAGGAAGTCGTAAAGGAAGTCAAATCTTCTATTAAGTTTACCGCTCCTGTTATCAGGAAAGATAACTTGGTGAAACCCGAAGAGGAGATGAAGACTCAGGCAGAAATCATGAACAACAACACTGCTATTGGCGCTCTTGATGTTAAGGGTAACTCTAATAATGGTGAAGTTCTTAAGGTTACACAGCGTGTAGCCGATGAGCCTGTTAAACCAGAACCAGCTCCTGAAGTTGAAAATAAGGTCTTTGACGTTGTAGAGGTTATGCCTTCGTTCCCTGGTGGACAGAGTGCGTTAATGCAATATCTCAACAGCAACATCAAGTATCCTGTTGTAGCTCAGGAGAACGGAGTGCAAGGTCGTGTCGTTGTATCTTTCGTGGTTGAAAAAGATGGTTCTATCACAGATGTTCGCGTAGTTCGTTCTGTTGACCCATCACTTGACCGTGAAGCAACGCGTGTCGTAAAAAGCATGCCTCACTGGATTCCTGGCAAGCAGAATGGTTCTGCTGTACGTGTGAAGTATAATGTTCCTGTATCATTTAAGTTACAGTAATCTTTATATGAGAAATTCCACATCTTACATTTTCGTAGGATTACTAATTGTCTTAGCCCTTTTCTCTTCTTGTGACAATAATAAGAAGGGAAAAGATGGCAGGACAGACACATATTCATCAGGGACGATTAGCTTCGCCTCTGATGAAAGTTTTAGTCCTATTATAGAAGAAGAGCGTGCGGTCTTCCAATATGATTATCCACAAGCTGTTTTAAATCCTATTTATACAAGTGAGTCTGATGCCATCAACAGACTTCTGGAAGGTAAAACATGGCTTGCTTTCACAGCACGTAATTTCAAACAAAACGAACTTAATAGCCTTAAGGCGAAGAAATTTCGTCCTGTTGCTATTGATGTTGCATACGATGCACTTGCATTTGTTGTAAATAAAGGCAACACCGACACTCTTATTTCTGTCAAAGATATTCAAAATATCATGACAGGAAAAATTACCAAGTGGAGTGAATTACATAAAGGTAACACTCACGGTACTATCACAGTTGTCTTCGACAATCCTAAGTCGAGCACTGTACATTATATAGAAGATTCCATACTTGGAGGCAAACCTATCATTAATAAAAACGTTGTAGCGGTTAACAAAACCTCTGAGGTAATCAAATATATAGAACAGAACCCCGAAGCGATTGGTATTATTGGAAACAATTGGCTTAATGACAAGCGCGACTCTACTAATCTTACTTTTAACAAGAATATTAGAGTAATGAGTGTTAGTCGTATACATCCGGCAACAGCAAATAGCAGTCGAAAGCCTTACCAATATTATATTTATAACGGAGAATACCCACTTATCCGTACCATTTACGCATTACTTAACGACCCACGTCAAGGCTTACCATGGGGCTTTGCTCATTTTATACAAGGACCCAAAGGCCAACGTATTATTATGAAAGCAGGCCTACTACCTGTCTTAGGTGAGATAAACGTAAGAAACGTTAATGTTAGTCAATAGTAGAAACTTTCTTAAACGACTATCGTCAATCTTTTAACTCGAAGAATAAATAGAAGTTGAACATTTAAAACGAAGATTATGAAAGCAATTAAATATGTATTGGCCGGAGCACTGTTATTAGGTTCAGTAGCACCCACAATGGCTCAACAAAATGAGAAAGCCATCATTGACCACGTTTCTCAAGTCATCAAAAATAAAGGAGCTGACTTTGAAAAACAAGTAAATCAACTCTATAAAGAGAATAAGAAAGACGCACAAGCTTTATTAGCTATTGCGAAAGCTTTCTATAATGCAAAAGATCTTGATCATGCAATACAGTTTGCAGATCATGCACTTGCACGCGATCGCAAATTAGCGAAGGCCTATATCCTGAAAGGTGATATAGCTGTAAGCAAGGACGATGCAGGTACAGCTGCTGAAAATTACGAACAAGCGAAATATTTTGACCCACAAGATCCTGAAGGCTATTATAAGTATGCTATGATTCTTCGTGGCCGTAGTCCTGAAGATGCAGTTCGTAACCTTGAAGAGTTGCGCAAACAGCGCCCCGACTATCCTGTTGATGCACTTGCAGGACGTATTTACTATTTTGCACAAAACTATCAAAAAGCCGTTGAGTATTTTGACAAGATTCAAGACATCAGCAAAATGGAAGACGAGGACTTAACAAAGTATGCTATGTCTGACTGGCTTTTAGGAAAGCGTGATAAGAGTATTGAAATAGCAAAATTAGGATTGCAACGCGATCCACGTCGTGCAGGTTGGAACCGTATTGTTTTCTACAACTATACTGATAAGAAAGACTATCCACAGGCTCTTGAATATGCAGACCGCTTATTCAACAAGAGCGATTCTGCACACTTCATTGCAGAAGACTATACTTATTATGGTACAGCTCTTCAAGGTGCTGGACGTTATGATGATGCCATCGCTGCATTCACACAAGCTTTAGACATGAATAAGGATAACAAGGTTCAGACAGGTATTATTAACAAAAACCTTTCAGAGCTCTACCTTAAGAAGGGAGATTATGACAATGCTGTTGCATATCTGACAAAGTCTATTGACGCTAAGGAAAAGAAGACTATGGACGATTATGACAACTTAGGTACATTATATACTGATATTGCTGCCAGCAAGATTAAAGCTGGTGATACAGTAGGAGCTAACGAAGCATTCAAACAGGCTGATGGTGTATTTGCCAAGATGATAGAAGAGTTCCCTAACTATAAGAACTATGGCAACTACATGCGTGCTCAAGTTAACGCAAACCTCGACCCTGACAGCAAGAAAGGTCTTGCCCTCCCCTTCTATGAGGAGTTAGCAAACTCTCTGGAGAGCAAAGCTGACCGCGCTGCAAGTGAAACACAAATGTTGAAACAGGCTTACTTCTACCTCATGGTGTACCAGTTCAACGTAAAGAAAGACAAAGTGAATGCAAAGAATTATGCTGCAAAACTACTACAAATCGATCCAGAGAACGAAGCAGCTAAACAAATTCAGAAGCTTTAAAAGCACGCTTATTTAAGCCTAACATATTAAGGCCTGCAGATAAATAATCTGCAGGCCTTTTACATATAACCTATATTGATAACTCTATAGTGTTGCATCAAATATAATGAAAACTCGAAACTAACAAAAATGTAGGCATGTATTATAAATAAAGAACAGTTATAACTCATATAGATTTCTCTATACTATGAAGAAACTATCTTCATGCCTCAAAAGCAATCAATATACACTTAAACAAAAGTGTCCGGTTACGCTTTCACGTAGCCGGACACCATTTATTGCTCTTACGAGAATCTTTATCCTACCTTATTCAGGAAGACTGATTACCTCGCTTGGACATACTGAAGCACATGTTCCACACTCTGTGCATTCATCAGCATTGATAGTATACTTATCACCTGCAGAAATTGCTGCTACAGGACACTCATCAATACATGTTCCACATGCAACACAATCATCACTAATTACGTAAGCCATAATGTTTTTGTTTTTATTATTAATATCAAATTATGGTGCAAAGGTAGATAAATTTATTGAAATACCTATAAATGATGATTACTTTTTTCGTTATTTATTCAATGTCTCATGATAAATGATGAATAAAGCAATAAAAACACTCGCTATACGTTATCCTCACATGAAAAGATTATTACTTCTATGCGTTTATCTACATATGTTTGTAACTGCGCTGCATGCACAGGATAAAAAAGTAGAGAACCGTCCCTATACCGACCTCCGACCTTTTCATTTCGGCATTCTTGTAGGCACACATCTGCAAGATTTAGAATTCAATAATGTCGGACCACAGGTAATAACCGCCCCCGATGGCACCCAACATACATACACTATCACAGCCGATCAAGACCGTTGGGACGAAGGTTTCCATATAGGTGTATTGGGTGAAACCCGTTTAAACGAAATGTTTCAGTTTCGATTAGCGCCTGCATTATACTTCGGAAGCCGACATATCTCTTTTCACAATATGGATACAACGGCACCCGACTCACTGCTTTCGCGCACGCAAAACATGAAGACAGTGTACATCAGCTGTGCCATGGATCTTATCTTTGCTGCCAAACGCTTTAACAACCATCGTCCTTACGTCATGGCGGGACTTAATCCAACCATTAATCTAAGTGGCAATAACGACGATTATATTCGATTAAAACGTTACGACTTATTCCTCGAAGCTGGTATTGGTTGCGATTTTTATCTTCCTTTTTTCAAGCTACGTCCCGAACTTAAATTCATGTATAGCCTGACGAACAGCTTCGATCGCAACCATGCTTCTCAATTAAAAGATAAGACTATATTGCCTTATGCAATGTCTGTAAACAAAGCTCACTCGAAGCTAATTGTACTTACTTTCCACTTCGAGTAAGCCCTTTCTCACTATTTCTTATTAGAAAAAGTGAGCGTCATCTTTCCAATATAAATTCCGCTTTTTCCGTTTTGATCTACCGGAACAAGCTTTCCATCAAGGTCCTTTACATATCTCAGCGTTTGGAAATAAGTATGACTATGTCCACCCAGCACCAAATCGATACCACGTGTACCACGTATCACCTCCTGGTCGCCCATGCCATGTTCGTCCCAGCCTAAATGAGTGATACAAATAATCAGGTCACATTTCTTACCTTTCAGCACGTCAACCATTTTCTGTGCTGTTGCTACGGGGTCAAGATAACGTGTTGTTAGGTAGTTTTTATGGTCAACAAGTCCGTCCAATTTTGGTGCCAAACCAAATACACCTATCTTTAATCCATTGCGCTTAATGATAACATAAGGCTTTACTATTTTTGCCAGCTCTGTACCTGTAAAGTCATAATTAGCGCACACTATGGGGTAATTCAACCGTTTAAACACGCGTGCCATGTTATCAAAACCATAATCAAACTCATGGTTTCCGATGGTACCAGCATCATAGTGCATCATATTCATCAAACCTACTTCCACATCGCCTTTGAACAATGTGTAATAAGGCGAGCCCTGCGAGAAATCACCACTATCAAAAAGCAACAAATTCGGGTCTTTTTTACGCTCTTCCTTTAACATTGCTATTCGGCGAATAAAGCCTCCTCGCCCTGCCTGCAAAGTATCAGCAAGGTTCTCACTCAATGGCATAATACAGCTATGCGTGTCATTGGTATGCAAAATAGTAAGCGTTTTTTGTCCAAATACCGAAACCGATACGGCCAACAAAGCCGCAATAATCAATGATTTATTTTTCATAACTTATCCTCCCCTCCATCTGAGCATTTACCGATTCGCCTTGCGCTGCTTTGCTCTTAAAATAATTTACAATAATTTGTCGTGTGCTATAATTCTTACCTTGCGGCGAAACCACATTTGTTTTCGATTTAAAAGCTTCAAGTTTATCGTTACCTTGAGCCAGATAATCAAGTGTAACAATACGGTAGTTCTTTGTTGGATCTATCTCTTTTCCACCTATTGTTGCCGAAATTAGTTTTCCGTCTTTCGTAATAACAAGCTTTACACCATGGCTTACACCTTCACCGCCTACGCTTGCCATCTCACGGAAAAGTTGCAATGTCTTCTCACCTGTAAGCGTCAAAAAGCAAATATGATTTTCGAAAGGCGCTACATTCAACACGTCACCGTAAGTAACTTTACCCTTAGCAAAGGCAGCCCTTATGCCACCCATGTTATATACTCCAAAGTCAGGCTTCTCCTGAAAAGCCTCACCACCCCAAACCAAAATGTCGGCTAAAAGATTTGACAAGTCACTTTCTGGTTTACGAGCAGCCATAAAGTGATCAATAGTTCCTACCACAGGCTTCATCATTGAGTCAACCTTGCTCTGATAAGGTTTAATAAAAGCCACAGCTTCTGCATCGGGACTACTGTCGTAACGATTATTAATGAGAACGCGCGTACGTTGCACGTCAGTTAGTTGATACTGCTGTTTGCAGCTACTTAAAGTCGCCAACGCCAGTACAGCAAAGATTATAGACTTTTTCTTTTGCATATCATCATATATAAATATTTCTAACACACAAAGTTAGTTTAAAAAGAGCGAAAGACAAAGCGAAGTGTTAAAAAAAGCAGATAATCTACATACAGTTTTTCCATTACATTGAAATTCACTAACTTTGCAGACGCTTTTCGGCCTAACCGCTGGTTGAAGGAAGTGTCTTCACGCTACGTTAGGTTGGAACGACAAACAATTTTTAATTATTTAAATACAATGGATTTAATTAAAGTTGCTGAAGAAGCATTTGCAACCGGCAAAAAGTTCCCTGCGTTTAAAGCAGGTGACACCATTACTGTCGCTTACAAAATCGTCGAGGGTAATAAAGAGCGCGTTCAGCTCTATCGTGGTGTTGTTATCAAGATTAGCGGCCACGGAGACAAGAAGCGTTTCACTGTTCGCAAGATGTCTGGTACAATCGGTGTAGAGCGTATCTTCCCAATTGAATCACCTGCTATCGATAGCATCGAAGTGAATAAGCGTGGTAAAGTACGTCGCGCTAAGCTTTACTATCTGCGTAAGCTTACAGGTAAGGCTGCTCGTATTCGTGAGAAGCGTACTATTGCTGCAGCAGAATAATATCTGCCTACGACAACAAAATAAGAAAGGCTTAACCCTTATATATAGGGTTAAGCCTTTCTTGGTTTATAAACCCCACAAAATATAACACCCAAAAATAGGTTTCAATACTCTATTATTATATTTTAAAAAATAAACAACAGTAGTATTAGTATTCTATTACGAAACAAAAAAAGGTAGATAAAAAGCCCGTCTTCTATCGTTTACATAGCACTAACGCACCTTTCTTATCACCCTTATTATAGCCATAAATAATCGCGTTTTTGCCATTAGCCCACAATCGCGATGCGATTACGACGTAAACGCGAGATGATTACGATGTAAACGCAAAACCTTTACGTCGTAAACGAACTGCGATTACGACGTAATCGGGAAGTCTTTTAAACACCTGTTAAATACCTGTATTACAAAATGTTACACGCATTTAAAAACCCTTTACGGCATAATCGGTTTATCATTACGTCGTAAAGGGCTTAAAGGAGGTAGATAAGTAAAAGTATAAGATACAATTTACATAAATGAAGCTTACTGAATAGTATCGTTTTTCATAGACGAACTCGAATGTTCTTCGTCTTCATAATTAATTTGGGCATCAGCATCGCCATAAAATGCGTCCTTAAAATCGTCCCAGCTCTGGAAACCAGCAAGAAGCGCAATGCGATCCTTAGCTTTGACCGACAGCTGTTCTTTCCCTGCCAACATCTTCCAAATACGCGACAACGAGAGAGAGTTTCCTCCACTCTTATGCCGACAAACCTCCTTCAACCAATGCCTTATATTAACGACAGGCTGATGAGGACGTTTCATTTTGTCTTCAACCTCTGTAAGAAGAATTTTTAAATCCCGATTCATTGCCTACCTTCTACCTATTAAATTTATACTACAAAGGTAAACAATTCTCTGCTATGTACTTTCAAAAGAACGTAAAAAAAGAAAGGCATTCCGCTTTTCTTGATACTTTTTCAGTAACTTTGTAGTACCATTTCTAAAATACCTCACAATGAAAGAATACGCACTAAAGTACGGATGCAATCCTAATCAGAAACCTGCTCGCGTGTACATGGAGCAAGGAGAGTTGCCCGTTGAAGTAATTAATGGCCGCGCAGGCTATATTAACTTCCTTGACGCACTGAACAGTTGGCAGCTCGTAAAGGAACTGAAAGCGGCTACAGGTTTACCTGCCGCAGCAAGTTTTAAACATGTAAGCCCAGCCGGTGCGGCGGTAGGTCTTCCCCTTAACGATACATTGAAGAAGATTTACTTTGTTGATGACGTCGACTTTGAGCTTACCCCACTGGCCAATGCCTATGCACGAGCACGCGGAGCTGACCGCATGTGTTCATACGGTGACTTCTGTGCGCTAAGCGATATATGCGACGAAGCCACTGCAAAACTGATTAAACGTGAGGTGAGCGACGGTGTTATTGCACCTGGATATACTCCAGAAGCTCTTGAAATTCTGAAAGATAAACGCAAAGGAACTTACTGTGTTATACAGGTTGACCCTAATTTTGTACCCGAACCTATAGAACATAAAGAGGTGTTTGGCATCACTTTTGAGCAGGGACGAAACAATGTTGATTTGGGTGATGAATCATTATTTGAGGATATTCCTACACAAAACAAAACGTTTACACCTGAGGCTTTGCGCGACTTAAAGATAGCATTGATTACGCTGAAATACACACAGAGTAACTCTGTATGCTATGTAAAAGACGGTCAAGCGATAGGAATTGGAGCTGGTCAGCAAAGCAGAATACACTGTACTCGTTTAGCTGGCAGCAAGGCTGATGAATGGTGGATGCGTCAAAGCCCCAAAGTGCTCGCACTTCCATTCAAACCTGGTATACGTCGTGCTGACAGAGACAACTGCATTAACATTTATCTCTCTGAAGAGTATGAGGATATTTTGCAGGATGGTATATGGCAAAACTTCTTCACCGAAAGGCCAGAGCCATTTACAAGAGCCGAGCAAAAGGAATGGATTGCATGCAATACCAAGGTTGCTTTAGGTTCCGACGCATTCTTCCCATTTGGTGATAATATTGAGCGTGCGCACAAAAGTGGTGTAGAATTCATAGCACAAGCAGGCGGTTCTATCCGTGATGACCATGTTATTGAAACATGCGATAAATATGGTATAGTCATGGCCTTTACACATGTCAGACTATTCCACCACTAAAAAACTAAAAGGTAGTGGGGTAAACTGGTCTTTCAGAGTCTGCCACAATTTAATTAAGGTATAAACCATAAATGGCTATCAATATACCCTAAAATGATAAAATGCAGATGAGTATAACAAATTAACCCCACTATTATATAATAAGGTATAAGCGAATTTGCAAAAGTTAGCCTATCATACTCGCTCTTTCATTCGTTATTTTTTTAAACAAATAATTTCCTTCCCACATGGACGATTTCGAAAGTATACTGATAAATGGCATCAGTTTCAAAAGTTCTTCAGGCGCTCCTAAAGAGGATAGCAACAAGGTAAAGACTAAGGCCAAGAAGAAGAAGTATATTACTGGTGCACATGGTAGCGGTTCGGCCAAGCAGAAAGCGAAATATCGTGAAAAGCGTGCCAGCCGCAAGTCGCAACAAAAGAAATAAAGGCTCAAGCCTACTACAAAAGAAATCAGGTACACATACACGGTTTACGTGCAATGTGTACCTGATTTTTGTATGGATTATATTAATTAATGCTACCGTTCTTACCCAACGTAAGTACTTTAGCGTTTAAACATTTCTTCGTATGATCAAAAATAACGGCAGGATTTAATCGACGTCCTTTGAACGAAACTTCAAAATGAAGATGTTCAGTTGTCGCTCTCCCCGTACGTCCCGTCAAGCCTATCACCTGCCCCGCTTTTACCTTCTGACCTACCTTTACAAGGTTTTTGCTCTGATGACTGTAAAGGGTTTCAAAACCGTAAGCATGCTTAATGACAATACAATTGCCATAACCGAAGTAGGGTCCTGAACGCGTAACAACACCGTCAAAGGCCGCAACGATATTGTCATTAGCCCGAGTTTTAATATCGACACCAGGGTGACGACGCTTTCCTCCATACGGACTAATAACGTGACTACCTGGTAGAGGGTAAGCCCAACGTTCCTTACCGATACTCTCAAGGTCAAGTTTAAACGTTAAACTATTTTCAAATGGGTCGCTTTTAATATCGTCTGGATCAAGAGATGTTATCGCTTTCTTCTCAGGCTGCAATATACTTACGTCTACGAATTTTCCGTTTTTACGACACTGAATCGTATTCTTTTGCAAACGATGACTGCGTGGCTCGACAATCATTGTGGGGTTAAAGCCACCACCATTCACCATGATGGAGAACAGACAAAATACACGATCGTCTTGCCCTCCCACCGTTGCAATCTTCTGTCCTGCGCGTACTTGTTGTCCCACTTTAACGTGGTTCTGTTCATTAAAGGCATAAACGGTTTCCAATCCGTTATCATGACGAATAACCACCACGTTGCCATACTGAGGCATTTTTCGTGCAAGACGAACATATCCATCGAACATTGCCAACACAATATCGCCCTTCACAGAGGTAATTTCGAGCGAAAGATTATTCTTTAAAGTGGCTTTTCCTACAGGCAAAGGGAAAGAATACTCCTTTGCCGACAGAATTTTGAGGTCGATATTAAACACATTACTTCGCTCGAAAAGTCCGGGCGTAGCAATACTAATCTGCTGTTGTTCGGCAGCAGTAAAGCTGTTTTTTTGTGCCTTTGCCGTTAAAGAGACAAGACACAAGAACAGCAACAAAAAGATGTTCTGTATTTTTCGATTCATATTTAGGTTTTAAAGCTAACAGCAATCTTTCGCAAGACCGCAGTATGCACGTTAGTATTCAAAATATTAATGCACAATAACGCCCGTATAAATACGCCCCGAGCTGATGCCTAAACGGCGAGCCGAAAAATAATCAGCTGCATTATCGTAAGTGCATATTGCCGAGTTAACAATGTTTTCTGCCTGCACACCTGCATCGAGTAGTTGCAAACGATTACATTCGGGCAGATTAATGTGCCATTTTTTATGGCGTTCAGCAATAAGGTTCATATCAAATCCCTCGTCTTGAAAGGCATAGAAGACTTCCTCTCCTACCTCAAAATTCTTCATCGAAATGCCAGGACCTATCAAAGCTTTTAGCTGTTCGGGCTGTGTTCCGTAGCGTTGAGTCATAGCACCAACAGCCTTACTGGCAATTCGTTTCACCGTGCCGCGCCAACCTGCATGCACTGCAGACGCAGCATGATGAGCCTCATCATAGAGGATAATCGGTATACAATCAGCCGTTGATACGCCTATTGATACACCCTTACAATCGGTCATGATTCCATCTATGCCCTCAACAAAACGGTGTTGTGCTTCAGAAGGAAGAGTGAAAAAATCATTATTTACAGCTTTTATCACCGTTCCGTGCACCTGATGAGGTAGCACAAGGCGTTGCTCATCAATCGATAACGCTTGGGCAAGCGTACGTCGATTCTTTAGGATTGCGTCAATATCGTCTCCGCAAAAGGGATTAATGTTCAACTCTCCATACAAGCCTTTACTTACCCCACCGTGACGAGTGGTTGAAAACACCGTTACATTGGGTGCAAGATTGAAGTATGTGAGCTGTGGCTTCATTTAAGAATTTTCTTCTGGATCAAACACTTCGAATTCGTCAAGGTCATCTATTTCCTCCACGTCATCAAGCTCATCAACATCGATTACCTCAATATCGTCAGCTCCTTCGATATGTAATTCTTCCTTCAGTCGTTTGAAATTTTTATCGCGATGCACAAGAGTGTCCTCGGCTGTTATGCTTTGAAGCTTGTTGCTTTCGCTGTTCAGTTCACGCCATAAGATGTCTTTTAACTCATCAAGACCATATCCTGTAACAGCCGAAATGAAGATAACGGGAAGATCTATGGGCAATTCCTCGCGCAACATACTTATTAATTCGTCGTCCAAAAGGTCGCTTTTTGTTATCGCTAATACGCGATGCTTCTCAAGCATCTCGGGATTAAACTCCTTCAATTCGTTGAGAAGAACTTCGTAATCATGTTTAATGTTATCGGCATCACTAGGTACCATAAACAGCAAAAGGGAGTTTCGCTCAATATGTCGCAAAAATCTGAGACCCAAACCACGACCTTCACTCGCCCCCTCAATGATACCAGGGATATCCGCCATAACAAAAGACTTACCGTCACGATAGCTTACAATACCCAGCGATGGCTCGAGAGTGGTGAACGGATAGTTCGCAATCTTCGGCTTAGCACTTGACAAAGCCGATAACAAGGTTGACTTACCTGCATTCGGGAAGCCCACAAGTCCAACATCAGCTAACAGTTTAAGCTCAAGAATTACAGTTAGTTCTTGTGCTGGTTCTCCTGGTTGCGCAAAGCGAGGAGCCTGTCGAGTAGCCGTCCTAAACTGGAAATTGCCCAAGCCGCCACGTCCACCTTTCAGCAGGGTTACCTCTTGTTTATCGTAGGTTACATCACAAATATATTTGCCTGTCTCCGCATCATACACCACGGTTCCGCAAGGAACATCAATATATGAGTCCTTTCCATTGGTGCCATGACACTTATCTCGTCCGCCATTACCGCCGTGTTCTGCATACACATGCTTCTGATATTTCAGATGAAGTAGCGTCCAATAGTTATGGTTTCCACGCAAAATGACGCTTCCTCCATGCCCTCCGTCACCGCCATCAGGCCCTCCATTAGGCTGATATTTGATGTGTTTGAGGTGCATAGAGCCTCTACCGCCCTTGCCTGAACGACATACTATTCTGACATAATCTACGAAATTAGACTCCATTAATTGTTGTTTTGAACATAAAACAATAAACCATGGGCATTGAATTCAATGCTCATGGTTCAATAATATTATAGGTTACCGATAACCTCGCAAATGTCAGCGAAGATACGATCAAGCTCACCCAATCCTTCAATATGATGGTGAATAGCTTCTTTCTTATACCAATCGATAAGCGGAGCTGTTTGATTGTGGTATACGGTGAGGCGTTTTTGGATTGTCTCTGCATTGTCATCTGAACGTCCACTCTCCTGACCGCGCTTTAGAAGACGCTTCATCAGTTCTTCCTCTGGTACATCAAGCTCTACCATTGCAGCCACTTTGTGTCCGCGCTCTGCAAGCATCTTCTTCAGGGCTTCAGCCTGAGGGATTGTACGTGGAAAGCCATCGAAGATCACACCCTTATGTTCTTTTCCAAAGCTATCGTAAACACTTGCAAGAATATCTACCATCAACTCATCAGGAATCAGCTGACCATTATCGATAAATCTTTTAGCAGTGTTACCAAGTTCTGTACCTTTCTTAATCTGATCACGAAGTACATCACCTGTAGAAATATGCTCAAAGCCATATTTCTCAATCATTTTTTCACTCTGTGTACCCTTACCTGAGCCTGGGGCACCAAAAATAACTATATTCTTCATTTATTCAACTAATGTATAAATATCTCGTAAATTGCGACCCTGCTGGTCATAATCCAAACCATATCCCACAATAAAATCGTTGGGGATTTCGATTGCTGCATATTCAATATTCAACGGTACCTGAAGCTTTCCGGGCTTAAGAAGCAGCGTGCATATGTGCAAAGATTCTGGCCCACGCGTTCCTAAGGTCTCCAGCATACGCTTCATTGTGAAACCCGTATCAACAATATCTTCAAGAATAATAACCGTACGACCTTCCAGATCTTCATTAATTCCGATTACCTCTTTGATTTCACCCGTCGATACTGTGCCCTGATACGATGCCAATTTCACAAACGATATCTCACAGGGTATTGTGATATAGCGCATTAAATCAGCAGCGAACACAAAAGAACCATTCAATACTGCGAGGAACAATGGCGTTTTACCAGCCATATCCTTGTTAATTTTCTCGGCAACAGCCTTTATGCGTTGCTGAATCTCTTCTTCTGGAATAAACGTCTTAAACGTTTTATCCTTTACCTTAACTATACTCATGAGACAATGTTTGTAAGTATTATGCAAAATTAATAAAAAGGTTTGAGACTGCACGTTACGACGCTTAGAAATATAGATAACCTATATAAAAAACAATTTTTACGTAGGTTTTCTCCGATTTCTTTTGTTATCTTTGCAGTGTTATGAAGATATTTACAGCTGCTCAAATTCAAGAGCTTGACAAATATACCATCGAACACGAACCCATAAAATCTATTGATCTTATGGAAAGAGCGGCCAAAGCCGTTACAACTGCCATCATGCAGGAGTGGACAGAACGTACACCTGTTGTTGTGTTTGCTGGGCCAGGGAATAATGGTGGCGACGCTTTGGCTGTTGCTCGTTTGCTTACTGTCGAGAACTTTAGCGTTAGTGTTTATCTCTTTAATATTCATAACAAGCTTTCTGATAATTGCGAAATTAACAAGAAACGCCTTATAGATGGCAAGAAAGCGCGTTTTACCGAGATCACTCTCGACTTTGACCCACCCAAATTAACAGCCGAAACACTTGTTATTGACGGACTTTTTGGAACAGGACTTGACAAACCTCTCATGGGCGGTTTTGCATCATTAATTAAATATATCAACCAAAGTCCTGCTCAAGTTGTAAGTATTGATGTTCCTTCAGGCCTTATGTGCGAAGACAATACTTATAATGTCCGAACCAATATTATACATGCCGACCTTACACTAACGTTGCAACAGAAAAAGCTTGCCATGCTTCTTCCTGATATGCAAGTATTTATAGGCCGTTTAAAGGTGCTTGACATTCGACTCAGTCCTGAATATATCCATAAAACAGAAGCATACTATCGTATTCTCGAAGAGAGCGATTTACGTCCTCGTTTGCGCCTACGTGACGACTTTGCACATAAGGGAACCATGGGGCACGCGCTTATTATTGCAGGAAGTTACGGCATGACTGGGGCGGCAGTACTTGCCACAAAGGCATGCTTGCGTACAGGAGCTGGGAAAGTTACCGTGCATACACCCAAACGAAATTATAACATCATGCAAATTTCAGTACCCGAAGCAGTACTGCAAATGGACCATGAGGAAACACATTTCACAGAGAGTGTAGACAGCGATGCGTTTGATTCGCTCGCTATTGGCCCTGGTTTGGGACGGCATGAAAGCTCTGCAATTGCTCTCATTGGACAAATAAAACGAACCTCCTGCCCTATCGTTATTGATGCAGATGCGCTGAATATTCTGGGCAATCATCAAGCATGGATACAGCAGTTGCCCCCAGACATTATCCTTACACCTCACCCAGCCGAATTTGATAGGCTGTCAGGAACGACAAGTAATTGCAGTTACGAACGACTGATGCGTGCACGCGAAATGGCTGAACGCCTTTCAGGATATATTCTTTTAAAAGGACACTACTCGGCATTATGTATGCCTAACGGGCATATTGTGTTCAACCCCACAGGCAATAGCGGCATGGCCACTGCAGGAAGTGGCGACGTTCTAACGGGCATGATTACAGCACTGTTGGCACGTGGCTACAATCAGGCTGACGCTTGTATGCTTGGAATGTATCTGCATGGCCTTGCAGGCGACCTCGCCGCAAGAGAAATCGGTAAGGAAAGCCTTATAGCAAGCGATATCATTCTCTTTATTCCACAAGCATTTAAACGCATAGAAGACTAACAATATCGATAATATTGTAGGTCGAATTCAATACTTTTAACCGCATAAAACGACGTTCTATGTTTGCAACGAAAACAAAATCTTTTATCTGTCTGCTTACCACTATCTTATCTTTTACTGTGCTTCAGGCTCAAAGCATTGAAGGCACACCTTATTGTTTGCCTAAGAATGGCGCACGATTTACCGTAAAAGTAGAGAAGACACAATATATACCAGGCCGTTTCTGTCAGTATTCCATGCGGTATATGAAGCTGAATGTAAGTCAGCAACCGTCAACAACCTATAGAATTATTGGTATTGACATCGACCCTATTGTACGTCCTGACACTTCGCGCCACTTTAAATTGATTATCGATAAGAAACGTAGCATCAGCAAAGTAACATGTACTCCTGATGGCCAACTGCTGGCTATTAATGCAGATGCTTCCCTTGTGGCTCCTACTGTGCACAAGTTTACTCCTGCGCCAAAGCCTGCACCACTCAATCCTGCCGAATTCATGACCGAAGACATACTGAATGCAGGCAGCACGGCTAAGATGGCAGAGCTGAGTGCTAAGGAAATATACGACATACGTGATAGTCGCAATCAGTTGAGTCGTGGCGAAGCCGATTTTATGCCAAAAGATGGTACTCAGCTTAAATTAATGCTGGCAAACCTCAATCGTCAAGAAACAGCCCTACGCCAATTGTTTGAGGGAGTGGTAACGAAAGATACCACATGGACTACCATTGATTGCATGCCCATGAAGGAAGGAAGCAGCGTTTTCTTCCGTTTTTCAACACGTCGCGGATTGGTTGATGCCGATGACCTCAGCGGTGAACCTTATAACCTTATCGTCAAAAACCTGAACACAGCTCCCGCTGCCACCCCAACCCCTGCTGGACAAAAGGAGGATAAGGCCGACATTGGCCTGCGTGTGAGCAAGCCCAGCCGCATAAAGCTGACCCTACAACACAATACTGACGTGGTGGCTACATACGAAATGAATGCTGCACAGTTTGGAACTGTTGAATCGTTAAGCGGTGAACTATTTGGCAAAAAACAATCAGCAGCTCTATGGCTCGACCCAATGACGGGCAGCGTAAAGGAGATTAAGCAGATAACACCGTAAGTACCCAAATAAGACAAACTGGGGTTCGCACATTTGAAACTCCATGATATTAAAAAACAAATATCATACCATCAACCTCATGGCGCTCTTTTGATACTAGTTTACGTCTAAAATATCAATTGTAAACAGGCATAACAGCTCCGTTTAACACTAATAATTGCCACTTTATTTCTGATTTTTTGAAAAAATATTTGGCTCATCCGACAAATCGTGTGATTTTGTCATTATGCAAATTGAAAAGTCTTAACTTAAAGTATTCGTCATCCCTGTAGCCATAGGCCGTACGTTTGAGCACCTTTATCTTGTTGTTGATTCCCTCCACCCTTCCGTTTGAAATTCAACAGTCATAGTAGGCCAATATTCCAGATTTAAATCTGGCAATTGAGTTAGCCAGCCTTCTAAGTTGTGGCACCTTCGATTCTTTGGCCTGCTCAATCCAGTCATCAAGCACCTTCTTTGCTTCTCCCTTTGTGGTCTGTGTCCAGACCTCCCAGAAATACTCCTTGAGCACATAGGACATGTAAAGAGATTCGTTCATCTGCAGTACGTTTGCATATCTCTTTCGCTCGTTGTCATACAGGTCCGGTCCGTTGCGCAGGAGCAACCATCGTGTCCCAGGAAAGGTTGAGATACCCTGCCACGTCCCTGATGCTCATCTTCTCCAGAAGCATAATCATGCAATGGACCAGACGGTGTGTGTAACGTTGCTTGCCCGTGGCAAAGGGGATATACTCATAGGCGTCACGGGCGCAGGTGGAACACTTCAGGCGGTTGATGCACACGACGAGCATCTGGTGTTTCTCACCTATGTTCACGCTGTGGAAATGACGGTATTTGCTACCATTGAGAACTACACGGCGAGAATGGCAATGACTGCAACACTTTTTATCCGCACGTTTGCGAAGATAATGAATAATTCATTACCTTTGTAATCAGTCTTGGTGCACTCGTAGCCTTTCAGACCAAGTGCATGATAGATATAGCTGGTATTCATATCTGTAGTGTTTTCGTCGATACTAAGATAATGGATTTCCAGCTATTTAGTTTTTACAATGAATTATTATATCACACGATTTGGCGGATGAGCCACTTTTCTATAGCTTATATTGTACTGCAACAGAAAGTTTTGATAGTCTATCTTCTCTAAGTGCAATTCCCCATTTTAGTTCTAAATCACGGTTTGAAGGGCTAATTACATGCACCAAATTATTAAAATGACTCATATCGTTCATTGTTGCTGGTATAGAGACCGGAGTTTGAACAAGCATAAGCATCTTTAGTATGGATGTTTCTGCTGAAATAAGCTGAGAGTATTGTTCTAAAAATTTATTACAAAGAAGTTTAAATCGGCTTTCTGAAGTATCATCAGTACTTACTTCAAAGACGAAAATACCTGCGTCTTTCTTCTCTTCTAAAACATTGAGGTCATCTGCATTGAGAGATATAATCATGTTTTTAGACTGGAGAACTTCTTCTTTAAAATGTGTCCATGCTGATTGTACAGACTTGTTTAGATTATTCATCTTATTGGAATTTATTTAGTATAAAAGTTAATCATAGAAATCGCACACTCCCCAATCGATTTTATCCCAATTGCTAGAGCCTGTACAGTGGGTACTTTCACAACTTAGTTCTATACTGAAATCGCGCACCCAGAGGAGATCAAAAATAGAAAATTCTGTATTGGCGTAAAGATAATGAAAAGCAAAGCAGATATTCATATCTGCTGTTTTCTCTTTATACAATCCTTCATTCCAATTATCAACGTCCTCTGAAAGGTATATATAATTGTTTTCAGATGGCATATTCTCTTCTATGTGTACATGAAGCTCATTTACACCGCTTTCATAGAGAGGCATAAAATTATCATACGAGCCATTCATTACATTCCAAATTCTCTTAGCCCTGATACTTTGTATAGGATGAATCTCTGAATATTTGTAACTCATGAAGAGCTTTCCTATAAATTCGGCTTCATACAATCCTGCATTCTTGCCCAATTGTTGCATGTTCAATAATTGTTTTCGCATGTTTAATTGGGCATTTATAAGGTTGTAGTTAAACGCTGAAAGTAATTCTTTGTATTCATCTGTAAGAACGAAAAACGGATTGAGAATATCTTTACGAACCTTTAAAAGATGCTGAATGGTCACCTTCCCCCAATCATTATTAGCATGAGAACGCCAGATCTCTCGCATTACGTCTATTATCTCTCTTTCTACAGATTTTACTGCCGGTGTATTAAATATTTCTTGTATGGTCACTCTATTGATTTTATTCTATTTTCATGTTGATTCATTTTATCTCTGATAGGGCACAAATTCAAACGAGAGGTGCGCCCCAAATAGGTGTACTTCTATGATACTTATTTTGATTTATTCTTTTGAACGATTTCAAAAGCCAGTTTTCCTGCTTTTTGAGCACGGCTTGTCCATATTCCAGACCGGCTTATTCCAATTACATTGGTATAGGTATCCGAGTAGTAAAGCCCTTTTTCATCTTCATACTCTTTATCTTCCCCATATGTATAATCTGATATAGTCTGCTTTCCTAAACAAACAATGCACTTAGGTTTTACATATTGCTCGATAAATTGATGTAGCATGTATACAAAATGACGTCGAA
>JABCPF020000019.1 GCA_013333285.2 Prevotella sp.
GGGCAGATTTCTAACCTCATCAAAGTAAAAGATGAGAGATGGGTACATATTACACAGAACCTTTCGCTATGTGCCAAAGAGGCATTTAAGCGATTTTACGACCCCCCATTTTCGTGTGGACGATGAGGTATATAAGGTCTTAAATATGAGAAGAGATGATAGGAAAGTGTAAGGCGATAGCGCACGGCAGCACGGCTTTAGACTATATTTTCAGAGAGGGCAAAATCGGTAGTCGGCTTGCCTTCCACAATCTTTGCAGCAGAGATCCAAAGGCTATCTACGAAAAAATGAAGATGGTCAGCGATTACAACACACGGTGCAGGAATAAGTTCCTCCGTATCGAAATAGGCATCGCACCGCAGGACGAGAAAAAACTGCCTGTATCCGAGCTTATGTGGATAGTTCATTTGTTTGCCAAGCGAATGGGACTTGACAACCACCAATGGGTGGCGATAACGCACAAGGACACTGATAATAGACACATTCACATCATTGCCAACCGTATCAGCCTTTATGGAGAAGTCTATGATACCACCTTTGTGAGCAATAGGGCAGCGAGAGTGGCAGAGGAAATAAGCAGAGAGAAAGGCTTGACCATCGCAAGGGAGATTAAGGCGGAAAGGAAATACCAAAAGGCAAAAGTCAGCCAGACGAGAGAGCAAGCAAAGAAAGTGGTGCAACAAATCTGTTATTCCCTGCTTGACAAGTACAAAGGTATGGGTATTACTGGGCATTCCATGTTCCTCTACGAATTGAATAAGAACAACATTGCCATAGAGTGTATGAAGAATAAGCAGGGCAAGGTATATGGCTTGAAGTTCTCATACGGAGGACTATCACTCAAAGCTTCCGAAATCGGCAGGGAGTTCGGCTACCGTTCCTTGCAGAAAAGCTTTGAACCAACCAACAGGGAAGAATCAAGGAAATTACATCAAACAGTACAAAAATCAAGAGAAAAGAACGAACTGCCTGATACAGGTTATGAGCTTGTACCAAAGAGCCGTTTCTCAATCTCACGAGACAATAATACGCCACAAGTGCAGAACTCCATTGGTGCAGTGGCAGACACCATCGTTAGCGCAGCCGATGAAGTTGTGGAAGGGTTAGGCGATTTGATTACACCAACCGCACAGGACAATGACTATGCAGAAACAGCGTGGCAGCGCAAACTCAGAAACCAAGCCAACAGAAAGAAGCGAGGGAGGAGAATGTAACTCGCAGCAATAAAGAATACATCATATTACGCAGAAATCCGAGTTTATTTGCAATTTCTTGATAAAAAACAGTATCTTTGCAATCTATTAAACATTTATAATGATAGATGTCTGAAGATAGGCTTCGTATTGGTGATATCGGCTTTGTCTACAACCGCTCTCAAGTTGAGCAGAAGTGGAGTTTGATGGACATGGATAATAGGGCTCCTTTTATCTTTGTTCCTATAGATTGTGAAAAATTCCTAACAAACTCGCAGATTATTACCAATAAAATGAGAGATGACGATGGGCTTTATGTGGGACTTAATCCTGATTATCAGAAAAAAGTGAGTTATGATTATTTGATGTTTGAAATTGGTAGTATAGCTGGATATGTTGCCTTGTTCTTCAGCAAGGACAAAATGAAATTCAAAAAAAAACTGACAAAAACACAATTATTGAACTTTGAATTTAGAAAAGAAGACCAAGATACTCAAAGAGTTTACGGTTACAGTGCCTTAATAGTTTCAGATATGTCGATGAATATTTCTAAGCATATAAACGACAAGTATTTTCAGCTTCGGTTGAGTATGTTTACAGATGTCCGTGATTCTCTAAGCATTGCTCAGATTATGCAACCTTCTCTAAAAGAAATGGGGGTCAACTTGAATTTATTTAATTCTTGGAAAGCTCTTTTGGATAAAAGCCAAATAAAAGAAAATGGTGTCAATACTATATTCGATGCCCTTCTTGATAATAAAACTGAAGTTATGAACGATGTACGTAAAGTGCGTATTCTGTTTACTAATTTGATGTCTTTTGCGAACAAAATCCATGACCATGACAAAGTGGAAGATTAATAGCATAAAGATAGAAAACTTCAAGTTTTTCCATCGCCCTTTCAAGATGGATATTGAAGGTAAGAATTTGCTTCTGTATGGAGAGAATGGTAGTGGAAAGAGTTCTCTCTATTGGGCTATCTATACCTTGTTTCAGAGTTGTTATAAAAGACCAACAATAGATGATGCACAGAAATATTTTGTAGCAGATAACACGGAAAATCTTCGTAACAAATTCTTACCTGATACTCAGAGGTCTGGTATTGATTTAGAATTTATATCTGAAGATGACGGTCGTAGAAAGTCTTATGAAGACTCAAATGTCAGGTGTAATACTTCTACAGACCCTTTTATGAGCATTACTGCAGGATCTAGTACCTTCATGAACTACAAGTTTCTTTCTGCCATCTTCGATTTTAAAAATAGCAAGCAGCCCGAGATCTTCAATATTTTCGTCAGTGATATTTTCCCAGCTCTAATTTTACAACCATCCATGAAACTCATTCACTATGATGGTACACAATCATCTGTAATGACAGCTGACTACTGGTGGAAGTATTTAAATAATAACCTTCAGAATCTAAAGAGAGGTTCTAATCCACATTATATTTTGAAGACTTCTGATGAATACATACGTTATTCCAGACTGCTGAAAGAATTTAACAGACAGATAAAGAATAATGTGACCCTAATTGAAACTAAGGCCAATCAGATGATTTCTAATAGCTTCAAATTGAATGCAAGACTTCAGATGGACTATGAGAATGCAAGGATTACAGATGTCCAGATGGGGCCAGGAGTATTATATAACAAAAAAATATTACCTCCCAAAATAAAGGTTAAGGCAGAATTCAGCCATAACCATATTGTTGGACATAATGACATATTACATCCTCGCTCCTTTTTCAATGAGGCAAAACTTACTTGCCTTGCCATTGCGATGCGTTTTGCAGTTGTTGAAATTATGCACCGTGCCGAGGATGATGGTGCCTCTGCACTATTCCTCGATGATTTGCTGATTAGTCTAGATATGTCTACAAGACTTGAAGTAATGGACATTATTTTGAGTTATGAAAGTAATTATCAGATACTACTTTTCACGCATGATTACACCTTCTTCGATATTCTAAGGTCAAAGATTAGACAGCAGAAACATGATAGCAGCTGGTTGTTCAAGGAATTATACAGTTTGAATGATGATATAGACAATATACCAGACTATCTACTTGTTGATAATCAGAATGCAATTGATAGGGCAAAAGCTTTTTATGAGCAACGTGACTATGCTGCGTCTGCCAATGCATTAAGACGTGAATGTGAAGAGCAGCTTAAAAGATTGCTACCATTCAATGCTACAGTAGAATTTCAGAGAGCCCCTTTCCCAAAAACTTCTCCTAAACAACTATCCAACATGATGGGTGCTCTCAATCAGTTTTATTCAGACACAGGAATTCCTGATATTACTCCAGATATACAGATGTATAGGGAGAGAATCCTCAATCCGTTATCACATCACGATGCTCGTACTCCAATATACAAGAGTGAGTTGCTAAAAGCTATTGATGAAATTTCAAAACTGAGAACAATATCGGTTTCATTTCTAGTCCAATATGCAGATTGTACGCTTTCAAATGAATTTTTTATCCATTTCACTAAGGATGGTATAGATGCGGAGGTACACTTTTATTTTTGTGCTGAGTGGATGAAATACACACTGAATGGTATGGATTATTTTTCAAATCCTTTGCTTCACATTACCTCTTCTAATGTGCCACAATATGTAGTTGGAAGAGAAAAAACCATAAAAAGTATTTACAACACACTTTGTAATTATGTATATAGAGGTTCTGGCGGTTATCCAAGTCTTGAAGATGCTATTCAGAAGTGATATGATACTATATTAAGTTATATGTTTTTTTATATTTATTCTCATCATAATGCTCATTATTCGGCAAGAAAGTATTATCTTTGCAAACAGAATAATAAGCGTTCTTTGTTAGGCAGAAAACAGCGAAGCCCAGTAGCCCGCTCGTTTCCAAATCGTTACCTGTTTGGCTTATGCGATAAGGTAACTTCTTTATTTTCAATTAGATACATTTTAATAATTATCTTACATCGTAATTATTATTTCTTTACGATGTAAACGAAGAAAGTTTTCAGTATATTTAATAGCATGATATACAAGTATTTACCTTGCATCTAATTACGTTTACGGCACAATCATAAAACGTTTACGACGTAATTATTATTTCTTTACAGCATAATCGCAAAGCCTTCACATCGTAAACGCAAAAATCCCTGATTTAGACAACACACTGTCTAAATCAGGGATTATCAATAATCAGCCTTTAATCAGAGGCCTACTATTAAATCATTTTGTAAACAATATCCATCAAAGCTTTGCCAAGCTCGTCGGCTTCTTCCATAGTTGACGCTTCGCTATAAACGCGAATGATAGGCTCTGTGTTGCTCTTGCGTAGGTGTACCCACTTATTAGGGAAGTCGAGTTTAACACCGTCAATATCTGTTACCTGCACATCGGGCTCGTTTCCATACTTTTCTTTAACCTGCTCAAGTATAGCATCGATATCGGTTGTAGGCTTCAGGTCAATACGGTTTTTCGCAATTGAGTAAGAAGGATAGCTTGCGCGAAGCTCACTTGCCGTGCATCCCTTCTGAGCCATTGAGCTTAAGAAGAGCGCGATACCTACAAGCGCATCACGACCATAGTGGCTTTCGGGGTAGATTACACCACCATTTCCTTCACCGCCAATAACAGCACCAACCTCTTTCATCTTCGTAGTTACGTTCACTTCACCTACAGCTGACGCATAGTATTTGCAGCCATGCTTCTCGGTTACATCGCGTAACGCACGGGTAGAACTTAAGTTGCTCACGGTGGCACCTTTTACATGGTCAAGAATATAGTCGGCAACACTAACGAGAGTATACTCTTCTCCGTACATCTTTCCGTCCTCTTGAATGAACGCTAAGCGGTCAACATCAGGGTCGACAACGACGCCAAGGTCGTATCCTCCTTTTGAAACCTCTTCCATGATACCGCTTAAATTCTTCTCCAATGGTTCAGGATTATGAGCGAAATCGCCTGTAGGCTCGCCGTATAATACCTTACATTCAACGCCCAAAGCGCTTAAAAGTTCAGGTAAAATAATACCTCCCACACTATTAACAGCATCAACACACACTTTGAATTTGCGCTTTTTAATAGCCTCAAGGTCAACAAGTTCAAGGCCTAATACGGCGTCAATATGACGCTGATTAAACGTATTATCGTCACGATACTTACCTAAGTGGTCAACGTCAGCATAGTCGAAGTCCTCACGTTCTGCAATATTCAACACCTCTGCACCGTTCTCGCTGGTCAAGAACTCGCCCTGTTCGTTCAGCAGTTTCAGAGCGTTCCAATGGCGTGGATTGTGGCTTGCTGTGATGATAATACCACCAGCAGCCTGCTCCATGCGCACAGCCAGCTCAGTAGTAGGCGTAGTAGCCAAACCGATGTTGACAACATCGTAGCCCATTCCCATCAGCGTGCCACATACAACATTCTTTACCATTTCGCCCGAAATGCGTGCATCGCGACCAACAACAATAGTATTGCTTGTTGATTTAGCGCTACGACGAATAAAGGTTGCATAAGCTGAGGTAAACTTTACAATATCTAAAGGGTTTAGAGTATCGCCCGCAGGTCCCCCAATAGTACCGCGGATTCCTGAAATTGATTTAATGAGTGTCATTGGTTTTTATAAAATTAAGAAAGACTTAGGCACGTACTTCTATAGCGAAGCCTTGCGTCTAAGTCTTATATAAGAAACAAATTGTTATTTTCTTTCGTAAGTAATATCGTATAAGCACGGATAAACGGCCGATACAGCATTGCTTTGTCCAATATCGTGTGGCACGATAATGCGCACCTTTGCTATCTCACTATCAGCAGAATCCCATCGTCCTATATTCAGGAAACGTAAAGGAGCCAACCAACCTGTGGGCACTGTTGTGGTGCCATAAAAGGTATACATCAAGCTGCTTTTTTTGTCAAAGCGACCCGTCATCGTCCCCGACTTGTTAGAAATATCCATAGTTTCAACGAAGCGTGAATAAAGAGGATAAATCACATTCGACAGTTGGACAGAGTCGGTAAGTAGGTTTCGTTCTGTGAAACGGCAAAGAACACGCACGTGTTCGCCATCTTTTATAGCTTTTCCTGTGCCTTTTCGTACAATCTGCAAATAAAGACCGTTCGACTGGAACAGCACAAACTGGTTCTTACTTACATCAGTTGTATAGTTCTGTGCTTCGAATTGCTCTTCGCTTATCACATTAACGGCCGAATCAGCAAGGAATTTATTAATGGCCGCATGTTCACGATTCTTCTGGTCTGCATACGTTTGCTGATCACGACATGCGCTAAAGAGCATCATGCTTACTACAAACAGGAAAAGATATGTTAGTTTTTTCATAACTTATTTATTTACTGTGCAAAGATAAGAAAAAAGATAATAGAAATATATATACGAAAAAATGTTTTAATGATTATTGACCATCATTTCTTCAACTCTTCTGCATAAAACTTGAAAGCCTTACGTGTAATTGCTACGGCTTCGTCGAGAGAACAGTCCAATCGTCCGCCACTGGCATTGAAATGACCTCCTCCATTAAAGAAGCGACGCGCCATTTCCTCAACCGAAAAGTTATCAACCGAACGTAGGCTAACCCATACACGGTTGTCAATTCTGTCGTCCTCACGTAGAGAAACCGATACCTTCATGCCCTTTATACGCAAGGGTTCGTTTACCAAACCTTCACCATCGCCGCGCACATAGTGATAATTTCGCATGTCTTCACGAGTAAGCGTGTAATAAGAAGCGTGAATATCTTCGAAAACATTGAGGCGTTGCGACATCAGATATCCGCGTAGACGAATGGCCCACTGACTGTAATTATTGAATACGTTGCGGTAAATCTTGTCCTTATCAATACCTTTTGTAAGAAGCTGTGAAATGATATAGAAAATCTCTGGGCGCGTAGAGTTATAGGTAAAACCACCAGTATCGGTCATCATACCACAATAAATAGAAGCAGCAAACTTTGACGAGAGATTATCAAAACCGCCTAACTGCCATACCACACGGAAGACAAGTTCGGAAGTTGAGCTAAGATCGGGATACGAAATACTTAAGGCTGTATCAATATCAAGGCCCAAATGGTGATCGATTAACACGCGTTCGGCCTTACATTCAGCCAATGCCGCTTCCATATCTTCGGTGCGCAGCAGCTGATTTAAGTCCATAATAAACAGCAAATCGGCCTGTTGAAAAGCTGTCTTTACTAGGTCGGGACGTTTATCAAAGCGCACAATTCGTTCACAACCAGGCAGCCAATGGAGGAAGTCGGGGTAAGCATTAGGAACAATTACCGTAGGTTGCTTACCATAATGAGATATCAGATATTCGGCCCACCCCAACGACGAGCCAATAGCATCACCGTCAGGACGCGAGTGGGCTACGACAACAATATGCTCTGACTGAGCAATTTTCTGGTCAAGCACACGCGCTTCTTCGGAACTTAAAAGGTTCAAATCCATAATAGGCACAAAGGTAAGAAAAATAATGTTATATATATATGTCTGTACCTATAAATCGCGATGAAAAGGTGCTAATAGCCTTGACACACAGGCATAAAATAAAAAAGAGATGTAGCTCGCAGGCTACATCTCTTGAAATATCAACGTTGTGAATATTATAATTTAAAACAACTTTGCTGGGTAAACGCCTTCATCAACAAGCGTTTGTATCTTTTCTACAACGCTCGGACGGTCAGCTGAATAGGTAACACCGAACCATTTACTTGTAGTATCAAGCACTTGGCATGTAGCCTTACCTTCTTTTATCAAGCAGTCAACAACCCAAGGAATAACATATTCTGCCTTTAAGTTGGCCTTTGTCTCGGGTGAATCGAGGAACTCTGTGAAGTATTTCTCGCTATATTCAAAGTAATCGGGAGTGAAACCCCATACATTCATTGACACGGGTGTGTTATCAGGGAGTGGAATCCACTGTTCATTCTCGTCTAAGAAAGCTACTTTTCCTTCGCTCTTACGCTCAATTTTTGTGCGCTCTACACAGCTTGTCAGGAAACCGTTAGCATCTTTTTCGCATACGCCACGGCTTACAGTACCGTTATCTGACAGCGTATTGCTCACGCGGAAACCCACCATAGCATACTTGCCACGGCTGTTTTCAGGAAGCTCTGACAGGAATTTGCTGATTACCATAAAGCAATCGCGGTTATAGAAATCGTCACAGTTAATAGCGCAGAAAGGCTCATGAATAGCGTCTTTAGCCATCATAATTGCGTGGTTTGTACCCCAAGGTTTGGTACGTCCTTCAGGAACGGTGTAGCCTTCTGGCAATTTTTCGAGATCCTGAAAAACGAGTTCGCAAGGAATTTTATCCTCATACTTCTTCAGAATCTTATCACGGAAGTCCTGCTCAAAGTCCTTACGAATAACCCATACAATCTTTCCGAAGCCTGCTTCTATAGCATCATGAATGCTGTAATCCATGATAGTTTCACCGTTTGGGCCAAGACCGTCTAACTGTTTTAAGCCACCATAACGGCTGCCCATACCGGCAGCAAGCAATAATAATGTAGGTTTCATGTTCTTTATTTAGTTTATAGTTCAGTTAATTCTTATATTTTTGATACGTGTGCAAAGATAATAAAATAAACATAAAGACCATTACGGCACTTTTGTTTTTTTGTATATTACTAACCTAATACACAATAAGTAATTAGAATGGATAGCCAATGGCGAAATGGATACTCTGACTATCACGGAACTTTCCTACGTTATAGAATCCCGATTTGTAGGGTACGTGTAGGCCTACACCCCAATCAAGTCGGATAACAAGGAAGTCCATATCATATCTTAAGCCCACACCCGTTCCCAAAGCAAGCTCTTTTGCAAAATTCTTAAACTTGAAAACAGCTTGACTTCTGGTATCTGTGCGCATTGTCCATACGTTGCCAGCGTCGAGGAAAAGTGCACCATAAAGATTACCCAAAAGGCGTGGACGATACTCGAGATTAGCTAAAAACTTAATATCTCCTGTCTGATCGAGATAATAAATACTTGCCGAAGACGGGTCGTGATAACTACCTGGACCGATAGAACGCACCGTAAAGGCGCGAATGCTATTGGCTCCTCCCACGTAAAATTGTTCACTATAAGGGGCTTCTGACGAATTACCATACGAATAAATTGTGCCAATATCAACATGTCCTACCAACGAACTATGTTCCGAAAGACGCCATGTTTTCACCAATTCTGTTTCAAATTTAAAGAATTGTGCATACGGATTTCGGAACATTTTCTTGCCTTGATTATTCCATTTCTTTCCCGCAGCCATATATCCCAACGACAAAATATTTCCTGCTTCACTCACGGTTGTCTGCCACCAAATGGGATTTCGATAAGTAGATGGGCTTGTATAGGTGTATACATACTGCATTTTAGGAATAAACTGATCGCGCATTGTGTATGATAAATAAGGATTAGCTCGCAAAATGCTATCGAAAGCATGGGTAGAGCTTCTCATATATTCAAACGAGAAGATTATTGGGCTATAACGATGTCTTGATGTTGCCGACGTTTGAAGTTCGTAGGTCCATTCGCCCGAGACTATGTGACGTTTGAAATAGTTTGCGCGGCTTATGATGTCGGAAGAAACCTTTAATGTTGTTGTAGGAACAGAATAAAAGTTATGTTTCAAGAAACTTTTATTGATCCTATCTCTAAATAAATCTGCAAAAGGAATGACAAAACGAGGAAATTCTAACGATATATCAAAGCCGTATTCATAACTATTAAAGCGTGACGATGTGCCCTGACCTTGATGTCCTGTTTGCCATTCGTAATTACCTTTTACGTTGATATCTAACAGTTCTCCACCACGAAAAGCATTACGTCGCGCCAGTCCGATAACGATACCTGGCCCAAATCGGTTATTCGTTTTACCAGTAACGTTACCCTGAACATAAAAATCGTAAGGCTTATCAAATACACAATTCAACTTCACATCGAGTGTATCGCTGAGTCCTAACGTATCGCGGGGCGTGAAAGTAAAGTCAGCATAACTAAACAAACCACTGGAAGTTATCTTCGATAACGATTCTTGATGCTCATGATAATTATATAAAGCTCCCGGGCGCAGCTTCATATCCTTCAGAATAACTGGCACACGAATAGGCGTTCGCTTACCATTATACCATACCGTAAGGCGACGACGGCGTGTAGAATCTAACAATTCCTCTCCAAACTGTCGTCGCATTTCAATATCTAAATCGCCTATATACCATTTACGTCGCGCCGCTTGGGGAATGTTTGATGCCTCTTGAAACCTAAGCCATACTTTGCCCGGATTAGACAATGTGTCAGCAAGATATGAGGCATAACTCTGTTGATAGTAGTAATATCCGTTGTTTCGGAACAGATTACTAACACGAACGCGCTCGGCATCAAGTGTTGAAACATCAAAGGCTTCACCCTTTTTTAGTTTTGTTTCTGACGCAGTAGCACGAATAAGACTATCTCCTTCAGCAGGGAAACCGTTATATTGAATACTATCAATCGTAAAAAGGTGATCCATATTCACCTTATAAGCTATCTTAGCTTCTTTGGGATTGTGTTGTGTTATAACGTCATACCCTACATCACCACGAAAATATCCATGAGCGCGAAGGACCTGCTTGGCCACCGATGCGCGCAATTCGGGGTTTACCCAACTCATTAATACTGGTCGAGAACCAAAAGAATTAAGTAACCATCGGCTCACAGCACTGCTGTCATTCACAAATTCATTCCATATCCAAAGACCAACAGGAAAAGGAGAACGCAGGCTACTACTTCCAAAAAGTGAACCATTAGGGGCTGTGGCTAAAGCAGCCTCAACCTCTTCTTGCACAGTATTGAAATGCTTTCCACGATCAGGGGCTGTATAGGTTATTTTAGATAGTCCTGTAAATATCTGGTCATTCTCGGGAATACTCTTCGTAGATGAGCAGCCAACAATAACAGAAAGTATCAGAACCGTTAGCGTAAACGCAAAGTAACGATATAGTATTTTCATGGTTTTGTCGTAATTTTCTTCGTCGAATCAGGCGCTGCTTCAACAATCTCATCAGCATCATCGCGGAAGTTAAACAAGTCTTTCAGTCGCTTCAACTTGCGTCGCCACATAAAGCCACCGCCAAATCGGCTCACGTTTCCTTCAAGCCAGTCGTAACTGTCACGCTGATAAAACAAGTTCAAATACTTGTTAGAGGTTGGACTTAAGCGATATTCGAAGGTTACATTATCAAAGAAAGTTTGCTCCTGTGGAACAACATCAGCACCCGATGACAGCTTACCGCCAATCACAATACGCAAGCGGTTATTCCAGAAACGTTTGGCAAACTTGAACGAATAGTCGGTATGTAGCGTACCGTTACTATTAAACGAATTGTCCACACCAAAGCTAACATCAAGTGATTGCAATGCTTTTCCTGATATCTGATTGATTTGACTGTTCAAGAATGCGCTCAAAGCCGAGTTCATTGTAAAGTTTTTTGTGTTACCGTCGGCTAAATACATACCTGTCGTTAACATCGTAACGGCAAGCTTTCCACGCTCTTCTTTTGTCATCGATTGCAGCTGATTGTGTATCGTTAAGTCTTCAGGCGCGTCAATAGTAAACTCTAATCCCATGTTCTTTAGGGTTTTAGTTACTATCACACCACATGTAAACTCAACTGCTCTACCGCGATTTGACCCCTCGCCTACTGTCGATTTGGCTTGCTCCTCCGCTGTAATATTCAGGCGAGGATTCATAGGATCTCCCGTAAATTCGATATAACTGCCTTCTGATATGGTAAAGGTTTTCAACGGAATAACAGGTAACGAATATTTCATTTCACCACTACCTATCGTATAACGTCCTCTTATGGTAGCACCATCTACCATATTAAACTTCATGCGCATTTCGCCACCACCTATCACATCAATATAATTGGAGTGATCAGCATTTAAATAACAGTCGACATGAGCGCCCTCATCAATATTAATTATCATATCAACATTGAAGCCCGTTAAAGGTGGACGGTTTACCACGTCATCCAAAGTATCTTTTAAATCTACAAATTCCACCAAACCACTAAGCTGATCATCGGTCGACAATGGCGAATCTTTTAAATTATATTTCAGGTTTGTCGTTCCCAGAACATCTAATCGTCCATTCAAGTCAAGGTCGTCAAGCCTTCCTTTCATCGTACCATAGAAGTCGACATAAGCCTTACCAAAAGCCTCCGAACGTCCCGTTTCCCTGGCATCAACAAGCAAGAAGTTCTTTGCTTTCATTTGGACATCAAGCATCATTTTGTCCATATCCGAGAAGTCGAACGACCCTTTCACGTTTAAAGGGCTATCATTATGCGAGAAAATTTCGAAGTTTTCGAATACTAAATGGCTTTTAGTGATGGTAACAGGGTCATTTGCAAAGCGCACCTCTACTCCGTAAGGCTCACTATACATGAACGTAGAATCAAGGAAAACCTCACCATTTACATCGGGATTTTTTAATGAACCTTTCAGCGTTAACATTCCTTCGGCGTAGCCACGGAAACCTACAAGCTTATCGGGAACGAAGCCATTGAATATATCCATTGGCATACGTTCCAGCCCTAATTGAGCATCAAGGTGTCCGTTTCCTTTTGAAAGGTATGTTCCCGTCAGCGTTCCAATCTCCTTTCCGTCCTTAGTTAGTATACCGTCTACATAATGACCGCCATCTTCTTTCGGCATATACGTAAATTCAGTTCCGAGGTTACCCATGGCACTTCCTTCATAAGTCATCTTACCTATATTAATAGCAGACGATATGGTTAGCTCCTTTTCTGTTTGCACTAAGTGGAAGTCTCCGTCCATCACACCTGTTACAGCAGGTGCAAATGGTATCGCTGACAGCAACTGTCCTAAATCAAATCGGTGCAGACCTATGGTTACATCTTGTAGTGCATGTGTATTTTCGTCGTTAGTATAAACCTGTGCACCCGTTCCGTCATCGGCACGCAGACTTAAATTTGCGCTCAAACGGCGGTCGTCTCCTAAGAAGATATAGTTATTGTCATTGACGGCAAACGTCTTATATCCTAAAATAGGGTCGTCATCAAATACTTTTATACGAATACCTTTTTGCTCCATTGAGCCTTGCATGGCCATGCGAATGCCCAATCGATCCTTATCATCATATATACTGGTTTTGATATAAGTTCCCTCTGCGTTAAGCGCCCCCTCAAAGAAAGCATTGAATACATACTGCGGATTTTTCTTGCCATTGCGCACCTGCAAGCTATAATTCATTGCGCCTTCCTTTGAAGCAACAGCCAGCCTGACGGTGTCAACCAAGAAACTATCAATCACCAACGAATCAATTTCCGCATGTCCATTCAAGCCCGTTAGAGAAGAAGATGTCAGATTCATCGACATCTTACCCAGCTCATAACCATAATATTTTAGTATTCGACTTACTAAATTGTATTTACCCGTCTTCATATAAAGCCTAACACCGGGTAAGCGTTGACGGAGCCTTACTTGGTCAAGACGTTTCTTTTTCAGCTGATGTTGTAGCTCTGTCCAGAAGTTTTCTCCCTTTTTCAGCAAACGTTGGTAGCCTCCTTCGCCTTCCATCTTAAGATGAAAATCGGCACAATCAGCAACAACATGAGTGGTATCAGCCGTTGTTAGAACGTCAAACACAATATTTTCAGGGCGCAATGAGCGCTTGTTTCGCCAAGCAGTCATATCGCTGAACAGGCCTTGCACCTTATAATATTGTTTAAAATCAGATGTCACATCAACATGACCACACAACGATACTGCCAATGGCTCATCAAGGAAACCCAACTTTTGCAAGTCGGCCTTTTCTAAATCGCACCCAAAAGTACCCTTGAAAATTCTACCCGTTGTTAGCGCGTCTACCGTCAATAAGCCTTTCAACAGTTCGTTTTTACTATCTGCCCGTGCCGTGATACGTCCATTCCCCACACGAGCTGTAAGCGTAATGCCACTAAGATCGTATTTGTCATAGCCAAAGCGCTGCATTTTAACGGTAGCGTTTAAGCGTGTGCGAGGCGACATCATATCAGTGCCTTCGCCCGTTATATCAGCCGTACCTGTAAAAGGACGAAGTCCCATACGTGGGAGGAAATGATGCAAGGGGAGCCTGTTTGCCGACAGCTTAGCCCGATAAGCCATACGTTGAGTATCAATGTTTACATCGCCACGTAGCGTTCCTCCGCCTTGTGTGGCCACAAACTTACTTCCATATTGATTCCCGTCTACACGCACATTGCCTTTAAATGTTATACCATTAGGTATTCGAACCATACTGGCAACATCACGTGGTAACAGCGGCATCACAAACTTCAAACTTTGTGCCGTACCATCTAAATCGAAGTTAGCACGCATACGATCTGTCGACAACAGATTTTCAACAAAGCCATCGCCTGATATATTAAAGGTATTAGGCAACTTCAATGTCATTCCCGAGAGGTGCATTTTCTGCATATTTCCTCTCATTTTTCCATTGACAACTAACGGATATTGTGGCCACGTCTTCACCAAAGCACGTGGCATGGCATCACCCACAAAGAGCATAAGGTCTTGTCGTCCTATCGCACCGTGCATTTCCATCTCAAATACACCTGGTCGAATATCGTCAAAGGCATTCAGGTCCATGCCCATATTCATTCGAACTTGTGAGGTAGGAGTAGTGAACCATAAATAAGGAAGCGACAGCCTTAGGCTATCCATCAAAAAGCGTCCACGCAAACTATCAACCGACAATCCACTCTTGTCGCGGAACGTAGCTTCTCTAACTTTCAAGTCAATTCGTGAGTCACAATAATAAAATGAGTCGGCTTTAATTGACAAATCAGTCAGCAAAAGGTGGTTATAATCAAAGCCTCGTGTTGTCGGTTCAAAATTACGGTCGTATTGTAAGCCACCATTCCCCCAGTCGATATGTCGTACTGTGTATAGCCCCTTATATAAATCGAAGTAAGCTTGCGAAGCTAAAGCGTTCGTAAAAATAGTTTTTACCGATAGCGAATCGCCTGGCATGTGTACAGCTAAAGCCGAGTTTTGTAGCTTCAGCTTGTCTAAATTAATTTTCCAAAAGTTCTCTGACGGAGTTGTATCAGGGGGTACAGTATCGCTCAGTTCAACAATAATATTAGCATTTTTCAACAGAGCGTCATTCAGTTGCACATGTTCACGACTCAAGTCTATGCCGTGAGCTTTAAGGCTCATATGCCCAACGTTCCCCTTAATACATACGTTATCTATAAAATGTGTGGTGTTAACCTTCATATCGTTAAACACCAACTCGTCAACCATTACCTGTTTTCGCAGCAACGGAAGCAGCTGAACGTCAGCCACCATGCTACTAATATCGGCAACAGTATCGTTTAAATTCTTCGTCTTACGGTTAGGTTCAAGCACCTTTACCTCTCTCAGGTCAAGGTTCAATGGAAACGAAAGTCTGACGCTGCCAACGCTAATCTGCATACCCATCTTCTGCGACGCGTATGCCGATGCCTGTTTTACCGCCCAATTTTGGAAAGGCGGGAAGTAAAATAACAGTGTTATAAGCGTTATCAATAAGGCTGACACTAAAACGATTATGCCACCCCATTTGATGACTTTCTTCATAAGCGCTTGAAAAGGTTTATGCAAGTGCAAAGTAAATAAAAAAAAAGGAATAAACGGTTATAATATAATAGAAATGTGGGAAAAACTATTTCGCCACGGCTTCAGCGATATCTCGCCATAACCTGTCATCAGGAATCACCGACTCGGCCTTAATCTCTATCTTTGAAACAGGGTGTATAAAGGTTACCTCATGCGAAAGAAGCGATATGCTTCCGTCTGGATTGCTGCGAGGAGCACCATATTTCAGGTCACCTTTAATCACACAGCCCATGTGTGCCAACTGGCATCTTATCTGATGATGACGGCCTGTAAGCAAGTTCACCTCTATTAAATGATAGTTTTCAGTGTGTGCTATCACCCTGTATTTCAGCTCTGCACGCTTTGCATTTGGCATCTCTTTATCGTAAACATAGCTTTTATTCTGCTTCTCGTTACGAACAATCCAGTTTACCAATGTGCCTTCAGGCTCCGCTGGTGCTTTCTTTGTGATAGCCCAATATGTCTTATGTACCTCTCCCTTTCGAAACATTTCGTTTAATCGCGACAACGCTTTCGATGTGCGAGCAAACACTACAAGCCCCGCAACAGGCCTGTCTAAACGGTGCACCACGCCTAAAAACACATTGCCAGGCTTATGGAATTTATCGCGAATATAATCTTTAACGGTTTCCGACAACGGCTTATCTCCCGTCTTGTCGCCTTGCACAATCTCTCCGCTTTCTTTATGAACAATAATAACGTGATTGTCTTCGTATACAACTTTCATGGTGGCATCACCCGTTTAAAATGTCATTCACACGATACGAAACTGCCCAAAAGCTTTGACTCTGCAACACTTCGCATCGTGTGAAAGTATGTATTTCAAGGTACGAATTACATGTTCATACCACCGTCTACCTGAATAACCTGACCTGAAATATAGCTTGAAAGGTCAGAAGCAAGGAAAGTAGCCACGTTAGCTATGTCCTCAACACGTCCAGCACGACGCAGTGGAATATTCTCAATCCATGCCTTACGAACATCATCAGGTAGCGCTTCGGTCATGGCTGTTTCAATAAATCCAGGTGCAATAGCGTTGGCACGAACACCACGACGGCCAATTTCCTGACCGATACTCTTTGCTAAAGCAATCATACCTGCCTTTGAAGCGGCATAGTTACACTGGCCAGCGTTACCGTGAACACCTACTACTGACGACATGTTAATGATTGAACCACCTCTCTGGTGCATCATGATAGGTGTACAAGCGTGTATATAATTGAACGCGCTCTTGAGGTTAACAGCAATCACTGCGTCCCATTCTTGCTCGGTCATCTTCAACATCAGTGTATCCTTTGTGATACCAGCGTTGTTTACCAAAATATCTATCGAACCGAAATCAGCCTTAATCTGGTTGACAGTTTCAGCAGTCTGAGCAAAGTCGGCTGCATTGCTGGCGTAACCTTTTACTTTAACACCAAGAGCAGCTATTTCGCGCTCGGTAGCTAATCCGCCATGTTCTTCGTCAACAAAAAGGTCAGTAAAAGCAATGTTTGCGCCCTCTTGAGCGAACTTCAAGGCAATGGCTTTACCAATGCCACGTGCTGCGCCTGTAATAAGCGCTGTTTTACCTGTTAATAATCCCATTTTCTTTATAATTTGAATAAATGTATAATCAGTTTATATTTTGATGTTATTTAATCGCGCTATGCTTGTTACCCAGAGCACCATACACAATTTTCGCAATAAAAGGCCTACTGGTTTCCTCTGTTAATCCATGCCCAAGCCTACCGTAAATAAATGGTACTTCAAGGCCTTTTATACAATAGTGGGTAATATCGGCCACAAGATCAACATTATCGATATCAAACTCTCCGCTGGCTTTACCTTCGGCATAAACCTTGCGCAACAGCTCCATTTCGTCCTCATCAAAGTTTTTTCGAACTTTCTCTACGGTCCATATATTACGGAAAAATTCAGCACGCAAGTTACCATTGCGTACTACCGTTTCACGAATCATAGAAAGATGGGTGTAAATTAAAGCAATAATTTTTTCCTGAGGACGCGAATTTCTGTTTGCAACTTCGTCTAATTGGTCACTAAGTCGTTCAAGTTCCGACTCAATAACAGCATAATAAACGTCCTCCTTACGCTTAAAATAGGTGTACAAGGTGCGACGTCCTTTTCCTGAAGCAACGGCTATATCGTTCATCGTGGTGCCGTTAAGACCGTTCTTTGCAAATAGTTGACGGGCTACGTCTACTAATCTCTGCCTTGTTTTAGAAATTGACATGACTCCTTTTTTATTAAATCTCGATTGCACAAAAACTCTGCATGCGCAAAAGTATTATTTTTCTCTGACAAGGCCAAAACTACATATCAATAAATATTTTTTTATTACATCAAAAACAAATTATTGACATTTTGTTTGGTGGTTTGCCAAAAAGTATATACCTTTGCATTCGCTAACGAAAAAAATAGTTGGCGAAACAATATTAATATCGCGGAGTGGAGCAGTTGGTAGCTCGCCAGGCTCATAACCTGGAGGTCGCATGTTCGAGTCTTGCCTCCGCAACTAAACAACGTCCGAAACAGCTTATAAACAGCGTTTCGGACGTTTTTTTATTGCCTATTTTCGCCCTAACGCTTACAACAAAAGGGCCTTTTTGCAACCTCTTTACGATATTTTCCTCACATCAAAAAGGCGTTTGCCTGAAGGTACGGCGGCCGCAGTACGATGTATATCACGAGCGTAGTACAACGAGTATGACGACCGTAGCACACATTATATGACGGCCGCCACAACACCACCCTTTAAGCGTTAAAAGTTATACAATTGTGGCTATAAAATCCTTGATTTCGTCGCAACGCTTTTGCGAAGGCGCAAAACCCATCTTTGCCGAGCGTTGCCAAAGTTTTACCGCACGGGCAGCATCTTCGGCCACTCCTTGTCCACGCCAATAGCACCAACCCAATAAATACATGGCCTCAGCATTCTGATTGGCTTCGGCAAAACGAAGTATTCGGCACACGTCTTCGTAGTTTTCTTCCTCAAAAAGCTTGCGAGCGCGAACTACAGCATGCTCATAAGTTTCGTTCTCATCGTCGTCGGCAAAACCGAAAAACGTTCTCCACAAATTACTCATATTCTTGTTTCTTTTTATATCATAGACCAAAAAAGGGGCAAATTATTGCGTTTTTCGGGCGGTTTAACATTTAAAAATAGCCACGTGTAAAAAACATTTTCTCAAACGAAAGGTTCTGCAATCTTTTCTATATCTTTGCACTATCATACGAATAACATAATACATGAAAGAATTTGTAATCTCCGAGGCTAAGGCAGAAACCGCTATTCTGGTGGGGCTTATTACGCCACAGCAGGACGAAGCCAAAACAAAGGAGTATCTTGATGAGCTTGAATTTCTGGCCGATACGGCAGGCGCTGTTACCGTTAAGCGCTATACACAGAGGGTTGGAGGTCCAAGTCAGGTGACCTATGTGGGCAAAGGTAAGCTTGAGGAGATAAGAAAATTTATTGAAGATGAGGAGGATAACGAGCGTGAAATAGGTATGGTGATATTCGATGACGAACTATCGGCCAAACAAATGCGCAATATTGAAAACGAGCTGAAGGTGAAAATTCTTGACCGCACCTCGCTTATCCTCGATATTTTTGCCATGCGCGCGCAGACGGCCAATGCAAAAACGCAAGTTGAGCTGGCACAATACAGATATATGTTACCACGTCTTCAGCGTCTCTGGACGCACCTTGAGCGACAAGGTGGCGGCTCAGGCTCGGGCGGAGGTAAGGGTTCTGTAGGCTTGCGTGGACCAGGAGAGACACAGCTTGAAATGGATAAGCGTATTATCCTACAGCGTATGAGTCTGCTCAAAAGGCGCTTGGTTGAAATTGATCAGCAAAAAACCACGCAACGTAAAAATCGTGGTCGCCTCATTCGTGTGGCGTTAGTGGGATATACTAACGCAGGAAAGTCGACAACCATGAACCTTATGGCCAAGAGCGAAGTGTTTGCAGAGAATAAACTTTTCGCCACACTCGACACCACGGTACGTAAGGTTGTGATACAGAATCTTCCTTTCCTATTGGCCGATACCGTAGGATTTATTCGAAAATTACCTACCGATTTGGTCGACTCATTTAAGTCGACACTTGACGAGGTGCGCGAAGCCGACTTGCTTCTACACGTGGTTGACATCTCGCATCCCGACTTTGAGGAACAAATAAACGTCGTCAATCAAACGCTGAAAGAGTTAGAATGTGCCGACAAACCAAGCATTATTATCTTCAATAAGATTGATAATTACCGTTGGATTGACAAGGAACCTGACGATTTAACCCCCGAAACGAAAGAGAATATCACGCTTGACGAACTGAAAAAAACATGGATGGCGCGCCTTGATGACAACTGTTTGTTTATTTCGGCACGTGAGAAAGAGAACATCGATGAGTTCAGAGACGTACTCTATCGCAAAATAAGGGAGCTGCATGTACAGAAGTATCCGTACAACGATTTCCTCTATCCTGTAGACGATTAAAGCCCTATTGGTGTCAACAACCTATTAAAATATAGTGTGAACATGACGTATCGCAAGCTAACCGACGAGGAAATTCTCGTGCTCGAAAACAATAATTGTAGGGCCGACGATTGGGAAAGTGTTAACGTAAGCGACGATTTTAATCCCGCTTACCTACGTGATGTTGTGTTCTATGGCGAAATATTTCTGGGTGATTTTGATCGTAATATTGAGGTTTCACCCAGTTTTCTAAAGCACTCGGGCATTTATTCGGCTACCCTTCGCAACGTAACCATTGGCGACAATTGCCTGATAGAGCATGTGAACAACTATATTAACAACTATACTATAGGCGATAATTGTTACATCTCTAATATAGCAACGCTCGAAACTACCGAAGGAACTACCTACGGACAAGGTAATATTATATCGGTGATGAAGCCGTCAAGTGAAGGGAATGTGGTGCTTTGCACACAGCTGAATAGTCAGTTGGCGGCTCTGATGGTGAAATATTCGCACGACAAAGAGCTACGCGAGACGTTGCGAAATATGGCTCGCGAAACCATTGATACTCAATTACCCGAACGCGGTATCATTGGCGACGGCGTGAAAATTGTAAATACAGTTGAAATCACAAATACCATTTTAGGCGACTACTGTGAGGTAAACGGAGCCGCTCGCTTAAGCGATACCACGGTCATGGGGACGGCAGATGCCAGTGTTTTCATTGGAACGGGTGTGATTTGTGAGAATTCAATCATCAGCGATGGGGTGAGTTTATTGAATCATGCTATCGTACAAGATTGCTTTATAGGCGAGGCTTGCAAGATAAGTAATGGCTTTACAGCTGGACAAAGTGTGGTTTTTGCAAACAGCAATTTAAGTAAAGGTGAGACCTGTGCGGCATTCTGTGGTCCTTTTACCACAAGTTTATCGAAAAAAGCACAGCTAACTAATGGCATGTATGGCCTTTATGATAATTTCCATGGCGAGGTACTGCACAACCCAAATATGCGCAACCTGCCTTTCTCGTGCCTTACCACACAGGGCGAAACCACCTATCTCGCACCAGCTTTCAATATCACAACGGCAGCACTTTACCGTGCCATTCGACAATGGCCACGACATGATAAGCGACCGCAAACAGCACCAAGAAGTATTGTTAACTTCGATTGGCTGTCGCCTTTCTCGGTGGACGAAATCATCAAGGCGAAACAAATTCTGGAAGATTTGCGCGACATTTCGGGAGAAGATGCGCCTAATTATAGCTACCATAGGCTTATTATTAGAGGTGCCGACCTGCAAAAGGGTATTCAGAACTATGATATGGCTCTGCGTATTTACATGGGAGCAGTAATCGAACGTATACAAAAATATGACCCTGACTTCTGTGAACCTACTATAAATACAGGCTTAGGGCAGTGGGATAACCTTGCAGGCCTGCTGCTTCCTGCTTCAGAAGAGCAGCAGATAGTAGAAGATATTAAAGACGGAACGCTTGAAAGCATTGATGCGATATTACGTCGTTTCGATGAAATTCATGCTGAATATCGCAACTATCAGTGGGTATGGACTTATCCGTTTATCTTAAATTATTATGGTTTAAGCGAACTGACGCCTGCCGACGCCGATATGATTATTGACAAAGCATTAAAGGCTCGACGCAACTGGACGGAAGAAATAAGTCGAGATGCCGAAACAGAATATCAACTTGGTAAGATAGACCACGAAGCGCTAAAAGCTTTATGGGCGCATCTTGACTACGAAACTGATATTGAAAATTAAAACATATTACATGAAAGTAAAGCTATTTTCCGCAGTTATTGCCCTGTTATTATCAACAGGTTTCGCAATGGCGCAGTCGCCTCGCTACACAACAGTGCTGGGTGACCCAATGAAAACACGTATTTATACACTCAGTAACGGACTGAAAGTATATCTTAGTGTAAACAAGGAAAAACCACGCGTGCAAACCTATATCGCCGTAAACACGGGTTCGCGTAACGACCCTGCTGAGACCACAGGCCTTGCACACTACCTCGAACACATCATGTTCAAGGGAACAACTAACTTTGGAACATCAAATCTTCAGGCTGAAAAGCCACTGCTTGATTCAATAGAAAGCCGATTTGAACAATATCGTCATATCACCGATCCTGTGGCACGTAAGAACTGGTACCACAAAATCGACTCGCTTTCACAGCTTGCTGCCAAGTATAATATTCCAAACGAATACGATAAAATGATGGCTTCCATCGGTAGTGAAGGTAGTAATGCCTTCACGGGTGATGACCAAACGTGTTACGTTGAAGACATACCAAGCAATGAGATTGCGACGTGGGCACGTGTTCAATCTGACCGTTTCAGGAACATGGTTATACGTGGTTTCCACACCGAACTTGAAGCCGTGTACGAGGAATACAACATAAGCTTGTCGCGTGATATGGATAAAATGTGGACCGCATTGAGTAAAAAGCTCTTCCCAAATCACCCTTATGGCACACAAACTACAATAGGAACGCAGGAGCATTTAAAGAATCCGAGCATTGTAAACATCAAGAATTACTTCCACAAATATTACGTTCCTAACAATATTGCCATCGTCATGGCTGGCGATTTTGACCCTGATAACGTAATCGCTATTATTGAAAAGTATTTCGGTGATTGGAAACCCTCTCAACGAGTAGACCGTCCCGAATATGCTCCTGTGCCCAATTTAACACACCATGTTGACACTACGGTTGTGGGACAAGAGGCTGAAAATGTGCTGATTGCATGGAAATTTGACAGAGGTGCAAGCTTACAGATTGACACTTTAGATGTAATTAGTGATATTTTAAGCAACGGAAAGGCTGGTCTTTTTGATGTTGACCTCAATATTCCACTAAAGGTAATGGGCGCGTCGGCGTTTGTAAATCCACTCCACGATTATTCAACCCTCATACTTTCAGGCACTCCTAACGAGGGGCAAAGCCTTGAAGAGGTGCGCAATTTATTAATCAAAGAGATTGAAAAGTTGAAGAAAGGCGACTTCGATGAAAGCTTAATTAAGGCCGTTATCGCTAATCAGAAACGTCGATTCTTACAGCGCCTCGATGAAAACAGGGCGAGAGTATCGCAGATGACTGATGCTTTCATTCTTGGAAAAGATTGGAAACAAGAGGTTGAAAAGTTTGATAGAATAGCAAAAATCACCAAAACACAGTTGGTTGCATTTGCTAATCGCCACCTGACAGATGGCTATGTGTGTGTATTTAAGCGCATGGGCGAAGATACAACCATTCATAAAATTGAAAAGCCTACGATTACACCAATCCCCACAAATGCTGATAAGCAGAGCGACTTCTTAAAGGAAGTAGTAAGCACTGAGGTTGAACCCATACAGCCTCATTTCCTAAACTTCAATACCGATTTGGCAAAAGCTAACATCAATAAGCAAACAAAGCTGCTTTATAAGCAAAACGAGAGCGACGAATTGTTCCGTCTTGAGCTTGATTTCCCTGTGGGAACTGAAATCAATAAGAAGCTAACTTATGCTGCTGACTTATTTAATTACGCAGGCATTAAAGGCATGAACGCCACTGCTATCGGCAAAAAATTCTATACAATGGCATGCGATTTCAGCATCAACGTGGGCATTAAGCACACCCGTTTCATTCTTTCAGGTCTTAATGAAAACCTGAAAGAGGCGCTTTCTCTGTTTATGCGACTTATCAATACTGGCACTATCAGTAGAGAAGATTATCTGAAAGATGTTGCAACCTTTGTGAAAGCACACAACGATGCCAAGAAAAAGCAGAATTCAAACTTCTTTGCTCTGCTCGACTATGCGCAAATGGGAAGCTTCAATCCTTCAACAAGCAACATGACTCCAGCGGAGCTTGAGGCTACCGATGGAAACAAATTGATGAACGAAATACGCATGCTCGCTCAGCAATTCCCTATGACTGTGCTTTACTATGGCCCAAGCACGCAACAGGAAATAACCCAGATGGTGAAGCAAAACTGTCTGCCTAAGACCTTCCGTGCAGTGCAAACTGCTGACAAGAAGCGCTTTACCATGGAAGTAACACCTCAGAACGAGATTTATCTTGCTCCGTACGATGCTAAGAATATCTACATGGTGCAATATAATAATGATAATAGAACATGGACGCCTGCGAATGAACCACTGAACGCTCTCTTCAACGAGTACTTCGGAGGAAGCATGAATGCCATTGTCTTCCAAGAATTACGTGAAGCCCGCGCCCTCGCCTACTCGGCTGGAGCACGCTATTATACACCCATCTACAAAGGCAATCCTGAATACTTTACCACACGTATCATCACACAAAATGATAAGATGATGGATTGTATTACAGCATTTAACGACCTACTTAACAATATGCCCCAACGACAAGCAGGTCTGGATTTGGCTAAGCAAAGCCTGATGAAATCACTCGCTACCGCAAGAACCACAAAGTTTGGTGTGCTAAGAGCCTACATGAGTGCTTTGGATAAGGGCATCGACTACGACATTTCTAAGAATGTTTACGAAGGTATTCCATCGCTCACTCTGCAAGATTTGGTAAGCTTTGCGCGCGAACGCATCTCTGGAAAAGCCTATCGTTACGTTATCCTTGGCGATGAAAAGAATCTGGATATGAAGAGTTTGGAGAAGATTGCACCTATTAAACGTCTTACCACAGACCAAATATTCGGTTACTAAATTGATTATAAAGGTTGACAAAATAACTATTTTTCACCCACCGATTATACATAAACATTACATAATAAGCTATGGCAAACAAAGTAGAATTTAAGTATGCGCCGATGTTTCAGCTCGGCAAAGACAACACAGAGTATCGTTTGCTCACCAAGGAAGGCGTGAGCACGGCTGAGTTTGATGGAAAAGAGATTCTCAAAGTCAGCAAAGAAGCCCTCACGCTTTTGGCACAACAGGCGTTCCACGATTGCGAATTTATGTTGCGTCGTGAGCATAATAAGCAGGTAGCTGCTATATTAAGTGACCCCGAAGCTTCTGAAAACGACAAGTATGTAGCCTTACAATTCCTGCGCAATGCGGAAGTATCGGTAAAGGGTGTGCTCCCTTTCTGCCAAGATACAGGCACTGCAATCATTCACGGAGAGAAAGGACAGCGCGTCTGGACTGATTTTGACGACGAGGAAGCACTTAGTCGTGGTGTTTACAATACGTTTACAGAAGAGAATCTTCGTTATTCGCAGAACGCACCACTTAATATGTATGATGAGGTAAATACAAAGTGTAACCTCCCCGCACAAATCGATATCGAAGCTACTGAAGGCGATGAATATCGTTTTATTATGGTGGCAAAGGGTGGCGGTTCGGCCAACAAGACCTACTTTTACCCTATGACAAAGGCAACCATTCAGAACGAAAGCACACTGCTTCCTTTCCTTGTTGAAAAGATGAAAAGCCTTGGAACAGCTGCTTGTCCGCCCTATCATATTTGCTTTGTCATCGGTGGCACATCGGCAGAAAAGAATCTTCTTACCGTGAAATTGGGCAGTATCAAGTATTATGACAACCTACCCACCACTGGAGATGAGACAGGACGCGCCTTCCGCGATATTGAATTAGAGCAGAAATTGCTCGAAGAGGCTCACAAAATTGGACTTGGAGCCCAGTTCGGTGGTAAATATCTGGCTCACGATATTCGCATTATCCGTCTGCCACGCCACGGTGCAAGCTGCCCCATTGGCATGGGAGTTTCGTGTTCGGCCGACCGTAACATCAAGGGTAAAATTAATAAAGACGGTGTTTGGATTGAGAAAATGGACGACAACCCCACTGAACTCATTCCTGAAGAATATCGCAAACCCGGAGAAGGTAGCAAAGGAATTGTGATTGATCTCGACAAGGGTATCGACGCAGTACGTGCAGAACTGACCAAGTATCCCGTGTCAACACGCATCAGCCTCAATGGAACCATTATCGTTGCACGCGATATTGCACACGCAAAACTGAAAGCACGTCTTGATAATGGTGAAGGACTGCCACAGTATTTCAAGGATTATCCCGTACTTTATGCAGGCCCAGCGAAAACCCCCGACGGCTATCCCTGCGGATCAATGGGGCCAACAACCGCCAACCGTATGGACCCATACGTTGACGAATTCATGGCTAACGGCGGTTCTTTAGTAATGATTGCAAAGGGAAATCGTACGCAAGACGTTACTGATGCTTGTAAGAAGCACGGCGGATTCTATTTAGGAACCATCGGCGGTGTTGCGGCAGTGCTATCGCAAAGCAGCATAACAAGCATCGAATGTGTTGAGTATCCCGAACTCGGAATGGAAGCAATATGGAAAATTACCGTCAAAGACTTCCCTGCTTTCATACTTGTTGACGACAAGGGACACGACTTTTTTAAAGAGCTTAAGCCCTGGACATGCTCAAAATAATCGAAGGTTAATCATACCTTTATTATAATAACGAGAATGCACAGTCTGCATAACGGCCATACAGAGTGCTGTCGGCAGCTGTGCATTCTTTCGTATTGATAAAACCATATCACCATATTGTATTTGTCAATAGCCTGATATGGGCCATACATTGCAAAGAAAAGGTCATCGTCTGGCAGCCGTCGTACACAGTGTTCGACGGCTGTCACACCCATCGTCAGGCGATTGTCGTACGCACTGCTGACGGCCGTCGAACAATAACCAATACGCCAGCAAGCCACATACATCACCATTTTATGTGTGCAGCTAATCATCATTAACGTTCAGTCATTACTATTTCATAATTATTAGGTATTGTGTGAAATTAATATAACTCCTAACTTTGCAACCACTAAAAGAAAATTATAACTATTAAAAATTTAGACAAATGAAAAAACTATTGATGGCGCTCTTTACGGTAGCGCTTTGCGCAGGTTTTGCAGCATGCAGCAGCAACGACGACAACGAACCTTCAATTGCAGACAAAGTAGTAGGTGTATACATTGGTCAAACAGCGGCTTCTTTTCAATACTCTCCTACTCCCGACCTTACCGATGGCGATTCTATCATCGTAACAAAAGCTACTGATAATACCGTAAATATCGAGTATCGTGGTAAAAAATGGGGCAAAGGCACATTTAAAAATGTACGTGTAACTGAAACCAACGATGCGTATACCTTTGCTGAAACAGCTTCAACAATGGCTATTGCATCGCCACGTCAGCCTCAGGTATCAAAAGATTACGCTGCCAATATCAAAGGTACAACAAACAAAACCAACAAGAACAATTTCAGCTTTAACATTACGGTTTCTGGTATAATGGGCGGCGTGAAAATTGCGTTCACTCCTAAAGCGAACTAAAAATGAGGAGAATCATCTCCAAAATATTACTGATGGCAGGGCTGACGGCAGCCTTGTCATCATGTAATGGCATTATGGGGGGGCTGTATGATGAGCCTAATGGCGAAGAAACACCGACCTACGGCTTCCTAAAAAAAAGCGACGGCACACACGCTGGACGCATATATGTTGATGCCACTAAATATGACAGGTGGGTGTATATCGACTTTCATACGGGCAAAATAGACTCATGTCTCGTTGCCGACAGCCTGCATCGTCCTGCCAACTGGGACATAGCCCTGCACCGTTACGATGTGAAAACACATGGCGGTTCTGTGCTAAAGACCCAGTATTCAGAGCTTACCGACCTTACCAGCACAGGCTCAATGCCTGCCGGTAACTTCGCAAACGACGTGTGGAGTACACATAAAGTAATGATTGATGTGAGCCACATGATGCAGGGGCACGTTGTTTTTGAAAGCACATGGTACAATGCAGCACTCGACTGGGTGACGGTTGATACTAGCACTATGCCCCCAACCTTCAGCACATCAGGCAAGGTTTACATCATCCGTATGGCTGATGGTACCTACGCTGCCGTCAGATTGGTATCGTATATGAACGTTATGGGTACCAAGGGACACATGACATTCGACTATATTTACCCGCTAACGCTACAATAAAATGATGAGAATCAATCTGCTTGTCTCAGCTATCCTTCTTGCCGTAACACCGGCATCGGCTGCGGAGACAAGTACTATTATACCACAAACCAAACTGAAACATATTGGCGACAGCACCGAAACCATCAGCGAAGTGGTTGTAACGGCAACGCGAACACCCAAGCTCCTCAAAGACGTTCCGTATGTAACAAAGGTGTTTACCGCCGACGACATACGCAAAGCTGATGCTACAAACATACAGGATCTGCTGACAACTATCATGCCTGGCGTTGAATTCACCTTTGCCATGAATCAGCAAACCACACTCAACATGGCAGGATTTGGCGGTAATGCCGTCCTCTTTCTCATCGATGGAGAGCGTATTGCAGGCGAAACGATGGACAATCCCGACTACAATCGCCTCACACTGGAGGACGTTGAACGCATAGAAGTGGTTAAGGGAGCGGCGTCATCGCTCTATGGTTCCAACGCCGTGGGCGGAGTTATCAATATTATAACCCGCAAACCGCACGACAGATTCTCGGCCAATGTATTTGGTCATTGGGGTGCCTATGGCAGCCAGAAATATGGCTCTGTCATCGGTTTTACCCAACCAAAAATTAGCAGTCTGACCACGTTACAGTTTACACGTGTAAACGACATGGACCTCAAGCAGCAGGGTGACATCAGCAAAGTTTTTGGAAATCGCACGTGGAACATCAAGGAAAAGCTTATCTGGAAACCTGTAAAACGGTTGGAAATAACAGCCAAAACAAGCTATTTCTTCCGCGAACGTTACGCATCGCAAGACAGTCACGATCGTTATCGCGACCTCACCGCGAGCCTAAAAGGTGTTTATAAGCTCACAAAGGCCGACAATATTGAACTGACATACCTCTTCGATGAGTATGATAAGAGCGACTTGAACTTGCAGACTCGTAAGGACATTCGCGACTATAACAACACGCAGAACAGCGTGCGCGCCATGTATAACCACACATTTGCCGGCATAGGTACGCTTACCGCAGGTGCCGATTATATGCGCGACTATCTGATGAGCTATCAGTTTGCTGGCGACCAAAGCCACATACAGAACTCAGCCGACGGTTTTATCCAGTTCGACTGGGACCCTTCTCCCCACTGGAATTTGATTGGAGGACTACGCTATGACTATTTTTCGGCATCGTCAAAAAGTCGTCTTTCAGCCAAAATTGGCGTGATGTATAAGCTCAATGGCTGGCGTTTCCGTACATCATATGCGGGCGGTTTCCGTGCTCCGTCGCTTAAAGAGCTGTTCATGCACTTCAATATGGCCAACGTTTTCACCATATACGGCAACAAGAATCTGAAGCCTGAGAACAGCGACAACTTTCAAATTTCGGCTGAATATACTCACCGTAATTACAGCTTTAGCGCAAACGCCTTCCACAATATCTTCCGTAATCGTATATCAACAGCGTGGAATACGGCCCTCAACGGCATGAATTATCTCAACACTGCCAAGGTAAGGATAACCGGATTAGACATAAATGCACAGACGCGCTTTTTGTGCGGTATAAGCCTTACTGCTTCTTATGTTTATACACATGAGAATATTCCAATGGGCCAGCCGTATACATCGTCGACCCGTCCTCACTCTGCCGTACTGCGTGCCGACTACGATCACAACTTCCGTACATGGGGATTCAACGTAGCTTTAACTGGTCGCTACTTGTCAAAACTAAGTATCGACCAGTACACATCGGCTACATCATACACACAAACACAGCGTGTTACCTATCCCGACTACCAGATTTGGAAGCTCACAGCGATGGGAAGGCTGAACCGTGGCGTGAGACTGACCATGACAGTAGACAATATTTTTAATTACAAACCAAGTTACTACTATATCAATTCGCCCACAACAACAGGTGCTATCCTGTCGTGCGGACTATCAGTTGACATAGATAAACTAATCAAATAGAAATGATAAGGAAATCAATTATGGCGCTTGCCATGATACTTTCAGTAGGTATTGCGCAAGCCAAAAAGGCACTCGTCGTAGTGGCCCACGGTGCACCGTCGGCAGCATGGAATAAGCCAGTACTGGCCATTGAACCGATGTTGCAAAGCATTGACATGCCAAGCATCGACTATAAACGTGTTGCTTTAATGGAGTTTACATCGCCCAACATACCCGAAGTAATCGCCGACTGCGAACGTGAACATATTGATACGGTGTTTGTTCTGCCTCTTTTTATTGCACCTTCAAGCCATTCAGAGGATGACATCCCAAATATTTTAGGACAGAAATACACTCCTTCTACGCTTAAAGAACTGGCTGCAGAGAATGCCAAGCTGGTGAAAACCAACATGCATATCATCATTGGCCCGACGCTTTATGAGGGTGATGTCATTGAGAAATCGATGTTACGCGAAATCAAAAACATGTCAAAAGACCCTGCCAATGAGGCGGTATTGTTGCTGGCTCACGGCGATCCTGAGCGCATCGGATTCTGGAAAAGCACAATGAAACGCACGGCTGACTACGTGAAAAAGAACACATCGATCAACTATGTTGACCAGAATCTTATCGCGATGGGATACTATTTTGCCAACGATGTAAAGCCTCTGCTCGAGCGTGCAGCCCAGAAAAAGAAACGCATTCTGGTGCAGGGCATATACCTTATGTCAAGTGTTTCGTCAATGGATAAGGCTACAAAGAAAGAGAAACCCGATTATCTGAAAGGCATAAAAGCTGATGTAGTATACAGCACGGCAGGTATCCTGCCCGGCTCTACCGACCTTGTTGTCGACTGGATTCAGCAAACAACCAATCAATGGGTGGCATCACTGAAATAGCATTTCAACTATTTTCATTCACCATAACGGGCATTATGTAACATCATAATGCCCGTTTCTTTTTTTCTTTATAGATAAATGGTTGCTGTACGGCGGTCGTCATACCCTTTATACCACGTCCGCCATACAACGCGTACTACAGTCGGCATACAAAGGGTACGGCGGCCGCCACACACGCAACAAAAGTCCATAATTATTGCAGCAATATTTGCATTTTAAAGGAAAATAACGTACATTTGCATCGACTTTCAAATAGGAAGTTAGGGGTGCTATGGTATTTGCCATGGCTGAGATTAAACCCATAACCTGATCCGGATAATGCCGGCGTAGGTAATCATTCCCCCTATTTTGTTACTTTATAATAGGTTAAATGAAACTTAACTTAACTATGCTCGCTGCGCTTGCATGCGCAACAGGGGCACAAGCGCAGGGCTTAACCGATAGCCTGCACGTTCATCAGTTGCAAACCGTAGTAGTAAAAGCTGTGCGCGCAGCGAAAGACGCGCCCTTCGCGGTAAGCAATGTGGGCAAACAAGAACTACGTGATTTTTCAAAGACAGGGCGCGAATTACCCATGCTTTTCGCCAACACACCTGGCGTTTTAGCTTGGGGCGAGAACGGCTTGGGAACAGGAACGGCTTACATGCGCATACGTGGCGCAGCAGGAAGCCGCATAAACGTTACGCTCGATGGGGTGTCGTTGAACTCGCCTGAAGACCAAACCGTGTTCTGGGCTAATATGAATTCGTACGGCTCCCTGTTGGGTTCGGTACAAATTCAGCGCGGTATTGGTACCTCTACCAATGGCGATGGAGCCTTCGGTGGCAGCATTTCGCTGGCTACTGCAGCACCAAACGAGCGTCCGTTTATTGAACTTACATCATCATACGGCAGCTATAACACCTATCATGCAGGGGCTAATTTCTCAACAGGTCTGCTGTGGAATCATCTTATTTTCGACGGTGCTTATCACGAAACAGGCACAAATGGCTTCATACATGGCACGGCAGGGCGGTCAGGTTCTTACTATGGCGGCCTTACATGGTTTAATAATAAGCTTCAGATAAGATATAAAAACATCGGAAATTTCGAAAAAACAGGTCAAGCTTGGAACGGTATTGTAGCAGGCAATAGCGACGCATCGCTCATGGATCAGGGCATAAAGACCTATAAAGATATGTGGAATCATGGGCTGGGTAGGTTCAATTCGCTTTACGAAGGCCTCGTGTTCGACAAGGCTTCAAAGAAGTTTCCGCAGGACGCCAACGGCAATTTCCAGACCTTCCGCTATCGCATGGACGATGGTTCGTTGTGGAATCGCACCACCGATAACTTCTATCAGAACCACAATATCGCCTCTGTGCTATGGCAACCATCGGCTCATTGGACGCACAATGCGGCCATTCACTACACCTATGGCTACGGATATTATAAGGAATTCCGTCCAAATAACAAGTTCGAAAAGTTTGGAATGTATGCCACTGATGCAACAAATAGCAAGATAAAACGCTCTGATTTTATCCGCCGTAAAGGACTTTCGCAGCATACTTACGGGCTTTTATACAATGCAAACTACGTTAACGGTCAATGGGACGTAATAGCAGGTCTCAACCTGCAGCATTTCAAGGGCAACCATTTTGGCTATATCGACTATATTTCAACGCGCACAGGCTACACCCATATCGACAAACCCTACGCTGGAAACCGCTATTATGACTCGGACGCAAGCAAGCACGACTACTCGCTTTTTGCCAAAGCCAATTATCACATTACGGAGCAATGGGACGTATTCGGTGATGTGCAGTACAGGCTCGTACGCTATAAAACCAGCGGCATTAACGACCAGTTTACGAAGATTTCTACCGCGCCCTACTTCAAAAATCAGGCGTTAGACATCAACCGCACGTTCTCATTCCTGAACCCCAAGGCCGGAATCAGCTTCCATCAAGGTGGTCATAAGGGCTACTTTTCAGTGGCATGTGCCAACCGTGAGCCCGAAAGAAACAACTTTACAGATAATGGTTCAGAACCCGCTCCGAAAGCAGAGCGACTCTTCGACTATGAAATGGGCTACTCGTATGCCGCACAAAACTGGCACGTTAGCCTGAATTTATACTACATGGATTACCATAACCAGTTTGTTCAAACGGGTAAAAAGAGCGACATTGGCGAGTATTTGACCACCAATATTCCCCTTAGCCACCGGCTTGGAGCGGAGATTAGTGCCGACTATTCGCCGCTGAGCTGGCTTACTATTGCAGGAAATGCCGCACTTTCGCAGAACAAAATAGAAGACTTTACCGAATATGCTGAAGACTGGGGCGCAGCAAGCGGTTTCCGAACCATACATTACGACCGCTCAACGCTGGCATTCTCGCCTTCTGCTATCGTCAATGGCTTCATCACAGCACGTTGGAAAGGCCTCACGGCAACATGGCATACCAACTTTGTTAGTCGCCAATTCCTCGACAACACACAGAATAACGACCGTTCGTTACCCAGCTTTTCGCAGAGCAATTTCAGCGCCAATTACGCGTTTAATAACATAAAATGCTGTGGTTTGAAAGCGTTAACCCTTGGTCTGAACCTCAACAACGTCTTTAATCAACACTATGCAGCTTCGGGCTGGGTGTACTCAGCGTACCGCCATGCTACCGATTTGGATACCGATCCACGCTATTATCAAATTGGATTTGTGCCCATGGCGGGCTTCAATATGATGGGAAACATCACGTTAACATTCTAAAATGGAAGAATGAATATTCTAATATTGTAGAACTAATATTCTAAAATGACCGAATTTCTATTGGCCCATGGCCTTGATATTACAACCACAGCGCTCGGCCTGGCTTACATTTTCTTAGAATATAGAGCCAGTATTTGGTTGTGGATTGTGGGCTTTTTTATGCAGGCTTTAGACATTATTTTGTACTATCAAAAGGGTCTTTACGCCGACTGTGCGATGGAATTTTATTACATTGCCATGACAATCTATGGCCTTTGGGCGTGGAAATTCGGGCAGAAAAATCAAGAAAGCAAGAGCAAAGAGCTTCAAATCACCCACTTTTCACAGCGTTATGTTCTGCCGTGGACAGTGGCAACGCTTGCCGCTTGGGGCGCATTGTGGTACTGGCTTACACGTATCGGCTCTACCGTTCCAGTGGCAGATGCCTTCACTACCGCGCTAAGCTTTGTCGGAATCTGGGCTTTAGCTCGCAAATATCTGGAACAATGGCTTATCTGGATTGTCGTAGACGTAGTTACTTGCGTGCTATATTTCTACAAAGATATTCCGTTTAAAGCCTCGCTTTACGGTCTTTACGTGGTTATTGCATGCTTAGGTTACATGAGCTGGAGGAAGAAAATGAAGGCAAATTA
>JABCPF020000020.1 GCA_013333285.2 Prevotella sp.
CTTTTGTGTGTGTGTGTGTGTGTGTGTGTGTGTGTGTGTGTGTGTGTGTGTGTGTGTGTGTGTGTGTGTGTGTGTTAGCAAAATATTTGAAACTACCAAATATAATGCCTTAAAAGTTGCTAAGAAATAAGAACCCTCTCGCACTTTACTAATACTTTGATGTATGAATACAATACTCTCCACGGCTGCAAAGATAAAAAGAATAATTATAATAAAAAAACGAATAAGAATAAAAAATAAAAGTAAATCGAAAAAATAATTTTTATAAGGAGGTAATGTTGTTAGTTAGAAAACATAACTACATGATTATTTAGGGCTATTATTGGCATAGGAATTAAAGATAACGGATAAAGGTATATCAGTCTGAAAAACACCATATAGCTTGATGATGTGGGGCGACTCCTCCAGAGTCGAAAGTACTATGTCATGACTATGCCCCCAGTCAGCCTATGGCATGACTGGGGGTTACGAAAAGATAGCTCCTCCAGAGCTATGATACTGTAGAAACATAGGGATATATCCATACAGCACTGACTGCGGAGCAGTCAACGCTCAATAACCTCGGGTCAACCCAAAGGGTGACCCAAGGAAAAAGGGGTAGCTTTGCGTCGACTCTGCAGGAGTCGCCCAACAAATAAAGTAACTAATTATAACGCATGGCGACTCCTCCAGAGTCGAAAGTACGACGACACACCTGCACCCCCAGTCAGCCTGCAGTATGACTGGGGGTTACGGAAAGATAGCTCTTCCAGAGTTATGATACACTACTGAAGATAGAAAGTAAGAGGAAAGGTAATCAGCAAACTATAATAGTACAATCGAAAAGCAATATAGAATACACCTCACGCTCATGAAATATAAAAAAGATGTCTAAACGAACAAATACAAGTGTATCTGTAAAGGTACAACTTCTTTGATAGTACCCATAAATCTATCAAGCACACAGCACTGACTGCGGAGCAGTCAACGTTCAGTAACCTCGGGTCAACCCAAAGGGTGACCCGAGGGAAAGGGAATAAGTTTGCGTCGATTCTGGAGGAGTCGCCCAACAAATAAAGTAAGTCATAATAACGCAGAGCGACTCCTACAGAGTCGAAAGTACGATGACACACCTACACCCCCAGTCAGCCTGTAGCATGATCGGGGGTTACGGAAAGGTAGCTCTTCCAGAGCTATGATACAACATAAAGACAAAAAGATGAGTATAAAGAAAAATGTACAATGCAATACTATTTAAAAATATAAGATGGAAAAGATAAAAGAAAACATAAATAAGAAAAATGTATAGCACAATGCTAATTAAAAATATAAAACGAAAAGGGTAAAAGAAACGAAGACAAAGAAAAATGTATAACATCATACTGCTTCAGTTCATACACCGAAAAGGACTGACAAAACGGACGTGATAAAAGAAATATTATACAAGACTGGTGATTGTACGGCGGTCGTGATACGATATGTACGGCGATTGTGGTACGATGTGTATGGCGGCCACCGAACGACGTGTACGACAGCCGTCAAACCATGAGCAAATAAAAAGAAAGGGAATTGCCGTACGGCGATTCCCTTTTACTATAATGCTTAAATGAATTTACTATCGCGTTTAAATAAAGTTTGAAAATCAGTATGCAATATATCCAATTGCGGTATATTACACGATAAACAGCCTTTAGCTATATGCGCACTTTAATGATACACCGTACCATTTTAAATGATAATCAGGTCGCGTTGCGCATAAAAATCGTTTATCGTTTCGACAATGGCTTCTGAAACTTCAGTGTTGATATAGTTATACGGACGTCGAGTTTGCACGGCTTTCACGAACGATACCAATTCGTATCGTATGCCTTCACCGTCAAGTTGATAGAAATAACGCTTGTTATTAGCTGGATTTTCGTATCTGATTTCAAAATAATCGGTCTTCCACCAAGGCGCTGGAACGTAGATGTAACCTTTTGTTCCAGAGATAATTAATTCACCTTCCGACTTTACTCCCTGCCCTACTTTCATTGAAGCTACAGCGTGCGGATAAACGAATGATATTTTAGTAAAGGCGTCGAAAAGGTTTTTATCGTCATCAAGTCGCGTAATCATTTGTCGTTGAGAATAGTTGGTTCCGAGCAGCTGGAAAATGGGAAGTAAAGCCGTTGGTCCCCATGCGCAAATGCTATTCCACTGGTTTTGAATGTTTGAAAGACTTGTACACGTAGCATCTACCGAAACAATATCGCCAATGATACCTGTTTTTGCCAATAGCGTAAGGCGATGATAGGCCATTGAATAGGCCGTTTTCAGGGCATCAGAAAGAAAACAACCCTGCTTGTTGGCATACTCTCGAAGTTCCTGATATTGTTCTTTATCAATGGTTATTGGCGATTCACACAGAACATCGCGTCCGTAAGACAAGGCTTTTTTAATATCATCGTAGTGGCAAAGTGGGCTTGATATGATGTACACCGCATTGCAATGATTGAGCAATTCGTCAATATCGTTGTATGAAGGAATATGGTTTGATTCGCTGTTCAGCTTAAATTCGGTACGCGAAAAAATACCACTTATGGTTAATCCGTTGACATGTTGCGCCTCTCTTACTATTTTATTGAGTATAGGCGACTCGCCAATAAGACCTAATTGAATATCAAATTTCTCAGCGCGGATATCGGAACTTGATATACCTTGCGTGCGGTCTAAATATACTACTTTGCAATATTCGTTGAGATAATTGAAACGACCCTCCCAATCAGAGCCTACAGTGAAGATATCAATATTAAGGCGTTTGATGTCGTCAATTTTCTGACCTTCGTATTCTTCTACAATAATTTCGTCAGCAAGACCCGTTTGTCTGACGCCCTCAATGCGCTCAATAAGCGACTGTTGCACGTTTATTTTACCGCGTGCACGGTCAAAGTTGTCGGCCGTAACACCCACCACAAGGTAATCGCCCAAAGCTTTTGCACGTTCTAACAATCGGATATGCCCCTTGTGTATAAGGTCATAAGTGCCGTAAGTGATAACTTTTTTCATGCGATTCGTTTTATAATAATCCTCGTTGCTGCATATCTTTCAAGGCATTGATAAGGCGCGTATTATCCTCAATGGTAAGTGCGCCTATGTGGCCTACGCGGAAAACACGGTCGCGCATATCGCCTCCGTTAGGGCAAATCCATATATTATATTCGTCTTTCAGTGTTGTGAAGATACTAAATGCCGATACATTTCGAGGGTGAAGAGGGGTTACAGCGTTGCCCTGTGCATGCGAAACAAAATCGAATGGCAACGTTTTTACACGCTGACGAAAGTCATCAGCAATGGTTTTTATGCGGTTCATTTCGGCCTCAACGCCCCCTGACGCGTCTATTTCACGCAGTCGAGTGTTGATTTGTCTGAGTATTCCAACAGCAGGAGTAAACGGTGTTTGTCCACGTTCACCGTTTTTTAAAGCGTCCTTTAAATCGAAATACATGCAGCCTGCATGATGATTGTTAACCCGTTCAACACCGCACGGTGAAAGCGTAATAATCGATATTCCGGGAGGACAAGCCAATGCTTTCTGCGAGCCTGTTATCATTACATCGGCTCCTAAGGCTTCCATATCAAATGGATCAGCAAGGAACGAGCTGATAGCATCGACAACAAGAAACAGGTTATTGCGCTTACAGAAGTTACTAATAAGCTCAATATTGTAGTGCACACCAGTGGAAGTTTCGTTGACATTCACCAAAAAGCCCGTGTAACCCTGCTGATCATAAGGCGCCAGCATATCGGCATTGATATCAAAACCAAATTTAGGAACAAGCTCGGTATAAGGGATATGGTGAATTTGACACAGCTGAACGAAACGCTCTCCAAAGCTACCTCCGTTAATGACAAGTAGCTTATCATCAGGTGTAAACGTATTCATGATTGTTGCTTCCATAGCTGCTGTGCCCGAACCTGTAATGAAAACTACGCGTGATGTGGGGGCAGCCTTGGCGAATTTCTTTACAAGTGCTTCGTTCTCAAACATGATTTGCGAGAATTCGGACGTTCTGAAATAAGGAACTTGCTCGCCTCCTATAGCTCTAACTGCATCGCTTGACATCACAGGTCCAACCGTGAAGTTCAACATTTCATGATATTCTTGCATCGTAAAATTGCGTTTTATACTCAATATTTAAAATGGAAAGGCTAAAATATAATGGAATAGCCGCTTCGTATTGCTTTTCTTTTTAACAACTGTTTCTATAGTTGTTTGAAAACCTATTTACGAATACGTCCAAAGGTTTTAATGCTTGTATATTTTCGCCACAAATTAAGTTTTCGTTGCTTTGGCACGCCTTTTCGACGAATATAATCGCGTGCGCCTTCAAGCATTCGATGTGCTACTCGGCCGTCGGTATAAGGATCGTAATTACTGATAACCCATTTCCGCAGGTTGATATACTCTTCGTTTTCTACAACTTCATCAATAGCAGCACACAAATCATCAGGATTTGTAATGTTCTTCCAATAAATATCCTTAGATATTGCGTTCAGTGTTACCACTGGCTTATCAAGTAATAAGAACTCGTAAATGGTTGAAGATGTATCGCTAATCATCACATCGGCCATTAGCATATACTTCATTACGCTGTAGTCGTCAACAAAAATCATGTTGTCATATTGTGTAGCCAGAGCCTTATATTCGTCTACCCATTCTTGGCGTGTGAGCGGATGAAACTTCATCAACAACAATACGTCCTTTTGTTGACACAGCTTAACTAAGTTGTCTTTGATAACGGGAAGCGACGTTATTTTCGGTGAAAATGTGGGTGCATAAAGCACTATTTGCTGCTTTCCATACTGACTGAGAAGTTGATGACGTTCATTATCGAAGTCGTGTTTATGCTGAAATATCCAGTCTTGACGCGGCCAACCCGTTTCTAATACTTCGAAATCGCCATACTTTTCAGCCAATCGTTTAAAGTTATTTGTGAAATAAGGGCCTTGTGTAAAATAAGTATCGAAGTATCTGCGTATTACCCAATGGTCTTTTTTCTCGGCTGCATAACCGTGAAAAATTTGTATTTTAACCCCCGAAAGATAGTAAGGAACAATGTTTCCAGGCACAAAAACAGCTTCGGGCATGAAGTTATAAACTTCTTGTATGCTCGTAGTCCAACAAACATCATTTTTAAGTGGGAAATTAGTTATCTTTTTTTCATGCACATACCACAACACATCGTTGCCACCTTCACGATCGGCTTCGAGCTGAATAGGGTGCAAAATGTCAATGGCATACTTATTCTCACAAAACAGAATAATTCTCATAACAAAGCAATAATTTGGGGTAAAGATAACTATAAATAACCGAATACGACAGCTATTAATGAATAATCTTTGTATTCGAATAAAGCCTGCGGGGTTATCAAGTGACCGCGCAGGCTTTATACTTACTTAATTTTCATCGGAAAATGCAGCTTGTTCGGCAGCTGCTATAATCTCTTCACGACTCTTCTCCTTAGCACTAATATCGCTAAGATCAAATTCATCGGTATGTGGTGTATTGTCTACACTCTCGGTCTCAGTAGAGATAGGTTCAGTGTAAACTGCTTCTTGCGTTTCCTCAGTATGTGCTTCTGTGGTCGAATTAACCATGAAATCCTGATTAGTATTCGTATCAGGAATAGCTTGAGTAGGCTGTTCTTCCATCTTGGTACGTTCAGCTTTTGCCGCAAAAACTTGGTCGATAAACTGAGGTTCTTTCTTTAACTTGTTCAGTGTATCTTTAGAAGCTTTCTGCTGACTCTCCTTTTTTGAGAAACCTTTACCGCTACAACCTTCTATGCCCTCGAGAATAATTTGATAAGAAAAAACAGGACTTCCGTCTTTATCCTTAGCTTCTTCAAGAAGTTTAAAATTGAGTTTGATACGGTTTTTCTGGCTCCACTCAATAAGCTTGCTCTTAAAGTTTACCTCTTTATAAGCAACCTTATCAATATTAATCATCTGTTTTAAGATGCGTTCTTTCAGGAAAACCATACAGGCATCGTAGCCACGATCGAGATAAAGCGCACCAACAAGGGCCTCAAAAGCGTTACCTCCCATATAGCTGTTATGAGAAATAGTATGCCCACTCGACAAAATTAGCTTGTTAATACCTAATTCATTGGCCAGCTTATTAAGCGTATCGCGTTGTACAAGCTTCGAACGAGTATTGGTTAAAAAGCCTTCGCGCTTGCCCGAAAAATGACGATAAACAATATCGCCCACTGTAGCGTCGAGAATAGCATCGCCTAAAAATTCGAGACGTTCGTTGTTAACAGGCTTGCCTTTTTTGTTTCTGTGCATCACACTCTTATGCATCAGTGCCATCTTATAATAGCTGATATTATGAGGATACAAGCCCATTATTTGATATAAAGAAGAATAAAGCTCCTTCTCCTTGCGGAAAGGGAGCCTTATTCGGTCGATTATGTTGATTAACATAAACTTATTATTCAGCATACTTTTTGAATACTACACATGCGTTATGACCACCGAAGCCGAAAGTATTCGACAATGCGGCACGCACCTCACGCTTCTGAGCGGTGTTAAAGGTGAAATTCATGTTGTAGTCAAGTTCAGGATCGTCATCGCCTTCTGCATGATTAATGGTAGGAGGCACGATGTCGTTCTTTACGCTCAACACACAAACCATAGCCTCAACAGCCCCAGCAGCACCAAGAAGGTGGCCAGTCATACTCTTTGTTGAACTAATATTCAGTTTATAAGCGTGCTCACCAAAGAGATCCTTAATTGCCTTAGCTTCTGAAATATCACCTACATGAGTAGATGTTCCGTGTACATTGATATAGTCGATATCAGATGTTTTCAAACCTGCATCTTGAAGAGCCTCTTTCATAACCAGCTTTGCACCTAAGCCCTCAGGGTGAGAAGCGGTGATATGATGTGCATCAGCGCTCATACCTTCACCTACCATTTCGGCATAGATTTTTGCTCCACGCTTCTTAGCATGTTCAAGAGTTTCAAGAACAAGACATCCTGAACCTTCGCCCATTACGAAACCATCGCGACTTGCACTGAAAGGACGACTTGCGCCTTGTGGGTCATCGTTACGGGTAGAAAGTGCATGCATTGCATTGAATCCGCCAACACCGCATTCGCAAATAGCTGCTTCTGCGCCACCAGCTACAATTACATCAGCCTTTCCTAAGCGCAACAGGTTAAACGCATCAGCAAGTGCATGAGTTGAAGAAGCACAAGCACTTGTCGTTACATAGTTTGGACCATGAAAACCATAAAGCATACTTATTTGGCCGGCTGCAATATCAGAAATCATCTTCGGGATAAAATAAGGATTGAATTTTGGAGCTGTTTTATCATTCTCACAATAATTCATTACTTCATCCTGAAATGTATGGATTCCACCGATACCTATACCATATACTACTCCTATGCGGTTCTTGTCCTCTTTTTCCAAGTCCATTCCTGAATCATTCACACCTTGTATAGCACTGATGATTGCCAACTGTGTACAACGATCCATCTTGCGAGCCTCTTTACGATTGATGTATTTCTCAACATCAAGGTTTTTAACCTCACAACCAAACTGTGTCTTGAAATTAGCTGCGTTAAACTGTGCAAAAGGAGCGGCACCACTTTTTCCCTCCAAAAGGCTCTGCCAAGTTTCCTCTGCTGTATTGCCTAAAGGTGTAACAGCTCCTATTCCTGTTACAACAACTCTGTTTAATTCCATCTAATATTTTAGTTTTAAAAAAATTAGCGTTTAATGACATGATTGACATTAAACGCTAAAGGCCTTTCGCTCAACTTATTACTTAGCGTTCTCCTGAATATAGTTGATAGCGTCCTGTACGGTCTGAATGGTTTCAGCCTTGTCATCAGGAATAGAGATACCAAACTCTTTTTCAAATTCCATAATCAGCTCTACGGTGTCAAGTGAGTCTGCACCAAGATCGTTTGTGAAACTTGCTTCGGGTTTTACCTCTGCTTCATCTACACCCAGTTTATCAACGATAATAGCCTTAACTTTAGATTCGATTTCTGACATAATTGTATTATTATTAAATGTTATAAATGTATTTTAGCACAAAATCGGTTGCAAAGTAAATAACTTTTTGCCAATTACACAAATAAAAAATGAAAAAAATACCCATTTATTGCACAACCTATATGTTTTTGTGCATAGAAACCTACTATTTTTTTTGTAGAATAGCTATTGCATAGTTAAAAATAAGTTGGTATCTTTGCAAAAATCTAAATCAATCTAAAAGATATGACTTTTACACAACAATGTAATGAAATCTTCAATAAAGCAATTGAAGATTACCATCTAAAAGATAACATTGATACTCCTATTAACAACCCTTATGAGAAAGGTTCTATAGAAAACCGTCTTTATTTAAAGTGTTGGATTGATACTGTACAATGGCATCTTGAAGATATTATCCGCGATCCACATATCGATCCTTTAGAGGCTTTAGCTTTAAAGCGTCGTATTGATAGAAGTAATCAGGATAGAACAGATCTTGTTGAGCAGATTGATTCTTATTTCCGACAGATTTATTCTAATGTTAATCTTTTGCCCGATGCTCGTCTGAACACCGAAAGTCCTGCATGGGCTGTTGACCGTCTTTCTATTCTTGCGCTTAAAATATATCACATGCGTGAGCAAGCGGAAAGAAAAGATGCATCTGAAGAACACATCACATTGTGTAAATCAAAATTAAATGTGCTTCTTGAGCAACAGGTTGATTTGTCTACAGCCATTGACCAATTATTAGAAGATATTGAAGCTGGCCGCAAATACATGAAGGTTTATCGTCAGATGAAGATGTATAACGACCCGAGCACCAACCCTGTTCTTTATCAAAATAAGAACAACTAATACTTAATTTTCAATTATCTAATACCTATTTTCGAATGAAGACTGAGCATATACTCGTCATCCGCTTTTCAGCAATGGGTGACGTTGCTATGACAGTTCCAGTAGTGTATGCCCTTGCAAAGCAATATCCTAATGTGAGGATAACCATGCTTTCAAAGCCTTTTGCCCGTCCTTTTTTTGAAGAACTGGCGCCGAATGTAGGATTTATGGAGGCTGATATCAATGCTGAATATCATGGAATAAAGGGTTTAAATGCTCTTTATAGAAGATTAACGGCTAAAAAATTCACCGCCATTGCCGACCTTCATAATGTATTAAGGTCGAACTATTTGCGCATGCGCTTCAATGTTGATAATTATCGTGTTGCCCATATCAACAAGCATCGTAAACAACGAAAAGCATTAACAAGAAATAATAATAAGGTATTTAAGCCTATTCCAACCGCTTTTGACAATTATAAAAAGGTGTTTGAGGAATTAGGTTACCCTATTAATATTGAGTTTTCCACACTTTTTCCACAATCAAATTCACAATTACAACTTCTTCCTACTATTATTGGAGAAAAGAAAAAATTTCAGCAATGGATAGGCATTGCTCCTTTTGCGGCACATCAAGGAAAAACTTACCCCTTACCATTAATGAAAGAAGTTATTGAGAAAATAACAAAAAAATATCCTTCTTGCCGAATATTTCTTTTTGGAGGAGGACAAAAGGAAAAAGCGTTACTGCAAGAAATTGCTCAAAACAACAACCATTGTACAAATGTAGCAGGCCTACTAAACGGTCTTCAACAAGAATTAATTCTCATGAGTCACCTCGAACTCATGGTATCAATGGATAGTGCAAATATGCACCTTGCTTCGCTTGTTAATACCCCTGTCGTAAGTATCTGGGGTGCTACACATCCTTATACTGGATTTATGGGCTGGAATCAGAAGCTAGAAAATGCTGTACAAGTTGACCTTCCATGTAGGCCTTGTTCTATCTTTGGCAACAAACCTTGTTTACGTGGCGATTACGCCTGTCTTAATTCTATTACACCTGATATGGTCTTCAGCAAAGTAAAGGCTGTCCTTAACAACCGTGGATAACTTTGTTGATAACCCTGTTTATAACCCATTTATAAGTTAACTAATAACTATGCTGTTATCCACAGCTATATTTTAATGTCTATACTTTTGTGGATATCAACATATTTATCATTTCAGAATAGAACAGTTATCAACCTTTTTCAACACTAAAATATTATCAACATATACAATATCAACAATCTAATAAAAACGTTGATAACTCTTTAAAATACTGAAACAGATACTTTAAGTATGCTATCATACTGCGTAAAAGATAATAAAAGAAGTTGATAACGAAATGACAAAATTTTTACTTCATAAGTTTTCAACTTATCAACGGCCTTTCTTTCTTCTTCTTTATTTTCTTTTTTAATAATTAAATCAAATAATAAATAAAAAGAGAAGTGGGTATGCTCCATGAAATTTTAATTTAATAGGAATACAATAACAAAGAATATGTTGAATACACCTTATTATATATAAAGGTGGAATAAATGACAAATCCCTCCCTTTCATCAATTATGAAAAGGAGGGATTTTTTTTATACAGTAAACTTAGAATTATATTTGCTTGTACTGATCAGTTTATTATAGCTATCTTACATACTACACCTTTACTACCTTCTTCAGTAGCTATCTCTACCATATACACACCTGAAGCCACACGTTTTCCGTTTCTGTCAAGCCCATACCATTTATATTCTCCGTTAGAAGCTTTACCTGTATTGACAAGTGCGCCGTTTGAAGTTGTTATTTTCACGTCTGCTCGCTCATCAAGACCTGTTATTATAATGGCGCCCATGTAGTCAGGACGAACAGGATTAGGGTAAGCGTAGACACTATTCTTGGTCATTCCCTCCCCTGCTGTTGTAGCATCGCTCATGTATGAGCATAATCCGTTATCAGTTCCTATGAACAATTCACCCGTCTCTTCGTTCATAGTCAGCGATTCTATGTTATTAGATAGCAGCTTACTATTGCTTGTAGTGAAATGTTTTAGCTGATGAATATTATCTGAACTAATCAAGTAAATACCGTCGCCAGGCGTACCAATCCATTTCCTATTTACCTTATCAACATAAATACAGCTAATGTCTACACCAGCAAGTAGATAGTCAGCATAGTTAGTTCCATCGTTACGAGGCACTTTAACCTGATGAAAAACAGGGTTATTAGCAGTTATTTGTTCGGGTTTAAGAATGAAAGGTCCTTTATCTGTGCAAATCCACATGTTTTTATCATGGTCTTCAGCAATGGCCCTCACAAATAAAATATTGGTTTGTTCGCCCTCTTCGTTAATAAACTGACTGTATTGTTTAATCGTGTTTGTTGTAGGTTGAAAACTAACTGCCATCGGATAACGGTAGAAGTTATTAGCTATCCACATCAGTCCACGACTGTCAATTACAGGCGTTTTCATACGTTCGAGTGAACGGTTATTATTTACTAACTCTGTGTGATGATAGTTATTCCATTGTCCATCTGGTGTAAGTTGAAGAATAGATGTTGAAGAACTAATGCTATTTGTTGCCCACAAATTTCCTTTATCATCAAATTTTACTCCGAGAACTATACAGTAATTTTTGTTGTTTGCGCTTACTGTCGAAGCAGTTTGTAAAAGACTATTATCGCAATTATATGCCTTAACAAAATGACCATTCAAAAATTCGTAAACGCCTGTACGACCTGATGCAAATACGTGATTTTCGTTTTTAGGATCAATATCCATTGAAGCCAAGTCAACAAAATCATATCCTGTTATGTCCTTGATGTTGTCTTGATAAAAAGTCCATTTGCTTCCGTCGTATATTTGTACGCAACCAGGTCTATAGAGATCGTTGGTAGGGGTATAACCTCCTCCTACCGAGTATAATTTTCCACGATAAAATTTAGTGAATTCAAAATAATTATACTTTGGTCCTCCCAAATTAAGTGTCTTTACAATAGCCAACAAAGTGGGGTCCATTACTTTATTATATGGTCTAAAATGTCCCATTCTTACCCAGTTATTTCGATCAAGAAGATTATCGGTAAGTAAACCACGATAAGATCCTTGTGCACTCGACTCTGCGTAAATATAGTTGCCTTCTACGCGGCTATAGTTTACATAGAAACCTAAGTTGTATGTATTGCTTATTTCAGCATTTTGTACATTCAACTTCACAATACCGAAAGCAGTAGATAAATAGGCATATTTCCCACTTACATCAATGCTGTTTACCTTTTTGTTTTCGGTCATAGTAGCATTCATGTAGTCAGCAACATTCTCTACATTACCGTTAGGAGATAGCAAATCAATGTTATTATTGGTATATACTATAACCAATTTTTTTGCTGCCTGACACCACGCTATATGTTCAATATTACAGTCGCTAAGTGCATTTAGCTTATCAAAGGTCTGTATACTCTGGTCATTTTGATTATAGCAATAAAGGTCTTTTGAGGCAAGAACATAAATATTGCCATTCATTCCCTTCTCTATTTCTGTAGGTTCATAATAGCTTAGATAAGTTTTCCACAGTCCCGACGTTGCATGTGAAGCAAGTGAGAAGAAAAGCACTAAAGCTGAAAGAATAGTCTTTTTCATCATGAAAGGAATACGTTTATAATGTAATTGATGTATCGTTATATCGTAAAGGTGTTGTGATTACGACATATTTACAATGCCTTTACAACGTAAACGTAATGCCTTTATTGCGTAATCGTCGTACCTTTACGACGTAAAGGGAAATCAATTTTACTTATTTCCCTTTTAAAAATTTGGCTAATTTTGCAACAGCTCTTGCTCTATGACTTATTTTATTTTTAATATCCTCACCCAGTTCAGCAAAGCTTTTATCGTAGCCATCGGGTATAAACAATGGGTCGTAGCCAAAGCCTTCACTACCATGCTTCTCTTTTGCTATATGGCCTCTTACTTCACCGTCAAATATATATTCTTTATAGGACGACGAATTCTCTTCTTCTGTAAGTATCAAACTGATTACAGTACGAAATCGTGCTTTCCTATTTGTGTTGTCACCCAGTTCACAAAGCAACTTTTTCATATTGGCTTCACTGTCATGATCAGTACCTTCGGCATATCGTGCTGAATGTACACCCGGTGCTCCATCTAAAGCATCTACTTCAAGTCCTGTATCATCGGCAAAGCAACTAAGGTGATAATGATTGAAAACGTATTCAGCTTTCTGATGTGCATTCGCTTCAAGGGTGTTTCCTGTCTCGGGTATTTCATCGTAACAACCAATGTCGGCCAATGAAACAATCTCAAAATCGGAACCTAAAATAGCTCTAATTTCTTGTAGCTTATGCTTATTATTAGTAGCAAATACTATCTTCATTTTTAATTTTTTACGTTGTCTTTGTTTTCCAATGTTGGTGTATTGGTATTGCCTTTTTTCTTATCTTTTGGAATTTTCACTTTTATCTTGTCAAAGCCTTCTCCATAAACACCAATAACCGAACTTTGTGAAACAAAGGCGTTAGGGTCAATCATTTTTATTAATCTGAAAATACTCGTACTCTCACGTCGCTTAGCAAGAATACAAAGTACCTTCATTTCTTGTCCCGTGTACCACCCATGTCCGTCAAGAATAGTCACACCATGGTCCATTTCGGTACCAATAGCGTTTGCTATTTCCATGTGTTTCTTTGAGAAAATCATGAATTGAACCGACTCTCTTCTTGCGTTCATTACATAGTCGAGCATAAAATTCTCAACCACCATCGTACACAATCCGAATACCACCTTAGGAATACGAGCAAGACTATCACCAAATTCGGGAATGAAGAAACAGCTACCAATAATACAAAGGTCTACACCAATAAGTACCTGTCCCAACGAAAAGTTATAATATTTATTTACTGCTGCCGCAATAATATCAGTTCCACCCGTTGAACCATTGTTCATAAACACAATAGCTAATGAGGTTCCTGTCATGGTACATCCGATAAGAAGCGACATAAAATCTTGCCCTTCGCCCAATATTTTTATATAATGTCCCTGTGCATCTACGGGCATTAATTCTTGCGCTGCCCACAAAAGGAACGAAAGAGCAAATATAGCATAGATGGTTTTTATTAAGAATTTAAATCCTAATATTTTAAGGGCTGGCAGCAGAAGCAGTACATTTATAATAAAATAACTGGTCTCAATTGGGACATTAAACGCATAAAAGATAATGGCCGAAAAGCCTGTTACACCTCCCGTTACAATTTCATAGGGTAACAGAAAGGTTGTCCAGGCAAAAGCATAGAGGCATAAACCAAGGGTTATAAAGATATAATCCTTTGCCTCATTCAAGATAATTTGATGGTTTATTGTCATTTGACAACGATGTTAATAATCTTTTTAGGCACTACAATAACTTTCATAATCTGCATGCCTTCTGTATATTTGGCAGTGCGATTATCTTCAAGAGTAAGCTTCTCAATTTCGTCTTTAGAAGCATCTGCAGCAAACATCTTCTGGAAACGAGCCTTACCATTAAACGAGACAGTGAGCTGAATTTCGTTTTCTGTAAGGTATTCCTCGTTCCATTTTGGCCACTGTGCATCGCAAACCGTTTCCTTTTCGCCTAATTCGTTCCACAATTCCTCAGCAATATGTGGAGCAAAAGGTGCGATAAGAATAACCAAATTGCGAAGTATTTCACGGCTATGGCACTTTTGTTGACCCAATTCGTTTACACAAATCATGAAAGCAGATATTGATGTATTGAAGCTAAAGTTTTCAATATCCTGTGTTACTTTCTTGATGAGTTTGTGCAAACTCTTCAGATTTTCCTGCGTAGGTTTATCATCATTTACAAGCCAATTATCAGTTCTGTTTTCCCAGAAGAGGCTCCATAATTTCTTTAAGAATCTAAAACAACCATCTATACCGTTGGTGTCCCAAGGCTTGCTGGCTTCTAATGGGCCAAGGAACATTTCGTAAAGACGTAGTGTATCAGCGCCATAATCGTTTACGATGTCGTCAGGATTCACCACATTGTACATCGATTTTGACATCTTTTCGATAGCCCAACCACAAATATATTTACCGTCTTCAAGAATAAACTCGGCATCTTTGTATTCAGGACTCCATGCGCGGAAAGCATCAACGTCAAGTATATCGTTTTTAACGAGGTTCACCCATGCGTGTATAGGTGTGACGTCTTTATAATTCTTACGCAGGTTATAGCTTACAAATACAGGTTTATTCTCGCTACTTAGTTCGTTGACACGGTAAACAAAGTTTGATCGTCCTTGAATCATGCCCTGATTAATCAGCTTCTGATAGGGTTCTTCTTCGTAGCTAACGCCATTATCGAAGAGAAATTTATTCCAGAATCTACTGTATATCAGGTGACCCGTTGCGTGCTCAGTACCTCCCACATACAGGTCAACGTGTTTCCAATACTGTCCTGCTTCGGCTGAGACAAGTGCCTTGTCGTTTTTCGGATCCATATATCTCAGATAGTAAGCAGATGAGCCTGCAAAACCCGGCATGGTGTACAGGTCGAGTGGGAATACAGTTTTCTCATCTATTTTACTATTTTCAACTACCTTCTTTGCTACGGTATCCCATGCCCATTTCTCCGCACGGCCCAATGGAGGTTCACCATTTTCAGTAGGCTTATACTCTTTTATTTCAGGCAGTTCTATAGGTAAACACTCTTCGGGAACTATGCGAGGAATACCATTTTCATAGTAAACGGGGAAAGGTTCACCCCAGTAACGCTGACGTGAGAAAATAGCATCGCGCAAACGATAGTTCACCTTTACACGACCTAAATTGTGTTCAGTAACAAACTGTTTGGTTTTCTCGATAGCCTCTTTCACCGTGCAGCCGTTCAGTGTAAAACCATTTAGTGTTTCCTTTCCGCTTACAGGCGAGTTCATTACTATGCCTTCTTTGGCATCAAAACTCTCTTCTGATACATCAGCACCTTCGATAAGCGGAATAATTGGCAGGTTAAAATGGCGTGCAAAAGCATAGTCACGACTATCGTGTGCAGGCACAGCCATAATCGCTCCTGTACCATAGCCTGCAAGAACATATTCACTTATCCATACGGGAATGTTGTCACCAGTGAACGGATTCACCGCATACGAACCACTAAATACGCCTGTAACCTTACGGTCGCTCATACGATCAAGTTCCGTGCGGCTCTTCACATAGTCGAGATATTGCTCTACTTCTGCTTTCTGTTCAGCGGTAGTTAACTTCTCTACCAGCTCACTCTCAGGAGCTAATACCATGAAAGTAACACCAAAAATGGTGTCAGCGCGAGTGGTGAAAATAGTAAAGGTTTCATCGGTATCAGCAATACGGAATTGCATTTCAGTACCTTCCGAACGTCCTATCCAGTTTTTCTGCGTTTCTTTTATTGATTCACTCCAATCAACGGTATCAAGACCATCTAACAAACGTTGTGAGTAAGCCGACACGCGTAAGCACCATTGGCTCATTTTTTTCTGCACAACAGGGAATCCGCCACGCACACTCACGCCGTCTACTACCTCATCATTAGCTAAAACAGTACCTAAACCAGCACACCAGTTCACCATCGTCTCGCCCTTATAAGCTATACGATAGTTCATCAGTGTGTCCGATTTCTGTTTCTCGTCCATCGCCTTCCACTCATCGGCTGTAAACGAAAGTTCTTCGCCCTGTGCTACATGAAGGTCGGCTGTGCCTTTTTCTTCGAAGTGTTTGATTAGTTTTTCAATAGGTTTTGCGCTTTGACAGCTAATACAATAGAACGAATTGAACATACGCCCAAAGGCCCATTGTGTCCAATGGTAATACTTAGGGTCGCACGTTCTAATCTCACGGCTCCAATCAAATGAGAAGCCTATCTTATCCAATTGTTCACGATAGTGTTCAATATTCTTTTCAGTGGTGATGGCAGGGTGTTGTCCTGTCTTGATGGCATATTGCTCAGCGGGTAGTCCGTACGCATCATAGCCCATAGGATTTAGTACATTAAAGCCATTCTGACGCTTGAAACGGGCGTATATGTCGCTCGCAATATAGCCTAAAGGGTGACCTACATGCAAGCCAGCACCTGAAGGATAGGGAAACATGTTAAGTACATAAAACTTGGGTTTACTTTTATCTTCAGTTACCTTATAGGTTTGCTGATCAGCCCAAGTTTTTTGCCACTTCTTCTCAATTTCTTTGAAATTGTATTCCATTGTTATTTTGTTATTTCTTGTAATCTAACGTTCTATAAATATAAAGATGTATGCAAAGTTAGCGTAAAAAGCAGAAAATTCAAAGGAAAAAGCCGAAATAACAAACCGTTAAGGCCGAAAAGCTCATGTGTTTACGCTCCATAGTTTATGATACGGCGGCCGTCGTACACGTGTATGGCGGTCGTCGTACGCATTGTTCCATGGCCGTAGTACACGTTGTATGACGGCCGTCATACTTTTGCCACAAGCCAATAAAGCACGTAGCAAAAGCATGTAAAAAGCCAGTAAAAAGGGTGAAATGAATTAAATTTGACCTGCTTCTACTTGACGCACTATGCGCTCAGTAAGTCGGTCAATGCCGTTAGGGTCATACTCTTTCTTTAGCGAAGCACCAAAGACGTAGGCAAAAGTTTGCCAAAAGCCTGCACGAATAGGGCCAAGAAAACCCTGAATAAGTTCGTACGACGAGCTGTTACATTCGCGATAAACTAATCTTATCAACAGTTTTCCTTGTGCATAAGTTAGCTTCTTCATGCGCGGCGTATACTCTTTTCTAATATCTTTTTCAACCTGTTTCATGTGTAGGTCGCGCGCGCGTTTGTTGGGAAGCATGTCCAAATAGTCGCCCGTTTCAATAATAATACGGTTTACCTCTTTAGCAATAGGGAGCACAAGTTTTATGTTATACACAAGTCGGTTATAAGCCTGACGTTGGCGATCATCGCTAAAAACGGGCTCAGGATAAACCCATATATTGTTAAGCTCAACATATTGTATGCTATCACTGCCCTGCTTTACTTTACCCACCTTTACCATAGGCATAAAAGTGGGGCTGTCCATATCCACATCACGGTCTTCTGGATTGGTGTTATTGTTTTGTGCCTGCAATGTAATGTGCAGGAAAAACAGCAATGCAGTGGTGGCAATAACTCTTAACATAGGTCGCAAAAGTACAATGTATTTTCGCAAAAGCAAAGACAATAGTTTTAAAATTTATGAAATAGGCCCTACCCTTTACGATATGATGGTGACGATATAACGTAATAAACACGTGCCGAAAACGGCATATTGTCTTTTATTTTATTCTACAGGCCTATTGTCAATATAAAATGATTATCTTTGCATCATAAGATAAATGCTTTAAGCTTATGAAACTAAATATAGTTATTCCCTGTTATAACGAAGAAGAAGTGTTACCTCAAACCTTCGTCCGTATGAAGGCATTGTTGGCACGTTTGAAAGCAGAGGCCGATACTGATGCGCGTCTTCTGTTTGTCGATGATGGCAGTAGAGACAGCACTTGGGAGCTAATTGCACAGGCTGCACAGAACGATGAAACGGTGTGTGGCTTGAAACTGTCGCATAATAAAGGCCATCAGAATGCACTTTGGGCGGGTATGGAACAGGGTGTTGATACGTGCGATGCCATGGTATCAATTGATGCCGATTTGCAAGACGATGAGAATGCCATTGTAGATATGGCACGACAGGTAAACGAAGGTAAGGATATTGTTTACGGTGTACGTAAAGAACGCCGTACAGATACGTGGTTCAAACGTTTCTCGGCCGAAGCATTTTATAAGTTGATGAAGCGTGTTGACGACGAAATTATATTTAATCATGCCGATTTTCGTATGATGACAAACCGTGCTGTAAAGGCTTTAATAGCTTATCCTGAACGCAATTTGTTCCTGCGTGGCATTGTAAGGGAATTGGGTTTTCAGGAGGGTTACGTCTATTATGACCGCAAAGCGCGTGAGGCTGGCGATTCAAAATACCCGCTGAAAAAGATGATATCGTTCAGCATTGACGGCATAACGTCGTTTTCAGTAGCACCATTAAGGTTCATCACTTGTGTAGGTTTGCTGATGACCTTTATGGCTTTTGTCTTTATTATTTATGCACTGGTACGCAATGCTGAGGGCGAAACCATACAAGGATGGACCTCATTACTGGTTTCGTTATGGTTTATAGGCGGTATTGTAACTACCTCAATAGGTATTACAGGACTGTATGTTGGTAAAATTTATATTGAAGTAAAACGACGTCCTCGCTACTTCATTGAACAGCGATTAAATTTGTAAATATAAATCGTATCTTTCAATTCGGTAACACGCTGTGCCGTATGCGAAAGTTCTGTAAATTGATATTGTTCGGCAAAAGCTTTGTTGAATTCGGCCTTACTGTTCGCATTAATTAATAAAATACCCTTTTCTGGGCGGTCAATATCAAACTGTCGAACAGCATCATTCAAGTAAAAGTTTATTCCAAAAAAGTGTACCGTGTTTCCGCCATGCCTGTTAAAGTTGGTAAATGCGTACAGGGGTTCATGGCCATAATGACGTTTAATCTCCATGGCAAAAGGCTTTAGGCTCTTGGTATTCATCACACGGGGTGCATAAAAACCATCAAAGGCCACATACATCAGTACGGTCATCAGGCAAGATACCAGCACGGTACGGTTGCCAAACTCCTTGTAACCCTTGTTTATAAGCGTTGAAATACCTATTAAAGCTGCTATAAGTGGCACGGCAGATAAAAGTATATCGGTCGCACTCATGGGGTTATAGGCTATGGCATGTAATATATTGGTATTCTCCCAAGCATGTCGACCATGGAAAATAGTGTCGGGAATAACGCCGAAACGTGCCACAACAAAAGCTATTGTAAGCAATATTCCTACTGTAGAAATGAAACCAATATACAACTTTACAGGCATGATGCTGCGCTTGATAAACCATATCATATACTCGGCTATGAGTACAGCCATAAACGGATAGCATGGTAATAGGTACACTCCGCGTTTGCTTTTCGGTATGCAGTAGAAAATAAAGATAAGCAAGAATGCCAACCACGTAAACTTTTGTAAGGGGTCGGCTGTACGTATTTTTTCGACAAAAGCGCTTCGTGACATGGTTTTCCAAGGTAAAACAAATAATGAAAACAGCATAATTAGCGTCCATGGTGCCCACCCTGCAATAAGCATCAGTACATTGTATATGGCAGGATTCTCATGCGATCCATACGACATTTTACCTGCAAAACGTCCTACATTCTCTTCCATAACAAGACTTAGGAATTGTTCTCCGCCTTGTTTGTATGCGGCATAATACCACATAGCGGGTAAAATAAGGCTTAAAACAGCACACGCCGTAAGCTTAAAAATAAGTTTTATAGGCTTTTCGCGCTCGGTTAACATGAAAATAAATATCACCATACACGGCAGAATTATACCTACTGGACCCTTAGTAAGCGTAGCGCCACTCATGCAAAGAATGGCCAGCCATGGCAAGTTACGGCTACCTCTCTCCCACCATCGGTATAACAAATAAATGGCACCAACAATAAAAGCCGTCAGAACCATATCAACTCTGCAATTGGTTCCTGCACGGTGTACCTCGAAAGCTGTTAAGGTTAAGATAGTGGCAATAAGGCTTACTTCGTTATTTTTACGACGGGCATAGAAGCAAAATGTGCTTACTAACAGTGCAATCAGTGCTATGGCAGAGGGTAAACGTGAGGTAAATTCGCTAACATAACCTTGTAACATAGAAAATGCGGCAATACACCAATGGAAGAAAGGAGGTTTAAAAGGAATGTCGAAGCCATTGTTTACAGGCAGAATCCAGTTGTTTTGTTGTAGCATTGACATAGCTACAACGGCCTCGCGTGGCTCACCTTTTGTGCTAAATTCGTTCAGTCCTAAGAAGGGAAGAAGCGTAACAATGGCCATCAATAAAACCATCCACGCCATATTGCGATCACGTTTGTTCATGATAAAGTGTATTGGGCTGTTATAATGATGTTTACAAAATTAGGCAATTTCTATATATTTCAGTTGCCTTTCTTGTACAATTCGTACCTAATGGCTAATTTTGTAGAACTAATATTGTATGATGAAACGTTTTTATCAATCTCTGTTGTGGCTGATTAGTATCCACATTGTGGGCCTTCTGGGCTTCTCTCTGTTTCGATTTATAGAGTTTGTTTGTCTTCATGGTCAGATAGTTCATTCTGAAGCGAATATCTTTGGAGCTTTTATTCGAGGTGTCTGGTTTGACAATGTAATAGCTTGTTACATTCTTATAGTTCCACTTGTTTTAGTAGGAATAGCTGCCATTATAGGGCGAATCCATCGTCTGGTTTACCGATTTGTTGCTTGGTGGTTCTGTATTTTCTATTCCTTGGCGTTTATGGTATCGGCCGCCAACACCCCTTACTTTACTTATTTCTTTAAAAATATCAATTCAAGCATTTTCTTATGGTTTGGATATACCGCTACAACGGCAGGTATGTTATTTGAGGAAAAAAGCTATTGGCTGCATATTTTTTTATACTTTATATTGGCTGGAGGGTTTGCGTGGACGGTGTTTAAACTAACAAGTTTTTTCATCAAGCGTATAGAACAACAACCAGTTGGTCGTATCAATGTGCGCAGTATTGTTGGTTGTAGTGTTGTTTGGGTTGTGGCCGTGCTACTTTGTTTATTTGGTATTCGCGGACGAAGAGGCTATAATCCTATTAAAATAAGTGAAGCTTATTATTGTAATGACTCGTTCTTAAACCAATTAGGTATTAATCCTTCTTTTAATTTGCTGACGAGTGTGTTAGACGATTTGCGCAAGGAAAATCAAGAGCTTAAATTAATGCCTTATGCCGAAGCTATTAGCTATGCCCGCACGAGTCTTGGTATTCAGGGAAAAGTAGATAGTAGTTACGTCCTCCGTCGTCGTGTGTTTTCGACTATTCCTCAACGTCGTCACAACGTCGTCATCATTCTTATGGAGTCAATGTCTGCGAGCTTTCTTCGTACTTTTGGACAGCCTGATGAGTTAACGCCCACGCTTGATAGTCTTTATCGTTGTTCATTGGCGTTTACAAACTGTTACAGTGCTGGCATTCATACCAACCATGGACTAACTGCTTCTCTCTATAGTTTTCCAGCATTGATGTTTCGTAACCTTATGAAGGGAACAGTAACACCACATTGGGAGGGTATTCCTACTATCTTGCATCGCGAGGGTTACCACAATATGTTCTTCATGATACATGAGGCGCAGTATGACAATATGAAAGCTTTTTTCTCAACAAACGGTTATGACGATATTTATTCACAAGAGAACTATCCCAAAGATTCGGTGGTAAATAGTTTTGGTGTAAGCGATCATTTTGAGATGAACTATGCTTTAGGCAAGATAAATGCAGCGGCTAAACGAAGTAATCCTTTCCTTGCTACTATTCTTACCATTAGTAACCATCCGCCCTATAAAGTGCCATTGTGGTTTCATGCTCGAAGTAAGGAGGCGGAAAAACAGATAGTAGAGTATGCTGATTGGTCAATAGGACAGTTTTTGAAGGCTACACAACGCGAGCCGTGGTATAAGAACACTATTTTCGTTATTTATGCTGACCACGGCAAGATGGTAGGAAAGGCAGAGGGAGAACTGCCAGTTTCCTATAATCATATTCCGTTATTGATGTTTGGTCCTGATGTAAAGCCGCAGCTTTATGATGGTTTGGCGCAACAGGTTGACATCTTACCGACGGTGCTTGGAATATTGGGATTAAGTTACGATTATAATGGTTTTGGTGTTGACTTGTTGAAGACCCGTAGACAAATGGTGTTTTATTCGGCTGATAATCAGATTGTAGCCCGAGATTATAAACGCTGTTTTGTGTATAACCCAAATATGCAAAAGGCATTCTATTATGATGCGTTGCCTAAATGGAAATTGAGAGAAAGCCACAATTATAAGTCTTTTGAACCGCTGAAGAAGTATGTGTTTGCGATGGAACAAACGGCTCAATTTATGCTTAATCAGCAACGATGAATTGGTGTATCTTTCGTCAAGTTTATATCATTTATTTTGAATTTTAAATTCGTTACATAATGAAGAAATGGTTAAAATTACAGATAAGACAAATATTTTCTCCTAATCTGTGGACACCAGTAACCAAAATTTTCACAAATATATGGTTCTTTAAGTTTATACTTTTTGACATTATATGGTGTCTGCAAACCACATTTACAGCTTTTTCAAGTGCTGCTTTATACTATAATACAATATTAGTTACATTGGTACTTGCGCTACCCTATGTACTTTTACGTCGACGCTGGTTGCAAATAGTGATGATGCTTGTTCTTGACGGTTTGCTTATCAGTAACCTGATGTATAGCAGAACGTACAACTCTGTAATACCTTTGGAAAGCTATTTGTTGGCTGGAAATTTGAGCGATTTTATGGCAAGCGTAGTTGATTCTATGCGTTGGATAGATATTCTCTTTCCTATTTCTACTCTTATTGCGGGGTTTTGGGTTCGTCGATATGCTCCCGAAGCTCGATTGGCATGGCGTAGGGTGGTACATTATATGACTATAATAATAGCCGTAGGTGCAATATGTGGTTTACTTCTTGTTCCTAAAGGGGGGTTCTCAAAGACTATAGACGATATGCAATCGGCCAATTACTATAGCTGTGTAACCCCTGAATACACCTTCTTCGGAAGCTTATTATACGATGCTATGCACACCGATGCACCTTGTACACCTCAAATTCAAGAAGAGGTGAAGACGTGGTTTGCACTTCAACCTAATTATGTACCATTATCAGATAGTATAAGCGAACGAAAGAATTTGGTAGTCGTGTTGTGCGAATCGCTTGAAAGTTGGGTGATAGGCTTACGTATGGAAGGAAAAGAAATTACGCCAAATTTGAATCGTGCTATTGCTGATACACAAACTTTATATGCTCCTAATACTCTCACGCAGGTGAAAGGCGGAAGGTCTATCGACTGCCAGTTGCTGCTTAATGCGGGTCTTCTGCCTCTTCGTAGCGGCTGTTATGCCATGAAATATACAGGTAATAACTATCATACACTGACAAAAGCTATAGCCTCTACATACAACAGTCGTAGTTATTTGCTCACTGTCGATAAGCCAGTAACATGGAATCAGGCACAGGTAGCAAAGGCCTTTGGTATAGATACCTTACTATCGAAAGATTCGTGGCGACTTGATGAAAAGGTAGGTTCACGTAAAAAACTGGGTGATGTTTCTTTTATGCGTCAGGCTGTAGAGAAGATGAAGACGGGAGAGATATGGAAACGAGGAGAGCATGTTTATCTACAATTTGTTACTTATTCGGGTCATAATCCGTTTATTCTGCCTGACAACCTGAAGCGTATTCATTTTAAGGGGAACTATCCACAAAAGATGCTCGATTATATGACGATGGCTAACTATACCGATTATGCTGTTGGCATTTTGCTTCAATATCTAAAAAGCAGGCCCGATTGGCATGAAACGATGGTAGTTATTGTTGGCGACCATGAGGGGTTAGCTGCCGATCGTGCAGATATTCGTCGCTCAGCTGAAGCTCGTCGTGTGGTTTCGGCAGGGCAATATACACCGTTTATTGTGCTTAACTCGCCTGTTGCAATGCGTTACGATGGCGTTTTAGGACAGGTAGATATGTATCCAACTATCCTCAATTTGATGCACCTTGACAATTATTATTGGCGAGGAATGGGACAAAGTATATTGGATAAGCGCAAGGTTGCCGTGGCGGTAGGTTCACAAATGAACATAGAGGGTGACGTTTCGCATGCTACAAAGGTTGAAATTAACCGTCTTACACAGGCTCATACCATTGCTGACTGGGTGATAAGGTATAATATGGAGCAATCGCTTCCAATATTAAAGAAGGACTAACAACAAGTTACTTATATAAAAAATAAGCTTAAAAGATAGTATTATTTTATAGGTTGACTAAGCGATTTCACAGGAATGATATTCTTCCAAAAGGCTCTTTTATCTTTGTGGTTGAATCCATGACAACCCATTGGCATTTGTTTGTTAGCCAGCTGATAGCATAACCATGGATTGCTATCGAAAGAAAATTTAAGCGCTTCGTTGGCACTGGGGTAACGGAAATTCTTAGGAACAAGAGCCCAAAACATGTCCTCACCATAATGTACATCGGTAAAGGTATCAAAGAAAGCGGCTTCTTGTTGATAGTCATCGCAAGCCTTCATAAAAGAATCAACACGTCGCAAGCTTAGTCCACCATTGCCTATACGGTTGTATTTATCCTGATGAATGAGTCGTGTTTTAGGCGTTAAAAGCCGTCTTAAACGTAGAATTTGTTTGAGAGGGAAATAACCATACTTTTTTCGCATAGGCCAAGGCGCAGCCACAACATCATAATTTAGTTGGCACCATGATGTAAGTTCGTCACGAAAAATCCATGCATCAGTATGACATATAAGGATATACTCGCATGATGAAAAAAGACTGTAGAAGCTTTTTTGTTTCATCATGTTATTATATCCAGCAATACCACATTGTGTCCCCAGCCATTTATCACTTACTCGGATAGCTTCTGCTTTTGGGTATTTTGAAAGAAGATAATTGGCTTTATAGCTTTCGGGGAGTAAAAAAGCAATAGGATGTTGGCCAAATATTTCCATCGTATTATTTAATGACGCAGTTTCTTCGTCATTAAGATTACGATATATGGGAATAATAACCTTAACAAGGGTAGGCTTTGAGGTTGATTTTATGCTCATTTGCTTACTTCATTTTAATATTATTATCCACAATAAACTGTTGCATTTTTTCCCATACAATATCTTCTGGTACCGTATTATAAATGCCTTTAGCTGGAATGTTGTTTTGGGGTATCCATGTTTTAATGCTAATTTGTGGCGTACATACGACAAAAGAAGGCTTACCACAGGCATGGACAATATGACGAGCGCCGCCCTCATTGCCAAAATAGAAGGTGACAATAGATGCTAAAGCTACTAACTCTCGTTGTGATTTAGCTTGAATATCAATAAAAACTTGTTGAGGTTTACCAAGTTCTGTATAAATTTTGCGAGCATTATTCTCTTCTTCTCCGGGCGCATAATTAAATATTAATTGGCTGTTAGGATAAGCATTTATAATTTTGCGGATAATGGCTTTCATGCTTTCCTCTGACCATGTTTTATGCGCCAGTTTAGCGGTTACACCTATTAATAAAATAGGTTTGTCAAAAGATATACCTTTTTGAAGGAGATATTCTTTATAATTTTCTTTTTCAGCTTGTGAAATAAATAAAGAAAACTGTTTATCGTATTTAATCTGTGCTATTGCTTCTAAAGGCTTTAGCATAGCAAGATTATGCTCTATCATGCTCTCATCTTTTTGGCATGGATTTACAATATAATTGAAAGCTAAGCGTGTATAGCTTTTTTTCAAGCCAATTCTATATTTAGTTTTAGGAGAAAATAAAGCAAAGAGCATTGTGCTTATTGTAGAGCGCATGTCAATAATAACATCGTAATGTGTATGGCGAACGGTTTGCCAAACCTTACGGATATATTTAAAAGAGTTGTGTCTTTCGTTCTTTGAAAAAGGAATAATGTTATCAATAGAAGGATGACCATTAAAGAGAGAGCATATATTTTCGTTTAAAATCACATCAATGGTACAATGTGGAAAAGTAGCCTTTAAGGTGTTCATAACGACTGTTGTGAGAATAGTATCTCCCATTTGACGGAATCGAACAATAAGAATTCTCATAACAAATTATAGTTCTAATTGAAATGATACGTTGTGTTTTTTCTGATAACGTTTCCAGAATTGCGCTCTTGCTGGCATGGCATAAGCTAAGGCTTCTTGCACGTTGGCGTTGCGGACCTTGCAATAAGCTTCAATAACGAGTTCGGTAAAATGTTTAGGTCCCCAGAACTTGATGAGATAAGGAAGACCTTGTTTAGTACTTATCGGTCCAAAAGACATGCGGTTAATGTCAACAAGCATGAAGTGATAACCAGCATCATCTTTTTTATACAGAATATTTCCGGGCGTAAAATCTTTGTGCAGAACACCTTTTTCATGCATAGAAGCAGCAAAATGACCTAATGCTTCGGCTGCTTCTTCGTATGTGCCTTCGGTGGCATTACCAAAATCGTATAGTGTACAATAATCATCAATCTGCAAACTGATAAAATAAGTATAGCCTAAAAGATTAAAATTTCCTCGCTCTTCAATATAAGCAACTGGTTCAGGAGTTTGGATATCTTTGGCAAGAAGTATGAATGGATATTCGAAAGCGCGCAGTCCTTTAGGTTTGCGAAGCCCCCATGAATAGATAAACAGATTTGGCCCCTTAGGTACATGATAACGCTTAATATTGAGGCGAAGGCCATCGGGAGTTGTAATAACCTTTATGCTATTACGACCTTCATGGATAACCTCGCTGGCATTATTGAAAATATCAGGTATCGTTATCAGAAAGGATCGTAAGCCTTCGTATTTTGGGTTTATAGTAATAATCATATATTGTCTTTCCTAATGCTCTTCCCGTTTACAATATTGAAGCGTTGATCAAATTCCTCTTTGGTGCGCTTCCAACGATTATGTGTCCAGAGATAAAACTCAGGACGGTTGCGTATACTTTCTTCTAAGAGGTTGAAGAAACGACGTGTAATGTCGCCTTCGGCCATAGAATTAGGATCGTCTGTAATAAGAACGTATTCCATTTCGTAATATCCTCGGCGTGGCCTACTCATTTTAGCGTAGTATATTACGTTATTCATTTTACGTGCAATACGTTCTGCACCTGTAAAGACAGGGCTATGCGGGTGATTTAAAAAAGGTATCCACAGATGTATGTTCTGCCATTTCGGAGCCTGGTCAGCAATATATCCACTCATTGAAAAGATGCCCTGCCGTTTCCATTCTAAGAGTTGTCGTAGAATGTCGCGCTTAGGAGTGGGAACCCCTGTGGGAGGATAGGTTCGAATTTTTAAGAATAAGTTGTCGAATGGTTTAGAATGGAGAGGATCATAAATAAGGCACAAGCGGCGTTCTTGATTCATATCCTTTCCTACGCGTGAGAGCCACTCCCAATTACAATAGTGGCCTAAGAAAGCTGCATTATTTCGGCCTTTTAGAAACCATTGTTCATGGACTTCAGGGTTTAACACGAGTAAACGACGGTTAAGTTCACGATTGCTAATACTCAAAAGCTTAATAGCCTCGAAAAAATAGTCGCAAAACCAGTGGTAAAATTTGCGTTCAATATCTTTTATTTCGTTAATATCTTTCTCTGGAAACGATGTGGTCAGATTGTTTCTAACCACTGTTCTGCGATAGCCGATGAGCTTATATATAAGCAAATATGCAATATCACTCAAGGCATAAAGTACACAGAATGGTAATAAAGAGATGAGATAGAAGATGCTATAAACGATTTTTGACATGATGTTACAACTTGTTTTACAGGCTTTTACTACGTTAGGTGTAGTAAGTAACGGGATTAACTCTGCATGTCGTGCAGCTTCTTGTAATATCCGTTTTTAAGAATGAGTTCGTCGTGTGTGCCTTGTTCAACGATTTGTCCTTCGTGAAGCACATATATTTCATCAGCATTCTTGATCGTTGACAAACGGTGAGCGATAGCCACTGTGGTGCGCGTCTTCATTAGTTTATAAAGTGCATCTTGTACCAATCTTTCAGATTCGGTATCAAGTGCAGACGTAGCTTCATCAAGAATAAGGATAGGTGGATTCTTCAATATGGCACGAGCTATACTGATACGTTGGCGTTGGCCACCTGAAAGACGACCTCCACGGTCGCCAATATTGGTATCAAAGTCATATTCTGATTCCATAATGAATTCGTAAGCATTAGCTATTCGTGCGGCGTGTTCAACATCTTCGCGCGAAGCATTGTCGACACCGAAGGTAATATTGTTATAGAATGTATCGTTGAACAGAATAGCTTCTTGGTTAACATTACCAATAAGCTGGCGTAAATCGTGTATGCCGAGATTCTTAACATTGATACCATCAATAAGCACTTCGCCTTCCTGTACATCGTAGTAACGCGGTATAAGGTCGACAAGAGTAGACTTTCCACCACCACTTTGTCCGACCAATGCTATGGTTTTACCTTTAGGAATAGTAAGGTTTATATTGCGCAGTACCCAATGTAATGTTGATTTTTCAGTTTCTTTATCTGCAGAATCAGATTCGTTCTGATAATCTGCATGTAAGCTATTTGTATGTGTTGGTTGAACCGTTACTGGCGTATTGTAAGCAAATGATACATTACGGAATTCAATATTATGTTCAAGTGTATTGATATGTTGAGGCTTATCAATCTCTTTTATCTCCACTTCGGCTAACATAATTTTATCTACTCGCTCCATAGATGCTAGTCCTTTGGGGATATTATAGCCTGCACGCGAAAACTCTTTCAAAGGATTAATAATGCTATAGAGGATAACAAGATAATAGATAAACGTAGGACCTGAGATAACAGGATTATTGCTAAGTACAAGTGTACCACCAAACCAAAGCACAATAACAATCATAACAGTGCCTAGAAACTCGCTCATAGGATGAGCCATTTGTTGACGAATGTTTACTTTCATAATGTTATTGCGATAGTCGCTATTCACTTTATCAAAGCGCTTATTCATCTTTTCTTCAGCACTAAAGGCCTTAATAATACGTAGCCCACCTAGCGTTTCTTCAACCTGACTCATGGTATCGCTCCACAATGCTTGTGCCTTGATACTCTTTTGTTTTAACTTTCGACCTACAAATCCCATGAACCAACCAAAGATTGGAACAAAAATGAGGGTAAAAAGTGTGAGTTGCCAGCTAATAAAAACAAGAGTTCCAAAGTAAAAGCCAATAAGAATAGGATTCTTAAAAAGCATATCGAGGCTCGACATGATAGAATTTTCAATCTCTTGAACATCACCACTCATACGAGCAATAATATCTCCTTTACGTTCCTCAGAAAAGAAACCTAAATGCAAACTCGTTATTTTCTGATAGAGATGGTTGCGAATATCGCGTACTACACCTGTACGAATAGGGATAATGCTTGCCGAAGAGAGAAAATAAGCACCTGTTTTTAGGAATGTTGTTAGGGCAAGAAACAAGCCTATGAGTAACAGTGTTGTAGTAGCTCCACACGAGTTAATAAGCTGTTGCACATAGTAATCGGCATTGTTGCTCAGCACTTCTTTTATACTTCCACTTCCCCATGCCATAAACTGTGTGGCATGAACGGCATCTTCTGTTTTAAAAAGAATTTGCAAGATAGGGATAATAGCCGCAAATGAAAAGATGTTCAGCACTGCAGAAAGAATGTTGAACACGATAGATAATACAAGATATTTCTTGTATGGTGGAACGAAACGGCGTAAAACTATAAGAAATTCTTTCATATCATTTCAGTTGATGTGTGCACCTTTGAGTTTACACTGTTACTGTTATAAAAGCTTATTCTACCTCTTCTCCAAACAGTGTGGCAGAAGAAGAACCTGTTATTCGTACGGTAACAAAGTCGCCAATACGATGGTTTCCGCGAGGAATGATAACTGCTTTATTCTGAGGAGTACGACCCAAAAGCTGTTCGCGGCTACGTTTGCCAAAGCGTTCTATAAGAATCTCAAATACTTTTCCTTCATCTTTTTTGTTCTGCTCAGAACTAATGGCTGTTTGTAGGTGAATAAGTTTATTCAGTCGACACACTTTTTCTTCCTCTGAAATGTTGTCAGGTAAGTGTTTAGCAGCATATGTTCCAGGGCGTTCACTATATTTGAACATGAAAGCGGAATCGAATCCTACTTCACGAACCAAACTCATTGTTTGTTCAAAATCATCTTCGCTTTCGTTGTGGTAACCTACAAATATATCAGTTGTAAGACCGCAATCTGGTATAATCCGACGTATTGCTGCAACCTTTTCAAGATAATCTTCACGTGTATATTTTCGGTTCATTAGCTTGAGTGTACTGTTGCTTCCACTCTGTGCTGGGAAATGAATATGATTGCAAAGATTGGGCTCTTCAGCAATAGCATGTAAGATATCTTCGCTCATATCCTCAGGGTTGCTGGTGGTAAAGCGCACACGCATATCAGGTACGGCTTGTGCTACACGCTTGAGCAGTTCGGCAAAAGAACATACATGTAATTCTTTTCCACCCTCTTCTTCAATAATAACCCCGTTTTCGGGACGTCGTCCATTGGGTAAAAGTCCGTAGGAATTGACATTTTGACCAAGCAGTGTAACCTCTTTAAATCCTTTATCGTGCAGGTCACGAACTTCAGCAAGGATACTTTCGACATCTCTGCTGCGTTCACGTCCGCGAGTATAAGGTACGATACAATAGTGGCAGAAGTTGTTACAGCCGCGCATAATACTGACAAATCCAGAAACATGATTGCTTCCAAGTCGCGAAGGAATGATATCACGGTAGGTCTCTGTTGTAGAAAGAGCAACGTCAACTGCAGGCTGTCCTAACTCGGCAGCTGCAACCATTTCTGGTAAACTCATATAGGCATCGGGGCCGCATACAAGGTTAGCATGATGATTATTAATAAGATCGTCTTTTACTCTTTCAGCCATACAGCCTAAGACACCAATGATAAGAGCTGGCGCTTTAGATGAATTGTCCTCTTCTTTCTGTATTTCACGCATACGTCTTTTCTGCTCTGCGTAAAGTTGATCTAAGCGATGGAAAATTTTATTTTCAGCGTTTTCGCGAATAGAACATGTGTTGAGAAATATGGCATCAGCCTCTTCTTCATGGTCAGTTGGTTCGTAACCAGCCATTTTCATAACCGAAGCAACAACCTCAGAATCGGCTACGTTCATCTGACAACCATAAGTTTCTATGTATAATTTTTTCATTTTTAAATATTAAAAGTTACATTTTTTAGCCACTTTATCCCAAAGTAGGTAAAAAATGATACCTACAATTAGACCAGCGAAAACATCAATAACGTAGTGAGCGCGTATATAAACCGTGGCAAAAAATATCAGTAATGCAAAGGGTAAAATGGAAAAGAATAGGGTTCTGTTTTGGCTTTTCCATGCTAAAATCATGCAGATTACAGCAATTCCCACATGTGAACTTGGGAATGCTCCTGTTGGATGCTCACCTTCGTGAATGGCTACTAATAAGTAATATCCTAATCCATCAGTCCAGCCTGGCGGAGGAAACATTTCGTCATGAGTACAGAAATAGTCACCAATTGCAGGAAAAATACCATGTGCTATTTTTGTCATTCCAACAGCCTTATAATAGTACATGGGGCCTGTAACTGGGAAAAGATCGAACAAAAGATAAAAGCTAAAGAACGAGGCTACAATGATAAAGCAAGCACGTTCCAGTTGATTGTATCTTTCAAAAAAGTAGAATGCACATATAACCAGTATGATAGGAAAATAGCTTACATATGCAATATTGAGCACTTCACTTACTATTGGATGAGTGATGTGTTCGGAAAATAGCATTGCTGGTTGACAACCGAAGAGTTGTTGGTCCCATCGAGCAACAATGTGATCAAAATTTGGAAAAAGACTATTGATGCGATAAGTATCGCCATACCACCAGCCTAATAGTGACATTTGAATGAAAATGCGTAGGAATTTCATCATTCGGCATGGGACAAGACGGTATACAAGCCACATGGCAATGGTGATAGCACAAATTCTTATGCGCCCCCATATCATGGCATCAGGGTGCTGAAGCTTTGTGAAACAGAAAAGTGTGATAATCAAAGTTATCAATGTATAAACAAGGATAACCCATTCAAGCCCCATTAACCCTTTCAGGGGTTTCTTTTCTATTTCAAGATATTTCCAGAGCTTTCCGTTTTTTTTCATAGCCATCCGTTAGCTTTATACCAGGCCACGGCTTCGTTAACACCCTGTCTCAAGCTGTAGTGAGGATGATAACCCAATTCATCACATGTTGGCTCTATGTTACAACGCCAATTGCGTTGCTTAAGAATATTAAACTTGTCGTTGTTTAAGGTGGTCATGCGTCCTGTGAATCGTCCAGCATATTCGCCAAAGAAAGTTACGATTTTTAAGAACCAAATAGGAGCCTTAATGCGTATCCACCATGGCGATCCCATTTCTTCATGAAGATAATCGCTAAAGGTTTTGCTTTGGTATACGTTGCCGTCTGATAGGAAATATTTACGTCCTGACATTCCGCGGTCAAGTGCAAGGAATACCGCTTGTACAACATCTTTTACATATACAAAAGTAATATCTTGTTGTTTATAGCCTACGCTGAAATCGATATGTTGTTTGATGCTTTGCGCCATCAAAAAATAGTCTTTCTCACGAGGTCCATAAACTCCTGTCGGACGTAGGATAATATAGTTGAAATCGTTTCCTATCGAATCGAGAAACTGTTCTGATTTGAGTTTACTTTTACCATAGGCAGTATTAGGACGTGGCGTATCATTTTCGTCAATCTCCAAATAAGGCTGTTTTTCTCTGATAGCACCAAAAACGCTTAAACTGCTCATGTAGACAAAACGCTTCAAAGAGGTTTGTGTCTTCAAGATTGCATGCACAAAGTTTTTCGTTCCTTCGTAGTTTATTCGGTAAAAGTCTTCTTTGTGAAGACACTTTGTAGCGCCAGCTGAGTGTACAATATAGTCAAACTCATGATCGCGTAATGCCTCTACCATACTATCTTCTGACGAGAAGTCAAGGTCAAGAAAATGTATGCGATTATCTTGTAGATACTCCCTTGAACTAGATGTTCTTACACCAGCCCAAGTCTCAAAGCCACGACTTAAGGCTTCTTCAACGATAAAACTGCCAATAAAACCGCTGGCACCTGTTATTAATATCTTCATAATCAAATATGTGACAAAGTTACTACATTTATATAATAAGGCAAAATATTCAAAATGAAATTAGGTTTCTTGAATTCTTTTTTGTTAATTTGCATACATATAGTTTTATAATAATTAGCAACATCATGGGTAAGAAAGAGAAAAAGGGCGGCAAACGGATGTCAAAGAAACAGTTATCTGTTATTATAGAAAAATATTTTTCGTCGCAACCAGGAGTTACCCTCACTTTAAAAGAAATCTTTCGTAATTTGCACCTCGATACACATCCTTTAAAGATGATGGCTATTGATATTATGGAGGAAATGTCATGGGACGACGTCATAACGAAAGTGTCTGATATGTCCTATGCGTTAAATACTAAAGGGCAAGTACAGGAAGGAACCTTTCTTAGAAGATCGAATGGAAAGAACTCTTTTTTACCCGATGACGGTGGAAAACCTATCTTTGTAGCTGAGCGTAACTCAATGTCTGCGCTCTCTGGCGACCGTGTTCGAGTCTCATTTATGGCTCGTCGTCAGAAGCATATCAAAGAAGCACAGGTTATAGAGGTGCTTAAACGTGCTAAGGACCAGTTTGTTGGACGTTTACGCGTGGGTAATGATATTGCTTTTTTGGTTACCTCTGAAAATACTTTCGTTCATGATATCCTTATTCCTAAGCGAAAGTTAAAAGGTGGAAAGACCGATGATAAGGCAATAGTAAAGATTATACAGTGGCCTGATGCGGAGCATAAAAACCTTATTGGAGAAGTCGTTGATGTACTGGGACAGACGGGAGATAACAATGTCGAGATGAACACGATATTGGCTCAATATGGTCTACCTTATAAATACCCTAAAGCTGTTGAGGCTGCAGCAGAGAAAATATCAGGAGAAATTACTTCTCAAGATATTGCGGAGCGTGAGGATTTTCGTAATACATGGACTTGCACAATTGACCCAAAGGACGCTAAAGATTTTGATGATGCTTTGTCTATTAAGCAGCTTGATAATGGACTTTATGAAATAGGTGTTCATATTGCTGATGTATCTCATTACGTTACAGAGGGCAGTATTATTGACCGAGAAGCTGAAAAGCGAGCAACTTCTGTTTATCTTGTTGACCGAACAATTCCAATGCTTCCTGAGCGATTGTGTAATTTTATCTGTTCATTACGTCCTAATGAAGATAAGCTTGCTTATAGTGCGATTTTTGATATTGATGATGAAGGAAATATTAGAAGCTACCGTATAGTGCATACTATTATCCGTTCGAATCGTCGTTATGCTTATGAGGAAGCGCAGCAAGTTTTAGAAGATAATGGAGTTATTGACGGAACAGGACAGCCTGCACCTAATCCTGGTAAAAAAGGGTTTAAGCATGAGTTTGGGTGGGAGATTTGTACCCTTGACCATCTAGCAAAGAAGCTTCGTGAAAAACGATTTAAAGCAGGTTCGGTTAATTTCGATACAGAGGAGCTTCACTTTGAAATTGATGACAAAGGACATCCTATTCGTTGTTTCTTTAAGCGCTCAAAGGATGCCAATAAACTGATAGAAGAGTTTATGTTATTAGCTAACCGTATAGTTGCTGAGAGTATAGGAATGGTTGCAAAAGGAAAAAAGGCAAAGGTGTTACCTTATCGAATCCACGATAATCCTGACCCTGAGAAAATGGAGAACCTACGTAAGTTTATTGTCAACTTTGGCTTAAAGGTTAAGACTGATGGCACACGCAATGCTATGATCAAGTCAATTAACAAGCTCATGGGAGAAGTTGAAGGTAAGCGCGAGGGCAAATTGGTACAAACAGTTGCCTTACGAGCTATGATGAAAGCAAAATATAGCGTTCATAATATTGGACATTTTGGTTTAGGATTTAATTACTATACTCATTTTACATCACCAATCCGACGTTATCCCGATACAATCGTTCACCGCTTATTAACACGTTATCAAGCAGGTGGACGTTCGGTTAACGAGAAACATTGTGAAGATCTTTGCGAACATTGCTCAGAGATGGAGCAAATCGCTCAGAATGCAGAGCGTGACTCAATCAAATATAAGATGGTAGAATTTATGGGTGATAAAATAGGCTGTGTGTATGATGCGCATATTAGTGGCGTAACCAGCTATGGCATTTATGCGGAGATTGATGAGAATCATTGTGAAGGAATGATTCCGATGCGCGACCTCGTTGATGACTATTATGATTTTGATGAAAAGAACTTTATGCTTCGCGGTCGTCGTCATCATCATAAATACCAATTGGGTGACCCTATAAAAATAGAGGTGGCGAAAGCTAATTTGGAAAGACGACAACTCGATTTCGCTTTGGTTTCTGACGGTCCAGTAAAGAAAATGTCGAAAGCAAGTACTCCCGCTCCCAAAAGCCAAGGACGTCGTTCCAAAAGATAACATATAATAAAGCGGTTTCTTCGATATAAGAAGAAGCCGCTTTTCTTTTATAATAGGTTGAATTTTTAATAATCTGTTATTCTTATAGATATTTCCTTTCAACCTCTTCTGTATTTATTGAAATCCACGAATCGGGAAAAATATCAGGCGTTTCCCAATAGAACCAGCGTTGTGGATAAAAAACAATTTTGTTGGGATTGAAATTAAGCATGGCTGCCCAGAAAGAGAAAGTACTGTTTGCAATGATGTTGTGTCTGCAACATGACATCAGGAATAAGTCTTTCCAGCTGTCATCTCCGTGGTGACAATCAACGAAGTGAGCGTTTGGAATACACATGTTTTTCTGTACCCACGGAATATCATCTGAGAACACAAAGAAACATGTATCGGGCTGTTCTTGGGTTATTCTTTCAATTGCTAATTGATAATAATGTTCTGTACAAAATATACCAAACTTGTGAAGGTTATCTCTTGACAGATAATCGCCTCGTCGGATATGCACGGAAACAGCATTGCAGCTTTTTATTTTATTCAAATATTCCTGCGCTTCTGCCGATAGTTCAGGTTTACGAAAGCAAAAGAGTTCGTGCACATTGATATCCTTCCAGTATTTTTTATCTAACCAATAACCATTATAAAATACGCTCCGTTCGGTTTCTTCATCAGATACTATGTGCGTGCGCTCAAGTAGTCGAGCAAATTTACTGATACAATCGATTATAAAATGGTGAGGTGGAAGCGAAATATCAAAAATGCGATCTAATTGAAAACTTGTATGTTGATGCAGAGAGCCAGACCAATATGCCCCATAAATTTTTTGACGAGGATATTGTCGAGACAGATATTGGCTGAAAGCATAGATAAACATTTGATTACCTAACCCGCCTTGAAAATTTACAATTTTCATTTTCTTATTATCTCGATTAGCTACTTTTTACCTACTTACTATTTGATAGAATAACCTTTACAAGGTTAATAACGAAGCGACATTAACCAATAAGTTTTAGTAAATAGGCACACTTTTCTGGATTACCTAGCGTTTTCCCCTTGTCGTTTGACAGCTTTACACAGTCGTGCCACTCGCGTTTTTCTGTAATGCGCATACTGGTAAGCTTTACAACAATGTTCATTGGTTCGCAGTTTTCGATATCACATGTAAGGAATGTACCCATTCCATAACTATCTTTCATGCGACCGTTTACGAACTGATGTATTTCTATGGCGCGGTCAATATTTAACCCGTTACTGAATACTACTTGTTTAGTTGCAGGGTCAATGCCAAGACTTTTGTATTTTGAGATAATCTTTTCAGTTTGTTCTTCTTCGTTGCCACTGTCGACACGCAATCCTGAAAACATCATAGCCATACGTTTTGAAAGGTTACTAAAGAATACCTTATCACCAAAACAGTCGTATAAGAATATACCATTATCGCCATCGTACACATCGCTAAATTTCTTCATGACATTAAAATTGCATTCGTAAATTCCGCTTACATTCTCTTCGAATTCAATGAGCTGATGGCTCATTGTACCAATAGCGATGAGATCATACGTCATAGCAAAGTATACGTTACTTGTACCAGTGAACTTTCCTGTCCACGAATGGAAGCCGTCAGTATCTTCATAACCTCCTTGCTGATATACTTCTTTCATGGTACGAATAACATTATCTTGGTGCTCAAATGAGAAGCGACGTCTTGTTCCCATATCACCAAGTATTAGTCCGTTTGCAAGAATTTTCTTGGTTTTCTCAGCAGCCCGTTCCATCTCTCTTTCAAAATCGTACTTCTGAGTATCACCTTTTAATATATGCGATAGCTCAGATACAATGCTCAATATAGGCATTTCCCACATGATAGTAGAATACCATTTTCCACGCACACTGATATCAAGATGTCCTTCTGACGTTTGTGATACCGTTACTTCGTTGGGATTAAATCTATATCCTCGCAGGAAAATGAAGTACCATTTAGGCAGATAATACATTTTTTTCTGCATGAAGGCAATTTCCTCTTCTGTGATAACGACATTACGCATGTAACTTAACTGCTCGTTTAACAGGTCAGCAAATCCTTCGGGATAGATGGTTCCTTTACGATCAAAGAAAGTATATTCAACCTCAGCTCGTGGATAAGTTTGAAGAACATAGTATTGACAACTAAACGTATAGGCATCGTTGTCGGTGAAATGCTTGATGATTTGTTGCATGTTTTCTATCGTTTATAATGGTATGGACTGAATTTTTCTCCTACCCGTTTGCAAAAGTAATAATAATGTTAGAGTTTGTTGTGTAATGCGAAAAGAAAAAAAACTATCATTATTTGGGACAGAATAGGTTGATATTTTTTATTATTTAGAATATTGAGTTTGCAATTTTATTTTTTTTCAATTGTGGTACATCAATAAAAAAAGTGTCATAACCCCTGGCAAATTCATATAATATTGATACTTGACAGGAATGAAAACACCTACATATAACAAAAGAAGTGCTGCCGTGCAGCACTTCTTTCAAATATTATTGCTCAACAAATTTTATCTTCTTATCCAAGTCGTCAAGACGCGCTTTTATTTTCGCAATCTTCTTTTCAAAACAATTTAATTTCTTCTGACTTTTAGCCAACTTCTTGTTGATAGACTTAGCTTCCTTCAGACGCTTGATAGTGGTCTTTGCATCCTTAACAGTGCTTGATGCGTTGGTTGTGTTGAATTCTGTTGTTGCAATATTTGCTTCAGCATTGATGTCAGCAGCTTTCTTGCTGAGTTCGACATTGTTTACCTTCTCTTTTTCGTAATCAAGTTGAAGTTTATTGAGCTTTGTTGTTAAAGACAAAATCTCTTTCTGTTCCTTTAAATTCTTGATTCTTGTTTCGTCCTGAGCAAAACTAAAGATGGTTGACATCACCATTACTAATAATAAAATAACTTTCTTCATTACCATAAAATTTAAATTAATATTGCAAATATATACGATTCTCTTTGTTCCTGCAAATTTATTAGCAGAGAAATGCACAATTTAAGTAAATGATACCTATGTGCTGTTATTGTGACAAATCCCCACCTCTGTCTCAGAGATGGGGATTTGTGCTAACCTAAATACTAATCTTTCAAATTACCTTGAAAGTAACTAAAACCTAATTGAAAACCTAAAAACTAACTCTTAAACCTAAAACCTAAAAACCTATATGAAACAATCTATTATTTTAATCCTATTGAATTGTTGTCGTTTGGATTGTCTTCTCACGAAGGCGTTGTTTCCTTTCGACATTGCAAAGATAGGAAGTTTCTCTATTAGCGACAATAAGAAAAGCCATAAAAACTTCATTTTATGGCTCTTTATTGACTTAAATCAAACAATTGTGTGCGCGCACAGCGATTATTTGTTGAGTTTCCACGTTACGCCATCTTTGGTATCTTTGACCTCAAAGCCTGCATTGGCAAGGGCATCACGTATCTGATCGCTCGTTGCCCAGTCCTTTGCCTCTTTGGCTTTCTGACGCATAGTCAGTACCATATCTACAATTTTGCCGTATGCTTTTTCACGTTCCACGTTGTTTGCGCCTTTATTACTCTTCAAGCCTAACACATCATAAATGAAGAGACGCATCGTATCGCCCAGCTCTTGCAGGTCTTCTGCCGATATTTTGGTTTTGTGATCAAGCAGTAAATTCAGCACATGGCATGCTTCAAATAGCGCACTAATAACAAGTGGTGTTTGCAAATCGTCGTTCATGGCGTCATAACAGCGCTGACGAAGCTCACGTACAAACTTTTGCGTATCGGGCTGCGAACCTTTCGATGGCTGCACACGGTCTATATTATTTAGTCCGTCCATCAATCGGTCGTAGCCCTTTTGGGCTGCCTTTAGTGCATCGTTTGAGAAGTCGACAGTGCCACGATAATGCGCCGAAAGAATGAAGAAGCGAATGGTCATGGGCGAATAAGCTTGCTCAAGGCTTTCATGTTCGCCATTGAAAAATTGCTCAAGGGTAATAAAATTGTTCAAACTCTTACCCATTTTTTGCCCATTGATAGTAATCATATTGTTGTGCATCCAGTAACGAACCATCTGATCGCCCTGACTTGCTACGGCTTGTGCAATTTCGCATTCGTGGTGAGGGAATATCAAATCCATGCCACCGCCATGAATATCAAAGTGACTTCCCAAGTATTTTCTGCCCATAGCTGTACACTCACAGTGCCATCCGGGGAAGCCTTCGCTCCACGGACTTGGCCAGTGCATGATGTGTTCGGGCTGTGCTTTTTTCCAAAGCGCAAAGTCTACTTGATTTTTTTTCTCGCCCACACCAGCCAATTCTCGACTGTTATTAATGATATCGGTAATATTTCTACCCGATAAAATACCATACTTATGGTCAGCATTGTATTTTACAACATCGAAGTAAATACTTCCGTTACTTTCGTAGGCATATCCGTTTTCCAGAATTTGATTTACCAGTTCCTCCTGTTCAATGATATGTCCTGTGGCGTGTGGCTCTATTGATGGTGGCAAAACGTTCAGTGCTTCCATAGCTTGATGGTAGCGATTGGTGTAATGCTGAGCTATCTCCATCGGTTCAAGCTGTTCCAAACGAGCCTTTTTTGCTATTTTGTCATCGCCGTCATCAGCGTCGTGTTCAAGGTGTCCCACGTCGGTGATGTTACGTACATAACGCACCTTATAATTTAAATGTTTCAGATATCTGAAAAGAACGTCGAAGGTAATAGCTGGTCGTGCGTGTCCCAAATGTGGGTCACCATATACCGTTGGGCCACAAACATACATACCTACATGAGGTGCATGTAATGGCTTAAAAAGCTCTTTGCTGCGCGATAGCGTATTATAAATCAACAGTTTCTGTTCCATGATACTCTGTTTTATGTCGTTATATTCTTACTGCAAAGTTAATGATTATTCTTCGAATAGGATATAAGGCTAAGGCGTGAATATATATTTTTATGTCCGAATAAGGCTTTTTTCTCCAAAATATATGTATCTTCGCACGCATAATAAACCATATAACCCTTATGAAATATAGAAGATTGACGGCAGCCGAGGGCGCTGCGATGATTGATGATGGCGTTACAATAGGCTTCAGTGGCTTTACACCTAACGGTATTCCTAAAGCCGTTATCCGTGAAATTGCTAAGAAAGCCGAGGTGCTTCATGCTGAAGGAAAACCTTATCAGGTCGGAATCGTGACGGGAGCTTCGGGCTGTCAGAGTCTCGAAGGCGACATGGCCAAGGCCAAAGCTATTAAGTTTCGCGGCCCATTCTCAACGAATAGGGATTTCCGTATTCACACAAACTTAGGCGAAATTGATTATGAAGATATGCACTTAGGCCACGTTGCCGAGCGTCTTCGTCGTGGTTATTATGGAACTATTGATTGGGCTTTCATCGAAGTTAGCGACTTAGTTGAGGGTGAAGACGTTTGTAAGGCTTACCTTACTACTGCCAGCGGCATTGTTCCTACTATTGTACGACTGGCAAAACGCATCATGATTGAGTTGAACCATTTCCATAATCCTAATTCGAAACACCTGCATGACGTTTACGAATGTAAGGAATATCCTAACCGCGAACCGATACCTTTGTTGACCGTTGGCGGTCGTATTGGTACCGATTATGTGGAAATTGACCCCAAGAAAATTGTAGGAGTGGTTGAGAGTAACATTCCTGAAGAAGCGCGTGCCTTTAAGGCTGTTAATGCCGAAACACAGGCTATTGGCGAGAATGTTGTCGATTTCTTCTTGCGTGATATTAAGGCTGGCCATATTCCTTCGTGCATGTTCCCTATACAAAGCGGTGTAGGCGCAACAGGAAATGCGGTACTTGAGGCCATCGGTACTTGCCAAGGTCTTCCTCCTCTTGAGGTATATTCAGAGGTGGTTCAGGACGCAGTAATCGATCTTATTGAGCAAGGGCGTGTTACACAAGCCTCATGTACGGCCATGACATGTACGAACGAGAAAGTTCAGCATGTTTATAAAAATATGGAGTTTTTCAAAAAACACCTCACCCTTCGTCCCAGCGAGCTGGCAAATGGCCCCGAGCTGATACGTCGTTTTGGTGTGATTGCTATGAACACGGCGCTGGAGTGTGATATTTATGGTAACGAAAACTCAAGCCATATATGTGGTTCAAGCTTGATGAATGGTATTGGAGGATCGTGCGACTATGAGCGTAACGGTTCGGTAAGTATATTCTATACCCCGTCGACAGCGAAAGGTGGAACAATCTCTGCTATCGTACCGATGTGCTGTCATGTGGATTCTACAGAGCACGATGTGGACGTAATTGTAACCGAACAAGGTGTAGCCGATTTGCGTGGTAAGGGTCCTGTGCGACGCGCTCATGAAATAATTGAGAACTGTGCGCACCCCGACTATCGTCCGTTATTGCGCGATTATCTCAAGCATATTGCTCCAATGGGACACGAACCGCAGAGTATGACGGCTGCATTAGCCTTCCACGATACGTTCTTGCGTAAGGGAGATATGCGCCTAACCGACTTTAGCGAATATCTGAAATAAAGGTTTTAAAAGAACCTAATCATATAAAAAGGTCTGGAACAGCATGTTTTTATTGCTGATTTCAGACCTTTTTCTTGGCTCGCAATGATTGGTCCGTAAGTGGTTTTCAATGGTTTTTGTGATACTTTTAGAAGCCCAAATTCCTACTTTTAAATAGGTTTTGTAAAAGTTTACAAGGTATTCTGAAAAGCTTTTCAAGGGTAAACTGAGTGTGATACAATGGCTTTTATAAAGCTTTATTGTTCTTTATTTCATGCTTTATGATGGTTATTGCAGGGCTTTTCAACAGTTTTCATAAAGCTTTTCGCTAATAAGTTTCGTGCTTTTCAATGGTTTTCTTCAGACTTTACCATTATTTGGTGGTATTACGACGGCCGCAGTACGAGTTGTTTGGCGGCCGTCGTACAATGTGTATGGCGGCCGTGGTACGCGCGTGTGACGGCCGTCACACAATGAGCATAACGTTGCAAACGGAGTAGGAAAACAGAATAAATAGTTGTTGAAAACTCTCTTTTGTGCTTTTCGTAAGGGCAGAAATGTTCTTCAGCACTATAAAATAAATAACGACAACCCTACGAAAAAACAACTCCCAAAAACCGTTATTGGTTCTTGGGAGTTATATTATATCAATAGGTTTAGGGCTTCTGCCCTACTCTTTTCTGTTGTTATGGAATTATTGTACCAACGCCGCCATGGGGCTGTTTAGGCCTTTTACGTTCGTCATAAAAGCCTTAGCCGAACCAAATTTCAGATGAAGGTCAAGACGAATAGGCACATGGTTATCGTCGTCAGAGACGAAAAAGTCGCATATTGTTTTCTCTTTTTCTCCTTCTTCACGCTCAATATACGATAGTTTTAAACAACGATAAGTATAGCCATTGTCAGCTTTCACGTTCACTTTACCATTATACCGCAACATGGCAGGGTAACGTTTTACACCGTCGGCAATAGGAAAGTGGATTACAGAACCCTTTTTCCACCCCGTAGGATTGAAAGAACGGGCGCGCATAAAAATGCTCATCATATCGTAAACACAATCAGAATAGCTATGCTGTGACCACGTATGGGTGCCATCGTTATGACGTCGGTGCTGACGCACATTGCACTTTCCGTCAGCGTATGAGTAAAAAACCTCGTCGACAGTATAGCGTTTTCCCTCGTGCGCTCCTTTGCGATAATAAAGCGGTGCCATATCAAGACTGTTGTAACAAAGCAGTGTATCGCGCAGAATAAAATACTTATCGGCCTTCTTACTGCCGCGTGTGATGAGGCTTCCCTTATAGGCAGGTCGCTTGTCGTAAGTGCTTTGAACAATGTCAAACGTAGCCGTGCCTGCCTTTACCCATACAAAACTCCAGTTGTAATAAAGGTTATACGTCAGACTTTCACCCGATTTGAAGGCTGTGTTCTTATAGGTACACTGTGCTTTTGCCGTGTTTGAAGTCAGCAAAGCAAACAGGCTTATGAAGAGTATCTTGAATGTTTTCATATTGTTAAGTCTGTATTTAGTGATACATTATTTGTTTATCCTACTATTGTAATTAAAGACGAGGAGGAATAAACTAAAGTTACAAAGCCTACTTTATTTTGGCAAATATTGTAAACCCAGCTCTTGAGCGCGCTTGAAATTGCGGTGTTGTATGCTCTTTTCTTTATCAGCCTTCTGCTTTTTTATGGCTTCTGGCTTCTGCTGATAGAGCGGACGACTCGTCGGATTCCACGTAAGCGTGAGGTCCCACTTGGCTTTACACTCAATCTCGTCGGGGTTATAGTAAACCTCTTCGGGCTGAAGGTCGGTGTCATAATTGCCTGTATCCCACTTCTTATTGTTATTGGCGTCGACAATAATGCGCATATAATATTTGCCGGGCTTTAAATAATAGAACTCGGCTTGTCCGTTATCGGTAAACGTTTCTTTCACTACCTTGCTCTGTCCGTCAAGCAATTGGGCAATGATATGTTTGCCTTTCATGCCGCTTAATGTCATCAGCAGCGTGGCATAAGCGTCTTCATTGCGCACTTTTAGCCCGTGTTTAATCTTGTCTGACGTAGCGCCGTAGATGGAAGTAAAGGCTGTACTGTCGGCCTCAAAGCTGTATTCCACTCCCGGTTTCCATTCAGCCCTGAGCCGATATTCCTCATTATTGATGCGCTGAAGCTCGTAAGGTTCCTTATACCACAGCGAATCGCCTGCAGGATGCGAGAATAATCGTACGTGCAACGTGTCAACATCTTTGAGCGGAACTTTCGAAACAATGCTCACATTCTGATCAGGATCCATATCTCCTGACGGTGTAATCTCAAGCTTTAAAGGCTCTTCGGGCATTGTGGTTTCGTAAGGCTCACCTCGCTTTTTCAGCTTTTCCTGCTTCTTTTTCCATTCGTCAAAGGCTTTCTGTTTGTCCTTTAAGCGCTTGGCATAAGATACTTTTGACAACAGGGTTAGTGGCTCAACTTCTTGCTTTAACACGCCTGTCGAATCGGTAATATTGTGTGTAACCTCTATCTTTAGCGTGTCTTGGTTCACCAATGCTGTATCACGAAGCCAATAAGTTATGGTATCTTTATGTGCTGACGATTCAATGACAAAGGCGTCTTTTGCGTTAAAATTCAATGCCTTTATGCTTGGAAGAACCGAATCACCATACGTATAGTAAAGCTTAAAATGATTAGATTCAGGACGCTCGCCTTTGATAAAGTGTCGGTCTGTAACAATTTCGTTGAAGGCTCTTAAGCATATATTATCAGGCAAAAAATGAGTATAGGATACTTGTTTAATGCTTTCGATGTGCAGAGAATCACGCCAAATCGTGTCCTGACGAATGTCAGGGCGGAACGATGGCTCAATAATATCGTGGTTAAAAGCCAACATTTCGCTACGCTGCTTGAAAGAATAGTCGCCATCTGCGTCTTGAAGCGCGTAGACTCTATACTTACCTGGTGCGACGCCACGTATGATAAAGTGTCCCCTTGAGTCAGTACGCGACACGCGAAGCATAGGTTTTGTCTTAAAAATAGTATCAGAAAGGTCCGCATAAAGCCCCACAAGGATACCCTTTACAGGCTCTAAATCAGATGCCTGCACAACGTATCCAGCTACCTCTAATGTATCAATGTGGTCGCCTGTTGAGAAGCTATACGTGTAGTTTCCTAACGGATTGCCCTCGTTATTATCGCTGATTGCATTTGAAAAATCGATGGTATAGGTAGTATTTGGCTGCAGTTTGTCAATTAGTTTTACACTTAAACTTTTGCCTTCACCTTTGATTTCGGGCACCTCTAACTGCGGTGGCGACACAACAACGTTTTGTGTAGGGTTATCAATTTTGATAAATTCGTTGAAGTGTATGCGAATATTCCGCTTGTTAACATGGGTAGATTTCTCTGCGGGTACGGCGCCAATCACACGCGGTGGCGTTTCATCGTACCAACCTCCATCGGGTGATCCCATCTTGGCACAAGAGTAAAGCATGGGTGTGATAAGGCAAGCCATGAGCAAAGACAGCAAGGCTGGCATTGAAATTACATCATTAATGCGTTGTAGTTTTAGCCCAAATAGGTAGCGTAAACGATGCTTTTCAATTGAAATTACATCAGTCACACTGTGTCGTTTCAACGTTCTGAACGGCTTTCTAGCCAATCTCTTTACTATGTTTTCTAAATTTTTATCTTTTCTCATTGCGCCTCCCATCTTTACCTATCGTTGTTTTCTGTTGTTCTGTGCAGTTTTTTGATATTCAAGTTCTGTCTAAAACCATACAGAATATTGCTTATTTCGCCTTTTCTTATTGTTGTTTTCTACTCTTGATTCAGCTCTAATAGCTCGTCCATATTTTTGCGCGAGTTGCTCAAACGTGGCACTTTGTGCTGGCCTCCCAGCTTACCTTTCATCTTCAACCAATCGTTAAACAGTCCCTCGCGCGCTTTTACCACCTCCAAATGCTGTAAGGTTATATCGTGCGAACGTTTGGCTTCGTAATCAGAATTAATTTGTTGCAGATAACGATCAAGGCAATCACCGAACTTTTTAAGGTCGTCAGGTTCTTGTGAAAACTCAATTAACCACTGGTGACGACACTTTGCATTTTCGTCCATATAAACAGGAGCAGCCGTATATTCCAGCACTTGCGCACCTGTTTGCTGACATGCATAAACCAACCCCTTTTCGGCATTGTCCATGATTAACTCTTCACCGAAGGCATTAATAAAGTATTTTGTACGTCCGGTAATGACGAATTTATATGGCCTTGTTGATGTAAACATCACGGTATCTCCTATTAAATAGCGCCATAATCCGCACGATGTTGTGATGACCATTGCATAGTTTCGGCCAATTTCAACACCCTCAAGAGGCACCACTGTTGGGCTTTCGGCGTTTACTTCCTCCAACGGAATAAACTCGTAGAAAACGTCATAGTCGAGCATGAGCAACATGGCGGGGTCGTCAGGATTATCTTGAATACCGAAAAATCCTTCAGAAGCGTTGTACGTTTCCATGTAATGCATGTTCGGAGATTGTATTAAATCTTCGTACTGTTTGCGGTAAGGCCCAAACGCTATGCCCCCATGGAAGAACACTTCCAGATTAGGCCACACTTCTTCTATGTGCTTTTTGCCCGATAATTCCATCATTCTCACCAATACACTTAGCATCCAAGAGGGTACTCCTGATATATTAGTGACGTTGGCATTCATACATTCGCGTGCGATGCGATCGCGCTTAGTTTCAAAGTCTGACAGCAGTGCCGTCTGCTTTTTAGGCACACGAAACAGATTGGCTATAGGGTTAATATTCTCAATTAATATTGCACTGAGGTCACCAACTAACGAGCCTTCAACATTGTAATTGGGAGAATGGCTTCCGCCTAAAATCAGCGACTTGCCATCAAATAGCCTACTTTGCGGATTGTTACGCAGGTATAGCGCTACCACATCAGCCCCACCCTTGTAGTGAATACGATGTAATCCGGCGTTCGAAACGGGGATAAACTTCGACTTATCGTTTGTTGTTCCCGACGATTTTGCAAACCATTTTATCAGCCCAGGCCAAAGAACGTCTTGTTCTCCGTGCCTCATGCGGTCGATATCGTTTTTAAGTTCCTCGTAGGTATTGATAGGAACGTTTTTTGTAAAATCGCTATAGTTGTTTATTCCGCTAAAGATGTGGGTTCTGCCATATTCGGTTTCACAACCTTTTTCCACGAGATGCTTCAACACATGATGTTGAATTTTTTCGGGGTTTGTGTAGTGTCTTTCCAACTCTTTTTGGCGTGGAAGGAACACCTTACTTGCTATTTTTGTTAAGCCCATATCGGTGCAATATATCAATTTAAAAGTGCAAAATTACCCTAAAAACTTGAGAATGAGCCCTTTTTTAGCAATTTTAATAGCCGGCAAGGCTGTAATAGAGAGTAATATTATATGACATCGTGCTATGTTTTCACTTGAATAAAGACATGAAATAATAAGCTGTATTCTCGGTTTATTATTCTCTTAAAGGGCTTATATAAACGAATTGGCTATAAAATATATCATAGTTCTTCTTGCGCGATAATGCACTAAGAGTATGGCTATTCAATAATTCGTGTTATTTTACAATGTAAGTTTGAAATCTTTATGCAGTTTTGCTACCCTATTTCTGATGTGTTGGTGGTTGTACGGCGGCCGTCGTACACGTTGTATGACGACTGCGGTACACGTTGTACTACGGTCGCCACACCCATTGTATGACGACCGTAGTACACTTACCCTTACAGCGTAAAGCAAGAAGCAAAACAAGGTTTTCGGCTTATGCGATGGACGTAATTGGTTCTTCAAACTGGTATTATAACTGCTCGCGCCCTACCCTTTTGTTAGGTTATTAAATGCTAAAGTGTAAATAAAAAAATACCGACCGACTGGTTTTAAAATCCCAATCGGTCGGTAATAATATGCTGTATGTACAGTGATGTTTACTTTTTTGCCTTGGCTTTATCCTCTCGAATAAGGCGGAGCAGATGCTCAACGGCATCAGCTTCAGGCAGATTTTTCTCTACACACTCCTTACCACGGTAGAGCGATATGTGGCCAGGGCCAGCCCCTACGTACCCATAGTCGGCGGCAGCCATCTCACCTGGTCCATTCACTATGCAGCCCATAATACCAATTTTAAGGCCTTTCATGTCGGCAGTAGCCTCACGAATCTTCTTGATCGTGTCGCGTAAGTTGTATAAAGTACGTCCACATCCCGGGCAGCTTATGTACTCGGTTCTCGATGTTCTAAGCCTTCCCGCCTGCAGAATACCGAATGCTGTCGATTCGATATCGTCGTAACTTATCTGCCCTTCGTTCATGAGCCATACGCCATCAGTGAGTCCGTCCATCATGAGCGCGCCCATATCGGCAGCCGACTGCAACTGAAATTCCTCCCTATCGTTAAGTTTATACATCTGCGCAAAAACGATAGGGTTCTGCACGCCTGCCGTCATCATTTCGTGAGCCAGCGCACGCTGTGCACCCAAACGGTTCTGATGATTGCTCGTGCATACCACAACTATTTCGGAATGTGCCTTTAAGCAAGCTAAGTATTCGTCGGCAGGGGTGCCAAACTGCAAAACAAGGAACTTTTGTTTAGCCTGTATAAGACTGATGAAAGGTATAGCATTAGCAGGGAAAATAGGGAAAATGCACTCGGTTTTGCCTTGTATTTCCGTCAGCTTTCCGCTTTGTTGTAAGTCGGCATATACGTTATAGTCGACAATATACTTTCGTCCTTTAATTAGCTTTTCGGGTATATTTGCCCCCGTATAAATATAATCGGCTTTGGCATTTTCGGGCAAAATACCATTTGATGGCGCAGTAGTTATGACAACAGGAACACTTTTTCCGCCGATGTTTCCTACGTCATGGGTATGTCGTCGTTCAGGGTGTAGCCAATCAAAACCGCCATAAGCCTCGCCCGGAATGAGGAGATGCGACGCCTTTCGGCCAATATAATCAACGAGATGACGCGCAACAGGTATCTCCTCTTCAGGCTCTTCGCTCAGCGAAACGCGAATAGTGTCGCCTATCCCGTCGGCGAGAAGGGCACCAATTCCCACCGCACTCTTGATGCGTCCGTCCTCTCCTTCTCCAGCCTCTGTAACGCCAAGGTGGAGCGGATAGCACATACCTTCCTCTTCCATCTTACTAACCAGCAAGCGCATAGCGCGCACCATGACAACTGTATTGCTCGATTTGATAGAGATAACTACATCTTGAAATTCGTGCTTTTTGCAAATACGAAGGAACTCTAAGCAGCTTTCAACAATGCCTTCAGGGGTATCGCCGTAGCGGTTTCTGATGCGGTCGGAGAGCGATCCGTGGTTTACGCCAATGCGAATAGCCGTATGATGCTCTTTGCAAATGTTGAGAAAGGGAACAAATCGTTCTTCTATTTTCTGCAGTTCCTGTGTGTATTCCTCGTCGGTGTAATCGTGCTTGATAAAGCGTCGTGCAGGATCGACATAGTTTCCAGGGTTAACACGTACCTTCTCAGCGTAGCGAGCGGCGACATCTGCCACGTTAGGGTTGAAGTGAACGTCGGCTACAAGTGGTGTGGCAAAGCCATCATTACGAATGCCTTTGCTAATATGCTGTAGGTTTTCAGCCTCTCTAATACCCTGCGTTGTGAGCCTGACGAGTTCGCCTCCTGCCTTAATAATACGTTCGGCCTGCGCTACACAGGCTTCGGTATCGTTGGTATTGGTTGTCGTCATCGACTGTATTCGCACTGGGTTTTCACCGCCAATGGCAATTCTTCCCACGCTTGTTGCTGATGTTTGACGACGTTGGAAATTAAATAAATCAATCATATTGTATGGTGTATTCAGCCCCTTCTGATAGTTCGTATAGGCTTATTTCGTTTAAAAAGCAGCCTTTTGTACTTGCAAGCATAAGCTGTTCAGTATGTAAAAAGCTGATTTCGAAATACAAAACACGTACTATTTAGCTTGTAAACATATGCTTCTGAAATAATAAATCTGCACTATTTAGCTTGTAAATACATGCTTTGAAGGGCTATTTTTCAGCACTTAAACTTATAGTTGCTGATGCTGGCAAGTTCTTTATTGGCCTTTTCTATTTTCTCGCCTAAGCTTGCTTTCCATGCGTCTACCTTTGCAGCGATAGTCTCATCGCCAATAGCCATGATTTCGGCAGCCAGTATTGCAGCGTTCTGTGCCGCGTTAACGCCTACTGTTGCTACAGGAATTCCTGGAGGCATCTGTATAATTGAGAGCATGGCATCAAGGCCATCGAGCATACCTTTAATAGGAACGCCAATAACCGGTAATGGTGTTGAGGCTGCGATAACACCAGGAAGAGCTGCCGACATGCCTGCAGCGGCAATGATAATCTTAATGCCTCGACCCTTTGCTTCTTTCGCAAAGGTTTCTACTGCATCGGGTGTTCGGTGAGCCGAAAGGGCGTTAACCTCGAAGGGAATTTCTTGTTCTTCTAACCATTTACAAGCTTTTTCCATAACGGGAAGGTCGCTTGTTGACCCCATAATAATGCTAACTAAGGGTTTCATGTGTATGAATATCGTTGTAAATTGAATGTAATGATCTTATAATAAAATAGTAATTTATGGAAGGTTGTTTGCTCATCAGCAAACCATTAAATAATCATCTGAAAGCTTGCTATGGCTCCAACAAGAAAGCCTGCGACGACTTGTGACAGACTGTGCTGGCGCAAGATCATGCGTGAACTGCCTACCATACCTGCAATGATGAGGATTAAGCAGAACCACCACAACGGATTAAAGGTGAATAATATAGAGAAAGCCATTAGGGCTCCAGCGAAACCGCCGATAGCTGCCGTATGAGTGGAAATCTTCCACCATACATTTATAATGGCGCATACAATCTGAATAACAAGTGCTGCTAAAAGAATGTTCGACATAAACTGCGGTATTCGTCGCATGTTCATGAGGTAATAGCACGCAAAATAGCAAATAATAGCAAGGATATAAGGTATCATTCGGCGCTCTTTAATGCCAAGTTGGGTAAGAGTCCAGCCTTGATAGCGACGATAAGTGCGAATGAAAAGTGAGGGTAAAAGTACGGTAAAAACATAAACAGTAAGCAAAACGCTTGCCTTATACTGCCAAGGAAGAAGGCTCATATAACTAAAAGTGAAGAGCGCGGAAAGCCCAACGAGGGGCAGATAAAACGGTGTGAACACCATGCTTATGGCGCGAGCGGCCAAAATTATGTTCTTTTCTTTCATTGTCTTTTTTCCTTAGCTACCTATTGTTTTGCTTAAAACCTTGTTCGATGCAATCATGTTTGCAGTTCGGTTCTTTTGTGTTGATTTAGTCTTTCACCTTATATTAAGTAGTGAACTGAAAATAATCGTGAACCGTATATTGCTCTTTTTCGATTCAGCTATTCCGTCATCATGATTTTGTTTTTTCGTCATCATGATTTAGTTTGTTCGTAATCACGATTTAGTTTTTTCGTAATCGAGCAACGGGAATATCCATTTGTTCGCGATATTTGGCAACTGTTCGCCGTGCAATAGGGAATCCGCGACGTTTCATTTCAGCAGCCAGAGCATCGTCACTCAACGGTTTTTGTTTGTTTTCATGCTCTACAAGGTCCTTCAATGCAAGCTTAATCTTACGCGTTGACATCTCTTCCCCGTCCTTTGTAACATATCCATCAGTGAAGAAAAAGCGCAAAGGGAATGTTCCCCAGCGCGTTTGCGCATACTTCATATTACTTACTCGCGATACGGTTGATATGTCAAGACCTGTCTTTTCTGCAATATCTTTCAGTATCATAGGCTTAAGATCGGCTTCGTCTCCGCCTATAAAGAACTTCTTTTGCCAGTCTATTATCGCCTTCATAGTGAGGTAAAGGGTTCGTCTGCGTTGTTTAATGGCTTCGATATACCCCTGTGCTTTCTCAACCTTTTCTTTGGCATAGAGCAGCGCTTCTTTCTCTTGGCGATTCATGTTTGCGCGATTTGTGCGATAGGTATCGACCATTTCCGAGAATGTTGACGATATTTTTAGGTCTGGAATTCGTCCATGACTGATGGTAAACGTAACGTTTCCTTCGTCGTCTGTGTCAACAATGAAGTCGGGAGTTATTTGTTGAAGGTTTCTGCCTTGCGTTTCACCGAGTGACGATCCTGGCTTAGGGTTGAGCTTTCTTATCTCTTTTTGAATGATCTCTGCTTGGTCAGGACTGAGCTGCATCGATTGAACGATTCTGTCCCAATGCTTTTTTGTAAACTCGTCGAAATGCTTTTCAATCACTTCTTCCATCAGTTCGCGCAAGCGTCCAGCAGGTTTTCGCTCAATCTGTAGCAATAAACACTCTTGCAAATTACGCGCTCCAATGCCTGCGGGATCGAAAGATTGAAGGCGCTTTAACACCGTTTCAATCTCGCTTTCAGGCACATCTATATTATGGTATATGGCCAATTCGTCGGCAATATCATTCAGATTCTTGCGCAAAAGACCGTCATTATCCAGTGAGCCTATGAGGTATTCCATGATATCGCGTTGCGAATCGGTCAGTTCAACCTCGCCCATTTGTTCCTTCAGTTTGTCGTAAAATGAAGTCGTATCGCCCCATACAATCTCCTCATAATCCGCATCTGGATTACTCGCAGAAGCGAAATGGCTCTCAGGTGACGGTAGTTCGTCGTCGCTTCCAAGGCTTTCAAGTGCATTGTCAAGCGCCTCTTCGCGTTCCTCTCGTTCCGTTTTCTCCTCGTAAAGCTCCTCTTCTCGATCGGTATTTTCATCGACCGAAGCACCACTTTCCATCATGTCGGGGTCGTCACGACGTTCTTCGAGGGCGGGATTATCGTCAAGTTCAGCATTGATATTTTGCTCAAGCTCTGTGAGAGGCATCTCTAAAAGCTTCACCTGAAGCATTTGTTGCTGAGACAATCGCTGTTGTTGAACCTGCTGCTGATTTTGTGTTTGTATGAGTTTTTGCATATTATTTCCAGTAATCCTTGAGCTGAGCGGCCAGTGCCGTAAGCTTTTCAGGGTTGTCGTTACCGAAGCGTTTCCACACTTGCATACAAGATTCGTGCAACGGCGACAGCGTAAGAGCTTTATGATTCAGATAGGGGTCGCACACCTTATACACCTGCATGACGTCCGAAATTTCTTGTGGCGTAGATTGGATTAAGCGTGCAAGACTGATGATTTCGGGCGTTTCGGGTACCATTGTAATAGGTATAAGCCTGAAATAAAGGTCAAGAATCATCATTAATTTGACTGGTGTCAGTGGCGTATATTGCGCTTGACGCTTGTCTTTGAGTGAAGTTTTAGAGCCTTCTTTCGACGTAGAAACTGTATGTTCACAAGCTTTCGTCCTCTCCTCTACCTCGTTTGAGGACGAAGACACCAGCGCAACGGGCTTAAAATCCTTCTCCCACGACTCGTTGATGTCAACGCCAGCATAGAAGTCTTCTGAATTACCGAAGCCGTTCATCTGTCTAAGAAGCTTTACCTCTTTTGAGAGTTTACGAGGACTTTTGCCGTATGTGTCCCACAGTTGTTGCAAGCGTGGCGTGTCAATTTGCCTTAACCTGAGCATATTTCTAAAAAGATAGCTCGGAGGAATATGTAATTCCATGCCAAGATTTACGAGAGACCGACTGTACAAAGGCTTCACGCCCTGTGGTCGTTTCAGGTATAACTGCATGAGCAACAGCCAATATTCATCATGCCATAGCGTATGTTTTGCCATAACTTTAGCCTTTAGCTTGTACAAAGGCAAAGTTATTAAATATTTCGTAAATGGCGTTTCTTTGTTCCGAAAATGTTGTAATAAAAAAGCGCAGCCCTTGTAGGGTTGCGCTCTTATCGTAAATGGGGTGTTACGCTTGTGTTATTTCGAGTATGGCAGTTCTTCGAGCATCTTCCGCGAATCCCACGGAGCGGGTGCTCCTCCAAGATATTTATGGAACCACTCTAAATGTGCATTATAATAAAGTGGCATCGATTTCAGATTACTTGGCCAGTGTCCGTCGTTCTTGAGAACGATGAGGCGTGAAGGAATTCCCAACGTTTGCAGCGTATTAAAATAAGCTAAACTTTGGTTGTAACTTACGCGATAGTCGCGTCTGCCTGTAATAATGAGTGTAGGTGTAGCGAAGTTTTTAACATACTCTGCTGGGTTCCACTTCTTGTAAAGAGGCGAATTCCATGGTTGCCCTTCGAGCTCAAAGTTCGGGAACCACAGCTCTTCGGTGGTGCCCCACATTGATGAAAGGTCGAAGAGACCCATCATAGAGGCCAGGCATTTAAACCTACGGGTTTGGCCTTGTAGCCAATTCATAAAGTAGCCACCGTAGCTCCAACCCATTGCTCCCATACGTGTCGAGTCGACATAATTAAGCGAAGCCAACATGTCGGTTACCTTCATGACGTCCTCATACGGGCGTCCGCCCCACGAACCGCTAATATCTCGGCAGAATTTTTGGCCGTAACCCGTTGAGCCGTGTGGGTTAGGGTAGGCTACAACATATCCAGCAGCGGGGTAAACTTGCCAATCGCCACGGAACGAATCCATCCATTGCATTTGCGGACCACCATGTACATTGATGATGAGAGGGTACTTTTTACCCTCCTCAAAGCCATGAGGCTTCACGACAAACACCTCTACGCTATCGCCCTCAGCGCCTATTACCCACATGGGTTCAGATGGGCGCATGTCAACTATAGCCTCAAGGCTATCGTTCAAATGTGTGATTTGAGTTTCTGTAAATGTATTAGTGGTCGACTTCTTCTTATTTGAAGCGAACGACGCTTTGTATAGTGCTGATGGTTTATCTGTACGCGAATAAGTGTAGTAAATATCGCCATTAGGAGCTAAATCAAAGCTTCCGATAGCGCGTTTAGGGATAACTGACGAAATACGACCGTCCTTTACGTTAACCTTATACAACGGTTGGTATCCGCGAACAGGCGCTGTAAAGTAGATGCTACGCGAGTCAGCGCTCCACTTATAGCTATCAACCCAGTTGTCAAAAGCCTCTGTGAGTATCGTCTTTTTGCCTGTTTGGCGGTCGATAATAGCCAATACGAATCTGTCACTTTCGTAGCTGGGGATACGCTGAAAGCGGTAAGCGATGTATCTTCCATTGGGGCTATACTGTGGGTCGCCGTCCCAAGCTTTATTTTCTGCTGTAAGATTTCGTGCTTCACCACCTGTAACAGGAACGGTCCAAAGGTCGCAATTGGTTGACGCTTCAGGGTGACTGTCATGATTGCTTAGATAGCAAAGTTCCTTGCTATCGGGCGAAAAAACAAACCCTGATGGGCCACTGGGTGAGAAAACAGGGCTGTGAAATGGGCCGGGTGTGACGTCGGTGTAGGTTTTATTCACCGTATCGTAGATGATGATATGCCAGAATTTGCCGTCGGTATAAGTGGTCCAATGACGGTATAGCAGGCTGTCGGCGATATGTGCCTGCAAGGTGTTGTGCGCCATTTTATCAATTCGTTCTTTGTTTGCTTTGCCATCGGCTCCTCCTAAATCAGGGAAAACCTCAGCGGCAAAAGCTACATAACGACCGTTTGGCGATACGGTTACACCGTCAACACCTAACGGATAGTCGGTTATTTGCTCTGTTTTACCATTTTTCCAGCGATAAAGCTGGGTTGTTCCGCTGGCATAAGAACAAAGGTAGAGGCTCGCATCGTACTGCGACCATGCAGGCGCGAAACTCTTTCCATCAGTAGAAACAGGCTTCCCGTCGACAATAACGTTGCTTTGTGAGCGCTGATTTTTCAAATCGGATTTGCTAACAGTGTACGCCAAACGTCCGTCCTTTGCAACCGCTGGCGATGTAGCATACTGCAGCCGATAGATATCTTCTATCGTGAATGCGCGCTTCTGTGCCATGGCTGGTGCCATAGCCAGTAGGGCTAATGATACTATAAAGGTCTTTTTCATTTCATTTAAATTGTATCATGCAAAGGTACTTATTTTATCTCTGAATACTCTTTTCGGCAAGTTAAATATACTTTTACGAGAATATTACAGTGAAAGTGCGACAAAAAAGTGTAAAGTTTTAAGAATAATTTTGTCTTGAAAATTCTGAAATTTTTTGGTGTTTTAAAAGTTCAAAATAGAGTAGGGGAGAGCGGTTTTGTGGCTTTTGATAAGGAGAAATCAAGAGAAAGAAAACGGCTTTTTGGTGATCTTTGTATACGTTTACGTCGTAAACGTTCGGCCATTACGATGTAATGATAAACTGATTACGCAGTAAACATAAGCCGATTACGACGTAAACGGAACGCGATTACGACGTAAAGGTGAGATGATAAAAGGGTGGGCAAATATTGAAAATGCAGTTTAAGTTTATAAATGCTTGTTTATAAACAGGTTAACGAAGTGCTTCATTTTTGGCGTATTTGAAACAAACTTTCTGTTGATTCAGAATAACGGAAAATAGGGAAGTATGTTGTCAAATATTTTCTACAATGTAATGGAAATTATTTAAGGTTTAATAAGCGTCAGTAATTCGCGCATGCCCTCAGAGGCTCCCTTTTGAATGTGGGTTACACCATTTAAGTTTCCGCCACTTACAGCGTCGGGATCAATCAGAAAAACAGGGCAGCCCATAGGTGCATACTGTACCAACCCTGCTGCAGGGTAAACGTTAAGCGATGTGCCTATAATCACAAAGATATCAGCCTTTTCGGCCTCAACGATAGCCGCATTCAGCATAGGAACACTTTCGCCAAAGAATACAATAAACGGCCTTAGCAAGCTACCATCGGCCGCTTTCGAGCCAATGGGCACATCGCTGTTTTCGGGAGATAGCGTTTGTATGTAACGTTCGTCGTAAGCATTGCGGCTTGAGCATATCTTTGCAAGCTCACCGTGCAAATGGATAACGTGCGTAGAGCCAGCCTTTTCGTGCAGATTGTCGACGTTTTGTGTTAGTACGGTTACATCGAAATCGCCCTCCATGCGGGCAATTAAGCGGTGTCCGTCGCAAGGTTCAGCCTGCCATAGCCTGCGCCGTAGCATGTTATAGAAGTTGGTTACCAACGTAGGATCGGCCTCCCAACCCTCATGTGAGGCCACCTGTTCAACGGGGTAGTTCTCCCATAAGCCATCGTTGCCACGAAAAGTCTTAAAGCCACTCTCAACCGACATGCCAGCACCAGTAAGAAATACCACTTTCTTTTTCATACGTAAACAGTTGTTTTTGGTCGTTTTGTTATTATATGACAAAAATAATAATTTTTTGAGAATTCTGTCGTTTTGCAATCTAAAAATGGTATCTTTGCACATTATACATTATTATTTATAAATAAACCAGACAAAAAGAAAATGAATCAAGTAAGCTATGCTTTAGGTATGAGTATAGGTCATCAGCTCCAGCAGATGAACGCAACCGAGTTGAATATTGAAGATTTTGCAAAAGGCATCAAAGATGTATTTGCAGGAAAAACAGAGATGACAGAAGCTGAGGCTCAGGCTGCTGTACAAAACTTCTTCCAACAAAAGGCAAAAGAGCAGGCCGATGCTGCAAAGGCTGACGGCGAAGCTTTCTTAGCCGAGAACGGAAAGAAAGATGGCGTGGTAACATTGCCATCGGGTTTACAGTATCAGGTGCTCAAAGAGGGTGACGGTCGTAAGCCAAATGCTACCGATCAGGTTGAGTGCCACTACGAGGGAACACTCATAGACGGTCAGGTTTTTGACTCAAGTTATCGTCGCGGTGAGACAGCAACATTCGGTCTTAACCAAGTAATTAAAGGTTGGACAGAGGGTTTACAGCTCATGCAAGAAGGCGCAAAGTATCGCTTCTTTATCCCTTACCATCTTGCTTATGGCGAGCAAGGCGCAGGCCAATCGATACCACCTTATGCAACTCTCATCTTTGACGTTGAGCTTGTTAAGGTAAAATAAACCAATAAAAGGTTTGTTTTACGTTGTTTCTACAGCGTTTACCCCATATCCAAAGAGATAAATTCTTTAAAACATATTAAACATAAATGAAAAGTTTAAAAGCTATGGCCGCTATGGCCATCGCCGCAGCTACATTCTCTGCTTGCGGCAATTCATCAGCACCTAAGGCTGATTTGAAGACAGATCTTGACTCAATGAGCTATGCTATTGGCTATTTGCAGTCGCAGTATGTACGTCAGGCTATCGAGCAAGGCCAAGTAGTTGACACTGCTTACATGGACGAGTTCGTGAAAGGTATCAACGAAGGTGCTAACATTGGCGAAGACAAGAAACGTGCAGCTTACATCATGGGTCTGCAGGTAGGTCAGCAGGTATCTTCACAGCTTATGAAAGGTGTAAACCGTGAGGTATTTGGCGAAGATTCAACTAAGACTATTTCGTTGAAGAATCTGTTGTCAGGCTTCATCACTGGTGCAACAGGCAAGAAAGGTTTAATGACTCAAGAGAGCGCAAACCAGATTGCACAGAGCAAGATGGAGGCCATTAAGGCACAGACAATGGAGAAGCAATTCGGCCCCAATAAGGTTGCAGGTGAGAAGTTCCTCGCTGCAAACAAGAAGAAAGCAGGCGTTGTAACACTGCCCTCTGGCCTACAATACAAGGTTATTAAAGAAGGTAAGGGTGCTATTCCTACCGATACAACTACTGTGCAAGTTCAGTACGAAGGTCGCACTATTGACGGTAAGGTATTCGAAAGCTCATATAAGAACGGTAAAGAACCTATGAAAATGCAACCTCGTCAGATGATTCCGGGTTGGACAGAAGCGCTTACACGTATGCCCGAAGGTTCAGTATGGGAAGTTTATATTCCACAGAACTTGGCTTACAAAGAGCGTCAGGCAGGTCAGATTAAGCCTTTCTCTACACTTATTTTCAAGATAGAATTGGTTAAGGTAGGCGCTAAGTAAAATGAAGAAAGCATTGTTTTTGGCTCTTGTTCTTATGGCAAGTTCGTTCTCTGCAACAGCCCTTGCTGATAAGAAAAAGCCTAAAAAAAATGAGCCTGTGGTGGCTGAGCCCGTAACTAAGCTTGTAACTGTAGGCGATTCAATAAGCTATGCAGCAGGCTATAGCGCAACTGAAGGTTTGCTTGGTTACTTAATGGGTACGCTTCATGTAGATACTGCTTACATGAGTGAGCTTGTACGTGGATATATGGACGCCACTCTCAAGGCTAAAGACCCTGCTTTTCAGGCTTACATTGCGGGAGCAAATATAGGCTCTCAGGTCAAAGACCGTGTGTTTCCTGGTATGAGTAAGGATCTTGTTGGCACTGCCGACTCGCTTACTATATTGCCTTTCCATGCAGGTTTTCTTGCTGGTATGCGTCAGGATACCACTGTATTCCAGATGGCTGATGCGCGTAAATTCTACCAGACACGTAGCTTTGCTGCAAAAGAATTGCGCAATAAGGCGTATCGTGAAGAAAACGAGGCTTGGTTGAAGAATAATGCATCGAAGCCCGGTGTAATTGTGTTGCCTTCAGGTTTACAATATAAAGTGATTAAGGAAGGGGACGGAGCAGTTCCTACTCCTGTTGATCAGATAAATGTTATATATGAAGGCCGTACCATCGATGGCAACGTATTTGATGCTACATCACGCCACGGAGACGTTCAGTTTGATACGTTCCGTTGTGACCAAGTAATCAAAGGCTGGACCGAAGCACTTACAAAAATGAAGGTGGGTAGCAAGTGGGAAATCTTTATTCCTGAAAGTTTGGCTTATGGAGCTAAAGATGCAGGACAGATTAAACCTTACTCAACACTTATCTTTACTGTTGAACTGGTAGGTATTGCACCTGCTGTTGCTGCTGAGGTTGCACCAAAAGTGGAAGCACCAGCAATCAAAAAGCCCGTAAAAAGTAAGGCAAAAAAGACTTCGCGTAAGTAAGTATTTTTTCAACAATACATGACAGATTGCACGGATATTCTAAAATATTCGTGCAATTTGTTGTTTGTATCATTTTAAATTTATACTTTTGCTATCAATTTGTTACATTATAGAAAGTTAGAAGAAATGGATAAAATTGATAAACTAGACAAAAAAATTCTTGCTATTCTCTCAACAAATGCTCGCATTCCTTTTAAAGATGTTGCAGCTGAATGTGGCGTTTCAAGAGCAGCGATACATCAGCGTGTGCAGCATTTGATGGAAGGAGGAGTGATAACGGGTAGCGGTTTCGATGTTAGTCCAAAGAGTCTTGGATATTCAACTTGTACTTATGTCGGACTTAATTTAGAGCGCGGTTCTATGTACAAAGATGTAGTATCGCGACTGCTTAATATCCCTGAAATAGTAGAATGCCACTTTACAACAGGTCCCTATACTATGTTAATTAAGCTCTATGCTCGCGATAACGAGCAGCTGATGGACCTGTTAAATAATAAGATGCAGACGATACCTGGTGTTGTTTCTACAGAAACGCTCATCTCTCTTGAACAGAGTATTAAACGAGAGATTACGGTAAATACAGAAGAATAAATGAGTAATTTTGATATTGAATCGCATTTAAATAAAATCTATGCGACGTTTCCTGAAACTCATCGCAGGCCTGTAATAGGTATTACAGCCAATTATGCTGATACGGGAGACGCAACCTTGCGCGACCGTTATTACAAACAAGTGGTCAAAGCGGGCGGTACACCGGTTATTATTCCGCCAGTAGCTGACAAGGAAACTATCATTAATACACTGGAAAATATAGATGGACTGTTGCTCACTGGTGGCGCAGACATCAACCCTCTTTGGGTAGGAGAGGAACCCTCACCACGACTTCATGGCATCAATGCGGAGCGTGACCTGCCTGAATTGCTTATTACGCGCTTGGCTTATAATCGTCAAGTGCCTATCTTAGGTATCTGTCGGGGTATGCAATTGCTTGCAATGGCTCTGGGAGGAAAGGTAGAACAGGATATCTCGGCAACGGAAACAATTCGTCATTCACAAGATGCAGATCGTTCTGAATGCACACATTCCGTAGTGTTTAAATTTGATTCTTATTTAGGTAAAATATATAAGGAGGCTGCAGTGCTTTCTACAGGACTTACAACATCGAGCCTTTCACAACGTGAAGAGGTTGATGGTTTTTTGTCTGCAAATGAGAAAGTTGGGAAGCTTTTTGTAAATAGTTTCCACCATCAGGCTGTTTCGGATACGGGAAAACGATTCCGTGCTATTGCAATGGCACCAGATGGAACTATCGAAGCCATCGAAAGTACTGAATTTAAGCCCTTATTAGGTGTGCAATGGCACCCAGAATGGTTGGGCGATGAGGGACGAAAGTTGTTCTCATGGTTGGTAGAAGAGGCTATTTGTTTTCAAAAAACGAAACAACTTCACGACCGTATTTTGACGCTTGATACCCATTGTGATACTCCGATGTTTTTCCCACAGGGAGTGCGTTTCGACCAACGTGATCCACGAATATTATACGATTTGCACAAGATGACAGATGGACGACAGGACGCTGTTATCATGGTGGCTTATCTTCCACAGCCACTTATTGGAGAGACGTTCTCACAAAAGGTTGATATTGCTGGAATCATTAGACATAATCCACATCTTCAAGGTTTATCAACAAGTTTGTCGCCAACAGCCTATGCTGACCTTATCTTTGATAAATTAGAACAGATTGTTGCACAGAATAGTGAATATATAAGTATCGCTCGCACGCCTGCCGATTTGTATGAAGATAAGAGAAACGGTAGGAAATCGATCATGTTTGGTATCGAAAACGGCTTGGCTATTGGGCAAGATTTGGCTAATGTGCGTCATTTTGCACAGCGAGGTGTGGTGTATATCACCCTTTGCCACAATGGAGATAACGATATTTGCGATAGCAATAGAGGAGCTTCGATGCACAATGGTGTATCATCTTTCGGAGAAAAAGTGATACAAAAAATGAACGATGAAGGAATTATGGTTGACCTTAGCCATGCTTCTGAAAAGTCGTTTTATGATGCTTTAGATATTAGTCGCACTCCAATTGTGTGCTCACATAGCAATAGTAAGGAGCTCTGTGACGTGCCACGGAATCTCACTGATGACCAAATGCGTGCCCTTGCACGTCGTGGTGGTGTATCGCATATAACGCTTTACAAGGGCTTTTTACGTAAGAATGGTGAGGCTACGGTAATGGATGCGATAGACCATTTGGAGCATGCCATTAGCATAATGGGCATAGATCATGTGGGCTTTGGTACTGATTTTGATGGCGATGGAACCGTTCGCGGATGCGCTGATGCCTCAGAATTGATATGCCTTACACGTCATTTACTGAAACGTAAGTACAGCGAGCGCGACCTTCGTAAGATATGGGGTGGGAACTGGCTGCGTGTAATGGCACAGGTTCAGGCTGAAAAGTAATAGGCCATAGCCTGTTGTGTATTAAATAAAATGTCATGAAAAGAAAGAAAATAGTATTCATTGTGATTGCAACAGTTGTGTGTGCGGCTTTAGCTGCTATCGTTTGGAATCCTTTTTCAGCACCTCAAGTAGAGGAGATAGAAGAGGAAGAAGAGGCTCTTTCGCCTGCAGGCCCTGCCTTTGATGCAGATTCTGCTTATGCCTTTGTGCAAGCACAGTGTGACTTTGGTCCACGTAGCATGAACTCAGAAGGGCATGGACGCTGTGCGGAATGGATTATAAAGAAATTCAAATCGTATGGTTGCGAGGTGAAAACTCAGCGCGCAGACTTGAATGGTTACGACGGAACTATGCTGCGAAGTACTAATATTATGGCAAGCTTTAATCCTAGAGCAACAACCCGAATCATGCTTTGCGCGCATTGGGATAGTAGGCCTTGGGCCGACAATGACCCTGTTTCGGCTAACTGGCGTAAGCCTATTCTTGCAGCGAATGATGCAGCAAGTGGTGTGGCTGTCATGCTGGAGATAGCACGATTATTAGGTTCTAAGGAGAAGAAAGCTTTTATGACAGATCTTGGTGTCGACTTTGTTTGTTTTGATGCAGAGGATTATGGCACACCGCAATGGAGCGATAAGCCCGACGATAGTTCTTCATGGGCGTTGGGAGCACAATATTTTGCTGCCAATTTACCACAAGGTTATGCACCTCGTTACGGCATTTTGCTGGATATGGTAGGCGGTCAAGGTGCGAAGTTTTATCAAGAAGGCATGTCGAAACAGTATGCTCCTGATATTGTGAAAAAGGTGTGGCGCGCAGCTCGTCAGGCTGGATACGGATCATATTTCCCTAAAACAGAAGGAGGAATGATTACAGACGACCATATCCCAATTAACCAAATTGCTAAGATTCCATGTATTGATATTATTCCGTATTATCCACAATGCCAGCAAAGTAGCTTTGGTCCGACGTGGCATACATTGGCTGATAACATGGAAAATATTGATAAAAACACGCTTAAAGCTGTAGGACAGACAGTGCTTCAAGTGCTTTTTACAGAACAGTAAACGTAAGTGTTTAGATTGCTTTTATTTGAAAAGTACAGCTGTTTATGACAGAATGCTTTAACGTTTAGATCATATTTAATTTCCCATAAAGACATTTTTCCAATCCCTTTATGATATTAAGCAGGGGTGCAATAGTAAAAATATTGCACCCCTGCCAGCGTTTTATATAGATTCTTTTTGCTATCTTTGCAGATAATAATTACATAAAGACAGCAAGTTTATGGACGCTTTGTCTTATCTTGAAAGCCGATGCAGATTGCGTCGTAATGTATTAACAGGTGCAATTAGCTATGCACCACTTCACTCTACCGACTATCGGCTTTTGTCGAAAGAAGGTATCAATACACTTATTCTTGAAGCAGGTCGCGATGGTGTGGCCTTAACTGAAAAGTTGATTGAACGTTTTGTTCACTCCACACTTGTTGAGCAGCAGTATCCTGCTGAAGAATGGCTTTCCTCTCTTAGCGAGTGGGACGGAGAAGATCATGTGTATAATCTCTCTCAACGCATCATTACGTCGAACCCTGATTGGGATAAACGCTTTCACAAATGGATGCTTCAGATGGTAGCTCGTTGGACAGGTTGCGAGGTAAAACAGCGCGATGTGATGATGCCTGTGCTTGTGGGGCAGTTCGGATTTGGTAAGACAACTTTTTGTAGCATGCTGTTACCACCAGTTCTTCGTGATTATTATGCAGGATCGGTACATCTGAAATCGTCGGCTGAGGTGCACGAATTGGTTACTGGTAACTTGCTTATCAATATGGACGAATTCTATCAAGAGAATACCGAACAGCGATATCTTACGCGTTATCTTTTCTCACGCAGCACACCTGTCTTTCGTCAACCATACGGCGTTACTTTAGAAGCGCGTCGCAATTATGCAGCTCTTATAGCCACAACAGGCAATCTTCACCCAATGACAGATGCAGCAGGCGCTGCCCATCTCGTTTGTGTGGAGGTTGAACGACCTATAGATTTAAAGACGCCTATTCCCTACGAGCAACTTTATGCTCAGCTAAAGGCCGAGCTTGATACAGGTGTAGACTTCACGCTTACAGAAGAAGAACGTGAAGCTATGGCTGTTCAGAACTCTCCTTTCCAAGAGGCTGATAATTTGGTTAAGATGGTTCGAATGCTCTATTCTTCCCCTCCTAAGGGTAAAAAAGCCAAGGCTGTTTATATCGATACGATTATAGATCGCCTTATGCAGGAATATCCTTACTGGACTCCGGGCAAGCATGTTAATCAAGATGTGGGCTTTGCTTTGCAGGAAGCTGGTTTTACGCGTAGCCGAATACACGGCCGTTCTGCCTATCGTATAGTGCCACGCGATCCTCGTCGTTTCGATTTCGTAGAGGAAACACCTATAGAAGAACAGGAGTCGTTTGACAATAACCCATTGGCAAAGGCGCTATTGTCGGGATTAGGAGGCTTAGTAAAGAAATAAATAACGATAAAAATAAAAGGAAATACTGATATGGCAAAAGACGAAAAAGGTCTGACCCCCATGATGAAACAATACTTCTCAATGAAGGCTAAGCATCCTGACGCTTTGCTGCTCTTTCGTTGTGGCGACTTCTATGAGACGTATTGTGACGATGCTATCGAAGCTTCTCGAATACTTGGTATTACGCTAACAAGGCGTAATAATGGAGGAACGGGTGAAGGTGCAGAGATGGCTGGCTTCCCCCATCATGCGTTAGACACCTATCTTCCCAAGCTTATCCGTGCAGGAAAACGTGTAGCCATCTGCGACCAACTGGAAGATCCGAAGAAGAAACGTGCCATGCTTAAGGGCAAAAAAGGATTAAGCGAGATGGATAAAATGGTGAAACGCGGCATTACAGAGCTTGTAACGCCGGGTGTTGCCATGAGTGATAACGTTCTTAATTATAAAGAAAACAACTTTCTTGCTGCCGTTCACTTCGGTAAATCTGCATGTGGTGTTAGTTTCCTTGATATTTCAACGGGCGAGTTTCTCACCGGGCAGGGCACGTATGATTATGTAGAAAAGCTCCTCGGTAGCTTTTCACCGAAAGAGGTTCTTTTCGATAAGGCGCGCCGACAAGACTTTGAACGCTACTTCGGAACAAAGAATTGCATATTCGAACTTGATGATTGGGTATTTACAGAACAAAATGCCCGTCAGAAGTTATTGAAACATTTCGGAACCAAATCGCTCAAAGGCTTTGGTATTGAACATCTCAAAGATGGTATTATAGCTTCGGGAGCTATCATGCAATACCTTGAAATGACCCAGCATACCAGCTTAAATCATATCACGTCGCTCAAGCGTTTGGAAGAAGAAAAATTTGTGCGTCTTGATAGGTTTACGGTGCGTTCGCTCGAATTATTGCGGCCTATGCAAGAAGATGGTAAGTCATTACTCGACATCATTGACCGCACAGTTACTCCAATGGGCGGCCGTATGCTGCGCCGATGGCTGGTTTTCCCACTGAAGGATACGAAGTTAATTGACGACCGTCTTGATGTGGTGGAATATTTCTTCAAGAACCCAGAATTGCGCAGTGTGGTTAATGAGCAACTGCATCATATTGGCGACCTTGAACGAATTATTTCAAAAGTAGCTGTGGGCAGAGTAAGTCCGCGTGAGGTTGTGCAGCTAAAGAATGCACTAAAAGCCATACAACCTATTAAAACTGCGTGTCTTTATGCTGACAATGATAGTTTAAAGCGTATCGGAGAACAGCTTCATCTGTGTGAAAGTCTGCGCGATAGAATTGAGAAAGAGATACAACCCGACCCACCTTTGTTGATTAACAAGGGCGATGTTATTGCTGATGGATTTTGTCCCGAACTTGATGAGCTACGCTCTTTCTCGCGTAATAGCAAGGAGTATCTGATGCAAATTCAGCAGCGTGAAATCGAGGACACGGGTATTAGCTCTCTAAAAGTAGGATTCAATAACGTTTTTGGCTACTATCTTGAGGTGCGCAACGCGTTTAAAGATAAGGTTCCTGAAACGTGGATTCGAAAACAAACGCTTGCTCAGGCCGAACGTTATATCACACCAGAACTGAAAGAATACGAAGAGAAAATTCTTGGAGCTGATGAGAAAATCATCGAAACGGAAACTCGACTATTCTCTGAACTCATCTTGGCCATGCAGGAATTCATTCCTCAGATACAAATCAACGCCAATATTTTAGCGCGTATCGATTGTCTTTTAGGCTTTGAAAAGGTGTCAGAAGATAACCTGTATGTGCGCCCCGTTATTGATGATACCGATGTGATTGATATTTGTCAGGGTCGACATCCTGTAATAGAAACACAGATGCCACTGGGCGAACGTTATGTGCCTAACGATGTGTATCTTGACACTGAAAAGCAGCAAGTCATGATGATTACAGGGCCAAATATGGCTGGAAAGTCCGCTCTGCTGCGCCAAACAGCCTTAATAGTATTACTCTCCCAAGTAGGATGTTTCGTGCCTGCAGAGCGTGCAAGAATAGGCTTAGTGGATAAAATATTCACTCGTGTTGGCGCCAGCGACAATCTTGCACTGGGTGAATCGACGTTTATGGTTGAAATGACGGAGGCCGCTGACATCTTAAATAACGTCTCTTCACGCTCATTGGTGCTCTTTGATGAGCTGGGACGTGGTACCAGTACTTACGATGGCATTTCTATCGCGTGGGCTATTGTCGAATACTTACACGAACATCAGTCGAGCCGTGCGCGCACGCTCTTTGCCACACACTATCATGAACTGAACGAAATGGAGAAGCTTTTCCCCCGTATTAAGAACTTTAACGTGGCGGTAAAAGAGTTAGATGGCAAGGTGATTTTTTTACGTAAGCTTGTCGCTGGCGGTTCAGAGCACTCGTTTGGTATACATGTTGCCGAAATCGCTGGTATGCCAAGAACTATCGTAAAGCGCTCAGAAGAGGTGTTAAAACAGTTAGAAGCCGACAATGCAGAAGTGGGGTCGGCAGGTCGTCCTAAGGTACAGAATATTGGGAAAGACAATGAAGGTGTACAACTTAGCATCTTCCAGCTCGACGACCCTGTGCTTTCGCAGGTGCGCGATGAGATTATAGGACTTGATATTAATAACTTAACGCCTATGGAAGCCCTCAATAAGCTCAGCGATATTAAGAAGATTGTTACGGGCAAAAGTCATTAAAGCTATAGCCTATAAACTTAAAGAATAGAGCTATAATCAAACAGAGAGCCATGCCTAACATTGTTGTTGGGCATGGCTCTCTGTTTGATACCAATTTTAAACGTTGGTTATAAGCCGTAAAGGATTTAAAAAACGTGTCGAAAATTCAATACGATTGTTCCACCAAAATTCAACGAACTTACGTTTTTTCCGTTATTTCTTTTCTTGTTTTTTCTTGTCGAGGTCTTCTAAATACGAGTGTGCGCCAAGCTTTCTTTTCCAATTACTGTCCACCATGCAGGCAATACCTATAATAAGGAATGGTATAGAGAGCAGCTGTCCCATATTAAATGCCATACCCGCTTCGAAATCAACCTGTATGTCTTTAACAAATTCGATAAAGAAACGAGCGATAAACACCAGCGTCAAACAAAGGCCAAAGAAAAAGCCTGTGCCCACCTTTTCGCGGTGACGGCGATACAAGCTATAGATGATGAAGAAGAAAAGCGCATACGACATGGCTTCATACAGCTGTCCGGGGTGACGTGGATACTGGTCAACGCGTACGAAAATGAAAGCCCATGGCACATCAGTTACGCGGCCAATTATCTCTGAATTCATCAGGTTTCCAAGGCGAATGAATGTAGCTGTAATGCCAGAGCAGATGCCCATATTATCTAAAACAATCCAAACCGAAAGCTTATTACGATGGCTATAGATAAAAATAGCAATAATCATACCTATAATTCCACCGTGCGATGAGAGACCTTCGTATCCTACAAACTTCCAAGAGCCGTCAGCTAAGTGTCGGAAAGGTATGAGCATTTCAACGAAATGATCCCACGTTGATAGAAAATAATCGGGCTGATAAAATAAGCAATGACCCAATCGAGCGCCAGTAAGCACACTAACAAATATATAAATAAACAGTGGGTCAAACTTTTCTTCGGGTATGCGTTGCTCTTTATAGAGACGGCTCATCAGCAAGTAACCCAGAAAAAGGCCTACGAGCCAGCACATTGAATACCAGCGAATGCCTAAGCTACCAAGGTGAAAAATAACCTCCGATGGGTTCCAAACGATGTACAATAAGTCGTAAATCATAATTTAAAACTGATGTAGGGTGTGGCGTACGCCCATGATTATACGTTGAAACGGAAGTGCATAATATCGCCGTCTTGCACCTCATATTCTTTGCCTTCAATGCCAAGCTTTCCAGCTTCGCGTACAGCTGCTTCAGAGCCATACTTGAGATAGTCGTCATATTTAATCACTTCGGCCCGAATAAAACCCTTTTCAAAGTCGGTGTGTATGACGCCAGCGCACTGCGGTGCTTTCCATCCTTTTTGGAAAGTCCATGCTTTTACTTCCATCTCGCCAGCCGTGATGAACGTCTGAAGATTAAGTAAATGATATGCTTTTTTGATGAGTCGGTTTACTCCTGGCTCGCTCATGCCCAGCTCGTCAAGGAATAACTTCTTATCGTCATAGCTGTCAAGTGATGCAATATCTTCTTCTGTCTTTGCAGCAATTACCATAGCTTCAGCGCCTTCGCTGGCAGCAATGTCTTCAATAATCTTACTATAGGCGTTGCCTGATTTGGCACTTGTTTCGTCAACATTGCAAACATAAAGCACAGGTTTCGTTGTAAGCAGGAACAAATCGTGTGCAGCTTTCTGTTCCTCTTTGCTTTCAAAGGTTACCGATCGTGCATTCTGGCCCTTGTCAAGTACCTCTTTATAAGCCTTCAATACCTCAACAAGCACCTTTGCTTCTTTGTTACCGCTGGCCGCCATCTTCTCTTGTTTAGCAAGCTGTCCCTCGATGGTTTCGAGGTCTTTCAGCTGAAGCTCGGTATCAATAGTATCTTTATCGGCTGCGGGGTCAACAGGAGCGCCCCCTTCGCGCACCACATTATCATCGTCGAAGCAACGAATAACATGGATAATAGCGTCGCATTCGCGAATGTTTCCAAGAAATTTGTTGCCTAATCCTTCGCCTTTTGATGCGCCCTTTACAAGGCCAGCGATATCTACTATTTCGCAAGTGGCAGGCACAATACGTCCTGGGTGTACTATCTCTGAGAGCTTTGTTAAACGCTCATCAGGCACACTGATTACACCTAAATTAGGTTCAATAGTACAGAAAGGGAAGTTAGCGGCCTGTGCTTTTGCGCTTGACAGGCAATTGAAAAGCGTAGATTTGCCTACGTTTGGCAAGCCTACGATACCACATTTTAATGACATATCTTTTTAAGTGTTATCCATCGGAGAGCCGATGGTATACAAAACGTTTTATATTCTTGTTTGCAAAGTTAGCAAATTATTCATAATTCGTCGGTTATAATTGCTATTTATTCTTGGTGTGTACGTGGGTTATAGGCTATCGATGGCTTCAAGTGAAGCGTGATAGGTTGTAAAAATAAGGTGTAAATACGGTATAGGGCGTGAAAGTAAAGTAGGAGAGGGGCTACGAAATATGCTGAAATTAGGGTGTAATAAGCGTTTATCGATCAATAAAAAAGGGTGTAAAAATCGAGTGAAAAGTATGTTGTTCTCTTCTGAAAATGCTTTTTTTCTTGTTGTTCTACGGCTGTCATACACGCGTGCGACGGCCGTAGAACGCGTTGTATGGTAGCCGTGGTACACATCGAACGACGGCCGTCGTACCTCGTCGTTACAGCGTATCAGCACGAGCGTTATGCCATTATGTTTTTATTATTCTGCAATTATCGAATACAAAAAAGGCAAGCAGCGTTTGATGAAAACTTTCTGCTTGCCTTGATATAGTTTTTTTATTTTGTTACTTGTTGTATTTGAAGACTTTACTTCGTCTTCGTCATACTTTCTTTTTCAATTTGAAAGGGTTCTGCTCTTCCTTTTTTATACTATTGCGTTTTCTGTGTAAAGGCGTTGCTTTTCCTTTCAAATCTTTTCTTCTTGTGCCTTTATTTAGTGTGCTTCTAACCAGTTATCGCCCCAACCTGCATCAGCAACGAGGGGGACGTTTAGTTCGCATGCCTTCTGCATTTCTTCGATAACTATTTTGCCTACTTGCTCAACCTCGTTGGGATATACCGAGAAGTTAAGTTCGTCGTGTACCTGAAGAATCATCTTTGAGCGAATATTCTCGTCCTTGAAACGGCGCCAAATACGAATCATCGCAATCTTAATGATATCAGCTTCCGATCCTTGGATAGGTGCGTTGATAGCATTTCGTTCAGCAAAACCGCGCACGGTGCCGTTACGCGACGTAATATCGGGCAGGTAACGACGGCGTCCGAACATGGTTTCGGCATAACCTTTCTCTCGCGCCTGCTCTTTAGCCTCTTCCATATAAGCTTGTACCTTAGGGAAGGTTCTAAAATAATCGTCTATCAATTGGCGTGCTTCGCCGTTGTCAATACCCATGCGTTGTGCAAGGCCGTAAGTGGTAATGCCGTATATAATGCCAAAATTGGCTTGCTTTGCCTTCTTACGTTGTTCGTCGGTAACATCGTCAATATTCTCCTTCCATATCTTTGCGGCTGTGGCTCGGTGTATGTCAAAGCCTTCACGAAAGGCCTCAATCATATTCTCATCGCCCGATAAATGTGCCATAATTCTAAGCTCAATCTGGCTGTAATCGGCCGAAAAGAAACGGCAGCCAGCCTCTGGAATAAAGCACTTTCTTATTTCTTTTCCGTCGTCGTCGCGCACGGGGATATTCTGTAAATTAGGGTCTGACGATGACAAACGGCCAGTAGCGGTTACTGCTTGGTTAAAAGAGGTGTGGATATGACCCGTACGAGGGTTAATCAGTTTGGGCAAAGCTTCGACGTATGTGCTCAAAAGCTTCTTCATTCCACGATAGTTAAGGATATCTTCAACGATAGGAGCGCGGTCCTTTAACTGCATTAACACCTCTTCAGATGTGACATATTGGCCTGTTTTTGTTTTCTTAGCCTTGTCAACAATCTTCATTTTTTCGAAGAGAATATCGCCTACTTGCTTGGGCGAAGAGATGTTAAACTCTTCTCCTGCCAGCTCATAGGCGTGGCGTTCGTAGGCTTGCATACGCTCGGTAAAGACACGACGGGTTTCGCTTAACGATTCTGTGTCAAGGCAAACACCATTTAATTCCATGTCGGCCAGCACCTTTATGAGTGGCATTTCAATATCATAGAACAGGCGTTCACCTCCAACTTCTTTCAGTTGTGGTTCAAGAACGTTTCTCAATTGCAACGTAATGTCGGCATCTTCAGCTGCATAATCGCATATCTCGGCAGGAGAAAGGTCGCGCATCGACTTTTGATTCTTTCCCTTCTGACCTATTAATTCATCAATGTGTATGGTTTTATAGTTCAGTAATGTTTCTGCCATGTAATCCATGTTATGGCGTAATTCGGGCTGAACGATGTAGTGGGCGAGCATTGTGTCAAACATAGGCCCCTGCAAATCGATACCATATCGGCGAAGAACCATGTAATCATATTTTATATTTTGTCCCACCTTCACGATGTCTTCGTTTTCATATAGCGGCTTGAAAATATTCACCATCGCCTGCGCTTCATCTTGATTAGATGGGACGACAACGTAATAAGCCTCGTGTTCGGCCACCGAAAAGCTCAAACCAACTAATTCAGCATCGATTGCGCTTGTTGATGTGGTTTCGGTGTCTAAACTTAATATTTTATTTGTCAATAAAAAGTCACAAAGTTTCGTTGCTTCCGTCTGATTATCAACTAATTGATATTTATGTGATATGGTTTTAATGCTCTCGTAGCTTGAAAATTCTGTAACGGTCGGGCTCTCGTTCGTAAATTCGCCAAAGAGAGAGGGCTGATTGTTTACAGGTTTTGATTTATTTTCAGACTTATTTAGAAATCGTTCAGTAAACCTTTTGAACTCAAGGTTTTCAAAAATGGCGCGCAACTTCTCCTCGTCAGGTGCTTGAAGCTTGAGCGTTTCGAGGTCAAGGCTCATCGGAACATCTGTACGGATAGTGGCTAAAAACTTAGATATCTTGATGTCTTCGACAGCACCTTCAACTTTTTCGCGCATTTTGCCTTTCAGCTGATTGCTGTTTTCGATGAGGTTTTCGCAAGAACCAAATTCGTTTATCAACTTAACGGCAGTCTTTTCACCCACACCTGGGCAGCCCGGATAGTTGTCGGCCGAGTCGCCCATGAGCGCAAGGAGGTCGATAACCTGATGTGCTGATGCGATGCCATACTTGTCTTCGATTTCCTTTTGGCCAATAATATCGTATCCGCCACCGTGTCGTGGTCGGTACATATAAACGTTTTCGCGTATTAATTGTCCGTAATCCTTATCGGGAGTAAGCATGTATGTTTCTATCCCTGCTTCGCCAGCCTGAATAGCTAACGTACCAATGACGTCGTCGGCCTCAAAGCCTGGTGCTACCAAAACGGGGATATGCATGGCCTCTAATATCTCTTTGATAAAGGGAACAGCCAGTTTTATATCCTCGGGTGTGGCTTCACGCTGTGCCTTATAGGGTGGAAACGCCTCGTGACGAAAGGTTTTTCCTTCGTCGAAAGCTACACCAAGGTATGTAGGTTTCTCTTTATCAGTAATCTCCTTGAGGGTGTTACAGAAGCCTAATATAGCCGATGTGTTTAAGCCTTTTGAATTAATGGTGGGTCGGTTTATGAAAGCATAATACGACCTAAAGATAATAGCGTAAGCGTCAAGAAGAAGGAGTTTGTCCATGTAAATGATTATTTTTCACGGTAAAATTAATAAAATATTGCCACAATATCCAATAAAATAACTACTTTTGTAACAATGAACACGAATGAAATGGATTATCTTTCAATCATTACAGAGCCAATAAGTTCGGAATTGACTGATTTCATCGCGCTTTTTAACCAGTCACTTTCTCACACCAATGGCATGCTAACGCAGGCGCTCGACCACATTAGGCAGCGGGCAGGTAAGCGTATGCGCCCAATTTTAATACTGTTGATGGCGAAGAATTTCGGTAGAATTACCGATGCTACGCAGCATGCTGCCGTGGGCTTAGAGCTGTTACACACGGCTTCGCTCGTTCACGACGACGTGGTTGATGAGAGTGGAGAGAGGCGCGGACAAGCGTCGGTGAATCAAGTGTTCGACAATAAGGTGGCGGTTTTAGTAGGCGATTATATTCTTTCTACAGCTTTATTACAGGTAAGTTATACGCATTCGGAGGTGATTGTGCGTTATTTGGCCGAGCTGGGACGTACGTTATCGAATGGTGAGATTTTGCAATTGTCGAATATTCAAAATCAGGATATATCAGAAGATATTTACTATCAGGTTATCAAACAGAAAACAGCGGCGCTCTTTGAAGCCTGTGCTGCCTTGGGCGCAGTGTCGGCTGGAGCTACTGAAAGCGAAATAGAGAGTGCGCGTCGTTTTGGTAGAAATCTTGGAATTATTTTCCAGATTCGCGACGATATTTTCGATTATTACGACCATGGTGAGATAGGAAAGCCTACGGGTAACGATATGATTGAGGGCAAATTAACCTTGCCTGTGATCTACGCACTGAATACAACGCAGGACGAAGAGATGATAACGCTGGCGCGTAAGGTGAAGAACGGCAGTGTGACTGATGAAGAAATAGCACGTCTTGTAGCCTTTACGAAAGCACATGGTGGTATAGAATATGCTGACAAACGCATGAGAGACTTTCACGCTGAGGCTATGCTTTTCCTTGAAACAGAGGTAAAAGATGAGGCGGTTAGACGCAGTTTGAAAGCTTATCTTGATTATGTGATAGAGCGTAAATTATAATATTTTTAGCGCATTAAATGGCCTATACGCCGTAATCGTTTTGCGATTACGGCGTATAGGTTTTTTTATGGGTTTTAGTTTGCTGAATAACAGCATTTTATGTGCTTCGATAAAGCTGCGCGATTACGTCGTAAACGCAACACGATTACGACGTAAAGATAACGTGATTACATCGTAAACGGTTGACGATTACATCGTAATCGCAATGCGATTACAGCGTAAAGGTAATAAGTATGTGTTATATTGATTAGTTATGTACATCTTTCGATATGTTTTATAGCGTTGTAGAGCTATTGTATAGATAGGATAGGGGTAAGTGGCTTGGAATGATAAATGGGACGCTTGACGCTCAAAAAAATGTGCTTTTGTATGATTTATGAACGTCATTTGTGGATTTTCTCTCGTGTAATTCTTTGATAGGCTATAAAAAAATATGTCGCAAGGAGCATTTCCCTGCGACATACATCTATCTGTTATCTGTTGATTTTAGAAGAACTTAATTTCTTTTCCTTCGATTTCGCTCAACAGTAAGTTGGCAAGACGACTGGTACCAAGTCGGAACAATTCGTTAGTAAGCCAAGCCTCTCCGCACACTTCTTTAACTATTGTATAATAGGTAATAGCTTGCATAACGGTGTTGATACCGCCCGATGGCTTAAGACCGATAACAATTCCTGTCTCATTATAATACTCCTTAATAGCCTTTGCCATAACGTATACAGCTTCAGGAGTAGCACCAAATTTCTCTTTTCCAGTAGAGGTTTTGATATAATCGGCACCAGAATACATTGAAAGGATTGATGCTTTCTTAATATTCGACAGGCTGCCAAGGTCGCAAGTTTCAAGAATTACTTTCAATGGCACGTCACCACAAGTTTGTTTGAGCTCGTTAATTTCATCGCTTACGCCCTCATAATCTTCAGAGAAGAACTTACCTACAGGCAGTACGACGTCTACGTTTTCGGCACCGTCGTGGATAGCTAATGCGGTTTCGGCAACCTTAACTTCTAAGAATGTCTGTGATGATGGGAAAGAACCTGAAACCACTGCAATAGCAACGCCATCAACTTCAAGCGTCTGGCGTACGAGGTTTGCAAAGTTAGGATAGGTAACTACTGTGGCAACGTGGGGTAGGTTAGGGTAAGCTGAATCGAACTTGTTTACCTTTTCAACCATAGCTAATATTTGTTCCTCTGTGTCAGTGGTGTTAAGAGAGGTGAGCTCTACACTGCCGAGGAGGAATTTTTTCACCTCTATGGTGTTGTTTTCAGGTACTTTTTCGGTGATGATTCTGTTGAGTTCTTGCTGCACTTTCGCCTCGTCTACATTAAGATTGTACTTGGCAAAGGCTTGCTCAATTTTGCTACTGTCAACGCGTCCTTGGCTTGTTTGGCTCTGGATATCGCGTGAAATGTTTTCTTTAATGATTCCCATGATTTGGTTAGCTTTATGTTTTTATTCTTGTTTATTTGTTGCTGAAGGTGTCTTTAGTTTGGGGTTGTTCTTGTTTCGCATAGCATCGCGCTTTACTTTCTTTTCCATGCTTTTATGGAATTCGGTAGTAAGGTCGATGCCTGTTTGGTTTGCGAGACAGCAAAGTACCCATAACACGTCGGCCATTTCTTCGCCAAGATTGTCTTCTTCGCCCGCTTTGAATGACTGATCGCCATATCTGCGGGCCATGACTTTGGCTAATTCGCCAACCTCTTCTGTAAGGCAGGCCATGTTAGTAAGCTCAGAAAAGTATCGCACGCCGTAGGTTTTAATCCACTGATCTACAGCTTGCTGTGCCCCTCTGAGGGTTGTTTCTTCGTTCATATTGCTTATTTCTTTCGGTATCTGTTATTATCTTTAAAACGCTAGATTGCATTGGAGCAGTCGTTGAATAGCGTTTTGAATGGAGTGTTTTGTTGTGGTTGGTCAGCTATTGCTGAAACGGGTGTGGTGTTAATAAGCTATTCTTTGTTCCGACTATCCATGCAAATGGTTACGGGACCGTCGTTAATTAACTCCACTTTCATATCTGCACCAAATTCGCCTGTACCTATTTCTTTACCTAATGCTTGGGTAAGTACCTCGCAAAAACGATGATAAAGTGGAATGGAAATTTCGTGCGGGGCAGCATGTATCCAGCTGGGGCGGTTACCTTTCTTATAGCTTGCCATAAGGGTAAACTGAGAAACAACAAGTATTTCGCCCTTAACGTCGGTAACACTAAGGTTCATTACGCCCGCCCTGTCGTCAAAAATGCGCAACGCAACAAGCTTTTTGACGAGCCATTGTATATCTTCTTCTCCGTCGTTACTGCCTATTCCTAACAGAACAAGCAGGCCTTTGTTGATGGAAGATTTTACTTGTCCGTCAATGGTTACAGAAGCGTGACTAACGCGTTGAATAACAATTCGCATAATATATATAGCTTATATATAGGCAAAGATAGCAAAAAGCTTACTACTTTACAAGCTTTCTATGTCTTTTATTCTGTAATGGTGTGATCGGTTTCTGCTTGTTTGTGAAAGAAGTTATACACTATTCGTGCTTTTGACACGCCGATACTGGTAGCAATTTCTTCGAGTGTTGCTACCTTTATCTTGTTGACTGATTTAAAGGATTTTAGCAGCTGTTCTTTGCTTTTAGGGCCTATTCCTTTTATATCATCTAATACTGAGTGGAGGGCATGCTTTGAACGTTTGTCTCTATGGAAGGTAATAGCATAGCGATGTACTTCATCTTGTATCTGCGTTAGTATGTGGAAAAGTTCGCTATCTGTCTTTAAACCAATAACTTGTGGAGGAAATCCGTAAAGTAATTCATTTGTGCGGTGTCGGTCGTCTTTAGCTAATCCTGCAATAGGTATGGTTATATTAAGTTGGTCAATAACCTCTTTTACAACGTCCATCTGGCCTTTTCCTCCGTCAGTAATGATGAGGTCAGGTAGTGGTGTTTTCTCTTCTATCATTCGGCTGTAACGTCGTCTAACAACTTCTTGCATGGAAGCATAGTCGTCTGGGCCTGTAACGGTCTTGATATTATACTTGCGATAGTCCTTCCGTGAGGGCTTCATACCTTTATATACAACGCAGCCTGCAACGGCATCTGTACCACTTATATTTGAGTTGTCGAAACATTCAATGTGGTATGGTAGTTTAGTGAGCCCAAGTTTCTGTTGCAGTTCTTTCATTAAACGCGTTTGTTTCTGCTCTGGATTGAGCTTTTCGGTTTGTTTAAGACGGTCAAAACGATATTGTTTTCCGTTCATTTCCGAAAGCTCTAAAAGGTGTTTTTTGTCGCCACGCTGAGGCACAAAGAAGTCGGCATCTTTCAGTTTCCATTCCATTTTAAAAGGTACTATAATCTCCTTTGCAGTAGAATTGAAACGCTCTCTAATCTCAAGTATAGCTTGTATCAAAAGGTCTTGGTCGGTCTCTTCAAGCTTACGTTTATATTCGTATGTAAAGCTTTGGTTTATTGTACCATTCTTTACGTGGATATAGTTGATGTAGGCGTTTTTGTTTTGTGCATCATCGACAATGGTAAATACGTCTACATCTGTAATGCTATGGCTTACAACTTCACTCTTTGACACAAATTCTTGAAGCATGATATACCTTTTTTTAAGGTCTTCTGCTTCTTCAAACTTGAGTTGTTCTGCCTGTGCCATCATTCGTTTATATAGCCATTCTGATAGCTCTCTTGTGTTTCCTTTGAGCACTTCTTTAGCTTGACGAATGTTTTCTAAATAGTCTTCACGTGTCTGTTTGCCAAAGCAACAGCCTTCACAATTATGTATATGGTATTCCAAACAGGCTTTATATTTCCCGTTTTGTATCCCTTCTTGTGTGATACTCTGACGGCATGGTCGTGGTTTAAAAGCACGTTTAATAAGCTCTAAAATGTTATGCATGGAAGAGAGATGAGGGAAAGGGCCGTAGTATGTTCCTAATCTCTTATCAATATGCCTTGTTTGGAAGATGCGTGGAAATGGTTCGTTTGTTACAATAATACTGGGATATGTTTTGCCATCTTTAAGTAAAACATTATAATGCGGGTTATATTTCTTGATGAGGGCGTTTTCAAGCAATAGCGCATCTTCTTCTGTGTTGACAACGGTATAGCTGATGTCTTTTATTTTACTTACAAGAACTTTTGTCTTAAAGCGGTCAACCTCTTTGTGAAAATAGCTTGAAACTCTTCGCTTTAAGCTTTTTGCTTTACCTACATATATAATATTGCCACCTTTTTCACGACGATTGTCGTAAAACTGATAGCTGCCAGGTTTATCAGGCATGCTAAGAACAATGCTCTTTAAGTATGCTAAACGTTTTTCGTTTTCTTCCTTAGTCATTCGCTTTACCCCTTTATTTATTAATAGTTATAAAAACAATGTTTCACATGAAACATGGTTATGAAGAAAAAGTACCAATAAAAACACCTTCTAATTTTCTTTAAGCATTTCCGTTTTTACATGCTTCTCGAATTTGAAGTTCGTTTTTATTGGTACTCGAAATTTTTGTTTAGAACGAGAGATTTTATAAAACGATGTTGAAAATACTGTTGTTCCTGTTTTAAAATTTCAGCAGGCTCGTTATTTCCACATCTTTATCAAATAAATCTCTTGCGTGTGGAAATTCCGAATTTAATTCTATAATAAAGTTAGCATATATCTTTTTAGGTTTAAACTTTTTGACTAAATCACAAGCTGCTTTCATCGTTCCGCCCGTAGCAAATAAATCGTCATGTAATAGAACGATGTCGTTTTCGTTGATTGCATCTTTGTGAATTTCGATGGTATCTATACCATATTCTTTGGCGTAGCTTTCTTGAATAGTTTCGCATGGTAGTTTTCCAGGCTTGCGACAAAGAACGATTCCTGCCCCCAAACGTATGGCGGCTGCAGAACTCATCACAAATCCACGACTTTCAATACCTACAATTTTTGTGATGCCTTTGTCTTTATATAAATCAAACATTTCATCACTGATAACTTTTATACATTCAGGACTCTTGAAAAGTGTTGTGACATCTCTGAAATTTACTCCTTTAATCGGCCAATCAGGTATACATCTAAGATTGTCCAATAGAACTTGATTGTTCATGCTTTTTGTTTTATTTATGTTTGTATTTCTTTTGTTTCCAACGTTTTATTCGATATATAGTTTCACGTGAAACAGCGAAACGGTTAGAAGCATTAAATTCGGTTTGTTATGACAAAAGCGCATTAATGGTGTTGTTTATTCCTGTTTTGTGTTTGTTTATTTTAAAAGTTGCTCTATCTACCAAGCAGTACAAGCATTACGTTAATATCACTTGGTGATACGCCTGGTATTCTACTGGCTTCTGCCAGTGTTTCAGGATTAATGCGTTCAAGCTTTTGTCGTCCTTCTGTACTAATCTCGTGTAGTTCGTTATATTTAAAACGTCCTTTTATTTTTATATCCTCGAGTCGACGCATTTTTTCTGCAACTATCTTTTCTCTTTGGATATATCCTTTATATTTTATTCTTATTTCTACGCCTTCTGCAATCTCTTCTTTTCTGTTTTCACAGGCTTCAATCTTCTCCTTTAATTCGGGGAGAATATCAGATAATAGGTTTAGGTTTATTTGAGGACGTCCGATAAGGTCGCTTATTTTACAACTTGTTTTTAATGGATTTGTTTCTAAGCTTTCAAGTAAAGTGTTTACTTGATTTGGTTTTACCGCAGTTTGATCACAAAAGTCTATAATTCTTTGTATTTGATTCTTTTTATCTAACCACCAATCATAACGATTTCTTCGGGCAATCCCTAATTCATAAGCCTTTTCTGTAAGACGTGCGTCTGCATCGTCTTGACGCAAAAGAATTCTATATTCTGCTCTTGATGTAAACATTCGGTAGGGTTCGTCTACTCCCTTTGTGGTCAGATCATCTATAAGTACGCCAATATAACTCTCATCTCTCTTCATGATAAATGGAGAGCTGTTGGCACAAAAGAGTGCAGCATTAATACCTGCAACAATTCCTTGGCCGCCCGCTTCTTCATATCCTGTCGTGCCATTTACTTGTCCTGCAAAAAATAATCCTGATATGATTTTTGACTCTAGACTATGTTTTAATTGTGTAGGATCGAAGTAATCGTACTCAATAGCATAACCAGGTCGATAAGCTTTAACATCACGTAATGCAGGTATCTGTTGGAGAGCACGTAATTGAGTCTCCATAGGCATTGAAGAAGAAAAACCATTTAAATACATTTCGTTGGTTTCTTCTCCTTCTGGTTCAATAAAAAGTGGGTGATTATTCTTGTCGGGAAATGTAACAAGCTTGGTTTCTATACTTGGGCAATAGCGCGGCCCTGTGCTTTGAATTTGACCATTAAACAAAGGAGAGTTATCGATATCTTTCTGCAAAATTTCATGCACTTTCTCATTTGTGTAGCACGTCCAGCATGGTAGCTGCTTTAGGAGGTGCTGCACCCTCATGTAACTAAAGTGGTGAAAGTCTATTTCTCCTGGTTGTATCTCGGTATCTTCAAAGTGGATAGAGCGTTTGTCAAGGCGTACAGGGGTTCCTGTTTTCATTCTTGCAGAGCGAATGCCCCAGCGAGTAATTGATTCTGTAAAATTGTAAACGGAAGGCTCCGCGCACCGTCCCCCTGCAACTTGTCGATGTCCAATGTGCATAAGTCCATTTAAAAATGTGCCTGCAGTAATTATTACTGCTTTCGCTCTAAACTCGGCACCCCAAATGGTTTTTACACCAACTGCCTCTCCGTTTTCAACAATAAGTTCGTCTGCTTGGTCTTGCCAAATATTTAAATTGTCGATATTATCAAGTGTGCGCCTCCATTCCCAAATGAATTTTTCTCTATCACATTGCGCTCTTGGTGACCAAACAGCAGGACCTTTTCCTTTATTTAGCATTCTGAACTGTATGGCAGTTGCATCTGTTATAAGCCCCATTTGCCCTCCTAAAGCATCTATTTCTCGTACGATTTGTCCTTTCGCGATTCCGCCAATAGCAGGATTACAACTCATTTGCCCAATCTTATTCATGTCCATTGTAATAAGACAGGTAGAGGCGCCCATATTAGCTGATGCTACTGCGGCTTCACAGCCTGCGTGTCCTGCGCCAACAACAATAACGTCATATTTAAAATTCGCTGTTTTTTTCATTTGAGGCAAAAGTACGCATTTAAATCGAAATTTTGTCCCTTTTCGTTTGATTTATCACTAAAATATAGTACTTTTGCAAGTGCTTTTGTGGCAAGGATACCTAAAAATAAGGGTATGTAAGCCTAAGTTTGAGCTTAAACGGTGTTTTTTATCAGTTTATTTCGTTTTAAATTTAATATCTAAATAATTTAAAATCAATCATTTATGTGGTTAATTAATTCTCCAATTGGTAGGAAAGTGGTGATGTCTGTGACAGGTCTTTGCCTTATTATTTTCCTTACCTTTCATTGCTGCATGAATGTTGCGGCATTCTTTTCAAAGGATGCTTACAACATGGTGTGCGAGTTTTTAGGCTCACACTGGTATGCGGTGGCAGGAACAGCAGGTTTAGCTTTCCTTGCAGTATGTCATATTGTATATGCTTTTATTTTGACCGCGCAGAACCGTCGGGCTCGTGGTCCACAGCGTTACGAAGTGACAAGTCGTCGTTCTGAAGTAAGCTGGGCATCTCAAAATATGCTCGTTTTGGGACTTATTATTTTAGTTGGCTTGCTTCTCCATCTTTACAATTTCTGGGGACACATGCAGTTTGCTGAGCTAGCTCATATTGAGTTTGCTTATGGACCTGCTGATGGTTTTGCATGGATTGTATATACATTCTCAAATCCTGTATTTTCGATTCTGTATCTGATTTGGATCTGTGCTCTTTGGTTCCACCTTACTCATGGCTTCTGGAGTGCAATGCACACATTGGGAATGAGTGGAAAAATTTGGATGCAGAGATGGCAGTGCTTTGGTATGGTTTACGTAACAATATTGATGGCAGTGTTTGTTATCCTCATTTTGAGTTTCTGGCTTGGATTTGCACCAAGCATGTGCTAATTCATCAATACCAATCCTTCAATCATTATTTATTATGTCACAAATAGATTCAAAGATTCCAGAAGGCCTTTTGGCTGAGAAATGGACTAATTATAAAGCTCATCAGAAGCTGGTAAACCCTGCTAATAAGCGTAAGCTTGACGTTATTGTTGTTGGAACAGGTCTTGCTGGTGCCAGTGCAGCCGCTTCTCTTGGTGAGATGGGTTTCCATGTTATTAATTTCTGTATTCAAGATAGTCCTCGTCGTGCTCACTCTATTGCTGCACAAGGAGGTATAAATGCTGCCAAAAATTATCAGAACGACGGTGATGCTGTTTATCGCCTCTTTTATGATACAATTAAAGGTGGTGACTACCGTGCTCGTGAAGCAAACGTATATCGTTTGGCTGAAGTTAGTGCAGCAATTATTGACCAATGTGTTGCTCAGGGTGTTCCTTTTGCTCGTGAGTATGGTGGTATGTTGGCTAACCGTTCTTTCGGTGGTGTTCAGGTAAGCCGTACTTTCTATGCAAAAGGACAGACTGGTCAGCAGCTTTTGTTGGGCGCTTATTCTTCACTGATGAAGGAAGTAAATAGCGGTTCAGTAGAACTTTATACACGTACAGAAGTTGAAGACATCGTTGTTGTTGATGGTCGCTGCCGTGGTGTTATAGCAAAAGATCTTGTTTCGGGCAAACTTCAGCGCTATTCTGCTCATGCTGTTTGTTTGGCAACAGGTGGTTATGGTAACGCATACTTCTTGTCAACTAATGCGATGGGTTGTAACTGTACTGCTGCTATTCAGGCATATCGTAAGGGGGCTTACTTTGCAAATCCATGCTTTGTGCAGATTCACCCCACTTGTATCCCTGTTCATGGTGATAAGCAATCAAAGCTTACCCTTATGTCAGAGTCGCTTCGTAATGATGGTCGTATCTGGGTTCCTAAAAAGATCGAAGATGCGAAGAAATTGCAAAGAGGCGAGCTTAAGGGCCGTGATATTCCAGAAGAAGATCGTGATTATTATTTGGAGCGTCGCTATCCAGCTTTCGGTAACCTCGTTCCTCGTGACGTTGCCAGCCGTGCAGCTAAAGAGCGTACTGATGCAGGCTTCGGCGTAAACAACACAGGTTTGGCAGTATTCCTTGATTTCTCTGAAGCTTTCGAGCGCTTAGGTCGTAAGCGTGTTGACGAGCGTTATGGAAACCTCTTTGATATGTATGAAGAGATTACTGACGTAGACCCACACGATAACCCAATGATGATTTTCCCTGCTATACATTATACTATGGGTGGTCTTTGGGTAGATTACGAGTTACAGACTTCTATCAAGGGTCTTTTTGCACTTGGTGAGTGTAACTTCTCTGACCATGGAGCTAACCGTTTGGGTGCATCTGCTTTGATGCAAGGTTTGAGCGACGGTTACTTTGTTATTCCTTATACAATGCAGAACTACTTGAGCGATCAGATTCAGGTACCTCATATCTCAACGGATCTTCCTGAATTTATTGAGGCTGAGAAAGCTGTTCAGGCTGAAATGGATCGTATTTACGATATTCAGAACCAGCAACAGGACAAGACTAAGCTCAAGAGCGTTGACTCTCTCCACAAGGAGCTCTACAATATTCTGTGGAACTACGTGGGAATGGCTCGCAGCGAGGAGAGCTTGAAGAAGGCTCTTGAAATGCTGAAAGAGGTGCGCAAACAGTTTGATACTTGTGTACGCGTTCCTGGAGCTAAAGAGGGACTCAATGTGGAACTTGACAAAGCTATCCACCTCCGCGACTTTATCACAATGGGTGAACTTATGGCTTACGATGCTCTTGAGCGCAACGAGAGCTGTGGAGGACACTTCCGTGAGGAGAGTCAGACGGAAGACGGAGAAGCCAAGCGCGATGATGAGAACTTTATGTATGTGGCTTGTTGGAAGTACGCTGGCTCTGATGAGGCTACTCCTGAGTTGCTGAAGGAGGACCTAAATTATCAGTATATCAAGGTTCAGACACGTAATTACAAATCATAATAAGGAATCAAGACAAATGGATACAAATATATCATTCACACTGAAAGTATGGCGTCAAAACGGCCCTACAGCAGAAGGACACTTTGATACCTTTGAGATGAAGGATATCCCTGGTGATACTTCCTTCCTTGAAATGCTGGATATTCTTAATGAGCAGCTCATAGAGGAAGGCAATGAACCCTTCGTTTTTGATCACGATTGCCGCGAAGGTATCTGCGGTATGTGCTCACTTTACATCAACGGACATCCTCATGGACCTGCGCAGGGGGCAACAACTTGTCAGCTTTACATGCGTCGCTTCCATGATGGAGATGTGATTACTGTTGAGCCTTGGCGCTCTGCAGCTTTCCCAATCATCAAAGACTGTATGGTTGATCGCTCTGCTTTCGACAAGATCATTGCAGCAGGTGGTTATAATTCTGTTCGTACTGGTCAGGCACAAGATGCTAATGCTATCCTTATTTCTAAGGAAAATGCTGACGAAGCTATGGATTGCGCAACTTGTATTGGTTGTGGAGCCTGCGTTGCTGCTTGTAAAAACGGTTCTGCTATGCTATTTGTTTCGTCTAAAGTTAGCCAGTTAGCACTGCTACCACAAGGCCGTCCAGAGGCTGCTCGTCGCGCAAAGGCGATGGTTGCAAAGATGGAAGAGCTTGGCTTTGGTAACTGTACGAATACCCGTGCTTGTGAGGCCGAGTGTCCAAAGAACGAAAGTATCGCAAACATTGCACGCTTAAACCGCGAGTTTATTGCTGCTAAGTTAGCCGACTAACATGCTGTTATTCTCAGTATTACGCTTGATGTAATACAAAAGAATAATTTAATAACATACAATCCGCGTTGTAACTCATTAGTTACAATGCGGATTTTTCTTTTCTTCAACTATTTATTTCTTTTAGCAAATAGCTTGTAAAAGAGTATTTTTCTTGTCTTGTTTTGATGTTCCACCGTCTTATTGCTTTTACAATATAAGTAGGTGTCAGATATAAAAGTTACGTCATTCCCTTGTAGTATAGGTTTAAAGGTGAAAGATTTACTTTTTAAGGTTGCTGTCTTGATAATTTGTTGAGCGTTGTGCGACGGCCGTCATACACATTGTTCTACGACCGTAGTACGCATCGTGTCACGCCTGTTATACGCGTTATACCACGACCGCCGTACACTTACAAGAAGCCGCGCAAGGTATAAACAAATATGCGTAAAACAGGCAAGCTAATGTAGTAAATATGAGCAATTAATATCGTAATATATTTGGAAAAACAATACGTGTTAGATCTCGTTCCTATTGAATATTATACCTCTATGGTCATCAATTTTCTTTGATTTCATCGTAATTTCATCATCTTTTTAGGATTTTTGTTATCTTTGTAGCATGATGACAACAGCAGAATTCATACAAGAGCATTTGCGAGATGATGTCAGAGCGTTAGCTTTCCAAAAGTCGCGCTATCCTGACATTGATTTTTCCTATGCACTTGAACAGATACAAGGTTATCAAACAGCATTGAAAAAGTTGCCTTCATGGGCTGCTGTGGCGGGGGTAGTATATCCTCCTCACTTAAATATGGAGCAATGTTCGAGTGAGCCAACAGCCCTTTACAAGTCATCGATTATTAATAGACTGATGCAGAAAAGGGCACAAGACGCTACAAAAACAGGTGAACTGGCGCAAGAAAAAAGTAGTATGTCTGCTACAATGGTTGATTTAACGGGTGGGTTTGGTGTCGACTTCTCTTTTATGTCACGAAATTTTCAACATGCGGTGTATGTTGAACGTAATGAAAATTTGTGTGCTATTGCTCGTCAAAACTTTCCGTTGTTAGGTATGACGAATGCTGAAGTGTGTTGTGCGGAGGCTGTCGAATACCTACAAAACATGCGTCCAGTAGACCTTATTTTTATGGATCCTGCTCGTCGTGATAGTCATGGAGGTCGTACTTATGCTCTTGAAGATTGTTGTCCTAACGTCGTAGAAATGCGCGAAAAATTGCTAAAAAAGGCCCATTTCATCGTTTTAAAGCTTTCCCCGATGCTTGATTGGCATCGGGCTGTTGCTCAGCTTGAAAACGTAACAGAAGTGCATGTGGTTAGTGTTGGTGGCGAATGTAAAGAGCTTTTATTGGTGATGGAGCATGAAAAACGCCCGCTTCAGCTTTTCTGTGTTAACGATGACGCTGTGTTCTGCTGTCCAGCTGACGACCATTCTGTCGTGCCATTGTGTAACGAAATTCCTGCCAAGGGCCACTATTTGCAAGTTCCTGATGCATCAGTAATGAAGGCAGGGTGTTTTGCAGCTGTTGCATCACATTACGGATTATCTCAACTTGATATCAACTCACATTTGTTTTCGTCTATCGCTCCTGTTGAGCATTTTCAGGGAAAACAATTTGTTATTCATTCGGTTTGTAGTTTAAATAAAAGCGAACTTCGTCAGGCACTACATGGGATAACGCAAGCAAATATAGCCGTTCGCAACTTTCCGTTGACGGCTGTTGAACTTCGACGTCGTTTGAAACTTAAAGATGGTGGCAGCTTGTACATATTTGCTACCACCATAAAAGACCGTCATCTACTTTTTATTACCGCGCCTGTACCTGTAAATTTAGCTTGATATGACATAAAGTAACCTTTATGCTTTGCTATGTCAAGCTTTTTTTTTATTTTTGCAACTTAGGGTTTAATTTATATTTAATCCTGTAATGGCAATTGAAATGAGGTAGGTTGAAAGAATAAAGAACCTACAACGGTTTGACAATTTCCGCAACGATTTGTTTCAAGACAACCTATATGATGTTTCTTTGCTTTCGTAAACGTATCAAATATTTGGTGAAACGTTTGTAACGTGAAACCAATATGGTGCATCAATAAGCATGTTTTTTTATAACATCGTTTTAGCTATTGCACACAGTTTACATTATAAGAAGTAACCGAACAGGCTATTGAAATTTTAAAAAATAATTATTAGAATAAGCTTTAATCACAATAACGATTATGCCAGATAACGAAGAAAAGCTGTTGTCATCGCAAGAAACAAACACACAGGCCGCTGCTGTGAAATATACTGATGACAATATTAAGCACCTCAGCGATATGGAACATGTGCGCACTCGCCCCGGAATGTACATCGGACGATTGGGTGACGGTGCATTGCCTGAAGACGGAATCTATGTGCTTTTAAAGGAGGTTCTTGATAACTCTATTGACGAATTCAAAATGAAATCGGGCGATAGGATAGAGGTAGATATAGATGATAATTTACGCGTTAGCGTGCGCGACTATGGTCGCGGTATCCCACAGGGTAAGCTTGTAGAGGCTGTTTCCATGCTGAATACTGGTGGAAAATACGATTCAAAGGCTTTTAAGAAGAGTGTTGGATTGAATGGAGTAGGTATCAAGGCGGTTAATGCACTGAGCTCGCGTTTCGAAGTGAAGAGTTATCGTGAGGGTAAAGTGCGCTCGTTGGTGTTTGAACGGGGTGAGAAAAAAAGTGATAACACACAGAAAACACAAGACGAGAACGGAACGTTTATATTCTTTGAGCCAGATAATACGCTATTTAAGAATTATAAATTCCACGATGAATACGTGGAAACGATGTTGCGAAACTATACCTATCTTAACTCGGGGCTAACCATTATGTATAATGGTCGCCGTATCAAGAGCCGCAATGGTTTGGAGGATTTGTTGGTTGACAACATGACTGTAGACCCACTTTATCCTATCGTTCATATTAAAGGAGAGGATATTGAGATTGCTTTCACTCATACCAATCAGTATGGTGAAGAGTACCATAGCTTTGTGAATGGTCAGCATACTACGCAAGGCGGAACGCATCAAAGTGCTTTTAAAGAGCATATTGCGCGTACAATCAAGGAATTTTTCGACAAAAGTTACGAGTTTACAGATATTAGAAACGGTATCGTTGCGGCTATAGCCATCAACGTTGAAGAGCCTGTTTTTGAGTCGCAAACCAAGATTAAGCTTGGTTCTACGCTGATGGAGCCAGGTGGTGAAACCATAAACAAGTATGTAGGAGACTTTATTAAGCGCGAGGTTGATAACTTTTTGCACATTCATAAAGAAGATGTGGCCGACGTGCTTGAGAATAAAGTTCGAGAGAGTGAGCACGAACGTAATGCTATGGCTGGCGTAACCAAGCTGGCTCGCGAGCGTGCAAAGAAGGCTAATTTGCATAACAGGAAACTCCGCGATTGCCGAATTCATTACAGTGATACGAAAGATGACCGCAAGGAAGAGTCAAGTATCTTTATTACAGAGGGCGATTCTGCCAGCGGTTCTATTACGAAAAGTCGTGATGTGAACACGCAGGCGGTGTTCTCTTTACGTGGTAAACCGCTGAACTGTTTTGGATTAAGTAAGAAGGTTGTATACGAAAACGAAGAGTTTAACCTATTGCAGGCTGCGCTCGATATTGAAGAAGGCCTTGATAACTTGCGTTATAATAAGGTTATTGTAGCCACAGATGCCGACGTCGATGGTATGCACATTCGTTTGCTTATTATCACGTTCTTCTTGCAATTCTATCCTGAATTGATTAAGAAAGGGCATGTTTTTGTGCTTCAAACACCGCTGTTCCGCGTGCGAAATCGTCGTACGAAGATAAAGGATAAGAAGGTAATTGCCGAAGCAGATGCACGCTTGACAAAGGGAGAGCGTAAGAGCGACTTCATCACTCGATACTGTTATACTGATGAGGAGCGCCAAAACGCAATTCGCGAATTAGGTCCTGACCCTGAAATAACGCGCTTTAAGGGACTCGGTGAAATCTCACCCGATGAATTTATCCATTTCATCGGTCCTGACATGAGGTTGGAACAGGTAACCCTTCACAAAAACGACCAAGTACAAAAACTTTTAGAATATTACATGGGTAAGAACACAATGGAGCGTCAAAACTTCATTATCGATAACCTTGTTATCGAGGAAGATTTGTCGGAAGAGGAAGTTTAACGGCGTAAAAGCGTTGATTTGAGATGATAATTTCGTCGTGTATTTAATGCGAGTATGTAATCGTGAAGGAATAAAATGGCCGATTTAATCGGTAAATTCATCTTGTATAAACTGTTTTCTATGTTTAAAACTTCAACTTATTCAGGTGTAAAGTGAATTGTAAACGGATAGCAAACAAACAACATTATTTAATAGGCAGGCAAACAATGATGCAGCATTTCCTTATGAAAACAAAGAATTCAGATATGTTTCTGAAGGTATTGTTCATTTCTTTTTTCAGTTTTTTTTCCATTGTATCGCTACAGGCGCAGAATGATTTTGATTTTGGAGCAAAGTCTCCACTTCGAAAATTGCAGTTTGCAGAAATGGCAATTAGCAAGCTTTACGTTGATAGCGTTAACGAAGATCAGCTTGTAGAGAACGGCATTAGGGGAATGTTAGAGAAGCTTGACCCTCATTCTTCTTACACTACAGCGCGCGAAACAAAGGCCATGAACGAGTCGTTGAATGGTAGTTTCGAAGGAGTCGGCGTTCAATTTAATATACAAGAGGATACGCTTATCGTCATACAGACGATAACAAATGGGCCATCTGAGAAGGTGGGTATTCAAGCAGGTGACCGTATTGTGGCTGTAAACGATACGGCAATAGCTGGCGTAAAGATGTCTAAAGAGGATATTATGAAGCGTCTTAGAGGTCCAAAAGGAACCAAGGTTAGGCTTACAATTATACGTCGTGGCATCGGAGGGAAGCTTACTTTTGTAGTAACTCGCGATAAAATTCCAATTCAAACGCTCGATGCTTGGTATATGATTAATCCCGAAACTGGATATATTCGAATTGGCTCTTTTGGCGCAACGACTTATGATGAGTTCATGAAAGCCGTAACAGAATTGCGCGGAAAAGGCATGAAAGACCTTGTTCTTGACCTTGAAGACAACGGCGGCGGATATCTTCAAGCTGCTGTTCAGGTTGCGAATGAGTTCTTAAAGCGTGGTGATTTAATTGTTTACACCGAAGGAAGAGCCTTTCCAAGGCAAGATTATAAGGCGCAAGGGAACGGACAATTGCTTAATGGAAAGGTGACGGTACTGATTAATGAGTTTAGCGCTTCCGCTGCAGAGATTGTTACAGGAGCCTTACAAGATCAAGACCGTGCGCTGGTTGTTGGGCGTCGTTCTTTTGGAAAGGGCCTTGTACAGCGTCCTATCGACTTCCCCGATGGGAGCATGATGCGTTTGACTATCGCTCATTATTATACCCCTTCTGGACGTTGTATTCAGAAGTTTTATAAGAATGGCGAGCGTAAAGACTATGAAATGGAATTGGACAAACGTTATAAACACGGTGAACTATATTCGGCAGACTCTATCCATTTTGCTGATTCTTTAAAGTTTTATACGCTTCGTCGTCAGCGCATTGTGTACGGAGGAGGTGGCGTAATGCCCGATGTCTTTGTGCCTCTTGATACAACACTTGTTACCTCTTTTCACAAAAACTTGGCCGCCAAGGGCCTTATTATTAGCTCAAGCTTACGCTATGTAGATAATAATCGTAAGCAATTGAAGAAGCGTTATCCAGATTTCCAAAACTTCCTCAACCGTTTTGAAGTTCCTCAATCGCTTATTGATGAGATTCTATCTGAAGGAAAGAAACAAAAAGTAGAACCTAAAGATAAGGCCGAATTGCAACGCACATTACCTTATCTGCGCACACAGCTTAAGGCGCTTGTGGCTCGTGACATCTGGGGTATGAATGAATACTTCCAAATAATCAACAAACAGAACCTTATTTTACAAAAGGCTTTAGAACAAAAAGGTAGCATTTAGTGTGTTGCGTCTACCAATATCAATTAGCCTTTGTATAAAGGATAAGGTGTTAATTAAAAGCAGCCGAACTTTAAGTATGATTAAAGTTCGGCTGCTTTATGTTTTTATGTCGTTATGAATGTTCTTAAAAATAATCAGAAATACACTGCTAAATGATATTAAATCATACGAAAATTAGGAGAAAATATATGCTTTAGGCAATTTCTTCCATGTTACGAAGCATATCGAGTGCTTTGTTTTCGTTTGCCTCCATCACCTCACGCTCGCCCGGTCCCTTATCATTTATACCACACAAATGAAGCACACCATGAATAATTACGCGTTTAAGCTCGTCCTCATAACGCTTATTAAACAGTTCGGCATTGGTGTGAACGGTATCTAATGATATCACAATATCGCCATTGATTACGGAGCCTTCGTCGTAATCGAAGGTAATAACATCGGTGTAATAATCGTGTCCGAGATACTGATTATTGATTTCAAGAATCTTCTCATCGTTCACAAACATGTAGCCAATCTCGCCTACACGTCTGCCGTAGGTTGCAGCTACGGCCTTTATCCATGCTGTAGTTTCCCTGTGTTTAATGGCTGGCATCTCAATGCCGTCAGCTTGATAAGTGATCATATTTTATTGATTTGTGCCCTTTTTAGGCACTTATATTTTACTAATTTATTCGATTTCTTTTTTAGCTTTAGGAAGCATGCAGCTTGTATCCTTATTGAAATAAGCCAGCTGTCGGACGGCAGATGATGATATTGCTGCCAGAGAAGGGTCAGCATAAAGCAATATGGTTTCAATGCCTGTCATGCGACGGTTTAACTCTGCTTGCTCACGCTCGTATTCAAAATCCTTAACTGATCGCACCCCTTTGACGATAAAGTCTACTTTTTCGCGCTGTGCGAGGTCAACAGCAAGGTCATTAAAGCCAATAACCCTTACGCGGTTATAGCCCTCATAAAGGCTTTTAATAGCGTTTATGCGGTCTTCAGTCGTTTGCATACAATGCTTTTCAGGATTTATCCCCACGCCAATGACAATACGACCAAACAATTTCAGTGTTCGGTCAACAATGTCGGCGTGTCCAATGGTAAACGGATCGAACGAACCTACAAATAGTGCCGTTTGCGTGTTATTTTCCTCTTTCATGGTTCGTATAGCGTGTTTCTTCGTTGAATGACGTAATATATAAATGTGCAGTAGCCTTTTAAAGGGTTATCTTCATTGTTGTTAGAATAACTCTTGCTGCATGATATTGCCAGCGTAAGGGTTGCGACCAAGATGCTCGTAAGCCAAAGCCGTTGCCATTCTACCGCGTGGGGTGCGTTTGATAAAGCCCTCCATGATGAGGAATGGTTCATAAACGTCCTCAATAGTACCCGAATCTTCGCCAATGGCTGTGGCGATAGTGGATACCCCTACTGGCCCACCGCGGAACTTATCTATTATAGTAAGCAGTATTTTATTGTCAATTTCGTCTAATCCATACGAATCGATATTGAGCGCACCCAGCGATAAATGTGCAATGTCTGTTGTTATTGTGCCGTTGCCTTTCACCTGTGCGAAGTCACGTACACGTCGTAACAATCCGTTTGCTATACGCGGCGTACCTCTGCTTCGGCGGCTAATCTCAATAGCTGCAGCGTCTTCTATTGGTACCCTCATGAGACGAGCGGAACGTTTAATAATACGTTGGAGCGTTTCAGGGTCGTAGTATTCGAGGTGCATATTGATGCCAAAACGTGCTCGAAGCGGTGCAGTGAGCATGCCCGAACGTGTTGTTGCTCCAATAAGCGTAAAAGGATTCAAATCAATTTGTATTGAACGGGCCGAAGGACCCTTGTCAATCATGATGTCGATACGGTAATCTTCCATGGCCGAGTATAGGTATTCCTCTACCACAGGCTGTAAGCGATGAATCTCGTCAATGAAAAGAACGTCGTTCGGTTCAAGCGAAGTGAGGATACCAGCTAAATCGCCTGGCTTGTCTAAAATAGGCCCACTCGTAATTTTAAAACCCACACCAAGCTCGTTGGCAATGATATTACTGAGCGTAGTTTTACCCAGTCCAGGAGGCCCGTATAGTAGTGTATGGTCGAGCGGCTCACCACGATATTTGGCAGCTTCAACAAAGACGCTCAAATTTTCGACCACATTTTGTTGGCCGTTAAAGTCGTTGAAGCGTAGCGGTCGCAACGCGTTCTCAAACTCTTTTTCGTCTTTGCTGATATGCTCTTCCCTTATATCGAAATCGTCGTTCATGCAGATTGATCTTCCTATTGTTTTTTGCAAAGTTATAAAAAAAGGCGGGATAAGCACCTGATTTTCAGAAAAACCTTCCCGCTCAGCCCATAGGCTGAAGCCGTTAGTGTGGGTTTTGTTATGCGCTAACTCTTGTGTGCTGTTGGGCTTGCAACGTGTTGTTATTGCTTTTGCCATGTATGGCAGCCCTGTTTATAACTACCAACGAATCTATTTTCTATCTATGGCTACTCCGTTTACAACTTACGCTCTCTCCGTTTACAACCCATTGTTTCTCTGTTTATGTACTTTTGCTGGATGTTCGGCAACCGTCATACAACGTGTATCACGACCGTCATACATATCGTACGACGGCCGTCGTACAACTTGTACTACGATTGCCGTACCGTTACCCTATCACCGAAAAGCCATTTCCAAAACGTAAAAAACACCTCATCAAATCACTTAAATGCTTTGGGCGCATCGACATCTAAGCTGCTACCAAAATAAGAAAACGCAAGCCCTTTGGCCTGCGTTTTTATAATGGTAATAAAAGAATAAAAATCACCTATGTGAACGAATGTTAAAACAATTCGTGCTTTTGTCGCAGTTCGTATTTAGTAACTCTGTAATCCTTTGAGTATCAATCTGCAATCGTTTAGTATATTTGTGATGTCTTCTACCGTTTCTGCACGCAACATTGCTATACGAGTCTGCTTAAAATTAGGAATATTCTTGAAAATCGGACTGGCTGCAAGGTGTCTTCTCGTGTGCAAAATACCTCTGTATTCATCAATACGTTCAACGTTGATTTTTAGCTGTTCTTCAAGAATATCAATCTTTTCATCAATGCTTAGTTGTTGTTCATCTTTCCCGATAAGATAGTCTTTCATATCCTTAAAAACCCAAGGCTGTCCGAAAGTAGCACGTCCAACCATTACGGCATCAACGCCAAAGCGTTCAAAAGCTTGCTTAGCTTGTTGTGGCGTTGTGATGTCGCCGTTACCTATAATAGGAATATGAATACGTGGGTTACGCTTTACTTCGCCTATCAAAGTCCAATCGGCTTCGCCTGTGTACATTTGAGCACGTGTGCGTCCGTGTATAGTTAGCGCACTGATACCGCAATCTTGAAGCTGCTCGGCAAGGGTAGTGATGATAAGGCTATCGTTATCCCAGCCCAACCTTGTTTTGGCTGTTACAGGCGTGTTTACAGCCTTTACCACCTCACGTGTAATATCAAGCATAAGCGGTATATTCTTAAGTAATCCCGATCCAGCACCTTTTCCAGCCACTTTCTTTACAGGACAGCCAAAGTTAAGGTCGATAACGTCAGGTTTAAACTGCTCAACTATCTTGGCAGCCTCCACCATTGATTCTACGCTTTTGCCATAAATTTGTATGCCAACAGGACGTTCTGTATCGTCGATTACCATCTTTTTAAGTGTCGATGGTATAGCGCGTATAATGGCGTCAGCGGCTACAAACTCGGTGTACATCATCGCAGCGCCGTAGCGTTTACATAGTTTTCTGAAGCCTATATCGGTGACATCTTCCATAGGAGCCAGCAACAACGGGCGGTCTCCTAAGTCGGTATTTCCTATCTTCATGATGTATAGTTATATGGGAAATGTTGCTCTTCTTTGTTGAGAGCAGGTATAAAGGGATGTTAATCAAGAATAAAAGCAGGACGAAAAGTCGTTATTCTTCGTCCTTTTTAGTGTAAAAATTCTCGAAAGCACGGTCGTATTCTTCCGAGTTTCCAAGTCGTCCGTTAATCAAGCACACCAATTCAACAACAGCTTTACAACATAATTTTTCATCGCCTTTTCGCAAAATTTCCTGATGAAACACATATCTCACCCCCTGTTTTTCGAGCCAAAGACGTGAGATAAAGCTATCGTCACAGCGTAACGGCGTTTTATATTGCAAATTCATACGGGCTACAACGGCATCAATTCCGCGTTCGTGCATCTCGCTAAAGCTCAATCCCGTTTGCTTCAGAAAGCGATGACGCGTGTGCTCAAAATAGTGAAGGTAGTTGGCATTGTTCACAATGCCTTCGATATCGCATTCATAATCGCGTACCTCCATTTCGGTCTCATAAATATATTTTGCCATAGTTTTTGTCGTGTTATGGTTTATGATTACGATGCAAAGGTACGAATAATCTTTCTGAAACGCCCTAACCAATGAGGTGATACATACCACCAGCCAGAAGCTTTATCAGTCCTTTCATCTCCAAATCGAAGAGTACGGCGCTCAAACTGCCCATATCCATTCCCGTTTTAATGGCTATGATGTTTACCTGTAGGTCGTTATTTTTTTGCAAGATTTCAATAATTGCACGCTCTTCGGGTGATAAGTCGGGGAATAAATCGCGCTGAATACCTTGTTGTTGTGCTTTAATAAGACGTTCGTCATCGTCCCAGCCCATTGCCTTGACAAGGTCTTCGGCCGACGAGATAAGCGCTGCGGCATTGTCTCTTATCAAATTATTGCACCCCTTACTGTAAACGGCATTGACAGGTCCCGGAATAGCGAATACGTCGCGACCATAGCTTCGCGCTATGCTACAAGTAATAAGCCCACCGCCTTTATCAGCGCTTTCAATAAGAATAGTAGCATCGGCACAGCCCGCTACAATGCGGTTGCGTTGCACAAAGTTGCGTGCTACAGGTTGTGTATGGGTAAAATATTCGGTCAGTAAGCCACCATGCTCAATCATTTCAACCGCTGTTTGTCGGTGAGATGTGGGATAAATGGTGTCTAATCCGTGCGCAAGCACACCCACTGTAGGCATATTGTTTTGTAGTGCAGAGCGATGAGCACAGATGTCGATGCCGTAAGCCAATCCACTAAATATCATAACGTCAGGGCAAAGCGCATGCAATTCGCGAACCAATTTCTCAATAACTTCCTTGCCATACGTGGTGCAACGACGCGTGCCTACAATGTTAAGGGTACGGCGTGTGTTCAAATTGCCGTTGCCAAGATAGAATAACGTTAATGGGGCATCAACACAATCAGCAAGTCGGTAAGGATAATCCTCATCGCCAAGCGTAAGGATACGAATGTGGTGACGTTCGCAATAATCGAACTCTTCTTCAGCTGCTTTCTGAGCGTTTGTGAGCTCTTTTAATGCGTTAACAAGCCTTTGTGAGGCTTCTGGGCATACAGCGCGAATATCGTTATGGTGTAGAATTAATTCGGTGGCAGAACCAGCACTTCGGTAAAGTGCTGCAAGGTCGGCCAGATTAAAGCGCCACGCTGCGGTGAGAATGAGCGAATTAAGGGTTTCTTGTGGGTTTTTCATGTGTTCTTTAGGTATTCGTAGCCAAAGCGACAGCGCAAACAGTTTTTGCGATCACAGTATTCTTTTTTCAGCTGTATGAGCGCTTGCGAGTCGGCTGCCGTCTCAACGTTGAGGCCTACACGCTGCCAAATTCTCACAATATAATTGTTTTCGGCTTTTAATTGCTCTAAAAAGTCGAAGGCTCGTTCGCATAATCGTTCATTCTGCTTGTGCCTTCCATAAGCAAACAACGTAGGTATCACTGCGTTAATCAGTAGCAAATTAAGAGAGAGATTTGAAATATACTTTTCTTTTCTGGCACTTTCGGCACCAAAACTATAATGGGTTTCCCAATACGGTGTAACGCTTGTGGCAAGCGCCTTTCGAACATCTTCAAGGGTGGTACAAGCTGTAATCAGACTTAATTCTGCTTTGCGCATATAATAAAGGTGGGCTAACTGGTCAATGCGTATGTGCGGAAAGTTGGCGGGTCGTAGCCTTAGGAAACGCCAAAGGCTATGATGAATAGGCTCTAAATGGAACTTATGTGCAAGGTAAATATACTCTTTTTGCAGGCGTTTATAATAGTCGTCGGCTATCGCTTCGGCGCGATGACGTTCAGGAATAGCCGCGTTTTCTAATAGTCCAGCCTGTCCCATGAATATGGCTTCGACCTGAAAGATGCTATCTCTGTGGTGAGCCACATCGTTTAATGGTACAGATGTCGCCCACTGTTCAAAAGCATCGCTGTTAATTCCAAAGCCATAGCTTCGGGCAAGTGTGATGAAATATCCTGCCTCCCAAGAACCATTGGCATTGTTTACGCGGCGTAGAATATCGTCGGTCTTTCGTTCAAGGCGTTCGGTTTCAAGGGCGTTGAGCCACGAATGTATGGTAAGAGGTGTAAGATTAGGTATAATTTGATAGCAGGGAGGGTAGTCGTCGGTTTCTAAAAGTTCTGTATAATGTTGGGCAATTAATGGAGGAACGGTGAGCTGTAGCTGTGGAGGGGTAAGATGATTAGCCGTTTTTACATCGGTATCTACGGCTTCAGCGACATGAAGAATAACGTTATTGTAATGATCATCACGATGGTGATTGTGAGCAAACCAATCGGAAGAGCGGTCGTGTATTTCAATATTGCCAACCCAAATATTTCCTCCGATTTTAATTTTTGCGTTGAAAAAGTCGGGTCCCGCGTTTGTGTTGGGTAGCCCTGTATCTATAATTTCAATGGGCTGTCCATCAGTAGTGTACAGTGGTTCTGTCGGAAAAAGCTTGTGTTTCCAAACATAATGCAGCAACTTTTCCATATAAGATGCGTTAGGTTAGAGTGATTGATAAGCAAAGATATATAAAAAATCTCGGAAGCTGACGCTCCCGAGATAATATATTGCTTATTTTTTTATCTTTACTTGATGAGACTAATGCTCAAAGATAAAATGTTTATGCTAAGCGCATAAGGTTTAAATTAGCGGTTGATAACCTTACGAACTTTATTACCTTTCTTTACAACATAAGTCTGTCCAGGCTGCATGGTGTTTACCTTTTGGCCGCTAAGTGTGAAAATTTCTTCTGTAGTGGTAGTTTCTTCCTGAACTTTAGAGATGCTGGTTGCTGTAGAAAGGTCAAACTCTTGTTCTGTTTTCTTTTTCAAATCATCAGAGAAAACGGTAACAGTAGCAATATTTTTGCCATCTTTCTGGCCATAAACGGTTCTCACAAAAGCACCTGCACCCTGTGGGGTTACGCTTATCGTGCTACCTGTAATGGTTGAGTTCGCAATACCTGCATTGTAGATCAACTCAAAGTCATCAACATAAAGTTGGTCACTTCCGCTACCTCCTCCTGGCGTAGCATTGGTAGAAATGGTTACCAACATGTGCTTTCCTTCAATACTTTTATTGACATATTCGAAGGGGATTACGATGCGTTGCCATTGTCCTTCGTTTGTAACAATCTTATTGTTTTTAGCTTTTGCCATTACATTGGTATAAGCTTTATCTTCTGGATCTTGATATTTTGTGCCATCAGTAATAGCTGCACTAATAGAGGCATAAGGATAAGTTGCACTTGGACGGCCTTGAATGAATTTTACCCATACGGCTAAAGAGTCGGGCTTTCCAGTGATAGTTGCATAGAATGGGTCGCCATTCGTATCACGATCTGTTGATGAAGGGTCAATCTCTGCACGATTCTTTTTGCTTGATGCTGACAAAGCGTCTGCCATCATACGGCCAGTTGTCATGGTTCCATTGGCTACAGTGAAGAAGACTGAGTTCGAAGTGATGAGTACACTCTTACCTCCTTTTGAGCCCGGACGTACGTCGTTAGATATCTGTGTGTTCTTATTCCCTGTAACCCAAGAGGCTACACTACCCATGGCTGTACCGAAAGAGTGCCATGTGTTAGGCGCATCGAAGTTGCCGTCCTTGTGGAAAGCCTCGAAACCACTGTTGGGAAGCTGATAGCCTGAGCCAAAAGTAACGTCAATAGGTAAGCCTGGCATATCAATAGTTATGCTGGCATAAATCTTATTTTCGCTTATTTTCGCAATCATATTAATGGGTACAGGACCAAGGATAGGGCCTAACCAACTACCCGAAGGTGATGTAATATCGCCGTCTTGTAGGGTGATATTACGTGATGTTTGCAGCATAGTGTTGCCGCTTGCATCAAACGATTCCAAGTTGTCTATTACGATAGTGCCAATTCCTGTGTTCTCACCGGCAAGGCTTAATGAGAGGTTTTTTAGAGTAAATGTGTAGCGACCTTCTGCACTTTGTGTCAGCGCTACAGTAGCACTCTGTTCTGTTACAATCCCTCCTACATTAATAATCAGACTATCTTTGTAGTCTTTTGCTTCTGAATTTATTGCACAAACTAATGCTGCAATAAAAGTAAAAATCTTTTTCATGTGTTGTTAATAAAATATTATACTGAAAAGATAATATTATTTCAGTTTAGTTAAGGAAATATGTTTATTGTGTTATTTTACTTCTTATATTTAATATTGTATGTTACTCCTAATGTACCATAGATAGGGTAAAGGGGCTGTTCAATGGTTTTAAACGCCTTTTCGTGAATACCAGAAAGCCCCCAAGTAATGTCGGCATAAACGCCCCAGCGTTTATAAACATACCAATCGGCTCCCAAATCCAATCCCAATTGCAAGTCGCGCATGTTGGAAGAGAAGTCGAAATCGCCTCTTGCGTCGTTAGTATCGCCTAATATAACCTTAGGGCCTGTGGGGTTACCTTGTCGTAAATAGCCATTGTGGGCGTAACCCTTAAAGCATTTATCTATGAGCAAAGAGATGTAAGGACCAAATCGTAGCGCCACTTTCTCGTTAAGATTATATGTGGCTTGTACGGGCACTGTGAGCATCCAGCTTTGTACTTTTGTAGTAACATGACCAGTAAATTGTCCTGCAAGCGACTCGCCACCGCGCACAAGTTCTTGATGATAGTTCTTAACCTCGGCATCAACATTCATTCCTTTATTTTCGAAATGGATACCAAATAGAACCCCTACTTGCTCTGCGACGTCGTGTGTAACGTCAAAACCAAAGTTCAAATTGGGCTGAAAGGTGTAGTTATTCAACCTACGGATTGTAGAAGGCAAGGGTAATGGAGAAGTGCCACCGATGTTATAACCCAGTCTTACTTGTATTCCCACATGGTCAACATCAATAATTTTATTGGCGTTTGCTTCCATAAAGAAAAGACTTGCACATACGATGAGTGTCAATTTTTGCCACGCAAGTGTCAATTTTTGTGCCTTTCTATTCTGACTTTTTGCCGTCGAGGGAATTATATAAGAAAGAAAATTGTTCTTCATCGTTTCTTTTTGATTGGTCATTTATATTATAAAAGAAATTCCTATACAGTATTTTCCCGATTTTATCTTGTCTAACTCGTCATCATTTGATACCCTATTGCTCGCTTTCACACACCACACGCACCTTGTCAATACATAATGTACTGCCAATTGCACCCTCGAATTGGTCACCTTTTTTCGATGATGAGAAAACTAGGGTTAAACTATATCCTAGCGAGTGTAGCAAATTAAGGTCTACCGTTCCTGTATAGTTAAACGGAATGGTAAACTCAGTCCAGTTGTCTTTTGGCGTCACAAAGCCCATGTCAGCAATGGCTACAATCTGCGAGTTTGTTTTTACATCGCTTCCATTAAGCATCACACTGTTACCTGCATTATCATGATTTTTATAGAACACAGCAAAGATAGCCGCTTGGTCTGTTGTCCCACTGACTGCATTTCCATTGCGATCTTGGAAGGTCTGTCCAGGCTTATATTTGTAATACCCTTTAATCATGGTAGGCTTTCTATCAAACGGAATTCCGAAATTTGTAGCACGAAGTGCATCGGCTAATGCTTTCGTGAGGTCAAAGTTACCTAAGAAAAGGTTTCCTGCTGCTAAGCGTTTGTTAGCCATTCGGCCAAAGGGGCCTGTGTCACATGTAGTTAATTTAATGCCGTTCCCATCGTAACTATTTGCAAGAGGCGTTGTAGGATATTCGTCAGGCTGGGCAGTTCCACGGCTCAGTCTAAAACCAGGGTTTCCGTTTGCCCACTCATTCCCAAAGGTTCCATTACCTTTTTCGTTGTGCCAAATGTAATATTTTTGTACTGAAGGCTCCAGTTCAAAGTTCTCAAAATCATATTTTAGGGTATCGACAACAGTGCGAACAACTGGCATAATGTTTATCGTATACCTACGATTCCATAAACCGTCTTCCGACGTAACAATGTAACGCAAAGCACCTCCCGTCGAACTATTCACCGAATTACCTACTTCTTTAATCGTAGAACCAGGCGTAAGGCTGAACTTTGGTTTAATGGTGGCCAAGTCGGAAGCGTGGTTGCGACGTACGTTAAAGGTAATAACCGAATCAGTTGACGCAACTTTGATAAGAGTATCAGTGGCATTAAAGAAGGTGCCGAGAGGGTTATCGAGATGTATTGACACCGCCTCGATATCGCATTCTGAATTTAATGGTTCTTCCTTAAAACAGCTTGACAATGCAAGGCACATCGCAGCCGCTGAAAAAATAGGAAATCGATTAATAATGAGATGCATATAATGATTCATGATGCAAATTTACATCATTTTTCCGCGCGCGCAAACAAATTGCTCGATTAAATTGCAATTTTGCCTTTCTTCGCTTCTTTCTTTTGTGTTAAATGTGCGGAAGTATCTATTTTTTAATTATTTAAGGCTGATAATCAACGTCTTTCTTTTAAAATCGTTACTTTTGCATCAGATTTAAATTCTTTACGATATGAAGATCGCTTTAATTGGCTATGGCAAGATGGGACGTATGATTGAGCAGATAGCCCTTGCGCGCGGCCACGAGATTGTCAGTATAATTGATCAGGACAATCAGCAGGATTTCGATAGTCCTGCGTTTTCTTCGGCCGACGTAGCCATTGAATTTACGAATCCTACAGCAGCTTACGATAATTATCTCAAAGCCTTTGCGCATCATGTAAAGGTTGTAAGCGGGTCAACAGGATGGATGAAAGATCATCAGGCCGATGTTGAATCTCTCTGTCGTAACGGCAAAAATACATTATTTTGGGCGAGTAATTATTCTGTCGGAATGGCTATTTTTCAGGCAGTTAACCGCTATTTGGCTCAAATTATGAATGGCTTTTCGCAGTACGATGTCGAAATAACCGAAACCCATCATGTGCATAAACTCGATGCGCCATCGGGCACAGCTATAACCCTTGCTGAAGAAGTGGTCGATCGTATCGATCGCAAACACAGTTGGAAAAAAGGCTCTGTTCGTTGGGACGACGGCCATATCGAGGGCTCTGATGAGCATAATGCCAACGAACTAATTGTCAAAAGTATTCGTCATGACGAAGTTCCGGGTATTCATACCGTTCGTTATGATGCTGAGGCCGACTGCATAAGCATCACCCACGACGCCCATAGTCGCAAGGGATTTGCCTTGGGAGCCGTGCTCGCTGCTGAATATACCCTTAATCATACGGGTTTACTCACCACCAGTGATCTTTTTAAATTTTAAAATATAACCTTATACAGACCTGTTGATAACAGGCTTTTAATCAACATTTGCGCACGTCGCAACAAGAAGAAAAAACAATGATTGACAAAGAGAAAGCAAATCTTGACATGAGAAAACAATGGCTAAAGTTCATTGTTGTGCTTGTTCCTTACCTCCTTTTCTTATTTTGGCTCAAAAGCTGGCTTGGCTTATTGGTTATTCCTTTTATTTACGACGTGTATATCAGTCGTAAAATTCGCTGGTCGTGGTGGAAAGATGCCGAAGGCCCCGTGCGTTTTATCATGAGCTGGGTTGATGCTTTAGTATTCGCTTTAGTGGCGGTTTACTTTATCAATCTCTTCTTTTTCCAGAACTATGTTATCCCATCAAGCTCGCTCGAAAAGTCGTTATTGACAGGCGATTACCTTTTCGTGTCGAAGGTAAGTTACGGTCCTCGTATTCCCGAAACCCCACTTACCATGCCCCTTACACAGCATACCATGCCCATCATTAATACCAAAAGCTACATCGAGTGGCCACAGTGGGATTATCGTCGCGTTAAGGGCTTGGGCAAAGTACAACTGAACGATATCGTTGTTTTTAACTATCCAGCTGGTGATACTATCCTTACTGAGGAGAAATATCAGGCAAACGATTATTACGCTATGGTGTATAGCTTTGGTCAACAAATATATCAAAGCCAAATGCCTAACCCAATAACTCCCGATTCTTTAAGCCCACAGCAACAGCTTGACTACTTTAATATGCTTTACAACATAGGGCGAAACTACATTGTTAGCAACCCTAACGAGTACGGAAGTATTGACCATCGTCCTACCGATAGGCGCGAAAACTATGTGAAGCGTTGTGTAGGTCTCCCTGGACAAACCTTACAAATCAAGAACCGTATTGTGTATCTTGACGGGAAAGCCAATAAAGAGCCTGAAAATGTACAATATACTTATTACGTAAAACTGAAAGCCGACTTGCCCGATGATTTACTTAAAGAGCTGGGTATATCGGGTGAAGACCTACTGAGTCTGAACCAAAACGGCTACATGCCCCTCACAAAGAAGGCTGTAAAAGTGCTTAGTGCTCGTAAAGATTTGGTGGCAAGTATTCGTTTAAATACCGATGCAGCTACAGGAGAAGTCTATCCTCTTAATGCCGTTACGGGCTGGACGCGTGATAATTACGGTCCTATTTGGATACCTAAAAAGGGCGAAACTGTTCAGCTTACATTGAAAAATATTGCTCTTTACGAACGTCCTATACGTGTTTATGAGCATAATCAGCTTGACATTCGCAATGGTAAAATCTATATTAATGGTCGTGAAACCCACAGCTATACGTTTAAAATGGATTACTATTGGATGATGGGCGACAACCGTCATAACTCTGCTGACTCTCGCTATTGGGGCTTTGTGCCTGAAGATCACATCGTAGGGAAACCTATCTTTATTTGGTGGAGTTCTGATCCTGACCGCCGTGGCTTCTCTGGAATAAGATGGAATCGTTTGTTCCGTTGGGTTGATAATATCAAGTAAATTTTAAGTTCGTGAAGCAAGCGCTGAAATTTTTAGTGGCGCTTTGCGTTGCAATAGTCATACTTTTTGCAGTGCGCGCCTATGCGTTTACCATCTATACTGTGCCTGCCGACCTCGCTTCGGTGCTGAGAAAAGGCGACAGAGTGCTGGTAAATCGCATGGCACGTGACAGCTTTTCGCGTGGTGACCTCGTTGTTTTTCAGCGTCAAGGTGCTCACGTTGGGCGCATAGTGAATTTACCTGGCGACACCGTCGTGTTGCAAGGAGCCACTTATGTGGTCCCCTCTGTGTGCTGTACGCGTTGCGGTTGCGACGATTGCCGTTTTTATATCGTCAGTTTGGGTGCCGAAAATATGGTTATTCATACTCACGAACTGATGGGACGTGCTTCAAAACTGTTTTATTTGCCATGGTAAGTTTGCTTGCTACTACTTATTTCGGCCCTGTGCAGTGGTATCAAAAACTAAATCAATCAGACCGTTGTTTGATTGAACGCCACGACCATTTCATCAAGCAAACCTACCGCAACCGCTGTGTGATAGCTACCACAAACGGCTTACAGGCTCTTACTGTACCTATTGAGCGCTTTGAAGGAGCCCATTGTGCCATGCTCAATATTCGCATAAGCGACCATGGTTCTTGGCGTCACTTGCATTGGAATGCCTTACAATCGGCTTACGGTGAAAGCCCATTCTTCGAATTTTATGCTGACGACATTCGCCCTTTTTTTGAACGTCGATGGGATTTTTTGGTTGATTTTAATATGGAAATCACGCAAAAAATGTGCGAATTGCTCGATATTCAGCCCCATATCACGCTTACTGATGCTTACGTTTCGGCCGAAGACGTGGGTATTACCGACTATCGAGATGTTATCCGCCCGAAGAATCCGTTACCCGATGACCGTTTTCAGCCGCGCCGCTATTATCAGGTATATGAGCAAAAGCATGGCTTTCAACCTAATCTTTCTATCCTCGACCTGTTATTTAATGAAGGCCCTGAAGCGGTATTATACCTTTAATGGTTGAGGATTTCAATAAGAAAAACAAAGTTATATTGTCGTGAAGGCAAGGTCATTTGCCTTTTTTGTCCGTTGTGTGACGGCCGTCGTACAACTTATACTACGGGCGTGGTACACATCGTTCTACGGCTGTCGTACGACGTGTACGACGGCTGCCGTACAATGAGCAATATGGCAAAAACGGAGGAGCAGAAAAGCGTTATGACTTTTCTGATACGTTTAAATAAATCATGCCTATCAGCATAAACAGATGTGCTGCAGAATAAGAATAAGTAATTGGTTTTTAGTAGCTGTTTATTCGTAAATAAGTGTCGACATAGCTTCGGGGTTGAATACCTCGCGCGCAACAGTCAGTATGTCGTCGGTAGTAACACGGTCAACACGGCATAGGAGGTCGTCAACGTCGCGTGGTTGTCCTTCGTGCAGAAAACTTTTACCCATGTCAAGGGTAAGGCTTTCGCGATTATCGCGTGCAATTCCAATCTGTCCCTTAATTTGCTTTTTAGCTGCAAGCAACTGCCGTTCGGTGAGCGGACGTTCCATTAAAAGGTTAAGTTCACGGCGGACGAGTCGTAAACAGCGTTGCACATCGTGGTTATCGCAACCTAAATAGGTGCACCAAAGCCCCGTGTCGCCATAGCTAACCATCGAACTTTCTACCGTGTAAACCAGTCCACGACGCTCGCGTAAGCTCACGTTAAGGCGAGCATTCATACCTGTTCCGCCCAGCATGTTATTGATAATATACAGTGCCATGCGTTGCTTACTGCCAGCCGCATAACCTTTACAGCCCGTTATTACGTGGGCTTGATGGGTATGGCGGTCAACGATACGCTTTTCGGGCTGATAATTTAATGGGGTGAGCGCGGTGCAAATAGGCTCTGCGTTGATAGACAAATCGCTGGTAGCCTTCTCTAATAAACGCAGAACGCGTTCAAATTTTACGTTGCCATGTATAAAGAAAACAGCGTTTTGCGGACGGTAAAATTGGCTTGTGAAACGCTGTGCATCAGCTGTTGTGAACGACCGAACGTTGTGGGCAGTACCCAATATGTTATGGCCGAGCGGATGACCGCGAAATATCATGTTCTCGAACTCGTCGTAAATCAACTCCGATGGGCTGTCATTGTAACTCTCAATCTCATCACATATTACCTCCACTTCTTTGTCAATCTCACGTTGTGGATATGTAGAGTGGAATACAATATCAGTAAGAAGGTCGATGGCACGGGGCATATGCTCTTTGAGAACAGCCGCATAGTAAACGGTATCTTCCTTATTTGTAAAGGCGTTAAGGTCGCCTCCAACACTCTCTAAGCAGTTAATGATATTCCACGAGCGGCGTTTTTGTGTGCCCTTAAAGGTTACGTGTTCGCAAAAATGAGCCAATCCCTCCTCGCCTTGAGCCTCATTTCGTGAGCCTACGGCTATTTGATAACCGCAATAAACAACTGGCGATGTTGAGGGGATAAAAAGTACACGTAACCCGTTAGGGAGCGAAGAGGTGAAATATTGCATAATAATGGCAAGTTCTCGTGAAAATGCAAAAGTAATGAAAAGGGAAGATTCGGGCAAATTTTCAACCTTTACTTATGGCTTTAGCTTAAAATATCTTATCTTTGCAAGCACTAAAAAAGATAGTCATCATGCGAAAAATAATAGGAATAGGCGAAACGGTTCTTGACATTGTTTTCAAGGACGAACAGCCCATTGGTGCCTATCCCGGAGGTTCAACTTTCAATGCTATTATCTCTCTGGCACGCGCTGGCGTGTCGTGTACATTTATTGGCGAAACGGGTAACGATAGGATAGGACGGCATATTAAAAGTTTTTTGGAGGAGAATGGGGTGGAAGCGAGCAACGTGAGAGCCTTTCACGAAACAAAATCGCCGCTATCTCTGGCATTCCTTGATTCGAATAATGACGCTGAATACATTTTTTACAAAGATCACCCACACGACCAGCTCGACTTTATTTGCCCAGATATTCAGCCCGATGATATTGTTCTTATAGGCTCATTCTATGCAGTTAACCCTGTTATTCGGACACAGATAGTAGGTCTGCTTGAGCATGCGCGACGTCGTGGAGCTATTATTTACTACGATGTTAACTTTCGTCCGTCGCATCAAAATGAGGTAATGAAAATAACTCCTAACCTCATAGAGAATTTGGAATATGCCGATATCGTGCGCGGAAGTCATGAGGATTTCAAGGTGCTTTATAAGCAAGATAATCCCGATAAGGTATATAAGTCTGAAATATTGTTCTATTGTAAGAAGCTGATTTATACGTGTGGGGCAGCGCCTGTTGAACTGAGGGCTGACGGTGGACTGGCTAAAAGTTACCCCATTGCTCCAACTTCAACGGTAAGTACCATTGGCGCGGGCGATAATTTTAATGCAGGTTTTATCTATGGTATGCTAAAATACGGTATTACTCGTGATCATATTGAGCGAGGCTTGACAGAAGAACAGTGGGACTGTATTATCGGTTGTGCGCAGGAGTTTGCTGCTAATTGCTGTGGCAGTATTTACAACTATGTATCGAAAGACTTCGGTAATAGTAAGCGTTTATAATATTTTAATTTTAAAGAATTGTAGAAATAAAAGGAGCATGGCTTCCTATTTATCATTATTATGAGCAAGCTTCGTATTCTCCGTGTAGGCTTATTGCCGCGCGTTATTCTCGCCATTATTTTGGGTGTAGCCTTAGGAAATGTGCTCACTGCAGGGTGGGTGAGGGTGTTTGTAACCTTTAACGCACTGTTTAGTCAGTTTTTAGGCTTTATGATACCATTGATTATCATAGGCCTTGTAACTCCTGCCATTGGCGATATTGGTCGTGGAGCTGGTAAGCTATTGCTGATTACGGTGATACTTGCTTATGGCGATACGGTACTTTCAGGGTTATTATCCTATAGCACAGGTTCGTGGTTGTTTCCTGATATGGTTGCAGCTACGCCAGAGATTGGTAGTATTAATAAGGCCGTAGAGCTGACGCCTTACTTCGCTATCAGCATACCAGCCTTTATAGATGTGATGTCTGCTCTTGTGCTTTCGTTTGTGTTAGGATTAACTACTGCTTATGCAGGCTTGCCTACACTGAAGAAGGTGTTTGACGATTTTAAAGAAGCGATAAGTCTTACAATCAGTAAGGTGATTATTCCATTGTTGCCTTTGTACATCTTTGGCATCTTTTTGAATATGACTTTCTCGGGGCAAGCCTATCGCATTCTGATTGTATTTGCACAGATTATCGTCGTTATTTTTGTGCTTCATCTATTGGTTTTGGTGTACGAATTCAGCATTGCGGGAATTGTAACACGTCGCAATCCGTTGCGCATGCTGCTGAATATGCTACCTGCTTACATGACGGCGCTGGGTACATCGTCCTCTGCAGCCTCAATCCCTGTGACGCTTCGATGTGCTATGAAGAACAGGGTGAGCGATGGTGTAGCGGGTTTTGTGGTGCCCTTATGCGCTACCATTCACATGTCTGGTTCATGTATGAAGATTACGGCATGTGCATTAACTGTCTGTTTGCTCGAAGGTTTGCCCCACGATCCGTTGCTTTTCATCAATTTTATACTGATGCTTGGCGTTATGATGGTTGCAGGACCGGGTGTTCCTGGTGGTGCTGTTATGGCAGCTTTAGCCCCGTTAGGCAGCATTTTAGGCTTTGGAAGTAATGAGCAAGCGCTCATCATCGCTTTGTATATTGCTATGGATTCATTCGGCACTGCGTGCAACGTAACAGGCGATGGCGCAATAGCCGTGGTGGTTGAAAAGCTGAAAAAGTAAAAGGATAAATAAACAAGAGAAGTATAAAAAGAAAAAAGGGTAAAAAAGTAAAGACAATACGGGTTATTGTTACTTTACTTTTTTACCCCCTTTTCTTGTGTACTAATTAATCTTTTCTTGTGTACTAATTAATCTTTTCTTGTGTACTAATTAATCTTTTCTTGTGTACTAATTAGTTTTTTATTGCGACGAAGTGGGTTGTTTTGTTGCCTCTCAACGCCTTTCGATGATCAATTCGTTTCGGTTATATTGTAGAGAAGGGAGTGTTATATGTTATTTTTACTCCCTTCTTACAACGGTTTTTCTATTTCTTTTCTCCGAAAGTATCGTCTAAAAATTGATAGAACGAAGGGTCTTCGCCTACAACAGTCTTGACAATTTTGCCGTCAGGACCAACGATTATTTTTGTAGGGTAACCCTGAATAGCATAGTCTTCGCGCACGCTGGTGTTGTCAGGGTTGTACACATGCAGCCAAGGCATTTCATATTTCTTAAGTCCTGCGAGCCACTTTTCTTTACTTTCATTACAGTCGATGCTAAGAATCTCAAACTGATTCTTGTATTTGCTGTAATACTCTTTCATCTTAGGGATACCGCGAATGCACCAACCGCACCATGTTCCCCAAAAGTCAAGTACCACGTATTTGCCGCGCAGACTTGATAATGACAGAGGTTTGCCAGTAGGATCGTTCAGTGTAAAGTCGGGAGCTATGGTGCCAGCAGCCTGCTTTGCAGCAGCCATTGATTCGGCTTGAGCCTGTTCTTCTAACTGGTTGATAGCAGTTTGGTATATGCTTTTCATACGTCCTTCGCGCACCTCTTTGGAAAGTAGAGCAACAGCTTCTTTCATTTTGGCAAGGTCGCCAAGCTGTGGAATAATTGCCACACTGCCCTCAGAACGTGGATTTGCTTTGATAAAGGCCAGCAGTTTATTGATTCTTTCCTCACGCATAGCGGGCATTTTCTCGTGATATTCCTTTCTGATAACCTCTTGACTCTCGCCTGCTTGCATTCGCTTTTCGAGGTTTTCAGCCAATTCTATAAATGGTTTAGAACTATCATCTAAAGCTTTAGAAGCTGCGTTATATTCTTTATAAAACTTGCTTCCGTCAGTATTGTAAATGCCTGTTATATCTCCACTAAGAACGCAACTTTCGCCAGGTACGGCAATAACTTGAAAGCCGAGATTCTCTTGACGACGCAATGAGCCAGGAGAATAAGCGTAAATAATGGTGGGTTCGGTTACATTCACGCTGAAATTAAAGCTTCCATTACGAGTAACTACGGTATCATTCTGTAAGCTTCGTGGATTAGCGAAAATGAGAAGTGTATCAGGAGCGTTCTTCAAATTGCCCTTAAAGGTGCATTTTTCTTTCGAATTGGCTGCGTTTGTAACGGCTGGAATAAGGGTCGTTATGATGGCAGCTAAGCTAATTAAAAATCTTTTCATGTTGGTATTTTTGGGTTAATTTTAAATGAAATGATAAAAAAGCACAAAGCCTCCAGTAGTATTTACTGGGGGCTTTGTATGTGTTATTTCTTCTTTTTCGGTTTACGGCGTGCCCAACCCTCCTCAGAAAAGTCGGGTTCATCGCCTTTAAACTTAAAGGGTTTGCCTTGCATCAGTGACTTCCAATCGTCTTTTCCTCGACGCTGTTCATCGTCATTGAAGTTTCGTTTGCCTCTTGGCGATGAGGCTACACGATTGCGTCTTCCGCCGTTTTCGTTGTTGCGTGACGAACTTCGTGTGCTACGCGAATCGCGTCCATGACCACCTTCGTCGGCGTCGTTGCAACGAACCTCACGTCCTTTGTAGCTTACGCCATTCAGTGCACGCATAACTTTCTCGGCGTCGGCTTTTGGAACTTCAATATATGAGAACCTTTGGAGCAAGTCAATATGGCCTACTTCCTGACGCCCATGGATATGATGGTTCATGAATTGCATAATTTCGCCAGGGTAAAAACCATCTTGTTTGCCTAAGTTAATGAACAAACGACGGAACCCTGCTTCTGCCTTTCGAGGACGACGACTACCTGATGTACCGCGCTCTGCGCGCTCAGAACGTTCGTTTCGTTTCGAACTGGGCTTGAGAATTTGAGGTGCATTCTTATAGTAATCGAGGAAACGACCGAATGTTATCGTTACCATCTTCTTGATAATATCCTCTTTATCAATGTACTCAAACTGACGATCGATTTCCTTCATGTACGGTTCGATCTGCTCTTCGTCCACATCTGTCTTCATGATATCGTCCATCACCTTGTACAATTGCTTTTTGCAAATCTCCTCTGGTGAGGGTAATTCGCCGTCGACAAAGTCCTTTCCAATGATCTTTTCAATATTACGGACCTTGGATTTCTCACGTGTATGGATAATGGATATTGAAGTTCCTTTCTTCCCTGCGCGGCCAGTGCGACCCGAACGATGCGTATAATTCTCAACGTCATCGGGCAAACCATAGTTAATAACATGCGTAAGGTCGTCAACGTCTAAGCCACGTGCTGCTACGTCTGTGGCTACAAGCAGTTGCACTGTGTGCTGACGGAACTTCTGCATAGTCAAGTCTCGCTGCTGCTGACTGAGGTCACCGTGCAATGCTTCTGCATTATAGCCGTCCTTAATCAGCTTATCAGCCACCTCCTGTGTTTCAATTTTTGTTCTACAGAAAATAATGGCGAAGATGTGAGGATAGAAGTCTGCAATGCGCTTAAGGGCAAGATATTTGTCCTTTGCGTTCACAAGGTAATAGATATGATTAACGCTTTCTGCGCCCTCATTGCGAGAACCAACTACAATTTCTTTATAATCGGTAAGATAACTCTTGGCTATTTTCTCGATTTCTTTGCTCATTGTTGCCGAGAATAGCAGTGTATTGCGATCGGCTGGTATGGCTTCAAAGATAGTGTTTATTGAATCAGAGAAACCCATATTCAGCATTTCGTCGGCCTCATCAAGCACTACATTACGCACATTTTCGAGCTTAACAACACCTCGTTCCATCAAATCGATAAGACGTCCAGGCGTAGCAACGATGATTTGTGCGCCGTGTTTTAGTTCGTGTATTTGTGTAATGATAGATGCTCCACCGTATACAGCTACGACGTGAAGTCCGTCAATATACTTGCCAAAGCCTTTTAAATCGTCGGCAATTTGCAAACAAAGTTCGCGAGTAGGGCTCAAAATAAGAGCCTGTGTTGCTTTTTTCGTAGCGTCTGTCTTCTGTAAAACAGGAATGCCATAAGCGGCAGTCTTGCCTGTTCCTGTTTGTGCCAACGCTATAACATCGTTATTTTCACCTAATAAATAAGGTATAACTTCCTCCTGAACTGGCATAGGATGTTCGAATCCCAGTTCTAAAATGGCGCTGCGAATTGCTTCATTAACGCCTAATTCTTCAAATGTCTTCAAAAATAAATGTAATTAAAATAAGTAAACCGTAGGGACTTCTTTAAAACGCCCTGCCGTTTTCATCTGGTCCCCTTTCCGTTGCAAAGGTACGATAAAGTATCGATACCGCCACTATAAAACTCCAAAAATCAGCTTTTTATTATATTGTGACGTTATTGTTTTAATCTTATTATACTGTAAAAAGAGAGTGATTTGTTTTAGAAATTGTTGTTATTGTTTTGAAAAAACAGACTATCATTTATTCGAAAACAATGGTACCGTTGGCATCGGTGTGCATACGGGGCTTGTGTTTAGGCTCACCGCTCTTCTGCTTTTGCTTTGCAGTATTTCCTTTTGCCGATGCCGACTGCCGTTTTGCAGCACCTGAACGATGATTTCGTGTTGAAGAATTGCGTTGTTTATCTGTTGCCGTCGAACGATTTTTTTGCGCTAACGACTTTCCGTTTTCGCCGTCTGAATCGTTCTTTTTAGCTGGAATAAACTTATCAACAATGTACAAACCTTCGGGTCTTGCTTCCGAATATTCTATGTGAGCACAGGTAATTCCTTTACTGTTATAAATGGTATCGGTTAGCGTTTTGCCTTTACTTATCCTTGTTCGCTGTATGATTTTCCCCGTCTCATCATACGTATATTGCATACCATCTAACACATCATTGCGATAGGTTGCAGTGGATTCAATCCACTCTTTCTCTTTTTCGTACATGGGAACATAATAGCTAATATATTTCCCTTCTTTCTTTCCTTTGTGAAATTCAACAATAGCGCTTACGCGATTATATGCATTGTATTTGATAAGAAGCCCCTCTTCAAGCCCATTTTCATAGTCACACTGCTCAATAAAACTGCCGTCTTGCGTGTAGATTACCCAACGACCAACCCGCTTTCCTGTCTTTTTATCCTTAAAACCTTTGACAAAGAGTTTGCCGTTGGGGTAAAACTCCTCAAACTTTTTTGCCTGACCGAAAGCCGTATAAGGCAACAGAAGCATGATAAGAAAGATGAAATGTTTCATTTTTTAGGCACAGAATATTCAATGGGAAAATAGTAATGCCGTTGGAATTTGCCGTCCTTCAAACTCATACTATAACAGTAATCGGTTTTCAGGCTTACGTAATTATCTGGACGTAGTTTCATCCAAAAGTTTGCTTTGTCGCGTGCAACAACCCCCCAATAGATACCGTCGTCCAATGCTTTTGTCCATAATATTTCACCATTAGTGCTTCGGAGCTGTACAACTGTTTTGGCTTCTCTCGATATTGTAGGGTAATACATTAATAAAATATACTTCGAATCTCGATAAATTATTTTACAATCGAATGCCGTAAACCATTCCGTAGCTGGCTCATAACTTACTAAACGGTGGTCGTCGTTCCAACAACCCTTCATGTCTGACGGGAAATAGTTAGTGTCTTGTGGGTCTCCAAGATGAAACTTTATGTGTATACGCCATAGCCTATACCGCCCACCCCGCGATAAATTTGGGTTAATATTTTGTTTCTGTATATGGAAATACACACTGTCGCGCAGCTCATTTCCAAGCTCTGAAGGCGGCAGATGTCTGGCAAATTCAAAGGCATCTTTCGTATATAAGCGGTTTGTGGCAGGGAAATAATAAAATGGAATGCCCAGGTTATTGGTTACAATGAATCCCTCTCCATTGTCATTGTTGATGAGAGAAGCCATAGAAAGTCCTGTATCCATGGCAGGCTTATTGGCAAAAAACGCTTTTGTGGCGTCGCGTACAGTAAGTGTATTGGGGTTGATTTCGTAGATATAATGGTCGGGAATAACCATATACCATTTTTTCGACTGATAGAAGTAGCTGATGTCGGCATCTGAAGGCCTGAACGATTCGGAGCTTCTGTTGTCGGTTGTTTTATAGAAAAGTGCATCTTTCAGCACCTTACCACTTTTCGAATCAATAAATCCGTAATAGTAACCATTTTTAAATTTTGGCAAGGTGTCGCCATAAATATTGTACCGTCGCTTTGTAAGGTAAAAGAAACAAATATCTTTTCCATGGTGCATGGGGATGATAAACTTGTAGTCCTCTTCCACATTGATTGAATCACCGCCCGATAAATACGAACTGTTTATGCTGTCATAATGATTGCTGAAGAGTGTGATAATACTGAAAAGAAAGAATAATATTATTGTTCCCACGGTTACAGCCACAGCAAAAATGCCCATAGTCTTCTTACCCTGGTCAAACGATTTTCCGTCAAAGTCGATATGATGATTGACGTTGATGGTTATATCATCATCATCAATATAGAATTCCGTACCACAGCTTTTGCAGAGAAAGCGCTTGTTGCCAAGGTCAATGTGCTTCTCGCTTCCACAGTTTGGGCATTTCAAAGCCTTTATTTTTGTAGCCATTTGCTATGGAGTTACTGTTTCTTTGTATAGTGAAGGGTAAGGAATGTAAGTATAACCTGTGCAGCTGTAAGCAATATAAACGTGATGAGCCACCAGTTATCTTTGAAGTGAACAGGTGCAAACAATCCACTAAAATATTCAAATAGTCCTATCACGCCGAAAATCATACCTACACTTAAGCGGTGTGTGCTCTCGGCTCCCAGCGCAAAAAGCAGAGCCATTAGCAGCGTGTTGACCAATATGGCAAGGCTTGTGAATAGCATATTTTGCCATGGATAAAACGAAAGTAGTAAGCCAACTAACAAGTTTACAGTAAAGGTTACGCCTGCAACAACTAATATCTTTTTCATATTTTAGACAGTATTTCGTTCTTTTTCTTTTCGTATTCTTCTTCACTAATAAGCTTTTCGTCAAACAATACTTTCAGTGCACGCAAACGTGTAGCGGGGTCTTCTTCCTTTTCGTTCTTGAAAATATCTTTCGCCAACTGCACACCCGCACCCAATTGCAGCCCAGCACCTGCCAAGCCTCCTTCGTTACGGGCAGCATCGCGCAGCGCAGCCAGTTTCTGCATACCTACATAATCAAGGTCAACCTCTTCGGCAGCGCGCTTCTCGGCTGTCATATCGGCAACGCGTCCTATGCGTTCCATAGTATCGTCGTCGAAAGTAACCGAATCTATTCTAAAGTCGGTGAGCTCTAAACCTAAGCGTGCAAGCTCTTCGGCTGTGCGCATCTTGAGCTCATTCGACATCTCTAACAGGTGGCTATCTACCTTACGATAAGGGTAAGCTTTGTCAGCAAGGAACGATGTTAACGGCGCAACAATACGCGAAGCTACAAGGTTTTGTACGTCGTGTGCGCTGAAGTCGCCTACTGTACCCAATAGTGTGGTGAACATTTGCTCCGCATTTGCAACCCTTATTGAAAAGTTACCGCATGCACCTAACGCTACAGGTATCTTGTAATCAGGCTCCATATATTTTACGGGCGAAGCGGTTCCCCATAGCACGTTAACCATTTCGGCCGTGCGGAAGAAGTAGAAACGCATCTTGTGTTCGCTCTCAGCCTGTTGTGCAAGGTTCAATAACGATGTAATAAAAGGATGGTTATCGGTTTCCATGGCGTAGATGCCGGGTTCGGTTAGTGTACCCATCACCTTACCGTCGTACACTATAATGCAACCCTGTCCGGGCGCAACGATAAGCTTACTGGCGTTTTTTATCTCGTCAGTAGTGGTGTTCATCAGATGAAAAAGCTGGTTAGCATCTTGCTCTTTCCATTCAATGACGGTACGAAGTTGCCGTTTAAACAAGTCTTTTAATCCCATATCCTTATTATTTATTCGTGTTACGGTAGTTTCTTCGCTCAAAAACGAGCAGAGGTTTACCTTAATATGATACTGCAAAAATAACGATTAGGATTGATTATTGCAAGCATTTTGCGCAAAATCGCATGAGTTATCGTTTGTTTTATATACCAGTTATTATATTGAAAACTTGCTGGTTTGACGGCTGTTTGTTATCTTTGCAAGGGACGAATAAGCGCATAGGTATGGGCAATTGCTATGACATGAAGTGTGCTTTTTGATGTATCTAAAAACCGATTAAATCGTAAAAAAATGAAGATAGCTGTGTTTTGTTCGGCCAACAACAATATTGACAAGGCCTGTTTTGATGCTACTCGTGAACTGGGTATGTGGATAGCCCAGAAGGGTTACACTATAGTTTATGGAGGATGTAATGATGGACTTATGGGCTGTGTGGGGCAAACTGTTCATGAACATGGCGGTACGACGATTGGTGTTGTACCTCGAATTCTTACTTCTACACAGCGTGTGGCTAACGATTTAGATGTAACCATACCCTGTGAAAACCTTGCCGACCGTAAGGAACTGATGTTAACGCAGAGCGATATTTGCCTTGCGTTGCCTGGTGGTATAGGTACAATGGACGAGATTTTTACAGTTGTGGCTGCCCGTACTATAGGCTATCATTGCAAGCCTATGATTGTTTTCAATGTTGATGGTTGTTGGGACGCGCTTGCCGATTTGCTTGATTCGCTTCAAACACAAGGTATGATTCGTGGCAATTGGCGCGATTTAATCAGCATGGCTAACAGTGTTGACGAAGTGAAAGCTCTTATTTCGTCTTTCGAATAAACCGTTTTGTTTCTTCCTTTACGTTGTATGGGTTCTTGTATGGCGGTCGTCATACACGTTGTATCACGGCTTTCGTACAATGCGTACTGCGACCCTCGTACACATCGTACTACGGTCGCCGTACAACGACCATTACTGCCTAATTAAAGTAGGCGTAAGCTTAAAAGCTTAAACCGTTTCAGGCTAATATAAATTGCGGTAAATGCAAATGGTTTTTACCTGCCTTGTAAATCACAGATAAAAACCATTGTAAAAATAAGGGGTTAACTCCCTAACTCCCTTTAACTCCTTAACTCCTGATGAAGTCTTAACTCCCTAACTCCCTTTAACTCCTAAACTCCTGATGAAGTCTTAACTCCCTAACTCCTTTTAACTCCTTAACTCCTGATAAAGTCTTAACTCCCTAACTCCTTTTAACTCCTTAACTACTTCAGAAAAGATTATTTAAATCTCTTTCCAATAACAGGTAAGGACGACAGCGGAATATCGCGCTTAACAACAGCAGCTATAAACGCAAAGAGCAACAGAGTGTTGACAGCTAATGAAGCCCAAAAGCCGAGATGAGCATTGCTTAACGTCATGCCTGCAAATATAATAGCGGCAATGAGTACGTAAATTCCAATGTCTTTGAGAGGGTAATTAATAGGATAATATTTCTGTCCAAAGAAGTAACTTGCCAACATACAAACGCCATAAGCCGCAAATCCTGCCCATGCACACGCCATATAACTAAATTGAGGAATAAAAATAACGTCAATAGCAATAAGCACTATACAGCCAAGCCCTGAGAAATAAGCGCCCCAAATGGTTCTGTCGGTGAGCTTATACCAAAAGCTTAAGTTAAAATAGACGCCAAACATAATCTCTGCAGCCATGACGATTGGTACAACACGCAATCCCTCCCAGTAGCTTGGGGCAACGATATAACGTAGTATGTCCATGTAGCCAATGACGGCAAGGTAAGCCAATAGCGTAAAGATAATGTAGAATTTCATCACTTTTGCATACGTCTCTTTCTTGTCGGCGTCTTTGTTTCCAAACACAAAAGGCTCGTAAGCAAAGCGGAAAGCCTGTGTGATAATGACCATAATCATGGCTATTTTAATGCTTGCGCCATATATTCCAAGCTGTGCCATAGCCTGTTTCGTGTCGCCCTCGTAGAGATATGGGAAAAGAAGCGTTGAGGCACTTTGGTTTAATTGTCCTGCCACACCAAGGATAAGCATGGGCCAAGTGTACGAAAGCATTCGGCGACAAAGCTGACGATCGAAGCCGTATCCTATGCCACGCATCTCCTTTCCCAACAAAAACATCGTAACAATTGATACGAAAAGGTTTACGTAAAACACAATAGCCACGTCGGGAGTACCATCTGAAGCATAGAGGCCTGGGACGGTAACGCCGATGCTTGGCAACACAAGGAGGAGGAGAGCTACCAATGTAACATTGATGAGAATGTTGGCAAGCTTGAGGAACATAAACTTCCAGGGGCGGTGTTGCTGTCGCAAATAGTCGAACATAATGGCAGTCCATGCATCAATTGCCACGCAAATGGCCATGACTCCAATGTATGAAGAGTGTTCGGCATAGCCCATAGCGGCCGACAAAGGTTTTAGAAATGCAATGACGAACAGTGCAAAAACCAATGCCACAGTGCCCACCATGCGTAACGCTGTAGAATAAACCATACGCGGATTCTCACCTTCTTTGCTTGCAAAACGGAAGAAAGTGGTCTCCATACCAAACGTAAGGATAATGATTAATATGCCTATATACGAATAGATATTGGTTATAATACCATATTGTCCGCTGTCAGAGAGCCAGGCATAAGCCTCAATGGGTAGCAATAAATAGTTGACAAAACGGCCTGCAATGGAGCTAATTCCGTATATTGCAGTATCTTTTAATAACGATTTTAAGTTGGACACGATTGAAAAGTAAAAAGATAAAAAGGTAAAAAAGTAAAAGAATGATGTCATTTTACTGACTTTATCTTCTTTTATTCCTTACTTTCTATCTATGTGATTATTATTTTATTGTTCTCTTTAACTTTATTGATGATGTTGACAGTAGTGCCAATGATAGTTTTCAAATCGTTGGAAAGAGAATCAAATTCTTTTGATTTGATGTAGTCTGATTCCCGAAGAAGTTCAAGCCAATATAAAGTTTCGTTGGCCTCTTTCAGAGCAATGCGCATCTTATTTAGGTAATCTGCCCTGCTTGAAGCGAACTTACTTTCTGCAAAATTGGCCCCAATGCTTGTTCCGCTCCTGTATATTTGTTTTGACATGATGTACTCATGCTTCTCCTCTGTAAGGAATTTGTAAAGCTTTATTATACGCAGTGCAAACTGCTTACTTAAAATATAAACGGTACTTTCGGTCTTCATCTTGGTCTTATTTTACCGTTGTTGATGATCTAAAAGTGTGATTTGCTTTATATTTTTAACAACCGTTCCAGACCTCTAAGAGGCCAGTTGGCCTTCTTTTTACCTTTTTACGCTTTTACTTTTTTACCTTTAAAAGAACATATAGCATATAAATACTGCAGCCACAGCGCCAGCAATGTCAGCAATTAAGCCACAAGTGACAGCGTGACGAGTATATCTAATGCTTACCGAACCAAAGTAAACGGCGAGAATATAGAACGTTGTGTCGGTAGAACCTTGGAATAAACAGCTCAAGCGTCCTACGAAAGAGTCGGCTCCAAAGTGCGTCATCTCATCAAGCATCATGCCTCTTGCTCCGCTCCCTGAGAGAGGTTTCATTAGCGCTGTGGGCAGAGCGTCCACCCAAGTAGCATCTGCACCAATCCAACTTACGAAGTTTTTAATACCATTTATCAGCGCGTCCATAGCGCCAGAAGCGCGAAAAATGCCGATGGCTACGAGGAAAGCAACGAGATATGGTATAATACGGACAGCTGTTGTAAAGCCATCTTTTGCGCCTTCGGTGAAAGCATCGTACACATTTATCTTCTTAATAACGCCGGCAATCATAAATCCTGTGATGATGGTCATGAGCAAAACAGCTGCAATTGATATGCTTGTCGTGTTCATTGTAGCCGCATCAAGCTGCATGAATCCCCAAACAATAGCTGCGCATATCGTACACATGCCTCCTAAAGCCAATACTAAAGTACGGTTCAAAAGGTTTACATGCTGATATAATGACGTCACAATGATACCCACAAGTGTGGCTATAAACGTGGTGATAAGAATCGGAATGAAGACGTCAGTAGGGTGTACAGCGCCCAGCTGTGCGCGATAAGTCATGATACTTATCGGAATAATCGTCAAACCTGATGTATTCAGAACGAGGAACATTATCATCGGATTGGTTGCGGTATCCTTTCGTGGATTCAGTTCCTGTAGCTGCGCCATGGCTTTCAATCCCAGCGGTGTAGCCGCGTTATCTAAGCCTAACATATTGGCGGCGATGTTCATAAATATCGACCCCATCGCTGGGTGGTTCTTGGGAATATCGGGGAAAAGACGGGTGAAAACAGGCGAAAGAAAACGTGCTAACGCATTGATGAGGCCTGCTTTCTCGCCAATTTTCATGATGCCAAGCCACAAAGCCAACACACCTGTAAGGCCAATTGAAATCTCAAAAGCCGATTTTGACGAGGCGAATGTGGAATCCATCAAGGCTGGAAACACCGATGTGTCGCCTAAAAATATCAATTTTATTAATGCAACGATGAAGCCAATTACGAAAAAGGCCACCCAAATATAGTTTAGCATCATGGCTATTGAGTTCTTATTTTATGTGTTATAACGTGCAAAGATAGTAAAAAACGCAGAGCTAATGCCTGTGTATGCGTTCTTTTTTTCTTTCTCATTCAATCAATATCGCGTGATATTCCCGCACCGAAGAGGGCAAAATCGGCTTTTAATGGGTCTGTAGGGAATACTTTTTTCAGTACATTTGTAAGCTTGATAGCAGCCGACATACTACTCGATTTCGACGTGATAAGTCCCAGTTTTGTGGCTACTCTGATGACGTGTGTATCCATAGGGATTATCAATGTGCGCTTATCGATGAGGTCGTTCCATAGTCCAAGGGCTACGGGACTGCCGTCACGCACCATCCATCTCATCATCATACACACACGTTTACAGCACGAAGACGTATCTTTTGGCACGATACCGCCTAATTCATACGGACGATACCATTGGCACAATGCGTCGATAGCATCAAGTCCTGTGCGCACATTGGCATGGCGAAGATAATCTTTTAAACTGCCGTGTTCGTTCAAAAGTAGCTCGGTTGCCGACAGAAAGAGCGTAAAAGCACGATGCGTATACAAGCGGTAAAAACAAGTATCGTCATCAGGAAACGTTTGATGAAAATCGCCTTTACGTATCCATTGATACATGTCGCCACCACTAAGGTCTATCAAATGCTGAATTTTCGGCATGAACTGCTTTCGATTTCCGTAACTCAGCACAGAAGCAACCCATGCTGTTACCTCTTGATTGTGTTCGCCTTTCACCTGATGCATAAAGCACGAAGGGTCGTCATTGATGAACGATTCTGTTTCGTAGGCATTGGTCAAGCTATGCAAAAGTGCTGTTTTTTGAGAAGAAAGCCGTTTGCTCATACCCTGTTTTCAGATGAATATATTAGATAATGTTGCCGATATTACGTTGCAACCTTATCTATACCACTCCTTAATCTCCATATAATGGTTGGCAAAATCGAGTGCCTGCCCTTTAGCAGCGTCCTTCACTTTGCGTGCAGGGATACCGCCCCATATCTCATAAGGTGGAATTTTTGTGCCAGCCAGAACTACTGCTCCTGCTGCAACGACAGCGCCCTGGCCTACAACAGCTCCGTCAAGAACAACGGCATTCATGCCTATTAACGCCTCTTTTTCAATCACGCAAGCGTGTACTACCGCGCCGTGTCCTATTGAAACGTCATCATCGAGCACCACAGGGCTTCCACCTGTTTGGTGCAAACAAGCACAATCTTGAATGTTAACCCTGTTACCTATGCGAATAGCGTCAACATCAGCACGTAGCACAGCGCTAAACCATACTGAACAATCGTCGCCCATTTCTATATCACCTGCCAGCGTAGCATTGTCGGCAACGTAGCAGCGTTCGCCCCATTTGGGCGCCTTTCCGTTTACTTCTCTTGTGAAAGCCATATCATAAATACTTTTTAAACAACTACAAAAATAAGGGTGTTATGCGTTTGTTCCTGCCTGCTTTAGGGCAGCTTCTTCGCGCGAAAATTCGCGAAACGCTCCGTACATTATCCATACTGTCAGAATGAAAGTACAACTATCGCTCCATGCTTGGCACATTTCCACACCCTTTAAACCGAAGTAAGCGGGTAGTATAGCGATGAGCGGAATAAAGAACAAGCCACGTCTCGACACGGCTAACAGGTTAGCTCGCCATGGCTTACGACACGTTTGCATCGTCATATTGCTAATCATGATAGTAGCACATAACGGCAATGATATCAGCTGCCAACGCAAAGCTGCACTACCTATAGCAATAACCTCTGGGTCGTTGCGGAAGATAGCTATGATTTGAGGGGTGAAAGCAAATCCTGCTAACGCACAAATGATTAAGAAAATAGTACCTATACGCAGCGTGAACCAGAATGCCTTTTTGAGGCGATTATACAAGTGAGCACCATAACAAAAACCACAAACGGGTTGAAATCCTTGTCCAAGCCCCAGAATAACAGCCATAATAACCATGCACACACGGGTAACAATAGACATACCTGCAATAGCAGCATCGCCGTAATTAGCGGCTGCAAGGTTCAGCATCATGGTTGAAATGGCTTCTAATCCTTGTCGGGAGAACGAGGGCGAACCGCTATAAAATATCTCTTTTAGCCCGTCAACGCTCAACTTAAAGTTCGACCACCGAATAGGAATATTTCCTTCACGATGTGTCATTGCAAATAGAATACAGAAGCTTACTGCTTGTCCGATAACCGTTGCAAGGGCAGCTCCTGATACGCCCATGTCAGCAACGAATATCAATAACGGGTCAAGCACCACGTTTAATAAGGCTCCTACCATAATGCCTACCATGGCATAGCGTGCATTTCCTTGCAAACGCAGCTGGTTATTTAGTGCAAGTGAGCTGATGAAAAAAGGCGCACCGCACAGAATAATGCCCAAATAGCGTTCGGTATAAGGCTGTATAGTGGGGGTGCTACCAAGCACAAGGGCTAAAGGACGCAAAAATAAGAGCCCCCCAACACAGAAAAGACAACCTACGAAAAACGCACAGAAAAAACCTAATGATGCCATTTTATGTGCGTTTTCATGTCGTTGTGCGCCCAACTCACGGGCAATATAGTTTCCGCTTCCGTGTCCAAAAAAGAAGGCTGAAGCCTGCATAAGAAACATGATGGTGAAAACAACGCCTATGGCTGCCGTCGACTGCGTGTCAACTTTTCCTACAAAATATGTATCGGCTAAGTTGTACAGGCTGACAATGAGCATGCTAATGATCGTGGGAATTGACATATTACCAATTACCTTGGGTATCGGGGCCTGTGTGAGAAATGTGTAGTTGTCTGTCTTCAAAGTGTTTATCTCCTGATGGCTGCAAAATTAAATAAAAATGCGCAAACACAGTTGTTAATCAGTGTTTTTTAGGTTTTAGGGGTGTATTTCTTGATGTATTACGGGTTGACATGCTCTTTTTGGAATTATAGTTTTAAGGTAATAGATTGTAAAAATAATTCTGAATTTTTAGGCTTGTTTTTATGAACCTTTTAGCATTATTTTGTAAGCGTGAACCCGCATTTTTGTTGCTATTGTAGCATAAAAAGGGAAAGGTGTTGCCCTTAGGGAGTGTATTTTTGCCCTTTACGGCGTAATCGTGTCGCCATTACATCGTAATCACGTTGCCTTTACGTCGTAATCGTGTTACCATTACATCGTAATCGCACTGCCTTTACAGCGTAAACGGTGGGTAAAAACGGGGTGTTATATTGCTTTTTGCATTGTTGTTTTGGTTCGCATTGTATAAAAAGGTTCACTTTTATGGGTGTTCAACGCTTGCCTTTACGTCGTAATGGCAGCGATAAGACGGCAGGAAATAAGTATTTTTTTGGCTAAATAAATTGTAAATACTTGATAGTTAGATGTTTGGTAGTAGTGTTTGTTTTTGGCGTATTTGAAGCCAATAAGTTGTTTGTGGGTAAAAATAGCCGCTATGACATGATGTTTGTAATGTTATTTCACAATAATTTGAAAGAAAAGGAACTTCCTGTTTCTAATCATTTAAGTTTGCAAAAGGGTAAAAATACTCATACAAACGAAAAATAAGGAAGAAGAAAATTTATTTCGTTATCTTTGTATCCTGAACCTAAAAAACAAAGAAAAGATGTCACAAAAAGACTTGTATTTGCCCTCGAAACCACGATACGAAATTCTCGATGGATTGCGAGGAGTAGCTGCTTTGATGGTAATCGTGTTCCATTGCTTTGAGACTTATATTCCGCGTGTGGGCACGCAGATTATCAATCATGGTTATCTGGCGGTCGACTTCTTTTTTCTTCTTTCGGGCTTTGTGATAGGTTACGCTTACGATGATAGATGGAACACGATGACCGTTTGGGGCTTTTTCAAACGCCGACTGGTACGTCTTCACCCAATGGTTATGGCAGGAACGATTACGGGGGCTGCACTTTTCTTTTTTGCAGCAGGAAACTATTTCCCTATGATTATGCAGGTTGAGGCTTGGAAATTTGTACTTTGCATCGTGCTGGGGCTGTTGATGATTCCGTGTCCTACGGGTTTAGACATTCGCGGGTGGGGCGAAACCAATCCGTTGAATGGGCCAAACTGGTCACTCACCTTTGAGTATATCGGGAATATTTTATATGCGTGGGTGTTACGCCGACTGCCTACTGCCATTATTGCATTGCTGTGTTTAGGTAGTATTTTCTTTACGCTCGATTTGACATTGGGATGGGACGTATTTCAGCTTCTGCCACGAGGGCCACAATATACCGTTATAGGCGGTTGGAGCATCACCCCTGATCAAATGTACATTGGGTTTGTTCGGTTGAGTTATCCTTTCCTTTGCGGATTGCTGATATCGCGTATGCTGTCGGCTCGTGTTACGGAATCTAATCCCAGTGGCAGTATGTTGGGAGTGCGAGGAGGCTTTTGGTGGGCTTCGCTACTGCTGGTAGTGATATTCTCTATGCCTGTAATAGGTGGGCATAGAGGCTTTGCTGACGGATTGTATCAGGCGTTTAGCATCGTTGTTTTATTTCCTATCGTTGTGCTTATTGGCGCAGGAAGCAAGACCACTGATAAGCGAAGTGGGGATTGGTGCGAGTTTCTGGGCGCTATTTCCTATCCGCTTTATATCACCCATTATCCGTTAATGTATATGCAAATGGCATGGGTTGAGCGCCATTCAAACGCTCCTTTGTGGATACATATATCGTTGAACGTGGGCGTTGTGCTTGTATCGGTGTTTATTGCATGGGCTTTTCTGAAGCTCTATGATGAACCAGTAAGAGCTTGGTTAAAGCAAAAGGTGTTGCGAAGACAATAATCTTCGCAAGCGGTCATGAAGGATTTGTGGCGAAAGTACTAAACAAGTTATTTGTATAAAGTCAGGAAATGACGCACGCCTTGGCTGATAGAGGTCAGTCCAAACTGTTCAGGCTTTAATTCGTTCAGCGGTATCCAACGAAAACTTTCGGCATCGTCGCAAGCTTTAACTTGTTGATAGTTGGAAGCGCGACAGAGGAAAAAGAGGTCGAGCGTATGCACGTCGAAGCCCGAATAGGGATAGATGTTGGGTCGACTGAACAGATATTGCACATCGGTAACATCGAGGTTTGTTTCTTCTTTCACCTCACGCGCAATGCCTTGCTCGGCTGTTTCGTCCATGTCGCTGAAGCCACCGGGCAGGTCATATGTGCCTTTGGCAGGTTCTTGTTTACGCACAACAACGAGCAATTCGTTATTTTCGTTCAGAATAAAGGCTGCCGTGGCGGCACTCGGATTTAAGTAATAAACGAAGCCGCAAGCGTTACAACGTTTGCTTTTTGCATCGTTTATATCGAAATGGTTGCTGCCGCATACAGGACAATGAGTGAAATGATTCAGTGGGTGCATAATTTAAAGAAAAAGGGCAAACTACATTCAGCATGCAGTTTGCCTTCGTTGGTTTTTGTTTCTAAGTATTTTTAGGTTGTGTGCAGTCGGTAAATACTGCACGTTTCTTTAGGTTTATGTCTTAAAGCATGCTTTTAATAGTTGCATCAAGATTGCTAATCTGTGCGTCACGTTTCTGTAAAACATTCTGGCGATCGATGAGGAAGAACGTCGGAATGGTTTGAACGTTATACTGTGCAGCAAAGGCAGAGTTAGCGCCGTTTTCGTCATGAACACATATCCACGGCAGAGCCGAAACGCTTTCTTTCCAGAAATGTTTGTCGGGATCAAGGCTAACTTGGTATATTTCGAGCCCTTGAGCGTGGTATTTGTTGTATAGTTCGCGTAGCATCATGATGCGTGCGGTGCTACCTTTTGAAGCAAAAGCATGGAAATCGAGCAATACTACTTTGCCCTTCAGGCTCGTTAACTTACGTATATTACCCTTATTATCGGGTAAGGCTACTTCGATAATACCTGATGTATTCACCTTATTCGCATCGATTGTCTGATTGCGTTCTGCTTGGATTATGCGCACATTTTTTAGGCCTTCAATAGCGATGTTGTGCAGATTCTTGCCGCGTTCTGACCCAGGATAATATGTATCCCAGCTTGTTGCTACAGCAGCGAACACCTGAACATCTTCTTTTCTGCTTCGCGGATCGAAGATAAGAGCCGTTTGATTGCCTACGTAGATGGTCTGGAATAGCGCATAATAAGCATAGGCGCGCATGGGTTCTTTGTAGATATACTGCAATTTTACAGTATTCTTGTAGGCATTAAGTAATCTCTGTATGCTGTCGCCTTCAGCCTGATACGGAATGTTGGGGTTGTTAATCAGCGCATTAATCTGTGCCTGAAGGTTCATTTGCATAAGCGCTAATTCCTTAATCTTATCGCATTCACTTGAGCCTTTCACGTCGTATTGCGACGACATCGTGGGGTAAGAAGCCTTAACTGTGATGTTCTCGGTAGAGTCGACGGCGATGTTTATAATCTGATTCGCAATGCGAAGACGATAAAACTCGGGGTTCTCAGGTGCCTTTTCGTCGAATGAAAACGAACCGTCTTTGTCCAGTTTTACAGAATCAACGGTAACAGGTCCGTTCAAACTCATGTTTTCAAAATACAGTAAAGAGTCGTTCGCATTGTCGATATTTCCTGACAAATGAAATTTCTTTTCTGTGCAAGATGCAAGGAAAAGCGCGGCCATCATAATGGCTCCAACAGAGAATAATCGTGATATTTTCATTTCAATAAGATGTCTTTTGGTGATTGCAAAGATACAGTAAATCAGTAAAAAAACAAAAAATATATATGTTTTCTTCTTATCTCTCGTTTTAAATGGGTATCTTTGCCCCGATTTCTATATTATAAGATGTAAGTCAAAACAATAATTTTTTAGATTTAGATGAACGTAATTACAAAATCTGTCCAATTGGCTGATGGAAGAACCATTACGATTGAGACAGGAAAGGTTGCCAAACAGGCTGATGGTGCTGCTATTCTTCGTATGAACAATACAGTGCTTTTAGCTACTGTTACCGCAGCCAAGGAAGCTGTTCCAGGTACCGATTTTATGCCGGTAACTGTTGATTACAGGGAAAAGTACTATGCAACGGGTCGTTTTCCTGGTGGTTTTACCAAGCGCGAAGGTAAAGCAAGTGACGAAGAAATCCTCACATCGCGTCTTGTTGACCGTGCTCTTCGTCCATTGTTCCCATCAGATTATCACTGTGAAGTATTCGTACAAATCTCGCTTTTATCTTCTGATGGCGTTGACCAACCAGATGCATTAGCAGGATTTGCTGCTTCTGCCGCAATGGCTTGCTCAACAATTCCATTCGAACATACAATTTCAGAATGTCGTGTTGCTCGCATTAACGGTGAGTATGTTATAAATCCAACCTTCGAGCAAATGAAGGAAGCAGACCTCGATATCATGGTAGCCTGCACGAAAGATAACCTAATGATGGTTGAGGGTGAGATGAATGAGGTATCTGAACAGGACCTTATCGGAGCTCTTAAAGCCGCTCATGAGGCTATCAAACCGATGTGTGAGTTGCAAGATGAGCTTGCAAAGGAGCTTGGGACAGATAAGAAACGCGACTACAATGACGAAATAAACGACGAGGATTTACGTAAGCAAATACACGCCGAATTGTACGATGCGACTTACGAAGTTAATCGTAAAGCTCTCCCCAAACAGGAGCGCAACGAGGCTTTTGATAAAATTATCGCCGACTTTATTGAGAAGTATGACGCTGCTCATACAGAGCTTTCGGAGGAAGAACTTGAAGAAAAGCATGCTGAAGCAGCTCGTTATTATGGCGATGTTATGCGTGACGCAATGCGTCGTTGCATATTAGATGAGGGTGTGCGTTTGGACGGAAGAAAGACCGTTGACATTCGTCCCATCTGGTCAGAAGTATCTGCTCTTCCTATGCCTCACGGCTCAGCGATCTTCCAACGCGGCGAAACCATGTCGCTTGCTACATGTACCCTCGGTACAAAGATGGACGAAAAGCTGGTTGATGGCGCAGTAACGAGAGAATATCAAAAGTTCCTTCTTCACTACAATTTCCCACCATTCTCTACCGGTGAGGCAAGACCGCAGCGCGGTGTAGGCCGTCGTGAGATTGGTCATGGCCACTTAGCATGGCGTGCTTTAAAAGGACAGATTCCTGCAGACTTCCCTTATACCATTCGCCTTGTGAGCGATATTCTTGAGTCTAACGGTTCTTCTTCTATGGCAAGTGTGTGTGGTGGAACGCTCGCTTTGATGGACGCTGGTGTGCCTATCAACAATCCTGTATCAGGAATTGCTATGGGTCTGATTAAGAATCCGGGAGAAGATAAGTACGCTATCTTAAGCGACATCCTTGGAGATGAGGACCATTTGGGTGACATGGACTTTAAAACCACTGGTACAATGAACGGTTTGACCGCAACACAAATGGATATTAAGTGTGACGGTTTGTCGTTTGATATCATTGAAAAGGCTCTTATGCAGGCGAAAGCTGGTCGTGAGCATATCATGAATGAGATGATGAAGACCATCGATGCTCCTCGTGCCGAGATGAAACCACAGGTACCACGTATCGTGACTATTGATATTCCTAAAGAGTTTATCGGTGCTGTTATTGGCCCTGGTGGAAAGATTATCCAGCAGATGCAGGAAGATACAGGCGCTACTATCACCATTGAAGAGGCTGATGGTAAGGGTCATGTACAGATTTCTGCTCCAAATAAGGATAGCATTGATGCTGCAATGGCTAAGATTAAAGGCATTGTTGCTTTGCCCGAAGTTGGTGAAGTTTACGATGGTGTAGTCAAGAGCATTATGCCTTACGGCTGTTTCGTTGAGATTCTGCCAGGCAAAGAAGGATTGCTTCATATCTCTGAAATAGAGTGGAGACGTCTGGAATCTGTTGAAGATGCAGGCATTAAGGAAGGCGATCACATCGATGTGAAGTTGCTTGAAATAGACCCTAAGACAGGAAAATATAAGCTTTCGCGTCGCGTGTTGCTCGAAAAGCCAGAGGGTTATGTAGAGCGTGAGCGTCGCCCACGCCGTGAAGGCGATCGTCGTCCTCGCCGTGAGGGAGACCGTCCACGTCGTGACGACTTCCGCGAAGAGCGCGGAGAGTATCGTCCTCGCCGCTTTGAGCATCAGGAAAATGCGCAGCAAGAGGAGCCGAAAGACTTCTCAATGGAGCTTGATGACAACAGCGATATTTAATTAAGTCGTAAAAATCGTGTCAGTATCTTGATGTGCTGATACACGAATAGTATAGGAAAGGCTCTGCCAGAACATTATCTGGCGGGGCCTTTTTATATGTAAAGAAAAGAATTTAATGGAGTTGTGGAGTTAAGGCTTAATCAGTAGTTAAGGAGTTAGAGGGAGTTATGGAGTTAAGACATTACTTTGCAGTTGAGAAAGAAAGGTAACAGGGGAGTTAAGGCTTAATCAGTAGTTAAGGAGTTAGAGGGAGTTATGGAGTTAAGACATCACCTTATAGTACGGAAAGAAAAAGGGTAAGCGAGTGAACTTATCTGCGCGAGGTGTTAGTTCATCAAGAAGAACGCAATAGGAAATATAAAAGAAGTGGTGGAAAAGGCTTATTTTATGGCAATATAAATATGGGCTTCCTAACACAAAGGAAGCCCATTGTCATAAAATAAAGAAGGCTATACGAAAAGGTAAGAATGGTTATTCTGCTCGCTTTAACCGCAAGTTTAGTTGGAACAAGGCAGGCAAAAGCATAAGCATTGAGCATAGTAAGCCCATCCACATCAGGCGTTCGTTGCCATGGAAAAGGTCGATAAGCTTACCGTCGTTCATCTGAGGCATGAGGTTAAACATGACATACGGCACAGTATTGTTGACGCAATGGAATACAATACAAGGTACTATCGAGCGCGTTCTGTAATACATCCAGCCCAATATAAGCCCTATTAGGGTGGCATGTATAAACTGTGGGGCGTTGAGATGTACGCCTCCAAAGATAAGTGCAGAAGCGATAATAGCCACCCAATGCCACCGTTCGCCTGTCATTTCGAGCAAGCGTCGCAGCACGGCTCCACGGAAAACCACCTCTTCGGCCATAGCAGCTACAAGACCAATAGCCACATATCCCAGTGGTTCGCGCATGATTTCTTCAAACAGTTGTTGTTGCGACTCGGGCATAGTATATTGTGTTTGCTCAATGAGCCATTGCGAAGGCAGTATAGAACCCAATGCCGCCATCGTTACCCAAAAGAATATAAACCATGGCTTTGTTCTAATCCAAGCGCGCGATACTGGCGTCCACTTGCGCCATGAAAAAAAGCAAATGCTGAATACGCCAAAAAGAATAGTTGCCGTTGCCAGCATTTTACCCGTTAGAATAGGGCCTCCTTTCAAACCAAATAGTGCATAACGCAGAGAGTTTTCGCTTATCCACACTTCTACAAATCGTACCAGATACATGAAAAAAAGTTGTATCAAGAAGAATACGATAATATAGAAAACGATGTCGAGAATTGCACGATTGTTTTTATTCATTTGCTTTATCTTGTATAAAAAGTTTCTTAATTTCAGCCTCGTCGCGTTTTAGTTGTGCGGCAAGCTGTTCGGTATTGTCGAAGCGTTGTTCCTCACGAATACGATGAATAAAGCGAACCAACAGTTCCTTATCATAGATATTACCCTCAAAATTAAAAAGATATACCTCTAAAGTTCGTTGATTACCTCCAAACGTGGGGCGCATACCGATGTTCATCATGCCCTCATAGGTAGTGGCAGAAGCCTCATTGGTATTATCGTCTACAATGTTAACCTTTACCGCATACACGCCATTGGCAGGAACTAAACAGGCTGAGGCCGATACGTCAATGTTGGCGGTGGGAAAGCCTAACTTGCGTCCCTGCTGAAAACCGCTTACTACACGGCCCTTCAAACTGTAGTTACGCCCCAAATATTGCGTTGCGCGGGCTACGTCACCCCGTTGTAAAGCCAACCTGATAAGCGACGAGCTGATTTTCTCACCATTCAATATAAAAGCTTCGCTATGTACAACATTGATACTCAATTCTTGCCCATAGCGCACATAATCATCAAAGCCTTCGGTTCTACCGCAACCGAAACGGTTATCGTATCCAATTACCAATGTGCGCACGTTAAGCCCTTTGAGCAATATTTGCTCCATAAAATCGCGCGCCGATAGTGAAGCCATTACCTTGTCAAAATGCAATAGGGCAGCCATATCAATTCCCGTTTCTGATAGCAGTTGCAGCTTTTCGGCGGTTGTTGTAAGCAATGCAGGCTGAAAATCACTTTGCAAAACCTGTCGTGGGTGGCGGTCAAAAGTGATAACCATAGCTTGTCGACCCTCCACTTGCGCTTGCTTTTGCATGTGGCTGATAAGGAATTGGTGTCCGCGATGCACGCCATCGAAGAAGCCTATTGTTGCTACACAGGCTGTTGTGTTCGCTGGCATGTTGCCGTCAACATATATGGTTTTCATTGCTCACGTTGTTAATACCTTAGGCTGTAATGGGTGCAGCCTTTTGGTTAGGCAAAGTTACGAAGAAACGATAACAATAGCAAGTAAAACCCGTTACGTTTTATCTTTCGGCCCTTGTTGGCTAAAGGTCAGATGGTTTACGGCTTATCCTTGCCGTGATTATGGTGTTGGGGTAAGTGTGCGGCGGTCGCTGTACGATGTGTACCACGTTCGTGATACAATGCGTACGACGGCCGTCGTACAATGTGTATGGCGGCCGCCGTAAGGGTAGCATTGCGGCATAAAATAATGAGCAAGCATGCTATTTCATTGTATAAAATAGCTTTTATGATCTGACAAAAAGGTTGCTATGGTGTATTCATGACCTTATGCTACTTATATTTCAGTGCACGTTTTGACTTTTTTGTGTGTAAGATGAGCGCACTGATTATAAGTTGAAAAGAAATCAGAATAATTGTATTTTACGAAAGATAATAGCATCAAAACTACTTCCTTTTGCGCAAACGCTTCACCGCTCTCCATATTTCGCCACTACCTAACACCACGACTCCTGTTGAGGCTATAGTGATACCCCATTCGGTTAGGCTCATAGGCTGTGTGCGGAACATACGTCCTCCGAAGGTGACAATGAACCACTGACCGAAGAGAATCAGTGCAAGCACCAGCACTAAACCGCGATCGCGCCAGA
>JABCPF020000021.1 GCA_013333285.2 Prevotella sp.
CAAATCGCCTTGGTATATTGTGGCCATTGCCACTATTGGCGCCCCCATATCGGGCGTAACTTTCGTGTCAGTCCCTGGCATGGTACAGGAGAAAGGCTTCTCGTATATGCAAATGGTGTTGGGCTTTTTTGTGGGCCAACTCATCATCGCCTTTATCTTAGTGCCACTGTTCTACCGCATGAACCTCGTGTCGGTGTATCAGTATCTCGAAGACCGCTTTGGCCTACGTTCGTATAAAACAGGCGCATGGTTCTTCTTTATATCGAAGATGCTTGGTGCGGCCGTGCGCTTATTCCTCGTTTGTTTAACCCTACAGCTGTTGGTTTTCGACCCTCTCGGTCTGCCCTTCCTGCTTAATGTTATTCTGGCTGTGGCCATGGTGTGGCTCTATACCTTCCGCGGAGGTGTGAAGAGCATTGTGTGGACCGATGTGCTGAAAACCGTATGTCTTATCCTTTCCGTGATACTTTCAATCTTCTTTATTTCGAAGGAGATGAACCTGTCGCTCGGGCAGATGGTGCAAAACATCTCTGACAGCGATATGAGTCGTATCTTCTTCTTCGACGACGTCAACGATAAACGCTATTTCTTCAAGCAGTTCCTTGCCGGAATATTTACGCTAATTGCTACCACGGGCCTCGATCAGGACATGATGCAACGCAACCTAAGCTGTCGCAATTCGCGCGAATCGCAGAAGAATATGATATCAAGTATTATTGCGCAAACGGTGGTTATCTTCCTCTTCCTCATGCTCGGCGTGCAGCTCTATGCCTTTGCTGGCAGCGCAGGAATTGCTGAAACAGGCGACAAATTGTTCCCTGCCGTAGCTACAAGCCACTATCTACCTGCTGTGGTTGGCGTGTTATTTATCGTAGGTTTATTTGCTTCGGCCTACTCGGCAGCAGGTTCGGCCCTCACCGCCCTTACCACATCGTTCACCATCGATATTCTGGGCGCCGACAAGAAAGGTCACGACGACAATAAAATAGCTTCTATTCGCAAGCGCGTACACGTGGGTATGGCCGTGCTTATGGCCGTTGTAATATACGTGTTTGGGCTGCTAAACAATTCGAGTGTCATCGACGCCGTGTACATCTTAGCAAGCTATACTTACGGCCCTATTCTGGGATTGTTCACCTTCGGCATCATCATGAAATGGAAAGTTCGCGACCGTTTCGTGCCGCTGGCTGCCATTGCCGCTCCCGTGCTCTGCTATATTCTGCAAACAAACTCTGAGCAATGGTTCAACGGATATAAGTTTAGCTACGAACTTCTCATCTTCAACGCCGCGTTTACCTTTATAGGTTTAATGCTGCTACGCAAGTCGAGCCGTTAATTTCACTGTTTTATCAACCATTAGGCGCTTCGGAATCGTCATATTCCGCAAGCGCCATCAATGATTAAATACCTATGCGTTACCTCCTCTCTCTTCTTCTTTTCATGGCCACAGTAGGCCTGCACGCTGCACCAAAAGTGGTAGTAGGCGCTGCCCAACCCGAAGATTATCTTCCGCTGCTCAAAGGCAAGCGCGTGGCTCTGTTCTCAAACCAAACAGGAATTATTGTGCAGCCCGATGGCTCGCACCTCATGACCCTCGACCTGCTGCTGCGTCATGGCGTGAACGTAGTAACCATTTTCTCGCCCGAACACGGTTTCCGCGGCAAAGCCGATGCAGGCGAACACGTGGCCAGTAGCGTGGACGAACAAACGGGTGTGCCCATTTTCTCGCTCTACGGAGCCAAAGGAGGCGTGCCCGATTCGGCTACAATGGCAGGTATTGACGTTGTAGTGACCGATATTCAAGACGTTGGTCTGCGTTACTATACGTACTATATCACCATGGTGCGCATCATGGACCAGTGTGCTATACACCATAAGCAAATGGTCATTCTCGACCGCCCGAACCCCAACGGCTTCTATGTCGACGGCCCTTTGCTCGATATGAAATACAAGTCGGGCGTGGGAGGACTTCCTATTCCCGTTGTTCACGGCATGACCTTAGGCGAATTGGCCCTTATGGCTAACGGCGAACGATGGCTCGACAGTGGCAAACTGTGCGACTTAATAGTCATTACTTGTCGTGGCTATACCCACCGCACGCGTTACCATTTGCCTGTAGCGCCATCGCCCAACTTGCCCGATATGAAATCCATTTATCTCTATCCCTCGCTCTGCTACTTCGAAGCCACCGACGTAAGCTTAGGTCGTGGCACTACAAAACCGTTCAAACAGTTTGGACACCCCGATATGAAGGGCTACACCTACAGCTTTACACCGCAGAGCATGCCAGGCGCAAAGAACCCTCCGCAGCTTGGAAAGCGCTGCTTCGGACGCGACCTTTCCAACCTGAGCGATAAAGAAATATGGCGCCGTAAGCTCGACCTCACCTACCTTATTGAGGCCTATCGCAACCTCGGTGTGGGCGATAAGTTCTTCACTTCTTTCTTCGAGAAGCTTATTGGTGTGCCTTATGTTCGCACCATGATTGAGCAAGGTGCTTCAGCTGCCGACATCAGCCGTCGTTGGCAAGCCGATGTTCGCCAATTCAAACAAGCGCGCAAGCCTTACCTCCTCTACAAAGAGTAACGATAAAAAGACAATTCTTTTTGAGGAGTTACAGGGAGTTAAGGAGGTAAAAGGAGTTAAGACATCACCCTGTCAGCGCATAATCTCCTCTGCCGAATTGCGAAAAGTAGTAATAAAAAGACAAGTCTTTTTGAGGAGTTACAGTGAGTTAAGGATTTAAAAGGAGTTAAGACATTACCCTGCCAGCGCATAATCTCCTCTGATAAACGGTACAGAGCAGGATAAAAAACAAAAGGGAAGCCTCACCGCTTCCCTTTTTTCATAGACGAATAAAACAATTAGGGAAGCCACGTGGCTTCCCTAACTTCTTTTCTTTACCCCGACATCAATTGATCAAATCATCTTTTTGTCGTTGTATTTATCATCTGCTCTATTTGTATTTACCGCACATCAGCATTATGGTTGTGTAGGAACGTTATCCAGCGTCCATAGCTTTTGACCACGGAAATAGAAGTCGTAGTGCATACAAACATAGTTTTTATAGAAGTACAAACTGCCAGCACCGAAGTCGCCTGTGCCTGCATACCCACTTATACCTGCGCTTGAACACCAGTACAAACCATGCTCACCTAATACCAATTCGCCTTTATAGTATCGACCTAAACATGGCAAATAGAAGAAATCGGCTGTTGAAGCGGGTTTGTGATTAATGGTATGATTATCATAATCACCGTAGATAACCGTTGTTCTTAAATCGTTACCGTTTACATCTATGTCCGATCTGAATCCCGGAATCTTTGTTGATTTCTTCAGCCATAAGCCTTTATTATAAAGGTGTCCCATAGTAGTCCACAACGTAGTTTCGTCCCAATGTGGCTCACCATACTTCACATACCATGTCATTGCATTGATAGTAGGACAAGAGGCACAAGAGCGAGTGGCTGCATAGGGCAACGTTTTAACGTTTGGCCAACGCAAATCAGGTTTGTTCTCAGGGCTGTAAGTTGTATTGGTTTGTTTATTAATTTTTGGCTGATACTGCTCATATCCCTTCCAGTAATGGTAGCCAACGGGTGCGTCCCATGTATAGTATTCGCTGTTGTATTTGAGGATATCCTTGTCAATCCACGCCGTAATATTGTTCATTGTACCCTCTGCACAGTTGAACGATGATACAGTTTTTACAACATCTCCTTCAATAGAGGTTGTCGGATCCTTAATGGTATAAGTAATGGTAAAGTTGTATGTGCCAGGGGCAATAACCATATAGGCTCCGTTCTTTGTCACATCTGAAGTGGTAGTATTGAGCGAAAAGTTTCCCGTTGTCAGCGTAATGGTGTTCGAAGCACTGCTTGTAGGCGTCTTGCCTATGAGCGAACCGTTGCTGAAATCATACACACCTGCAATAGGCTTATCGGCCTTAACAGTAATCTTTGTCAGAAAAATGTTTGGTCCAAGTTCGGTGTTCATACAACGTGGAAGAAAGCAAAGGTAGCTGGCTTTGTGATTAAGCGTAAAGGTGTAGCCACCGTTTCCCTTTGCGGCTGTTGCTGTACCGCAATCGCCTGACACGCCAAGATGACTGAAGTTATTGGCCGTAGCCTGCGACTGTGCCGTAGCAATGGTTACCGCGTTAGCACTGGTTCCGTTTTCGCCCGTGTAGTGAACCTCATGGTTGGCCTGCGTAAAGCTGCCCGAATTCAGATAGAAAGTAGCACGCACCTTGCTTGCAGGGTTCAGGAAAGTAGCCGCTGCGCTCTGGCGAAATGTACCTGCATCGTCCTTCACAAAAACTTTATCGGCAGCACCCCATGTTACATTTGCTGTGCCGCCCAGCGTGTAAGTAGCTGCTGTACGCGTTGTAAAGTTTTTATTACTATTGCCTTGCGAACCTGTGAAACTTGCCTTTGCCTTCTGCTTTACAAGCACATCGGTCTCCTGTTGAGCCGCATCATTGTTCGAACAAGCTGTCATTACCAGCGCTGCACATGCACATGCAGCAAACGGCATCAGGTGTTTAATGGTTAATTTGTTCATCATGAGTTTTGATGTTTTTGCGTTCTTTTTAATCATTGTTTCTCTTGTAAGTTCTGTACGAAGCTAAGCCGTTGCCTTCAAGAATCTCTACATCGTCTTCCTCTTCCTCGTCCCAATCAGTTTTCTTCTTGGCATCACCACCCGTAATACCCGGAATAATAGTACCCGCGTTACCGCTCGCACTATTTAATAAACTTTCGGTTTCAGAAAGAAGCACGTCACACATGGGCACTACGTATGCCCTCAATCTCTTTTCTTTCATTGTTCATTTGTTTTTACGCGATACACATAACGTGTACCCAGTTTTATATACTTTGTTCCTGATTATATTTTTTCTTATCTTATATCATGAAGCCAATTGCTCATCACAACCTCACTTCCTTTCTCGTTGCCCGACCTCATGCCATAAGCCTCAAATCCGTTCAACGTCATCAGCACAGCACACAGCTCAGCTGCATACGCAAAAATGTAACCTAATTTTCATATTTGTTGATGTCTGAATACATTGTAATACCAGCATAAAACAACTCTTGCGTTTAATTTTTTTAATTCATCAGGACTGCTTTTTACCGTATAAGAGTGTCATAAGACTATTGGAAATCAACTCCTCTTCAATCGCATAATCATCACCTATACAGGCACTTCCCCACTTTAAACGGCCGCGAAAGTAAAAAAAAAAAAGACTATAGATAAAAAATTAACATAAAAAATTTTAAATATAAAAAACGCCATTACGGGCTAAACGCGAAACGATTGTTGCGTAAAGATTCTAACAGCGTTGTAAGCCTTTTGTTATCAGCTTGTTACAAAAGGCTTAAAAGCTGTTCGAAATCATACAGTTTCGCAACCCGTTTACGACGTAATCGTCGACCCTTTACATCGTAATCGGCACGCGTTTACGCCGTAATCGCAAAACGATTACGCCGAAAAGGGAAAAACAGGGCAAAATAACGTGAAAAACTGTGTGTAAAATAGGCGAAAATCGTGAGTGAGATTGATGAAAACCGAGCGTGAGATTGACGAAAACTGAACGTGAGGTAGACGAAAACCGAGAATAAGGTTGACAAATACCAAGCGTAAGTTTGGCGAAGGAAGGAGATAGGTGCGACAAAAAAGCGACAACCCAACGACAGAAACAAGACAGAAAAACGGTAAAAAGAAGGCTGAAAATGGGCAGGGATAAACAGAGGGATTGACAACAGCAGGAGGGCGAAATTAGGGAAGCATGATAGGGGAGCGCGAGAAGAAGACCGGCGGCGAGCGGAAAGCCTTGTGGCAAGGCTCTAAAAAACTAAAATAATGTTGACGAAAAATAAAAGCAAGAACTGGGGGTTGATTATGCCGTAATCATTTTGTGTGTGTTATTTTTTTTACTAATTTTGTTTGCGTTATTTGCTCGCAAGCCCTTTCTGTACTTGCGGGTAGCACATCACGATAGACAAACTAAAATTTAATCTTGATATGAAAAAACTTTTTGTTTTGTTTGCCCTTGCTGTGAGTTTCGCCCATAGCGGCAAGGCTAACGACTACGACCCTGTGGCTAATCCGCAGGCCGTAATTACCTCTGGCAGTGCGCGTTTTACGGTACTTACGCCCGAGATGATTCGCATTCAGTACAGTGCTGACGGACGTTTCGAAGACCGTGCAACCTTTGGTGTGGTGAACCGTAGGCTGCCCGTTCCTGCCTTTAAGCAAACACAGAAAGACGGTATATTAGAGATTAAAACCAGCGCGCTGACGTTGCGTTACAAGGTGGGCGGCGTTATCGACGCGTCGCAGCGCTCGCCAGAGGTGCTGAATATCAAGATGAAACTGAACGGTCGTGATATTTTGTGGTATCCGGGTAAGGACGACGCCATGAACCTCAAAGGCACAACGCGAACCCTCGACGGATCAATGGGCGACAATAAACGTGAGCAGCTCGAGAACGGATTGCTGTCGCGTGCCGGCTGGGCCGTCATTGACGAGAGCCCACTGACGAAGCGTGGCGACGGCAGTACGTCGTTTGTGCTCGATCATAAGCAGCGTGGCGGTGGTATCGACTGGTGGAGTGAGCCAGTGGATAAGCAAGCTACCGACTGGTATTTCATGGGTTACGGCCATCAGTATAAAAAGGCGCTGACCGACTATACACGCGTAGGCGGACGCATGCCCATGCCACCGCTTTATATCTTAGGCTACTGGTATAGTAAGTATCAGCGCTATACACAGCAAGATTTTATGGATATTGCTACCGAAATTCAGGAGAATAATATTCCGATTGACGTGATGATATTCGACATGGACTGGCATACAAAGGGCTGGACAGGCTGGACTTGGGACAAGACGATTATTCCTGAACCCGAAAAGCTCATCGGTTTTATGCATCAACGCCATTTGAAGGTGGGTTTGAATCTGCACCCTGCCGATGGCGTGAACAACGATCAGGAGTTTTATACTGATATGATTCGCGACCTTCGTTTGCCCGATACCACACGCAATATACCTTGGCAACTGGAGGACAGTACGTTCTATAAGGTGATGTTTAGTGATATTCTTCGCCGTCGTGAAGCACAGGGTGTCGACTTTTGGTGGCTTGATTGGCAACAGAATCTCACCAATCCGCGCATTGCCGGACTGGGTGAAACCTTTTGGTGTAACCATGTTTTCTATAACGATATGCGCTTGAACCGTACGGATAGACGTCCTGTTATCTTCCACCGTTGGGGCGGATTGGGAAGCCATCGTTATCCTATCGGCTTCTCAGGCGACGCATATACCACCTTCGGTACGCTGGCCTTTCAACCTTATTTCACTGCTACGGCATCGAATGTATGCTTTGGTTACTGGGGCCATGACCTTGGCGGACATATTCAGTTCGACGATAACGATCCCGAATTATACTTGCGTTGGATGCAGTATGGCGTGTTTACGCCCATCTTCCGCACCCATGCCACGAACAAAGAAGGCATAGAACGCCGTATCTGGAAATACCCTAACTTCAGCTCTTTGGTAAAAACGGTGAACCTGCGCTATCGTCTGATGCCTTACATTTATAATGCTGCGCGCGAAGCTTACGACACGGGCGTGAGCATTTGTCGCCCACTTTATTACGACCTTCCAGAGGTGAACGAGGCCTATAGCGTTGAGGACGAATATATGTTTGGTAACGATATTCTGGTGGCGCCTATCGTGGCGCGCTCGAAGGACGGTGTAAACACCGAACGTCGTGGGTGGCTTCCTGAAGGCATGTGGTACAACGTGATGCGCGGTAAAATGCAGAAGGGTGGAGCATGGTTCAACGATAATTACGGCTTAGAAGAAATTCCATATTTCTATAAGGCCGGTTCTATTATTCCTTGCTACCCTCAAGTGAAGAACTTGCAGGCACGTCCTGACACGCTTATTCTTGAAGTGGTGCCGGGAGCTAACGGTGAACTGTCGTACTATGAAGATGCAGGCGACGACAATACTTACCAGCAGGGCGCCTTTACACGCACGCTTATTAAGCAAGAACGTACACAAAAGGGAATAGAACTCAACATCAACCCTCGTATCGGACAGTTTAAAGGTATGCCCGACACACGCCATTATCAGGTTGAATTTCTCGATGCTGAGCGCCCTTCAAGCATAGAAGTGAACGGCTATGCGGTTGATGCGAAGGCTTGGAAATACGATGAGGCTACGCGCCGACTAACGGTTCTGATTGCCGGAGGGTCGCCAGCAGCAGGCTATAGCATTGAGGTAAAGAAATAAGCATAAGAGAATACGACAGCAAACTCGTCAAAAAAACACAGAAATATCGTATGAAACGTATCAGAATAATAGCGTCGGCAGTGGCTCTGATGACCACCCTTGCAGCTGGCGCACAAAATATAAGCAATTGTTGGATAGTAGGAACAGCTGTTCCTGATTTCGCTCAGAAAATGGAACGCACGCCTGATGGTGGCTTCATGTATGCAGGACCGTTGAAGGCTGGCGAAGCACGCATTACAACGTCGTTACAGAACGATGCAGCGGTGCAGTTGCTCACACCTGCTGAAGCTGACGCTTCGCTCGTGAATAAAGGTATTAAATATAATCTGACAGCAGCGCAGGAGTCGCCCGCTTGGCAAGTTTACTTTACCGAAGACTTGTATCGCGTGTTCGTCAACACACAGAAAGGCGAGATTCGCGGCGAAATATTCCGTCCGTGGGGTGAACTGTTTATTGGGGGCGGTGTAACCGAAAATGGTTGGGATAACAAGCACATGCAAGCTTTTACACAAAGTGCTGACGACCCTTGTGTGTGGACTTGGACCGGCGAATTGCGCCCTCACAGTCAGTTTAAAGAGCCTAACGCCTTTAAGCTTGAAGGGCAATTGAAGTGGGGTCCTAAGCAATTGCACCCCTTTACAGCGCAGGCTGACGTGCTGGAAACGTCGCAGATACGATTGGGTGGCAATGACGACAAGTGGCAGTTGAGCCGTGCAGGCCGCTACCGCCTGACGGTAAACGTTTTCAAACTAACCATGAAAGCCGAATTTTTAGGCGAGTAAGCTATTGCCCATACTACTTGCTGTGGCGGCCTACAGCTGCTGCGGTGGGTTGGGATAGGCTGTAATATGGTGTGGATAATTAAATAGGGTTTTATATAAATCATACGAATACTTTTTACTTAGAAAAGTGATGAAAAAGCATTTTCGGCATAAGTGACAAAAAGTGGTATATAGATCTTAATGCTTATGTGGTTATGGGTGCACAGTTTTACAGCTTGTGATAGCTATTCTTGTAATGAAATGTTTTGGTGAAGAGTCTATTGTCTGTTATCATATCTTTACTCAAATAGGGTAATCTAAATCAAAAATATATCAGAGATACAGTATTTTAAGTATATCATTTTGGCTATTTGGGATGTAGGAAGTATATTTGTGACAATTTTATAATACAATGGGATAGCATTTAAGCAATATGAAAGAAAACATCGTCAGCAAGTATCGTCATACAGTACTTTTCTATCTCTTGGCAACCCTTATTCCATGGATATTCTGGTTTGCTGCCAGTTATGTAAGTCACCATGTAGTTTATTCGGAAAGTGCATGGACAGCCCCATTATTGGGACTGGCTGGACTTTGTTTCCCAATGGTTCTAACCATTATGTTAGTCTTTCGACATCAAGACCTTCGTAGGGATTTCTTTGGACGATTTCTAAATCTGTCTTTTTGTAAGTGGCAATATTATCTCACAGCATTCCTGCTGATGCCTGCAAGTATCTTGTGTGCTATGGCAATATCTCTGTTGTTCGGTTACAGTTCATCGCAATTCATTATTACAGGTCATTACACTTTCACTTCGGGTGTTTTCCCTGTATGGTTCCTCCTTATTCTCGCACCTACACTTGAGGAACTTGCGTGGCATGGTTATGGTACAGACTGTCTCCGTTCTCGAATGAGTATCTTCAAAACATCTGTGCTGTTTGCAGCTTATTGGGCTGTCTGGCATTTTCCTCTTGCGGGTATCAAAGGTTATTACCACGCCAATGTAGTGCAGGAGGGGTGGCTTTATAGTTTGAACTTCATCGTTAGCATCTTTCCTTTTGTTATTTTGATGAACTGGCTTTATTATAAAACCAAACGAAATATCCTCGTAGCTATTATTTTTCACATTACGGCAGGTTATTTCAATGAAATATTTGCAACTCACCCTGATAGCAAGTGTATACAGACGGTATTATTGCTCATCGTGTCTGTTATCATTGTGGTTAAAGAACGTCGACTGTTCTTTAACCGAGCATTGGAGTAGTTGGTACTCTCCATTTAAATCTTTGTTCCAAGAAGTTTACGGATTAGAAATAAAATTATTATAAGTTCAGGAAAGGGCAAAAGTACAAAGTACTCTATTAATCCTACATTTATAACGAATTCTAAACTGCAAATACCAACAACTTTAAAGATAATAGAACCTTATCGGTTAAAGGCTCTTATTTGCGAAGATTTAAAATATCATCCAAAAAGTCTTTTGTCAGAGATGGCTTCAAGATTGCCTGATGTAGATTTTACTCAATTAGAAAGCACAGTACGTTCTATGGCTAAGACAGGCGAGCTGTTGGCTTTAGGTGGTCGCAAATTTAGACGATATAATTTACCTTAGTTCTTTTCTTTAAGAAAATGGCAGAAAAACATACTTTTTATAATATAAGAAAGAAAGATTAAAATATAACTTATTGATAATTAGCGTTTTGTTTTCTTTTATGAAAAGATAAAAAACAGAATAAATAAATATAAATCTAAAAGAAAACGACACTTTCAAGTATTAGTAATCAGTTAAAAATAATAATCTAAAATAAAAAGAATCCCCACCTCAAACGTACATGAACAGCATTCTATAAGTTTTAATAAACAATTACAGGATTCTGTTTTTGACGTGTTGAGGTGGGGATTTTAAGTGTCTACTGTTTGAGCAGTAGGTTTATTTCACGATAACCTTTCGGGTCTTTCCGTTGGCCTCGCGCACGATGTAAACACCTGCGCTTGGTGTGTTGACGCGGCGACCGTTAAGGTCGAAGTATTCAACACGTGCTTTTGCGTTGGTTTCGGCTGTGCTAATGCCGTTAGCCGTAGCAGGTGAAAGGGTAACGTTGAGTTCGTCGCCAATGGACACTGCTGCCGTAGCATCGGCATATCCGTTAGCTTTTACGGTAGCGGTATAGGTGAGTAGGGGTTGACGAACAATAATATCGAACGAGCCATCGGCCTGTGTTGTTCCGCTGTAAACTACGTTATCGCTGCTTAGCGTAACGGTAGCACCAGCTACTGCATGGCCTGTGGTATTAAGAATTTTACCGCTTACGGTGCATGATGGGTCGGTAACGAGCCATGCTACAGGTACAGATGGGTTGTAAGAGCTTGCCTTATACCAGTTCTGTTCTGACAGTTTGCCATTATCGGTTGCACGATAATAACAGTTGTCGGTGAGCGATTTGTCAGACACAAAGTTAGCTGTCATCCAATCATCAGCCTCTGAAATAACAACCACCTTGATACTCTTACCCTCGTATTTGAAAGGCTGAGCGAACTGAGCTTCAAGTAAAGTTGTACTGTTTTTATCGATTCCAGTACCCTTATAGGTCACCGTTCCGTCAAAGACACGCGTCATTTGTGTAGTGTCGGCTTCGTGGAATGCTCCTCCGTAGCTTAATTCGTCGGCATTTGTAATCCATATTTTCACGCGCGCATTGTAGCTTTTGGGGCTGTATGTTATAATATGGCCGCGCCAACTTATAGCTTTAATCAGAGTGCCGTTGGTGAGATTAAGCTTAGAAGCAGGGTAAAGTGTTTCGGTTTGACTACGTTTGTAGTTCATCGTTACAGGCGAATTGCCCTGTATGTTTGTGCTGTCGCCAACCTGTACAACCTGTGCTGTTTGTTCTTCGGCAACGGTAACGTTGACGGTATCAGAAACCGTTTGGTTACCGGTGTTCAGCTTCAGTACCACGAAAGCCTTCTGCTGACCCGCCTCATGTGGATAAAGCGTGAAGGTATAAGCAGCCTGTCCCTTGCTATTGACATTAACAGCTGTAGCCTCCTTCACCGTATTCGCACCGAAATGTAGCTGTGCCTTATAATCGGTTGCGGTGAGCGCGCGATTCAAATAGTTTGTAGCCTTGACGGTTACAGTATAAGGTTTATTTACCTCTGCAGTGGTAGGTGCATTCATTTGTTCGATGAAGAAACCGTTGGCTGTTTTAAGACGAACGTCCTTTTCAACTGTAGCAGCGGTAAACGATATGCCACTGGCACGGTAAGGGAAGAAGCCTTCGCGTGTAATTTCAACCTGATAGGTGAGGTTCTCTTTGATAACTGGTACGGCATACGAACCATCGCTCATAGTGGTACCCGTGTAAAGCACATCACCACTCTTCACGCTGATAGTAGCGTTTTGTATAGCTTGCCCTGTAACAGCGTCGGTAACGCGTCCCGTGAGCATACGAGTAGTGGAGGTGAAACCAATGTGCATGATTGGCACACTGCTCACACTGATAACTGCGTTTGTAAGGTCGCTATCGTTGGCACAAGCGATACTACGCTTAGGAAGCGTCATAGCGCCAATACCGTCGAAGGCTACCATCACGCCCATATCGCAGCTGTGCATCATCTTTACACGTAAGTTTCCGCCGGTATAAACAAAAGGTTTAGCCAGCTGTAGCTCTAAAACGTGCGGTGGATTCTGATCAGCCGTAGTAACCTTTTTCACGTCGGCATAGAAGTCGTACACTTTTGTCATCTGTTCAGATGGCGTGTAAGCATAAGGCTCTTTGAAAAGAGAATCGTCGGTATTCTGCAGCCATACGGTTACTGTAGGTGAGAAGTCGGTCATGCTGGTGCCGTCGAAGCTGAGGCGTGTAATCTGTGTGCCTGGGTTCATCTGTAAGTCTTTCGCCAAGTAAACAAATTCAGACTGGCTCTTGAAGCGGTAAAGGTTCAGAGGAACACCCTGCCAACGCCATTCGCTCACACCTGTAATCACCTCGCTTTCGGTTGTTTCGGGAGCAATAGTAACGGTTACTGTATCGGAGGTGATGACGATACCGTCTTTCTCAAACTTGTAATAGGCCTTGTAAGTACCTGCTTTGTGTGGTGTGAAATTGAGTTTAACCTCTTGCGAACCTAAAACACGTATTTCAGGAGATGCGGCTTCGGCTACTTTCTCGTTGTTGAAATAAAGAGCCATATTGTAGCCAGCCTGTAGCGCTTTGTACAGTGGGTTCTTGAGCGTTGCAGAAGAAGCATAAGATGTGTTCACCTGTCCGGTTGTAGGAATGTTTACATTGCTGATGAAAGCATCAACCTGAGGAATGATAGCTTTGAAGCCCAGAATATTGTCGAGATAACAGTGTCCACCCTCGAAGGCAATGTACCAACGGCCTGCTGGCACTTTGTCGACAACAATTTTCTTAAAGGCATAGTAAGAGCCTGTCCAGCTTTGACGGAGCGCAGAGTCGCTCATCGCAGTGGCTCCAATAGAGTCGATACGTGTCCAATGGTGACGATCGGCCGAGATATAGAGGTTGATGTACGAACGATTATCCTCTTTTGACACCTCGAACGACAGCTTTTCGCCAGCTCTCACCTCCATAAGCGGTGTGATAAGCTTTGATGGGCCGTGCGTGTCATAGCAATAGAAGCTGTTTTTATTGTTAATGCTGTAAATAAGCTGTGGGAAGTTAGTGGTATGCCATGCGTCAGGCGCACAGAAACCTTCAGGAATGCTATCGTTTTCAACATCAATAAAATACTCGTCGGGGGCTACGCTATAGCCGTTCAGATTGAGTTTTAAGTTAACGTTGTTATCGCCTTTGATGGTGATGTGACCATACTTTTGGCCTGTAACATCGGGTGTCATCGAGATAGAAACAGGTACACTGTCGTGAGCGGCAATGGTGATAGGAGCTTGTACAGACGCTGCAAAGCCTGGAGAAGTACTAATTTCAGTAAGAGTCTGTGGCAGAGCACCACGGTTCTTCATCATAAAGTTGACGGTAACCTTGCTGCGTGACGTGCCATATTCAATGCGGTTTCCTGTGTGTAAAGCCACATCGCCGTAAGCACCCGTAAGCTTGAAAGCTGGTGCGTAAGGGGTAGGAACAACAAGGGGTAGGGCAGTAGAATCGCCTGTAACACCCTCTTGAAGATAGCCGTCAAAACGCTCATATTGTTGTTTATTGAGCGTTGTGGCGAAAGTAATATTGCAGGTATCGCCCGGGTTTAGCTCACGGGTGATAGCTTGTGTAGCTACAACAGTGTTAAGAACGTTACGTTTTAACGTGAGGTTGTAACCAGAAGTGGAAGTGTTTAGGGTATAATCGCCCGTGTTTTTAAGATTTACAAGGTATGAAAGCTTGTAATTTCCGTCGGCGTCACAGTCGATAAATTTTCCGCCATTCCATTTTACTGACATGATGCTTAGTCCATTGCGCAGTGTGAAATCGGCAGCTTCGGCGGTGAGGTTATCCAAATAAGCGTAGTAGCCTCTGATACCTACGCGTGTGCCAGCTGGTAGAGAAGGAAGCTCAACCTTACGGAACTCGGTATTATTAATATCGTAGACAGTAGGTGTTATTTCTGCACCGCGAACCAGCTTGCCTTCTGATTCGGTGACTTTATAGAACTTTACACCAGCACCGTCTGACCAACTATTGGCCTTTTTTACCATAATAGTAACCTTGCCTGTGACAGGAGGAGTTACTAAAAGGTCGTAAACGAGATGGTCTTGCCCCGAATCCCAATCGGTCATTTTTTGGCTTCCAACTTCAAGACAGCCTGAATTGTCAATACCTCTATCGGTATGATAGGTGTAGCGCACATAGCCGTCGGCATAATCATCAACCAAATGGCCCCAGCCAGAACCTACAACAAAGTCGTGCACGTTGGTTGCAAAAGCAACGTTAAACGACTGGACGTAATTGGCCACATTGTCGGCCTTGCTTACAATAACAGCACATAGTGCTGCTGCAAGCAGGGTAAAGCGTAATTGTTTGGTCATCATGTTAGTGTTTAGTTTTGATATAAAAGAGATTGTATTTCAGCGAGTAGAAAGGAAATATGGCCTGAAAAAGTCAGGCCATATTTTATAGTGGCTTCTGTTGTTACGTTAGAAGCGAGGTTTGATAAAGGGGAACCTATTTGCAGGTTTGCGCAGCAGGCTTGTACTAACGCCCTCAAAGTTCTGTGGCTCTATTAAAGCACGTTTGGCTCCTGAGCCTACGGTTCCTTCTATCATTATAGGTTGATAATATTGGATTAGGTCGCCCGTACGGTTTGGTCGTACTTGGTTTGCTACGTCCCACTTCTTATCAAATACCGTTACCGCAAACATATTGGCATCGTATGTAGCCTTATCGTCTTCGGTGAGCTGCTGTATCATCACGTCATTTTTAGCATTATCGAAGAACTGTGCTATCGTTCCTACTTGCTCACTATAACCCATGAAAGCTGTCATTGAGAGGTTAACGCCTGGCATTGAGAAGAGGGCAAGCAGGTTGTTCTTTTGGAACTGCTTGTAATATCCGTAATCGATAATTGACGAATAGATGAAATAGCGATGGTAATACATACCCATGAGCTCACCAGCGTTTACGTTGAACGAAAGTGTGGCTTGATTAAACTCGATAGGAAGCAACCAGCCTTTGTCGGTATCAGTAAACTCAAGGAATGGATTTCCTTGCGCATCGGTTACGATTTTTGTTTGTAACTCAGCATAGAGTTCTTTGACGTTACGTGTGCTGTTGGTAGCCTTTGTAAAGTCATAACCAGTGAAGCGGAATTGCTTGTTGACAATATCCTTCAGTTCACCCTGAACTACGCGAACAGTATCCTTATATGGGCCAGCTTCGATATAGAGCTGTGCCTGACGAATATGGCCTTCGTTGTTCTCAGCAATAGCGACATTAATTTTACTGTCGTTGAGCGTTGGAACAACCCAGCTCGCGTTAGAGCTAAGCTGAATATTTGCACCTTCGTCAACCACAGGATAAGAAACGGTGCGTGCTTCGTCGTTATAGATAGAGAAGGTAGGACCAGTATATTGGTAGTTCATACCCATCTGCTGGATAGTAACGTTCGTAGAGTCGGTTCCGCTAATGATAGTTAGCTGTGTGGAACGGCCCTCAACGTTATTATTTGCAGCTACGGTTACCTTCACCTTGTTGCCTTCTAAAACTGCTGTTGCCCATGAAGAGTTGAGGCGAACAGAAGCTGCTTCGGTAGCTGTAAAGGTTACACTACCTGTGTCGGCTTTGGCTGTGAAGTTCAAATTTGAAGCTGTGATAGCAATATTTGATGGTTTCTGGTACTGGCTACCTACATTGTCGTCGTCGCTGCAGCCAAAAATGGCAACAGCAAGAGCGAAAACAGACAGTATGGTTATTACTTTTTTCATGATGCTATGTCTTATTTTTTAATGGTATAACCTGCTAAGCTCTTGAAACGTGGTTGGCTTGAAGTTGCCTTTGTAGCCACAGGCAGCAAGAAAGCTGGCTTGGCAGGACTTGCTGCTGTGGTCTTAATGAGGATACAGTTCTTCCACGAATCAATCCTTCCGAATACCTCGTCAGAAGATGATGGGTACTCTGTTTTCGCAAAGTAAATAAGCAGTGACTCTACGTCATAGTCGCCAAGGTTCTGTGGGAACTTCATCTTGCCCAACTGTGCATAGGTACCGTAGGTATTGCTATAACCGAAAGTCATAAGTCCGTAAACGGTATTCTTATAGGTAAGATAATCTCCTGCAAACTCAAAGGCGCTGATCATATAACCCTCTACCTGCTGACCTGATGAGGTTGATAGCTTTAGTTTCTGGTTGTAAATTTTTGCACCAGCCTGCAATGCTATAGAACCCGTAGCCTGATCGAACTGAGCTGGGAAGGTGAGCGTCATATCGCTACCGAGCAGTTTGGTTGTAACAGCAAGTGAAAGGTCGCTACCATTGAGAATAATTTGAGCAGTAGCATTCACTCTCTTGTTATCATCGTCAACATAAATAAACTTGTAGTTGCCAACGATATCGTTCACGGTCATTTGTGATACGGTAAACGACGAGGTCATTTGTGGTACAGATTTGTTGGTGACAACGACGGTTGTTGAACGCAAATCGCCTGTAGTGTTAGCTGTTGCAGATAGCTCAATGCTTGAGCCTGACACCGTAGTAGTAAGCCAGTTTGCCGAGCTTGTAATATTGAACTGGTCGAGATGAGGTAGGTTGCTCAGCGTACGGGTGAAGGCATTATCGTCAGAACCAATGCTACCAATAGCGTTAGTGATAATTGATGGGTCGTAAATACCAGCCAGTTGAGCGTTATTGCCCTTCAGTGTAAGGTCGTTATCAGTGTAGGTAAGCTCTGAAACGGTGTTTCCGTCTAAGGTTATAGGCTTGTAGAAACGGATACCATTTGCGGTAACACAGTAGCTTGTTTGTGTTTCGTTTGTACCATCGCTGATGGTAACCTGACGAGCATCGCGGTCGAAGATAAGCCGTACGTTCTTTCTTCCTATGGTGCCTGTAGCAGCAATGAGTCCGAAGTTAGCAGCCGTTTGCTGAACCTTTGTGATATAATCAGCAGCAGGCTCGGTAAGCTTACGCAGGTACATTACATTCTGGTTACGGTTACCATGTACCTTGATAAGGTCTTCTCCTATAGAGTCAATCACAAATTCGAAGTCGCCACCCTTACCTACATTGCTGTTGCTGTTAGGGGTAGCAAAATCATGTAGTTGCTTGTTGTAGGTATCAAAAGAGATGATAGGACCATCAACATTCTTCATAGAGTAGAGCGATGCTACTACATTGCTACGATCTTGCTCGCTACGTGTGATAACCGTATCGTTCTGGAATTTCAGCGTATAGGTATATCCTCCATACTTTTGGTTAGGATCAGGGAAATTCTCGAGTACCCAACCATACTGTGCATTTTGAAGCGTTTTTTGAGTATCGCTAAGGTATTTCTCAACACGTGCAGAAGCAGAGCTGTCGAATAAGTCCTCCTGATCCTTCAGACACGATTGCAGAAGAAGTGTCGGAAGGAGGAGTAGGGCAAGGGTTATAATTTTATTTAATTTCATATTTCGTAGCATTTTATTAGTTTATACTAAGATCAGTGAGACTCACGCTTCCGTTGATAATGTTATTTTCGCGGCGTAGAATTTCGTCACGTAGTTCATCAATGTCAACGTTCCACTCGGTTTTCATATATGAGCGCACAATATCGAGCTTCTTTTGAATAAGTGTAGCTCCTTCGGTTCCAGCCTCAGTCATTTTCGCATCCCACCAACTCTTCGGATTTGTTACGTAGGTTGAGAGAATCTCAGCGATGTCCTCGCGACCCTCTTTCTGTGAGTAGGCGCTGATATAGCCACGCTTGAGATAACCGCTTGCGCCTGTTGAAGTGCTCCAGTCGTCCGAAAGGTAAGTTGTACCTGTAATTAAATCGTACGCGGTATCGTAAGGCTTAGTCTGGTTCAAGATGTGCATGAACTCGTGATGGATAGTTTTTAGATAGTAGGTATTCAAGTCGTCGATTGATCCTAAGAACTTATCGAGGTTGTTTGTACCTGCTAAATAAATTTTCTTTCCACCTTCGGCAGTACCCAGAATCATGGTATTATTGTTATTATACTGAAATTCACCAGTTGCGTAAAGCATCTTGGGGAAGTACTGACGTGTGAAGTTGATACCTGCTACGCGGTCGTAAGCCTCAATACAAGTGTACTTAACGATATGAGCCAACTTAATAGCGGCATTGTAATCGGCAGGTATATTATAATAGTTGTGGTCGGTTTCCTTATCATCGTAGCGCCAAATGAACTCGATGTTATAAGGCTCTACGTAGTTTACTTGCAACCATTTATCAAACGGAGTCTGCTTCTTTTCCTCAGGTTTGATGACGCTCTCTGAACTTAATTTTGTCTCAGTACACGAAGAGATAGTCAAACCTGTAGCAGCAAACAGGAATATGTTTAAAAGATATTTTTTCATCTTGAAATATTCTTTGTTGTATAATCGGGGTTATTAATTTCTTGGATTAGCCTCGAGACCTGCCTGACGGATAGCGTAAGGAATCTGTACGACGCGGCGTGGATCGTCGGTGGTAAGCCAGTCGGTAACCTTTGAGGGTAAGCCATTAGCGCCAATGGTACGACGTGGAATGACAATACGGTAACGGTTTACGTCGTCCCAGCGAAGGCCTTGGTGCATGGTTTCAATGCGACGACAGTTGAGAACGCACTGCAACATAGTTTCTTGGTCGCTGCCTTCTGCCTCTATAGTGAAGGTGGGGTTGAGATGTTTCTTAACCGTTGATGCCATTTTGTTGGCGTCACTATAAGAGTAGGAGACGTTGTTGTAGAAAGTCTTGATAAGCTGTGGCGTCAATGTTACGCTGGTTTGCATGATATTATGCAACCACGCGTTGAGGTCATCGCATGCCTTATCATACTGTTTCAGAATGGTATAAGCTTCAGCACGGCAGAGCAAAGTTTCGTCGGTAGAGAAATCTACATTAACTGTGTGTGCCAAACCAGTTCGTGTAACAGGGTCATCATACTCAAACATATAAGGAAGTTTCCACACTTGGCAGATATCGTAGTTGTTTCCTGCACCCGTGAAAGGTCTTACATAGTAAGAAGCAGCCCCCCAAACGTTAGGTGCGTTAAAGTCTTCGTTATCACCAAGGTAACGGCCGTGAGAATATCTTTTTAAATATATGTACGGGCCTAAAAGGATACCCATTTCTGAGTTTTTTGTTGTCATAAGAAGATTACAGCTCAATTCGGCACTTGTATAGTGCTGTGAATACGCGTCAAATCCGCGTGCAAGCTGACTCATAGCCTTCCAATCGCGAAGAACAGAAGAAGGATCACTTCCCAGCACTTCGTTAGCACAGCTGATTACTTTGTCCCACTTCTGATAATAGAGGTAGAAGCGAGTAGCAAAGGCATAAGCAGCCTTGCGATTGAAGTGGTACTTAGGAACCTTGTAATTGCTGGTTACGATAGGCAACGCTGCTTGAATATCCTCATCAATAGCTTTATAAACGTCGGCAACATTGCCACGCTCCTGCTTAGTGGTAAGTGTTTCAACCTTCTTTGAAACAGGAATACCAAGGTCTTTGTCAGCCGTAGCAGGATTATACATCTTTGAGAATTGGGTCACTAATTTAAAGTGTCCGTAAGCACGAATCAACAACGCTTCAGCACGGTCGCTTTCAAGCTTTGCACGTGTTTCGCTGCTGATATGGGTTTGTTCTAACTTGGCAATGTCAACAAGTGCTTGGTTTGCAGAAGCAATTGAGTTATACTGGTGTAGCCAGAAGTTCTCGGGACCATCGTTAGAACTTTGCATTACGTCGTTCCAGAAGTAAACTTCGTCACCAAAACGCGTGCCGTTAGGGTTTGTAGCACCGTAGTAATCGGTGTTGTCAGACATCAGCTCGTTGACCAAGATAGTGTTTCCTTTGGGATACGCGTTGGTGAGCAGGTCGGCAATTTTGTCTTCTGTGTCCAGAGTAGTACGGTTGTCAGGCATCGTGTCAAGGAAGTCGTTGCACGATGATAAAGCAAAAGCTGAGGCAACTGCTACAATGGTACTATATAATATTTTCTTCGATTTCATAATTGTTATCTTGTTTTATAAACCTAATCTAAGCGTGAGAGTAAACTGCTTGGGTGAAGGAACGGCTACACCACCAGTATTGAAGAACTCTGGATCTTGACCGTTCAGCTTTTTATCAGCATACAGCAAGAAGAGGTTTGTTGCCTGAAGTTTTAAGCTCACATCGTTCAATCCCCATGTCTGAATAAGAGTTTTTGGGAACTGGTAACCTAAGGTCATCTCCTTCATACGAATGAAATCGCCCTTAGCTACGCGCTCAGTAGAGTGGTTGTATGCATTGTAAGCATACTCCAAGTTTGTGTCGTTTTTGTTCTGTCGCTTAGACGAGATAACAGGAATTGTAGTCTTCTTCTCGTCACCTGCGTGCATCCAGCGATTGCGGAACTCTTTTGTCATTGAGGTAAGGTCGTCATATTCTTTTCTGAACACATCGTCCAAGCGAATAACATTACCAAATGAGTAAGTTACAAATATATTCAATGACCAGTTCTTATATTTGAAGATGTTACCTACTGAGCCTGTTGTTGTTGGATCGGCAGGACCTTCATACTTCAAGAACTTAAGTTTTTCGGGATCACGTGTCTGGAAGTAAATACCAGTTGTTGTAATGTTACCGTCCTGATCAAGGAACAGAGGCAGACCCTCGTTATTCAATCCCTTGAATGGGATAGAGAAGATTGCACGAACAGGATAACCCGTCAAAGGATAACCGCTACCATCAAGCAGTGAAATCATACGAGCAGGACTATAAAGCTCTGTAATCTCATTGTGTGTGTGAGAATAGATAAAGTTCGTTGTCCAGCTAAAATCTTTGCGGATAATATTTTTAGTTGTCAAAGCCAATTCATAACCATTCGACTTCATAGTTGCTACGTTAGCAAGTTGGAATGATCCGTAAAGAACGGTGTTTGCATATCCAACAAGGTCGTAGTTGTTACGCCAATAGAAGTCGGCCGAGAGGTCGATGCGATTCTTTAAAAATCCAAAATCAAAGCCCATGTTAAACTCGTGCTTTTTCTCATAAGTAAGCGATGGGTTACCGAGCCTCATATCCATTCCCGACTCCTGAAGAGAAGACAGAGGGCGCCATGGGTTCTTGCTCGTGAAGATTGGAAGCGCATTGGTTATTGCAGGGCGGTCACCAGTGAGTGAGTAGCTAAGACGCATGGTTGCGTTTGTCCAAATGGTATTAAAGGTTTTATCCCACCATTTTTCCTCATGTGCATTCCATACGCCAGAAACGTTCCATGTTGGCATCCAGCGTGCAGAGTTAGCATGACCTAAATAGTTTGAGCCTTCGTAACGCAGTGTTCCTGTGAGCGAGTAGCGACCTTTGTAAGAGTAAGTAGCTGTTCCAAAGAAAGCCGCTTGACGAGTATGGGTGTTATCCATTGTAAAATAGTCGGTACCTTGCTCTGCACCTTGTTTGAACACTTTGTAAGCATACAATGGCACTTCGCCCTTAGAGTATTGCAGACCCCAGCCACGGAACCACGTGGTTTTGCGGTCGTATGAGTTGGTTTCCATACCTGCGAGGAAGTTTACAATATGGTCTTGATTGAAGACATCATTATAAGCCAGTGTAAATCGTGTATCCCAGCCAAACATACGGTTGTCTGTACGTTGGTAAATACCACCATAGGGAAGTACTGATACCGCTTGCGCGTAAATGTTGTCAGGGTCATTCTTATAAAGGAATGGGTTTGCATCGCGGATAGCTGTCGTTCCCATTGCACGGTAAGCCTGTGCTTGGTTCGAATCGTCCTTGATGTTATGTTCCTGTGAAGAAGAGTTGGTTTTGGCAGCCAACAAGAATGATAATTTCAGTTTGTTGTTGTTCAGAGGGCGATAATCAATACGTCCCTGCACACGAAAGTCGTTTACGTTCAAGTCGATATAGTTGTTATCGAGCTCATGGAAGATATTGAACGGAGCGTAGTTTCGTGTATAAAATTCGTCAGCATCGAGTGTACGTGATGTATTCAACGCATACGAGTAGGGGTTAATATCAAAGTCGCGCTTCACAGAACCCATTACAGGGTCAACCTCGCTGCTCATCGTTCCAGGCGCTTTCTGCTTACGGTACGATCCGTTTGCAATAAGGTTCACACTTAAATGGCGATTAATATTATAAGAAGTATTCACATTTAATGTGTAGCGTTCTACCTTGCTGGCTTTTGTCCAGCCTGGGTCGAACATAGCACTCAATGATGCATAGTAATCCGCTTTATCAGTACCACCGCTGATGCTCACCGAATGGTTGTGCATGATAGCCTGCGAGAACAGTCTGTCAAACCAGTTTGTGTTACGGTATTCCGCTGCACGCAGGTAAGCAGTCTTGGCTTCATCGGTATTGGGCAAACCAAATTGTCCTGTTGTCTTGTTATAAGAACTGATGAGATTATACATTTTACTGTACACACCACCGTTCATGGCGTTTGCAGTTTCAGCATAGTTAAGCCAGCCTTTCTGCTGCAATTCCTGATAAACACCCATCTGGTCTTGCGAATTCATGATATTGAAGTCGCTATATCTGGGCTTCAAACGTGTTGTATATTCGCCAGTATAGGTGAGGTGTGCTTGTCCAGCTTTACCTTTTTTAGTGGTTACAACAATTACGCCGGCCATGGCACGTGCACCATAAATAGAGGTAGCCGAACCGTCTTTCAGAATCTGGAAGCTCTCGATATCGTCGGCATTCAGTCCAGCAATAGCTGAAGAGATCAGGGTGTTAGCGTCTCCCGACGACAGTTTGTCGGCGTCAACGTCAACCACGTCTTCCTGAATCACACCGTCAACCACCCATAGCGGTTTGCTGCTTCCGAAGATAGAAGTAGCACCACGCACGCGAATCTTTGGCGCTGTACCGAAGGTACCTGATACGTTCTGCACGCTCACACCTGCCGAACGGCCTTCCAGTGAGCGGCTAATATCAGCCATACCGTCAAGCTTGGCGTCGGCAGCGTTAATCTTGGTCGTTGCACCCGAGAAGGTTCTCTTGTCTTGCGACGACATACCTGTTACGACAACCTCTCCAATGGTGTTATTATCGTCAGCCATAACAACCTTCATTCCTTGTTTGGCGCTGACAGTTTGAGTAACCATACCAATATAGCTGATTACAAGTTTTTTGCCTGATGGCACTTCGAGGGTAAAGTTACCGTCGGTGTTTGTCACGACGCCCGTCTTAGTTCCTTGTATCTGGACAGACGCTCCGATGATAGGAAGACCGTCAGCCTGTGAGACTACGGTACCCGTAATCTTATTTTGGGCCAATGCCATTCCTACGAACAGGAAGAGACATCCCAAGATAAGAGATAATTTTCTTTTCATAAATGATTCGTTCAGATTATATTATTGAATTATAGTTATCCTAACCAAGTCTGCCTTCACTCTCTGTGATGACAGGCCTCTGACCATGCACTGCGCAATGGATAGAGGAAGTTATGTGTGATTATTTTTTAATGATTTTCTTACCCTTTCTAATAATAATGCCTTTGTAATTGTCGTTCACCTTCTGGCCTGCCAAGTTGTAAGTAGCGGCGTTGTTATTTAAGGTGTTACCTTCAACGCTGTTAATGCTAGTAGTAATTGAGGCTGTGTTTGAGAATTTTGATTCACCTTTGCCAGTAACCACCGTTACATTATATTCGTGTCCTCCTGCTGCCGTGTCGGTATAAGTAGGCGAAGTAACAGTGGTTAGATAGTTACCATCACGGTATATCTTATAGCCTATCACTGTTCCGTTACCTTTTTCATACATGATATCATCTATCATGAGCATTTGGTTTACGTTAATGGGCGTGGTATGATGTATTGCAAAATAGCGTGTCCCTGCTGGCAGACTTACCGTCATCTTCAACCATTCGGCTGTTCGCATTGAGATAACCGTATCAACTACTACGTTGGTGAAGCTGGTATATAGCGAGTCTGTTGTCGAGTAGGCAACCTCAAAGCTGGGCGTTCCGTTTGTGTTGTTCAACGTTTTATACCAGAACGAAATGTTCTGTGCATCGCCCGATAGCATTGGAGAGATAAGCCAGTCACTCACTTTGTTTCCCATAGCCATATCCTGCTTCATGGTAAATGCCGTTAGGAATTGCTTACCGCTGTGGGCTTTAAATACAGATAGTGTATTGGCTTGTGGTGTAACAGTTTCGTCTGCGCGTACCGAGTCAGCGTTAAATGTGATGAACGCGAAAGCTTCTTCTTCGAATTTGAAACTGTAATCGGGTACATCGAGCGAGTATTCCTTATCAGCATCAAAGTTGTACCAAGGTCCAATGTTGTACTCGTATTCCAGATAGTGTCCATCTCCGGGCAATGCAAAAGCCGTATAGCTTTCCATATCGTCGGTAACCGTTTGTTTATCGTTCGGAACTACGCCCCATGTAAGTTTGTTGGTTGTGCCGTTACTGCTAACGGTTAAGTCGTTTATGGGCGATACATTCGCCTGCGAAACAGGAACTGTGACGGTCTGAGTGGTATTGTCGTCAGGGCTTTGCTCTGGAGCATAATCCACTATAGCATATAGCTTCAAACTGTCAGCATTTACTGTAGGCACAAAGTTCAGCTTCACGTTTTTACTTGCATTTGCCTGCAAAGTTTCGTCAACAGCTTTCTCTGCAACCATTTTTTCGTTTGCATATAAGCGTACAGTGTAACCCACTGCAGGCTTAGAGCCGTAGTTGGTTACATCTACTGTCACTTCCGTTTGCTGTGCACCAAACATCTTTGCTGGTGTGTGGAGCTTGGCAGCAAGGTTGTTTTCAGTAGGGTCATCAATATTAATATTGTATAACCCTGCCCAAACGTCCGAGGCGGTTGAATATCCACGGAACTGAATAATAACGTTATCCAATCCTTTCAGCGCTGTTAAGCTAACAGTATATTGTGTTTTTGTCGATTCTCCGTGTGTAGCAAGCAGTTTTACTGTTTGGTCAGGGAGAATAGCGTTTACGTCTATGCGTGTGTCTTTTTCGGGTGCAATGCTATAGGTTAATGTAGGTTTTACAGCATGCGAGAAGTCGATTTTACCTGAATTAAAGTTCGCTCCTTCGTCGCCACCTAATTTAAACCATAACACCTTTCGGTCGCTATAGCGCACGTATCCTTTCATTTCCTGTCGCCACCAGTAGTGGTTTTGGCTGTCGGTCCAGCCGTCCTGCAACCAGTTCATCTTCTCTGAGAAGTCAATTCTTACAGGCAATGTATACGAGTCGCCCATCAAAGCGGTCTCCGAAAGTTCAGGGTCGCCTTCGCCACCGTCGTTAACAGCCGTCACGGCATAAGCCACTTGTCGCTGTGGTCCTGTCACACCGCTAAGTATAATAGAGGTATCATTCTTCTCGGTTGTAGTGACGTAGCGATACTGATAGTTCTCGTACGTGTATATTTTGTATCGACAGTTGGCTGGCACAAAATAGCCATAGTTGGCGCCTTTCTTCGGGCGGTTCCACTTTAATGTGTAGTTGTTGCCGTTGTTGGCGAGCTTAATATGCGACACCCTGCCCGGGCGGTCTTCGCCTGAGAAGGCTATAATGCTCACGGGTTCGCCCATACCTTTATTATTATATGCGATAAGGGTATAGATGTTGTTCCCATGAGGTGCGTTGCGATCGGTCCATGACAGACGTGTTCCTGTTGCTGGGTTGTCAATGGTATGTACCAAAGCGCTATCGCGATAAATCTCAAGTTTAGTAAGTGCTGTCAGCGTGGTACCATCAATATTACGCGATGGCGTGATGAAGCTGAGCAGTGTTTGTCGCAAGCCCACACCTGTTGCTGTAGTGGTAAGAAACGAAACAGCGCGTGGAGCTGTTTGTGTGGTAACCTCTGTAATCTTAATTTTGTTTACGTGTATAGCAAAACTTCCCACTGGTGCTGTGCTGTGGAAGCCTACACGATATTTACCTGTGTTCTTTGCTGTAAAATAATATTGAGGTGTAATACCGCGAAAGTCGAGCAAAAGATTGCGGTCGAGCATGCTGAAAGCTGTAGGATTTGCACCTTGTCCAAAAGCAATGGCCATGGTTTCGCTTTGTGATGCTCCGCCAGCACGCGAAGTAAAGGTTACTTCGTACACCTTTCCCGCTTCAGCATCAAACTCAGGAGTAAGCAACCAGTCGTCGTTACTACGTGATGATATGCCGTAACAAATTGCTGAATGCTCACGTGAATCGTATCTCCATGTGTTGTCGTCACCATTGCTGTTTACAACGGTGAGGCTTTTAAAAGCGCTTTCGGTATCGATTGCGTTCGTGTAAATAACATACCCACTGTACGGAAGAGCTGCTTTTGCAAGTAATAAGCAAAATGCAAAAGCAATAGAAAAAAAGCCTCTTTTCATCATCTTACAGCACTCTTACGGAGGTTACGAACTAAAAATATCGCTACAAAGGTATGATAAAAAAACTTAATACACAATTTTTAGCCCCTTTAATTTTCGATTTGTTACATTTTCGTGCATTATTTCATCAATTTGCTTGTAGATGTGTGTATGTTTTTTTATTTTTGCAAGGAGCGTGTCATGAAATGCTTATTCTGTTTGAGATGTAATTAAATCTAATTATCTTTTTTTCAGTCAGAAAGTGTTAACACATTATTATATTTATTAAACTAACGTGCTTATGAAGAAAATCTATCTCTTCTTGCTTGCCCTTGTTGCAAGCTATGGAAGCATCTGCGCCGAAGTAATTAATCATTACACTTACAACTTTGATACGGCATTTGGTGCTCTTAATAGTTCAAAGGAGTACACTGACCATGCAGCAGCTCCTGACGGCTGGGGACATCTTACCGACGGTAAGGATATGACGGGCTTCGGAAATCTAACTTATCCTACTTATTCGTTTGAAACAAAGGCGCCTTATGCTGGTGCAGGGGCTCTCTATGTCAATGCACAAAGGCGATACAATAGGTATTCAGAGGAGTATGTCGACTTCTATGACATGCTTATCACACCTAAGATTACAGGCGCGGCATCGCTTTATGCGCGTTTGTCTTCTGCTTCTGGCTCGGTATCGTTCTATAAGATTACAGAGGTGGGTGGCAAATATGTCAAAGGTGATAAAATCGAGATTGGGAAGGCGGCTAACCGAACTGAATGGACACAGCTTACTGTTCCTGCGCTCAATGGCGAACGTATCGGTATTCGTATTGACCAAGCTTACGTGGACGATTTTGCAGCCGACCAAGCCGAATTGGTTTATAAGCCCAACCTTCTTATAAGCGGAAAGCCTGCCATGGGTACGTATCACGATGTTGCCGACGACGGCAGCTATACCGTAGCGTGGAAGGTTGTGCTGAAGAATAACGGCAAAATAAAAGTCAACGCTGGCGAATACAGCCTTATTTTATTGGCTGGAACGGAAACCATTGCTACATTCCCTATTGCAACCGACATCGAAGCGGGGGCTACTTCTGATAGCATTTTAGTGAGCCATCAGGTTAATATCGCTACGCTGGGTACGCGTAATACGGTGTTCAGCATTGTTGAGACAGCCAGTGGTAACGTGTATAAACCAACGGCTGTAACGCTTGTTCCCGCGCGCGGTATATTAGATGTAAGGGAGAATCGTTACCCTGTCGAAAGCGGAAGTTATCAGAATTTCGGTTCGTCGGCTACTGAAGCGTCGCTCACACTGAGCGTTTCGAACGTAGGCGGACGCCCTTTACATTTCAGCTCGCTTACGCTTCCTGCTGACTATACCTCAAATGTTACCTTACCGTTAACGCTACCTGCCCATGCTTCGAGCGAGGTAACCATCACCCGAACAGCCACTCCTGCAGGCCCTCGTATGGGTGAACTGAAGCTCATTGGCGACACAACGTTCGTGTTGAACTTCATAGGTTCGTCATTCGATGCAGGTGTTTGGACAGCCAATTTTGAAGATAATAAAATTCCTACCTCCTTTATGGCCGATGGTTGGAGCACTAATTACTATCCGCAATATGCGTTAACCATTGGTAATAAGTATGCTCTGAAGGCTCCTGATAAGCCTGCAAAGCTTGTCACACCGAAACTACAGGCTGTTGCTGGCGACAAATTACAGTTTAATTTAGCCAGCGCAAGCTCTACTACAAGCGGAAAATTTGAAGGTGATTTAAAGCTGTATATATCGCCTGATCGTCGTAACTGGACGCTCGTCGATGCCTTTAGCGCTACTGCTGCCGATGCAGCCCACCAGCTTAGCAAGGCTCGTGCTGGTCGCACGGGTTCGTATTACCAGAGTGTTCCTTACACGGTTTCAATACCTGCTGGCCAGTGGTACGTGGCCTTTGAGGGCGATCATGTTTACCTTGACGATATTGCAGGCTTGCAAGCTGTGGCTACGGCTCACGATATTTTCCTTACATCGGCTGATCTGCCCACTGCAGCTTCGGTCAATAGTGCGGCCAATTACACCATGAGTGTGAAGAATTTGGGTGGTAATGAGGCTGCCAACAGCTACCGTGCATTGCTTTTTGTTGATGGCGTTGTGGCTGATTCGGCCGCCGCTGTTCAAATGGCTGCAGGTGCATCAGCATCGTTCTCGTTCCGTTATACGCCTCATGCCGTAGGCACTTACAAGGCTTATATGCAGCTGGTGGGTGCAGATTTTTCTTTGTCAACCGACACCGTTCAGGCTACTGTAGCTGCTGAAAGCGGTGAGAGCGTGGTGCAGATTGGTAAGCCTTCAACCTCCATGTGGAGCGGAACAACGCGTGTTCCTGTATATGGTGCGCGCGCATTGAGTCAGACCGAAATAGCTATCGCACCCGAATTGTTACCTTTTGGTGCAGGAACACGCATCAAAGCCGTTGCTTTTACAGGTACATCGAGTAAGGCGGGTGCACTGAACGTGCGCGCCATGATAGGTAATAGTACGGTTAAAAAATTCAGTTACCCCTATGCCTTTACCGATAGAACCGATTGGAAAACGATTTACAGCGGGGTGTATCATTTCAGCGAGAGCAAGACCACAGCTGAGATTTTGAAGATTAATCTGACCGAACCTTTCGTTTACGATGGCACGAACCTGCACTTGTTCTTTGATAACGAGATGATAGGCGAGGGCACATCGCTCAACTTTACCAAAGAGGCGGCAGGCGAATATGTTAAGGCTATCATGCGCGATAAGTACGCAGCGGGTACTTTTGACGCAACCGACAAGCCGTCAGTAGCCGATGCTCCTGTAGTGTATCTTACCATTGAGCGTGCTCCTAAGGTATTATCAGGTACAATCACATCAAAGTCAACCCATCGCGGTTTGGCTGGTGTGCCTGTGAAACTGACCTGTGGCAACGTTGTTTATACGGCCACAACCGATGCCGATGGCAAGTATTCAGTTATGGTTTATAAGTTTGATAACACTTATTCTCTTGACGTTACGGCTACGGGTTACATGCCTTACATGGTTCCCGAATTGAAGCTTGCAGCCGACAGCACGCTGAATATCGTACTTCCCGAGGCGCGTGGCTTCTATATTAGTAGCTATACTCTGCCTACCACAGCAACGGTAAACAACGCTTATACTGCTACGGTTCACGTCCGAAATGTGGAAACTGCCGCTATTAACGCGTCAGAATATACGGCTCGTTTGCTTGTTGGTGGTGAAGCGGTAGCCACTGCTGAGAGCCAGACAGTGGCAGCAGGTGCCGAAGCCGATTTCGTGTTCACCTTCACACCGCATGCTACAGCCACCGTGCCTGCATGTATTGTGTTCAACGTTCGCACCGATGCCGTTAACACAGCCGATACCATTTCGCTCGCTATCAATGCCGAACAAGCTCGCGGTACATGGCAGGTAGGCGATAGCTTAACGCTAACGAGCACAGGACGTGCGCCTGCTTCTCTCCTCTATGCCAATAGTAAATCGGTAGTCATTTATCCTGCAAGCCTGATCAATATGCCTACAGGCTCGGATATTACGCGACTTTATTTCAAGGGTTATACGGCTTCGAGTGGTACCGACTACGATGCGAATATCAAGGTTTACCTACAGAATACCGATGAGGCTCCATTTGTATATAATGGCGAATCCAGCAAAACCGACTTGCAAGTTGATACTACAACGCACATGACAAAGGTGTATGACGGCACCCTGCGCGTAGTACACGGCGTGGGTTCTCTCTCAAATGCCGCTATCGTTCTCGACTTGCCGCTCGACAGTAAGTTCAAGTACGACGGTCGAAACCTACGTATGACAGTTATCTATTCGAGCGCAAACGGTTCAAGTTCTATGGACGTTCATTACGTCTCTGACACACGATTTGATAAGGCTGCTTACATTGCCCAGAGCGATGCATCGCTTGATGCCGCTAAGACATGGTATCAACGCACTATGCCTGTGGCTTTCTTCGAAGCCGAACGCGGTCAGAAGTTTAGCGGAACGGTGAAGAATACCGATGGTAATGCTATTGCAGGGGCTACCGTAATATTGAAGTCGGGCGATGTGGTTTATACCACACAAACTGACGTAACGGGCAGTTTCGAGGTATTAGTGATACAGAACAACAAGACGTACACAACCGAAATTTCGGCTGTGGGTTACCTAACCGATAGCAGTCAACAGACGTTTGATAACGGCCCTGTTAGCTATGCGGCTGTGCTTGCTGCTGATCTGGCCACGTCAATTAAGCGTAATGGTGATGCCTTTACGTCGAAAACGGTCGACGTTTACGATGTAAACGGTCGCCTTTTACGTCGTATTGACGACACGAAAGTGCCTAAATCGCTCCCAGCGGGTATTTATATCATCAAAGGGAAAAAGGTAATTGTAAAATAAATAGCAAAAGCCCCTTGACGTGTTCAAGGGGCTTTTGTTATGGAATATATCAAGTTTTAGAGAGTTATCGCAACTATTCTTGTTTGGAAAGTTTGAAGTATTAGTAGATAGTATCAGCTATTCTTGTTTGGAAAGTTTGAAGTATTAGCGAGTGGTTTCAACCGAAATTTTTACGATTCCAAGGTTAACGCTAAACGTCATCTTTTGTATTTGTAGAGGTAAAGGGTTCTTACTGAGCACCTCTGTCATCATTTTTTGCAGATTCTTTTGTTCTTCCAGCGTTAAGGCTCCGTCGTTATTGGCTTGGGCTATGCTGCGCGAGAGCGTGCGTATCTTAGTAAATGTTTCAATGATAGCGATGGTAGTTTGTGTAGCCAGTGGCGATTTCAGAATGGTTGCCAACATGTATAGTCCTTGCTCGGTGAAAGCTTTGGGTGCCACCGTCGAATGTTTCATGCTGTCGAACCGGTCGAAATTTTCGACCAGTTGCTGCTTTTCGTCGCCTTGTAACGTAATAACATAACCTTCGGGAAATTTGTCGGGGTTGTTTTTTAATGCTTCATTCACCCTCTTTGTAGCCACTCCATACAGTTCGGCCACGTCGCGGTCAATAATAACTTGTTGTCCACGCACCGTGATAATGCGGTTGTTTACCACTTCCATTTGTTGATAATCTTCCATACTTAGCTTCTTGATAGATTTCGTTTTATTTTGATAGTTTCTGTATGCAAAGATAATATTTTTTTCGGGTTGTACGCTTTTTGTGACGGCTTACCTTCATGCGCAGCGTGCGTATCTTGGTAAATGTTTCAATGATAGCGATGGTAGTTTGTGTGGGCAATGGCGATTTCAGAATGGTTGCCAACAGGTATAGTCCTTGCTTGGCGAAAGCTTTGAACGCCACCGTCGAATGTTTCATGCTGTCGAAGCGGTGGAAAATTTCCACCAGTTGTTCATGACAGCTTCTATGTGCAGAGATAAATTTTGGACGAATGATGCCCTTTGTATTCAACAAATGGTTTAAGTCTTCCTGTGTTGAGCCGAGTAAGCAAACATTTGCCAAGCGCAAACCAGCGACAGAATAAGCACCACCGTAAGCGTAATAAATAGGTGTTGCGCGCCGATAGCTGTAGAATGTGGAATATCGGTCATGTTTTTGTTCTGTGCAGCAGCCACTAAAGTAGCGGCGACGGCGGTTCCTACGGCTCCTGCCAACTGCTGAACGCTGTTTATAAATGCGTTTCCATCGGCCGAAAGCTCTTTGGGAAGCTTCGATAAACCATAAGTCATGGTGTTGCCAATACAGAGTCCTTCGCCCGTGGTAAAAATGATATAGAAACCGTAGAACATCGCCTCGTTGAGTCGAACACCATAATAACTAAACAGGATAAGCGACAGCACCAGCAAGAAATTGCCCACCATAATAGGCCGAAACGCGCCAAACTTATCAAGCACCCAGCCAGCCACAATAGTAAGAATGGCACCAATGATACAACCCGGAACCATAAGTGTGCCTGCGATAAAAGCGCCCGAATGGTTTACGATTTGCGAATAGTTGGGCATGATATATCCTAATGCCAGCACGCTAAGCTGGATAAACAAAATAGACAGAAGCGCCAACACAAACTGCCTATGCTTCAATACGCTAACACTTAATAACGGATTTGTATTTCGAGCCGCCATCTTCACGAAGAAGCCCATGCTTACAGCCGAAAGCAATAGCAGCGAACCCACCTCTAAGCTAAGCCAACCGCTTGACGAAGCCTGTACAGTAGCAACAATGAAGGAGGCGTAGCCCGTTGCTATTAACACGTATTCTAACGTGTGGAAACGCGAGCGCGCTCCTATGCTCGAAGGCTTAATCAGCGTAATTCCTAAAATTAACGAAAGCAAAAGGAAGGGTGAAAGCACAAGGAAAATAATACGCCAGCTGTACGTATCTACAATAAAGCCGCCCAAAATAGGACCTACAGCAGGAGCCATAGCGGTGATAATAGCACCCACGCCCATAAAAAAGCCTAATCGTTCCTTAGGTGCTTCGGCTAAAATAATATTAAACATCAAAGGCAGAGCCACACCTGTTCCTGCTCCCTGCATAACGCGACCTAACAGCAACAGCATAAACGAGGGGGCGGCATAACAAAGCACTGTGCCTAAAATAAAACAACTGATAGAGAATAAAAACAACGTGCGCGATGTGAAATTACGCTTTAAATACGACGACAATGTAATCACCAACGACAGAATAAGAAGATATCCAGTAGTAATCCATTGGACGGTACTCGTGCCAATATTAAACTCATTCATCAACGTAGGAAAGGTTACATTCATGGCGGTTTCGCTCACCACGCCACAAAACGACATTACACCTGTGGCGAAAATCTTACCCGTTAGTTTTAAGCTATTATAGTTTTTATCCATTCTTTGTGTTTTTTGTCTCGTCTTAACCGAGCTGTTTTTAAGGTGGCTGGTACAAAATAGGAAGTGGGAAATATAATATAAACAGATCTTATATAGTTGTGCAAGAGGGAGGCGTACTTTTATTTGTCAGCATGATGCAATTACTGACAAACTTATATTAGCCCTTTAAGATGTGTTCTTTATTATTATCTCCTTTTGTTTCCTATTATGCTACTTTACGCAATTTTATATATAGTATAAATAGGAATAATAGCGCAAATGATATAATATAGTAGTAAGTAAGATTACATTCGCTTACATAGTTCACCAATAATAATATAGGTGCCTGATGCCAAAGATAAACATATAAGCTGTTTTTACCAATATACGATAGAACTTTGCTCTTAGGCATTGTATCGTTTTTTAAGGCAGGGTAGAAATATAATGTAATTACGCCCACAAGCAACAAGGCAGTAGCCAATCCGTATGTTTTGAAAGGTAGAGAAGCAAATACAAAATATAAGGGAACATATAATAATGGTATCACAATATATGATTTGTTAAACTTCTCCGAATTCAAATGATTTTTAAAGTATAAACCTAATGCAAAATACGGCAATTTGGAGCAATCAAACCAGTGTGACACATTAATAGAGGTGGTTTGAATAACATAATTCCATGCAATACCTAATAAAATAAGTACTGAATAGGAAACGATAAGATTTGTTTTACCAAATAAAAATTTGCACAATAGTATGTAGAGGAACAGCGTAGGAACATACCATAAATGTCCCCAAGGCGAATAAGTTAGTCCGATTACTGATATAATGGTAGGTTCGCGAAGTAAAAGGTATGAGGTGAATATGACGTATGCCAACAGCCATGCTTTCAGCATTCTGTTCCAATATTTACTGAAAACATCTTTGACAGGTTGTGCTATTAGTTTGTTAAGATTAATCATATAACCACTAATAAACAAAAATAGCGGCATGTGGAAAGAGTATATCACACCACGAAGGTTACCATCTTCTATTGTTCCTTGCACAATATGTCCAAGAATTACAAATATCATTAAAAACCCTTTGGCAAAATCTATCGAATCGTTTCTTTTTTGTTCCATTATACTTGTGCTATTTCTTCGCAAAACTACGAAAATTTAATGAAAGCAGCAAATTCCTTATTATATTTGGCTTTATGGGCCAAATGCCAATATGTGTTTGATATACATGTGTTTGGTTTAAAAAAATATGGGGAGGGTGCGGCGGTTGTGGTACGTGTTGTGTGACGGCCGTCGTACACATCACACTGCGGCCGTAGAACGTATTGTATGGCGGCTGCCGTACAATGAGCAGGACGTCGGAACGGGTGGAGTATAAGAAAATAGAGGTGGGACGAGTATTGAGAAGAGGGCGGAATATGCGAAAATGGAGGGACAGTTCTGAGTACTAATCCCTAACTTGGTAGGCTTGTGAAAGGTGGTTCAGACCCCTGTAGTCCTCTAACTTAGAGGGCGAAAGAGCGACAGTTCAGACCCCCAACCCCCTAACTTAGGGGGCGTGTGCGGTGGTTCATTCCCCTGTACCCCCCCCTAACTTAGGGGGCTTGGACGAATGAGGTTTTGTTGAGATACAATAAAAATAAATATCAGGCGAATTTGGTGAAGCCGTCAGAATACCGTTTGAAACTGAACGCTAAGGGAAAGGCAATAGAATTAGAGGAGAAACACTTCTTTAATACAGGAACCGACGACATTGATGAGGACGATTACGTTTACGATCGTGATGGGCATGTCACATCATACGATTCGCCTGTCTACAATAGTGTAGCACTGACATGGTTAAGTGGTAATTTAATGAAGTCGGTATTTGAACGCGGAAGCACTGTAACCGTAAATCACGAGTACTATACGTATGAAAATCGCACTTATCCCGACCTTAACCTGTTTCTTTATGGTTTGTCAGCCTCTCCTGTATGGAAGTATTTATGGTCTGACCAGTTAGGTTTGCGTTCGAAGAACTTGCTGTCGGGTACCAAGCGAGAGTCGTCTTCACCAGCCATAGAGAACTATGTCTATACGTTTGACAGCAAGGGCCGTCCAAGTAAGATAGAGGTTATTCGTACCGATGGTTATAGCACTATTCTTTTAATTACATACGCAGAGAATTAATTTTCTCTTGTCACACCCCATAATCGTTGAGAAATCAATAGGGACGCACAGTAGGTGCGTCCCTATTTGTTTATAGTTTTATGTCGTTATCTTCACATTCGCGAAGAAACGTATTGAGCTGTGCACCCCTATTTTTTTATGCGGTTATGTGGGTATTTCGTTAGATGGTGGCGACTTTTTAAACTGTGAGGGTGTAACGCCATAGTGTTTTTTGAAGGCCGTGCTGAAGTAGTTTGCATCAGAAAGGCCTATTTTTATGGCAACCTCCTGCACTTGTTCTCCCTTCAACAGCAAGTCGGCGGCTTTCCGCATGCGAATAATGGTGATAAATTCGCCTGGCGATTTATCGGTCAGCGCTTTCAGTTTCTCGTACAATATGGTGCGACTCATGGCTAATTCGCGGCACAGCATGTTGACGTTAAAGTCGGGGTTATCCATGTTTTCATTGATATACGAAATGCAATGGTCAAGAAATTTCTGGTCTATTTCGTTGAACGCTATATTGTCTTTAGTATCAGTTAAGCGGTTTGTGCTTTCGTTTTCGTTGTTCTTTAACTGGTATTGCTGTAAAATATTATGTCGTAGCTTTATTTGGCTGCTTATCATATTTCGCACTTTTGCCTGCAGCACTTCGGTATCGAAAGGCTTGGGGATATAATCGTCGGCACCACAATCAAAACCCTTCATCATGCTGTCGCGTCCTGCTTTTGCCGTTAGCAGAATGACGGGTATGTGCGAAGTTTCGATTGATGTTTTAATTTTCTGGCATAGTGTATCGCCTTGTATTCCGGGCATCATGACGTCGCTGATGATGAAATCGACCATATTTTGCTTGAGATAATCGAGTGCGTGTTCGCCGTCGGCAATGTCGATAACCTGATAATCAGCCTCAAAGATGTGTCGCAGATAAAAGCGCAGGTCGTTGTTGTCTTCGACAATCATCAGTCGTTTAGCCTCTGCAGGCGCTTGATGAGCGGCTTGCGGCTGCTGTATAGCGTCGGGGCGGGTAAGCGTGAAAGGCACGGTAGCTGGCTCGGTAGCGTTTATAGGCTGGGCCATAGGCTTGCGACGACGCGATAATAACTGTTGCAACGGCTTTTGTTGCTGCTTTCGAGGGAAGGTGATCAAGAACGTTGTGCCTTTGCCTTCAGTGCTGTTAAAGGTAATGTCGCCGTTGTGCGTCCGCATAATTTTGCGCGCAAAGGCCAGCCCAATACCGTTACCGCTCTGGTTGCTATCGACCACATTGGTAGCGCGATAGAACAATGTGAACAGGTTTTTCTGCGATTGTTGCGGAATGCCGATGCCTGTATCGCGCACTGCAATCACAATATTGTGTTTGTTTTGTAACAGTTTGATGATGATTTTCCCACCGTAACGATTGTATTTTACGGCGTTTGTGATGACGTTATATAATACGTGGTCAATCTTCTTGGGGTTCATCAGCACCGTTACTTCTTGCTGTGGCAGAACGAGTCGCAAGCGCAATGCCTTCTCGTCGAGGAGTGAAGTACAATTGGTTACCACCTGTGTGAGATATGCTTTTAAGTTGCACGGCTCAACGGCCATTTCCTTTCCGTTGAGCGTTTGTATATCCATTTTCTGGAAGTTCAGCAAGTCGGTGGTAAACTGATAAAGGTTTTGAGCGCTGTTTAAGGCCAGCGACAGCAGGTGACGGTCGGCTGTTACCAACGAGTTGTTGCGGTTGAGGTCCTTCAGCGGGTTAATAATGAGCGTTACAGGCGTGCGAATATCGTGAGCCGTATTGACGAAAAATTGCAGTTTGTTTTTAAAATTCTTCCGTTCGAGTTTGCCGATATAGTTGCGCCAAAAGCTGTAAACGGCCAGCGAGGCCAACAGCAGGTAGATAGCCCAAGCCCATAACGTGTTCCACCATGGGCGCGCAACGCGAATGGTTAAGCGTGCTTCGGCAATTTGTTTACCTGTATTTTGGCTGATGCTGCGCACGTGGAAGGTATAGTTTCCTGGTGGAAGGTTGGTATAACGCGCGCTGGTTGTGCGTGAGGGCACGGACCAAGCGTGGTCGAAATCTTCCATGCGGTAAGTATATAATATATCATTTTGATACTGGAAAGAGATGGACGAGAAGGAAATAGTGAACGTATTTTCATCGTATTTCAGACGAATATCGTTGTTCTTAAGCAACATTTCGTTCACCGTTATATCGCGTAGGTTATCGGTTTCGCCCGATGAATGTGACACGCTAAAACCTGAAATATGCAACGGTGCTTGATAATGGTAATTGCCAAAAGCAAGCGGATTGAATGATACTACACCGTTATCGCTGCCGTAAATAAACCTTCCGTCAGCCGATTTGTAAAAGGCTGCGGGTTTATAATTGAAAACCTGCTCGTTCAGTGTGCTCAATGACGAGAAAGCTGCATGGAGTTGTTGAGGTTGCTGCATGTAAGCAAGACCATGGTCGGTGCTTGTCCACACGCGTCGTTTAGCGTCAATAGCTACGCTGTAGACATAGTTTGAGGGAAGTCCGTTGGTCGTAGTATAAACGTGTGCCTTGCCTGTTGCGATATTGAAAAGCACCAGACCGCCACCGTCTGTCGCCAGCCAGAGGTGGTTTTTGTCCTGTGGACAAATAAAATTAATGTAGCTATTGCTCCTTATTCCGTAGCATTGGGGATAATCGAATAGCTTTCGAAGCTTTGCGTTGGCGATGTCAATGATATAAAATCCGTTAGCCGTGGCAATGGCTAATGTATTGCGGTCGATGGCCGTAATGTGGTGAACATAGTCGATTGGGAAAGTACGGAATTGCCTTTGTGGCGTCATGCAAACCAGTGTACCCTTAAGTCCGCCTATCCATAGGTTGTTATGGGCATCGTTATATATCGAATAAACGTGGTTAGTAGTAAGTTGTGAGTTGGCGGTGGTGAGCTGTTGCAGCAGTCGGCCCGTGCTATCGAGATGCCAAACACCAAAGCCATAGCTACCCGTCCATACATCGCCGTTAGGACTTTGGCACAGGGTGAGGAAAACCTTACCTTTATAAAGGTGGCGCCATACGCCCGAAGGCGAACAGATACTAAGGCCGTCGTCGGTGGCACACCATAGGTTTCCGTTGTGGTCAACAAGCGTAGCGTTGACGTGATTGTTGATAATGCTCTGTGGATTACCCGATTCGTGTTGGTCTATTCGGTAATGGGCACGTAATAAATTGCAAACGGTTATGCCTTCGGTATATTTTCCTACCCAAATGTTTCCGCTGCCGTCGGTCATGACATCGTACACATCGTTCGACTTTAACCGTGCATTGACAGGTCCGTTGGTGTATAAAAGCCGCCAAGCTGCCGACCCATTGCGTGCAGCTGCATACACACCTTCGCCATCGATACCGAGCAAAAGCGTTGTTTTATTGTATGGCGTGATGCTTCGATAGGTTTTATAGGGTAAGGAGGTAAGGCTTGGAGAGGATACCGTATGCCCTTGTTTGAGGTTGTATAACAGCATGCCTTTGTGTTTGGTTCCAGCCCAGAGTAAGCCCGTTTGCGTGTCAGGGAAAACGGTTTGTGTGCTAATTCCTTCGAAAAACCATTTGGTAGCGGAGCGCCCTTTCTTCGAAATTCGGCATACTCCGTTATCGGTAGCCATATAAATATGTGTGGCATCAATGGCAATATCCAGTGCCTGTGTACGATGAATCAGCTGTACGTTGCGCCAGTGGTCATTGATTCGGTAAACCCCTTCGGAGGTGCAGGCATAGGCATCAGTCCCATTTAATATTAGCGCAAAAAGGTAAATGGGGCGATTTAACACCAGCCCCAAATCAATTTTTAATTTGAAACGGTTGGCAAATTCGTCAAAAACAAAAATCTTTCCTGTATTGGTGTAGGCCGTTATACCACGTTCTATCTCTTTGCAAAGCCTTATTTTATGTCCCATATCGTCTTCAACCACCTCGCTATTAAACAATTGGTAGTTGTGCAAATTGGTGCCATCGAAACAGTCGACGCCCGATTTGGTGGCGGCCCACATACGTCCACGCTTGTCGCGACATAATGAAAACACGCGGTCGCTACTTAGTCCGCGTTGGGTAGATATTTGATGACAGTGGAACATTTCGCCCTTTAACGATGGCAAAGCCTTGCACGTTATATTGCAGAAAACGAGGGCAAAAAGCAACAATACTCTCATAATAGGTTTATCTGATTGATGCAAAAGTACGTTATTTTTTTAATAGTTAGCTGTGTATCAGCCAATAATTCATATAGGTTTCCGACAGATTTTAAAGATTTTCCGACAAAAAACAAATGTTTTATATCTCTTCTTTTAATTAACTTTGTTGCGAATTATGACAAAAAACCTACTTTAACTAATAACTGATAATACTTAAAAATAATATGAGTTTATGAAGAAACAAATCTCTTATTTCCTAATGCTATTAACCTTTTTCTCTGTTTTTGGGAGCTTCGCACACGCGCAATCATTATCCCAACAGCTGAAAGGTCGCGTTACTGACGCCAATAACGACCCTATTATTGGGGCAAGCATCATGGTGAAAAACTCGAAAGAGGGAACCGTAACCGACATGGAAGGTAAATTTGTGTTGAATTCGGCTCCTTCGGCTACGCTTGTTGTAAGCTATATTGGCTATGTTACGCAAGAGGTAAAAACAGAGGGACGCAAAAGCCCTATTACCATTGTTCTGAAAGAAGACACCAAACGCTTAGGCGAAGTAGTGGTAACAGCCTTGGGTATTAAACGTGACAGGAAAGCACTTGGCTACTCGTTGGGCGAGGTGAGCGGTAAGGAACTGCAGAAGATTAAAGAGCCTAATGTGGTGAATTCTCTCGCGGGAAAGGTGGCTGGACTTACTGTTAGCCAGACGGCTACAGGCCCTTCGGGTTCTACTCGTGTTATTCTGCGTGGTAGCACAGAGCTTACAGGCAACAACCAACCGCTGTACGTTATTGACGGTGTGCCTTTGGACAATACTAATTTTGATAGCTCTGACCAGTGGGGTGGCTTCGATTTGGGTGACGGAATATCAAGTATTAACCCTGATGATATTGAAAATATATCGGTACTTAAAGGCCCTGCTGCTTCGGCTTTATACGGTAGCCGTGCTTCGCATGGTGTGATTTTGATTACAACTAAGAAAGCTGACACGAAGAAAGACTTCTCTATTGAGCTGAATAGTACGACGACACTTGAAACCCAACTCACCAAATGGAACGATGTTCAATATGAGTTTGGGCAAGGCTCTGAAGGCCGAATTACACTTACTGACGACCTATTCTCATCAAACAGAAACTGGGGACCAAGAATAGATCCAGGCTTAATGTTATCGTATTTCGACGGCGTTTCACGCCCTTATGTGGTTGTAAAAGATAATATTGATGGCTTTTTCCGTACGGGAGTCAACACGACGAATTCGATTATCGTCAATAAGAAGGCAGGCAAAACAGGATTCCGTGTAACCTATACCGACATGCGCGACAAGGATATCATTCCTAAAACGAACATGGCGCGCAACACATTGAACTTGCGAACCAACACGGTAATAACGAAATATGTGGATTTAGACTTTAAGGTAACGTACACACACGAGGGGGTTAATAACCGTCCTGCTGTGGCCGACCATCGTGCAAATATCGCAAAAAACCTGATGACGCTGTCGACAACCTTCGATCAGGAATGGCTGCGCAACAGTTATGAGGACATCAATGGCGAATATTTCAACTGGAATAATGGTGATGTGTATAATATAAACCCCTATTGGGTTCTTAATAAAATGTCGAATACATCGACCAAAGATAATTATAAGGGTTCGGCCGTTATTCGATATCGTCCGCTCAAACAACTTACATTACAAGCTACTGCAGGTACAGACGTAAACTATTTTACATTCGAAGACTTTGCATATCCTACGTCTCCGGGACGTGAGCGCGGTATGCTCTCTATCAAAGATTATAGAAATAGAATGTACACGGCTGAACTTTTAGCCATATATAAAGGCAAATATAAGAAGTGGGACTACGGTGCAACTCTGGGCGGTAACATATACAAGGTTGACAATAAGACGCAAATCATCACGGCACAAAATATGATTATGCGCGACGCTAAGGCGTTACAGAGCTTTACTGAGAAAACAATCAAAGAAGATGTTTATCGTAAACAAATTAATTCTATTTACGGAAGCATGAACTTTGCTTATGATAATTTTGCTTTCTTAGATATGACTTTGCGCAGCGATTGTTCGTCAACGCTGCCCGTTCACAACAATGTTTATTGGTATCCATCGGTATCAGGTAGCTTGTTGTTCTCTGAATTACTGCACGTTGACAAATCAATCATGCCTTATGGTAAGGTGCGTGCATCGTGGGCAAAGGTGGGAAACGATACAAGTCCTTATATGTTAAGGCCTACTTACGAAATGGCTTCTAACAGCTTTGGGCCGTATCCTATGGCTTCTATTTCAGGAGATGTTATTCCAAATAAGAACCTAAGGCCAACCATGACGAATTCAATTGAATTGGGTTTCGAATTAAAACTGCTTAAAAATCGAATAGGAATTGACTTTACTTACTACAATCAGCATAGTAAAGATCAAATTCTTCGTATGAATACATCGTACGCATCGGGATACAGATACCAGCTTATCAATGCGGGTGATATAGAAAACCGCGGTGTGGAGATTGCGTTAAATACACGCCCTATCGAAATGAATGATTTTAGTTGGGACGTAAATCTGAACTTCGCAAAGAACTCAAATAAAGTAAAAGAGCTCGCTAACGGTGTAGATGAATTTGAGTTAGCTTCAGCCAAATGGCTGGGTGTGAAAGTTGTTGCCAAGGTAGGCGAGAACTATGGTTGTATAATGGGTAAGGACTTCTTGCGCAATTCGGACGGAGATATCATTATTGATGGCAAAAGCGGAATGCCTAAAATGACCGACGATTTGAAAGTTCTGGGTAATGCAACATGGGATTGGACAGGTGGCTTGACAACCAATTTAAGATACAAGAACGTTTCGTTGGGTGCAATCTTTGATGTAAAAGTGGGAGCCGATTTGTATTCAATGTCAGCTCGTTCGGCTTACAGCACAGGAAAAGATAAGGCTACGCTGGAAGGCCGTGACGGCTGGTACGAGTCGGAAGAGAAACGTTTGGCAGCAGGTGTAGCCTCAAATAACTGGACGCCCACAGGTGGTTACATAGCAAAGGGCGTAATACAGCAAACGGACGGTACGTTTAAACCGAATGACATTATTGTTTCTCCACAAGAATATTGGAACTATGTGACAACACAAACAGCGCGTCCGTTTATTTACGATAATTCGTATATTAAAGTTCGCGAGCTCACATTGTCGTATGCTTTCCCACGTCATATGTTAGGAAAGGTTGTGAATGCGCTTTCTGTTTCATTCGTTGCGCGTAATCTCTTTAACTTATATAAGAATGTGCCTAATATTGACCCCGATTCCAATTACAACAATGGCACAGGAATGGGACTTGAATTCGGCTCGCTGCCATCAAGACGCAGTTTCGGATTAAACGTAAATCTTAAATTTTAAAGTTGATACATGATTATGAAAACCATATTTAAACTTCCGGTTTATATTTTGTGTACGCTTGCATTGATACTTAATTCTTGCAGCGACAGTGCATTCGAATCGTTAAATACTAATCCCTCAAAGTCGACAGATGTTGACCCTAATTACCAATTCTCGCAATGCGAAGCCCAAGTATGGGGATATTGGATTTGGCAAGAGACCGCGCTTAAATACGCCATGCCCTTCTGTCAGTATCTCATGGGCGATTGGGGTATAACGAATTATGGCGGCCATTATCTCAAAGACACCCAATATACGGGTTATGTTTACGAACAGATGTACCCGATGGTGGTTAAGAATTTGGTTGATGTGATTAATCGTACAGGAACGAATAATCATCGCAACCTACACTATATGTCACGTGTATTCAAAGTGTACGTCTCTGGTATATTAACTGATCTTTATGGCGATGTTCCGTATTTCGAAGCTGGTCGTGGTTATATCGACAATAATGTACTACCAAAGTTCGATACACAGGAGGAGATTTACAAAGACTTTATGAAGGAGTTGCAGATTGCCAACGATTCTTTAGATGCATCACAACCTATAAAGGTAACGGGCGATATTATTTATAATGGTGATATTGCCAAATGGAAGAAGCTGGCAAACTCATTACATCTGCGCTATGCTATGCGCATGGTGAAGGCTAATCCTGAGCTGGCCAAGGAAGAAGTTAAGAAGGCTCTACAAAATTCTGGCGGTATAATGACCTCTGCTAAGGACGAAGCCCTCGTGAAATATACGTTTGATAGTTTCGATTGGACGAATGAAGAGTATCGTCGTAACGGTTTTTCGCAGTTGATGATAGGGCGAGGTAAATACCCAACCATGTATATCTGCTCTACTTTCTTCAATCATTTGAAGAACACTAATGACCCTCGTCAGTTTGTGTATTGCCGCAATTATGATGAGAGTTCTCCCAATGCGCCTTTTGGTCGACATGATATTACCGACGAGATGCGCACAACACCGAATGCTAAATTCCAGCCTGTCGACCCAGGTTATTTCTTTTATGAGAAATGGCCAAGCGGCTATTGGAGTCCGCAAGTAAAGAAATTCTTGATGAAAGAGTGTCGTCCACAGGTCAACAATATTTTCTTAAAGCTGACTTCTCCTGGTGTAATCATGACGTTTGCTGAAACAAAACTGTTGCAGGCTGAGGCTGTTGCACGTTGGGGAACCGAAATCAGCAGCGACCCTGTTGAGAAGTTCTATAAAGAAGGTGTGAAGGCTTCGTTCCATTTCTTGGAAAATTACGGTGCCGAGAAATTTAAGGATAGTGATATTAATACTTATATCGCTGCCAATAATGTAACAAGTAGCCTTGACGACCAACTTGAGAAAATCAACACGCAAATGTGGATTTTACACTTCAATAATCCTTGGGAGGGATATGCTAACTGGCGTCGAAGCGACTACCCCATGTTAAAACCATCGCCCACCTATGGTGCAAAGTGTATCGATTCGCAAACTACTCCTCTGCGCCTTAGCTATCCAATATTCGAAAGTTCATACAATAAGGCGAACTTTGATGAGGTTATTGGCCGACTGGGTGGCTCAGATGATTGGAATAAACCTGTATGGTGGGATAAGTAATAACCCCACACGCTCACCATCGATATTTTAAAATGTAGAATCCCTAAAAATAAAACGACAATGAAATATCTATTTTCCCTATTGTTCAGTATGTTGTTATTGGTCAATATGTTCACCAGTTGCACAAGCAATGATGTCAATACTCCCGAACTCACCGAAGACACATATCCTCGTATTTTCGGACAATGGCCCGAGAAAAAGAATAATGGCGACCTTGGCGAATTTAGCACGCCGCTCAATAAGCCCCTTGTTATCAAGGTTCAATATACCCCTTCTCAGTATTGCGAAGGCACGTGGTATATTGACGGTGTAGAAGTGCACAAGGGCGTAGGCTATACTTATGTGCCTACGGCTAAGGGCAAGTTTCATATCAAACTGGTTGTAAAAACACCTAAATATGAAACTACACGCGAGGCAAATATTGTAGTAGTTGATCCTACTTCTTGATTTACCCCTTAAATATAAAGCAGTTATGAGAAAATTACATCGCTTGTTCCGTTGGCAAAAATCGATGTCGGCCGTATGGTGTGCCATACTAATGTGGTGCTGTTCATTGAATGCAACGGCGCAAACCACAACCGATTTCAGTTTGCGACAGGGTGTAAACATTGGCGATTGGCTATCACAACAGGCAAACATTTTGTTTACCGAGAAAGATGTTGAGATGCTGTCCAACCTTAAGTATGACCATATTCGCATTCCCGTTGACGAAAGTCAGATGTTCAATGCTGACGGAACCAAGAATGCAAATCATTTTACTAAGCTTCATTCGGCTATTGCATGGGCTAAAAAATATAATATGAGGGTCGTGGTCGACCTTCATATTATCAAGGGCCACAGCTTTACAGGAGGTACTAAAAGCTTTGTCGACACGTTCGAAGATGGCCGCGTAGGCCAATGGAAACCAAACAGCAGTAGTGGTATTAAGGTAGAGGTGGTCAATAATCCCGATGCTACAGGCGTGAACAAAAGCCAAAAGGTGCTTCACGTTGTGCAAACCGAGAGCAGCAATTGGAAAGGTACTACACGAGAGGAAATAGAAGTAACGCCCAGTGCCAAAACATTTAAGTACTTGCGTTTTAGGGTGCGTAAAAACAAAACGGGATACATTACGTTCAAGTTTGAGGCCGAAGACGGCACCACAGCCCATTTAGGTTACGACGTAAAAACGGCTAACCAGTGGTTCGAAGCCGACATATCGCCCTACCATAAACTGGAGGGAAAGAAGGTAAAACGTATTACAATACGTCCTGACAACGATGCTGCCGAATTATGGATTGACGATATTGCTTTCAGCGCAAGCCACAGCGGATACCGCACTACTATCAGCGAGGGTCTATGGAACAATGCTGAAGCGCAGCAACATTTTGTTGATATTTGGAAACAAATGCAAACGGAGCTGAAGCAGTATCCCAATAACCTTTTGGCCTATGAGCTGTTAAACGAACCTACTGCCCCCACACCCGACGTATGGAATGCCTTAGCAGCTAAGGGACTGGCAGCTATTCGCGCACAGGAACCTGAGCGTAAGGTGGTGATAGGCAGCAACTTTTGGAACAACGTTAACCACATGCAGTATCTTGAAGTGCCCGCAAACGATAAGAATATCATACTTACTTTCCACTTCTATGCTCCGCATTTGCTTACCCATTATCAAGCTTCTTGGATAAGCCAGCTTACTAATATAACAGCGCCTGTGCAATATCCTGGGTTGACGATAAGTGAGCCCGATTTCCAAAATCTAAATCAAGAGACACAAGGCTTTATTAATGGCGAAGGTCGAACATACGATAAGGCCACAATAAAAGCACTTATTGGTAAGGCTGTTGAGCGCGCAAGGGCTTTAGGTTTGCAGGTATGGTGTGGCGAATATGGCTGCTATAATCGCACCCCACGCCAAAGCAGGCTGCGTTGGATAGAAGATGTTTCGCAGGTTTGCAGAGAGTATGGCATTGGCCATTGTATATGGAATTACCAAGGTGGTTTCGGATTTGCCACACCTAACAAAGCTGAAATAAACGACCCTTATATTTTAAACGCTCAAATTAATTGGGAAAAGTTCAACGTTGCTTCTCTAAAAAACAATGCGGCCGTAAAAGCTTTTGCTGACGTGAACGCCAGTGGCTCGTACGGAGCTGATAAGGCTGTTGATGGCAATTATAGCACACGCTGGGGTGCCGACAAAAATACGGGAACGTGCGACTGGTGGGTCGACTTGGGCGGAACGTATGCAATAAGCATGGTTTGTCCGCTTTGGGAGAATTACGCTCGCCAGTATGAGGTGTATTTTGCCACAACAATGGGAGCCGATGGCGTTCCACAGTGGGAGTCAACACCTGCTATCACGCAGGATAAAACGATAGGAGAGTATATCCGAAACTATGTAGCTACTGATGTTGCTGCAGGTAATTACTACTCCGATCCGCATGTTCTTGATACCCCTGTCAAAGCACGCTATATCAAAATAAAGCAGCTTCGGAGCGGCTCTGCAACGTGGGGTTCGAGCCTGTGGGAAGTGCAGGTTCTGGGAACACCCGTTGATGCCACTACGGCCATTCGCCAAACGGTAAATCATCATGCCTCAAATCATCTGAATACTGATAATAATGTGTACACCCTTGCTGGCGTAAGGGTGCACAATAAGCAGGTAGCAGGTTGTGTATATCTTCAGGGAGGCAAAAAATATGTTGCGCGATAAATAACTCGTTCTTTATGAATAAATTCTTATTAAGTATAGCATTCTTAGGTTTTAGTCTTCATATCTCAGCAGAAAAGAAGCCTGATTATACCAACCCAAAGTTGCCAGTGGAGCGCAGAGTAGCCGATTTGATGGCGCGTATGACCACTGAAGAGAAGGTGGCGCAAATGTGCCAGTATGTGGGTATTGCTCATATGATAGGTGCTAAACAGGCACTTACCGCGCAGGAACTTGAAAAAAGCGATGCTTCGGGCTTCTATCCGGGCTACACGGTTGAGGATATTCGCGAGATGACGCGTAAGGGATTGATAGGATCTTTCCTCCATGTCGTTACGGCCGAAGAGGCTAACTATCTGCAAAAACTGGCACAACAAAGCCGACTTAAAATACCTTTGTTCATCGCTATTGACGCTTTACACGGCAACGGGCTGTACAGAGGTGCTACCGTTTACCCTACACCCATTGGGCAGGCAGCCACATTCTCACCTGCGTTGGTTGAACAGATGTCGCGCCAAACCGCTATTGAGATGCGTGCTTGTGGTATGCATTGGGCCTTCGCGCCGAACGTAGAGGTTGCCCGCGACTTACGTTGGGGGCGTGTAGGTGAGACATTTGGCGAAGACCCATACCTTATAGGGCTTATGGGAAGCGCCACGGTTACAGGCTTACAAACGGCTAAACCCGAAGGAAACGATAAGGTTTTGGCTTGCGTAAAGCATTTTGTGGGTGGCAGTTTAACCACAAATGGTATTAACGGATCGCCAGCCGATATGTCTGAACGCATGCTGCGCGAGGTGTTTTTACCTCCTTTTATCAAAGCTATTTCGGCAGGGTGCACAACGCTTATGCCTTCGCACAACGACTTAAATGGCATTCCTTGTCACGGTAATAAGTGGTTGCTGAACGATCTTTTACGCAAGGAGATGGGTTTTAATGGCGTTATTGTAAGCGACTGGCTTGACGTTGAGCGCATTCATTCTTACCATAAGCTGGTACCTACTAAGGACGAAGCTTACCTCATGGGCTTTCAGGCAGGTATTGATGTGCACATGCACGGACCAGGATTTGCCGAGAGTGTGCTCAAGGGGCTGCAAGAGGGGAAGGTGGATATGAAAACCGTTGACGAGAGAGTAGCGAAAATTCTGGAACTGAAATTTCAGTTAGGACTTTTCGAACGTCCTTTTGTTGACCTGAAAGCCATTCCTAAAAAGGTGTTCACGGCCGAACATCGGCAAACTGCGCTCGACATGGCGCGCCGCAGTATTGTGCTGTTAAAGAACGAGAATAATATGTTGCCGCTGCAGAAAGGCCGTTATAAGAAGATATTTGTAACAGGTCATAACGCGGATAATCAATCAACATTGGGCGACTGGAGTTTCGAACAGCCCGACGAAAATGTGTCTACTATTCTTGAAGGTATTCAAGCAGCCGACCCCGATGCGCTTGTCGATTATCAGGACGTTGGGCGCAACGTGCAGGGTCTTACGAAAACACAGATTGCCGAAGCCGTTGAGCGCGCCCGACAATCAGAGCTTGCCATACTTGTGGTTGGCGAAAATTCGATGCGCTATCATTGGAAAGAGAAGACCTGTGGAGAGAATAGTGACCGTTACGAACTTTCGTTGCCGGGTCGTCAGCAGCAGCTTGTTGAGGCCGTTGTAGCCACAGGTGTGCCTACTATTGTGGTGTTGGTGAACGGTCGTCCGCTCACGGTCGAATGGATTGCACGCCACGTTCCTGCCGTTATTGAAGCGTGGGAGCCTGGATTGTATGGCGGACAGGCTGTAGGCGAAATTCTGTATGGCAAAGTGTCGCCATCGGCAAAGCTACCCGTTACCATACCAAGAGGCGTGGGCCAAATTGGCTGTTACTATAATCATAAGTATTGCGCCTACCGCTTTCCATACGCTACGGGCAAGACGGAGCCATTGTACGAGTTTGGTTTTGGTTTAAGCTACACCACGTTTAAATATTCCAATCCTCGCCTCTCGGCATCGACTATTTCAACCACCGACAGCGTGCGCGTGAGTGTAGACATTACGAATACAGGCGCGATAGATGCAGAAGAGGTTGCACAACTCTACATTCGCGACGATTACAGTTCGGCTACACGCCCCATGAAAGAGCTGAAGGGTTTTGAACGCATCTTCCTGAAGGCAGGCGAAACCAAAACAGTTTCGTTCCTCGTTACGCCCGAATCGCTCGCCTATTACGATGCACAGATGAAGTATGGTGTTGAGCCAGGCACATTCACCATGATGGTAGGTAGCTCGTCGCGCGACAAAGACCTCCAGCGGTTAAGCCTTACTGTAAAGTAAGCACCCCTTATTCCGTTTGCTCACAAGCCCCCTAAGTTAGGGGGTTGGGGGTCTGAACATGTGCTTGCAAGCCCCCTAAGTTAGGGGGTTGGGGGTCTGAACGACCGCTCTTTCGCCCTCTAATTCGACTGCTCTCGCCCCCTAAGTTAGGGGATTAGCGCTCTGAACGACCACTCTTTCGCCCTCTAATTCGATTGCTCAAACCCCCTAAGTTAGGGGGTTGGGGGTCTGAACGCCTGCTCCTTCGCCCTCTAATTCGATTACTCAAGCCCCCTAAGTTAGGGGGGTGGGGGTCTGAACAACCGCTCTTTCGCCCTCTAATTCGATTGCTCAAGCCCCCTAAGTTAGGGGGTTGGGGGTCTGAACCGTCGCTCTTTCGCCCCTTAAGCTAAGGGATTATGTGTCTGAACCATCTCCCTAATAGCTCTCACTCTCTTTTGCAACCACTTATTTATAATCTTTCCCCCTCGTAAGTTAGGCCCTCGCAACTCCTATCTTACGAGGATTTTTTGCTTTTAACCTCCACCCTGTATTTCGATATATATAGTTAAAACCTCCCATTTGCTTCACCCTTTATTTTCAAAATGTGGGGTACGGCGGTCGCAGTACTCATTATATGACGACCGCAGTACACATTGTATGACGGCCGTCGTTCGCATCGTATGACGCTCGCCGTACACCATGCAAAAGGATGAAAAGGGTGGGGTATAAGATAAAAATAAGTGTGCGAAAAGGGAATAAAAACAACAGAGCCTGGACGGAAAAGCCCCCTGCTTTAAGGGGCTTGTATATATGAAAAAGGAGAAATTGTAGACGGTTTAGATTTTTCTGACCAATTGATTTGGTAGAGTTAAGCAAACGGTGCGAGGGGAATGTGCGCACGGAGAAATATAAAGGAGCGTATGTTCAGACCCTAAATACCATAATTTCATTGGCTTGGGAGCGCACGTTCAGACCCCCAACCCCCTAGCTTAGGGGGCTCGGGAGCGGTGGTTCAGACCCCTGTGGCCCCCTAACTTAGGGGGCTCGAGCGGACGGGATAAGGGGTTTGTGTAGGAGGGAATGACGGTTTACCGCTCTTTTAGCAGAATAACGCTGGTGGCAGGAACGGTGTATTGTAAATGGGTTGCGCCGTTTACGTGGCCTATTGGCTCAAGTAGCGAGTCGTCATAAGGCAACTCGGTAGCGAGATAGCGGTAGGCATCAAATGTGCCTGACGTGCTACGGAAGCTGTTGTTAAGACTGATGGTGTAGGTCGTATTGTCGGGGTTAGCGAAGACATATACCCATTTTCCATCGGTGTTCTTGAAGGCTGTGGCGGTGAGGTTGCCCTGATTGGTAGAAATAGGGTGAATAGCGGCTCCGGGACGCACGTGGCAAGTGAGCAGACTATAAGCGTAATACTGTGGTCGGGGCTGATAATCGTACTTCAGTTTGTTGAAATACGGCTCACTGCGATAAACGTCTTTTATGTATCGCCACATGCCAATTTGTTGCATAGAAGCATAGCTGTCGTAGGCGCTATACCAAGAATCGAACATCTGCCAGTAGCTACAGCCACAGGCTCCGTTGTTGAGGAAGTTCAGCACAAGGCGGTTAATGAGAATGCCTCGTTTATAAAAGTCGATATCGGTTTGGCGTGCGGCCTTGAAGGTTCTGTTGCTTCCAAACTCGCCTATAAAGTGTTTCTTGCCTACAGCTTGGGCTAACTGAACGTTGTTTCTTTCCCATGCGCCAATGGTTGCGTTCGAATGTTCGTAGCCAAAGATGTAGCAATGGGAGTTGAACATGCCTGCAACGTCGTTGGTTCGTGTGCAGGCTTCGGATAGGAAATGCACATCGTTGTCGATGTTATCGCTCAAATTCAGTTCAATTTTGTGGCGAATGCCCATGCGTGTAAGCTGTGCCGCAATCTTGTGACAAATGGAAGAGTAGCTTTCTGCCGACATATATTGCCAGTGACCAGGATAGAAATTGGGTTCGTTAATAGGAGTAATCATCTTCACGCACGTATAATGTTTCGTGTCGATAAGATGTTTTGCGAGTATGGCACAGTTCTCAGCCCACTCGTCATAGTTTGTAGGGACAAAGAGCCAATTGCCTGTTTGTCCGCCCGCCATCCAAGTATTCACTGTTGCTCCCCAAAAAACGAGCGTTACTTCAGCGCCTATTTCTTCGGCGAGGTCGAGTTCTTTATAAAGTGCTTGCATTTCGGGCGTGTTGAAATTCAGCGCGTCCCAGTTGGTGACATTGGGGTCGTTATTGTCGTTTGTAGGCTCAAACCATTGCGAAAGCACCCATACACGGAGGTTGTGTGGGCGCATTTTACGTACGCGTGGTACAATAACGTTGTCCCAATCTTCGGCCTTAGCGCCATCGTTTTTCGCCAGGCAGGCGGTAAGAAAATGAGGGTCAAGTTCGAAGCCTATGCCCTGCAGGGTAGTGTTTGTGGGGCTTCCCACTGATAGCGATAAGGCTTGTTGGAGGGGCTTATGGGCGACGGGGCGAATGCAGAAGCCCAAATCGCGCATGTTTTCCTGTAGCTTGTATTCGCCCTCTTTGAAACCGAGGAAACGTGCTTTCTGCGTATTTGTGGCGGGGTTAGCCGACCAATAGAAGCCGCATGTGCCTACATTATCGTGCGTTGTGCCGTTATAGTAGTTGCCTGTAGCGGGTAGGAAGATGCTGTTTCCGTTTGTTCCTGTGACCGTGTAGCCTTTTATGCCGTTATAGCTGCTCCATTTCCATGTGCAGTTATCGACCAATTCTTGCAGCTGTGCATCCGTAGGCATGGCCCATTGTGCGCCTAAAGCCTCAAAGGCTGCGTCGTTAGTACCAGCCGAAATAGTGCTTCCGAGGTTTGTATAATTGCCTGCTACGAAGTGGGAATAGTTCTGTTGGGTGAAGCTTGCTTTCTGTGTGGCCTCACCCCATGCGAAGAAATCGCCGCTCTCGTCGGGATAAACGGCGCCTAAATTGCAGTTAGCCCACAGCGTATGGCTGGGTAAAGCGAGGTCGACGGCGCTTAAACGATCGTCGGCAAAGGTAATGTTTGCAATAGAATTTACGGGTATGGCCTTCATGCCACCGCTGCTATGCCTGATGACCATTTGCGTTTGGGCAATGCCGTGTAAGGCGAAAAGTAGGGCGATAAAACCAGTAAGAAGATGCTTTTTCATAGTTTTTGTGCTTATTTTACAGGGCGAATAGGCAAGCCTAAGAACCTTTTTTCGTAGTCGATACCTTTTTTTGTGTTGCTGATTTCTAAAGTAAACGCTTCGAAATCGCTCCTATCGGCGAGAACAGAAGTCCAGAAATAGCCTGCGGTCCCTACGTCATTTACTTGTTCGTTCGTATGTTTTCCTGCGGCAGGAATAAATATTTTGTTTCCGTTCGGACCAGTAACGGTGTATCCTGCTATGCTGTTTGAGGTGTCCCATGTCCACGAACACTTGGTGAGCAGTTCGCTAACCTGCGCCTTTGTTGGAATTTTCCATGGTTGTCCGAGCTGTGACGTGGCCGCGTCGTAACCCGTTCCAGCAATATTTTCAAGCGTTTCTTCGTATGGATATGTGCTGTGGGCGTGGTCGTAGAGCTTGTATTGCGCGAGGTTATACATGGTTTTATCGCTCAGTTCGCCCCACGCAAAGTAGGCGCCGCTGTCGTCGGGGTGTAGCGCTCCCACGTTACAGGAACCCCATAATGTGCCAGAGGGCAAGCCGAGGTCGACGGCTTCGAGACCGCCTTCGTCAAATTCGATGACTCCACCTTGCTGCAACGAGTAGGTGGTTATGTTTCCGTCGACGTCGCGGATAATCATTTTGTTTTGCGCATGCAGACCAATTGCCAGCATGAGCATAACAAAAAGGGTGATGTGTCGTTTCATGGTCGGGTTACTTTGAGGGTTGATTGTCCAACGCGAACAATATAAATGTGTTGTCCTGAATGTTGAAAAGCCGCCTCTTTTGTAAGCTTAATGGTGAGCGTTCCGCGGCTGTCGGTGCGGAAGTTGCGCAGCAATCGGCCGTCGATGGTATATAGAACGACAGACTCATTTGGCGTTGCGCCTTCAATATTTATGCCTTCTGCCGTGACGCTGATGAGGCAATGCCCCTGTTGTGGTTGCGTAATGCCTTCGATGTTATTGGTAACAGGCTCGAAGGTAATGCGCTCAACATCGGCCACTGGGTATATAACGCTGACACCATTTGTGTTTAATTGCAGCTGGTTGCCACTGTATGTTATCCTTGGTTTTGCCGAAAGGGCATAGGAAACAGTGCCACCTTGCTTCTTCCATATTTTGATTTGTGTATCGTTGGCCATCGCTGTGGCGGCCATTCCTGCAAGGAAACAGAAGACGGCTGTGATACGACGTGCCCACGTTGACAGGCTGCACCAGTGTCCTTTAGTGTTCATAGTGGTTGTTTTTAGTTGGTAATACCCCACACGAACGGCCGTGTGAGCCATTCGTTGTGGGGTTAATTTCACGATGTTATCGCGTATTTTAATCAATAGTATAGGGTGTTTCACACTTTTTGCTCGTGTGTATTAACGCTGTAATACGATTGATTTAATTCTTTTTGTGGGGCGTTTCGCACCTTGTTTTCGAGAGTTTTTATACTTCGTTTAAGGCTCTCTACACCCCATTTCAAGGGCAAAATTTATTTGATAACCTTCTTGCCACCTACGATGTAGAGGCCAGCGGGCAGACCTTCGAGGGCATTAGCAGCCTTCACGCCAGTCTTTACGCGCATACCCTGCAGGTTAAATACGTCAACTTTAGCGGCTTCGGTGGTCATTGTTGCGATGCCTGTAGGAGTAGTTAACAGCTGACCGTCAACGCTACACTTTAAGCTTTCGGGTAGGCTGGCGTCGGTAGTGGTGATGAATGCTGTATTAGCGAGCACCTCTGCAGAGCCATCGCTCTTCTCGAATGTGGTGCCATTGAAGACGTATGTGCCTGCAGCAGCGTTCTTCTTCTGATAGGTTCCATGGAAGCTTGCATTGCCTGCGGTAACGGTTTTTGCCGATTCGTCGCCGTTAATTAAGCGGTTTCCCATTGGGCTATTGAAGCTACCAGCAGTCATAACAAGATAAGGAGTTCCATACTCTATGCTGCCATCAGCACCCAGTGTTTCAAATTTTGCTACACCATTCTCAATACCTTTGAATACGGCTATTTTGCTAACGATATCGCTTAAGTTGCATTGGCCTGCTTCATTAGCGATATTAAATGGCACGCAAAGCGGACGCCATTCGTCCTCTTCTGCAGTAGTCTTGAGCGTAGCAAATACATTATACTGGCCCAGAGGGACAGGACTTACAGTTGCTTCTTCATCAAAGATGTATCCAGGTATAGTAGGACGCACGCTCAAACCGAGGGCACGATCCATGGTTATAATCTCTTTTACGTCTTTTGTAAAGTGTAGACAGTAGGCCTCGTTGGTGTTATTCTCGTTGCGTGTGGTTGTCCAGTAGTAGCCATCAGTGCCTGCGTTCTTTGTGGTACGGCCGTCTTTATAGCCTGCTGCAGGCAGAATGATTGTTGTTCCGCTGGGTCCTTGTACGTAGAATACTTTGTCGTCGTCCGACCATGTCCATGTACACGTAGCGATAAGCTCCTCCCATTGTGCTTTGGTTGGCGACTTAAGCCATGTTTCTCCGTAGCACATCGCGATATCCCAGCAACGTGGATTGCCATACCAACCAGCAATATCGGTAGTATTTATCTCCGTGTACATATTGCCGTATGAGGCTGCGTTGTAGCTGCCTTGCGTGTGAATGTTACCCCATTGGTAGTAATCGCCATAGGCTTTGGGGTCGTTAGAGGTACCCGAATTGTGGTCGCACCAACGCGATTGTGACGGAATACCCATGAAGTTAGCATTGTTGCCAACATACTGATCGATGTCGTCATGAACAGCCCAGAGGCTTGTTGACGCCATGATAGCGATTGCAAAGGTAAATAGTTTTTTCATACTGTTTTTAAAGAGTTAGTGTTATACGTTTTAGTTTATAGTTACTCAGTTTTAGGTTTCTAAGGTGAAGGTCGTGCCAGCTCACTTATTCATAAGGTGTGTACTGCGCACGACCTTCTTTCCTTTGGATTCATTTGCCAGTTGTTTTGGGGTTTAGGTACACCTGGCCACATTTTGATTTGTAATAGATTGTCTGATAGCTTTATCGGTTAAACTGTGTTATGCTGCAATTTTAAAGAAAAAATTATGAATCCGCAATATTTTTAAGACAAGAAGTTCTCAATTTAATATTAATTAATAAAAACCAGAATAAGGCTTAATAAACGTTTATAAAACGAGAGCATTATTTCTCTTTCCTGAAATTTTGCTGTAGCCGAATGCATGTGCTGATGGTTGAAAATATCGCAAAAATGGATAAAATATAAAACGCTTATAATAAGGCTGTTGCAAAAATAACGACAAAATTGCGAATTGTTTTTGGCTGTAAAAACGCCCCATTACGCCGTAATCGCGTGCATGAATTGAATGTCAGAAAAGAGAATTTCATGAGAAAAAAATAGATTCTGGCGACGAAAAAATGAAAAGTTTATGACATTTTTAGACTAAATCTGCAGTGTATACCTCTTTTTATTAAGGAAGTAAGGGGTGAAACGAGCGGAAACGTTTGTTTGCGATTACGCTGTAATCGTCTTCCGTTTACGCTGTAATCGCAAACCGTTTACGTCGTAAACGCACTGTCATTATTGCGTAATCGCAATGCCTTTACGACGTAAAGGTAGTTGCTTAACGCGCTAAGCATAAGAACTTAACAGGCTGATTGCAATCACTTAACACTGTAAAGATTATCAAATTATTTGGGTGCTGTTCTCCACTTCCTTTCTTTCTATTACGGTTTTAGACAGCATCTACTATTGCACTTCAGAAATATCATTACGCAATATAAGATTATCGTGGTTTAAATATTGTAAATAGTTGTTAATCGTGACATAATATTTGATACATTAACCTTATATTTGCGCAAGTTAACCGATTAAGTAATATATCTACCTTATAGTGATGAAACATTTAAGAAGAATACTTCTCGCAGTGCTTTTCATGTCAACACTGACCGGAGTTTGTAAGACGCGTAAAGCGTTATTCGTAATTATTGACGGCATTCCAGCCGATTGTATTGAGCGCTTACAGCCGCCAACCATCATGGATATTGCTCGCACGGGCCATTATAGCAGGGCTTACTGTGGTGGCGAATATCGCATGTATTCGCAAACTCCCACCATTTCGGCTATTGGTTATACCAATATTCTGACAGGCACATGGATGAATAAGCACAATGTTCAGGGCAACGAAAATATAGATATCAACTATAACTACTGGAACATTTTCCGCATTGCCAAGAACCAGAAGCGTCCTGTTTCGACGGCAATCTATTCGGGTTGGACTGATAATCGCACCATTCTTCTTGGTGATGGTAAGGCAGAAGCTGGAAACATTAAGGTTGATTACGCTTTTGATGGTTATGATTTGGATACGCTTCGTTTCCCTCGTAAGAAAGATATGCTTGAAGTTTACGATTACGACTGTCAGGTAACTGCTGATGCGGCACAGTGTATTCGTACCGATGCGCCAGACTTAGGTTGGCTTTATCTTTGGTATACCGACGATGCTTTCCATATTTACGGCAGCGGCTCTTATTCGGATCGTTACGTGATGAAGACCGATAGCCTATTAAGAAAAGTATGGGACGCGGTGAAATATCGTGAGAAAAAGTTTAACGAAGAGTGGCTTGTCATTGTTACTACTGACCACGGTCGTTACGTCGATGGCTTCGGTCACGGCGGACAAACTGTACGCGAACGTACCGTGTGGATGTCGACAAACCTGAAGAAAGTAAACGGTCACTTTGGCGAATCGTCATTAAGTCAGGTTGACATTAACCCTACAATATGCAAGTGGATGGGCTTTGACGTTCCGAAGGAAGTGGCTTATGAGCAGGACGGTATGTCGTTCTATGGTAAGCAAGGTATCACCAACCTGTTTGCAACTAAATATGATAACCAAATTGTGGTGACGTGGGATTGTCACGAACCCAATGAAACCGCATCGGTTTATGTAACGCCTACCAACGACTATGCTGCAGGAGGGCACGACACATGGCAGCTGATGGGTAGCGTGAAAGCATCGACAGGAAAGTTTGCTATCGACAAAGACCTGTTGCCTAAATCGAAGTTTTACAAAATCGCAGTGGTGACACCGAGTGCTCATCTCTCGCGTTGGTGGAACATATATTAATGTATCTCTAAAACAGAAAAACAAAGCTGACAGGGCAATGACCGCGAAAGCGGTCGGCCCTGCTATAATAGTATAAGATGAAATCGTCGTTAAAAGATATAGCCGAAGCCCTGAAAGTCTCGAAGACCACGGTGTCGTGGGTGCTTGGAGGCAAAGGCGCAGAACGTGGAATTAGCGAGGCCATGCAGACGAAAGTACAGGAAATGGCTCGCAAAATGAACTATCAGCCCAATCTGATTGCCCGTAGTTTGAATACAGGTTTGACGAGTACGATAGGCCTGATAATCCCCGACATTACCGACTCATTTTATTCTGAGGTGGCGAGTTGCTTTGAAAAGGCTGCCGAAAAGGAAGATTTTTATGTGATGATAGGTAATTCCGAGTCGAACCCTGAACGCGAACGCCATCTCATTCAGATGTTTAAGTCGCGACAGGTTGACGGTATTGTGCTGGCTCCGACGAAAATTTCGCGTAGTGAGATAGACAAACTGATGGACGAACGCTTCCCTTTTGTGCTCTTCGATCGCTACTATCCCGAAATCAAATCAAACTATGTCATTGTAAATAATGAGGACAGTAGCTATCAGCTTGTGAAAAACATGGTGGGTCGAGGCTGTCGGAAAATAGCCATTATAACGACCAATTCGCACCTTCGTACCATGAATATGCGCCGTGAAGGATATAGTAGTGCCTTGCTCGAGTCGGGCATAGAGCTGAACGCCAACCTTTATGGCGAGGTGAATTTCAGCGATTATAAGAATGATATTTTTGCAGTTCTCGACCGTATTTTCAAGCAAGTGCCCGATGTTCAAGGCTTTTTCTTTACCACCCATATTTTATGTTTAGCCGCCTTTGAGTATTTCCACGCGCGCCATATCAGTCTGGCAGGGTACGACTTCTCATGCATTCACGGCATGCCAGCCTTCCAGTGTATTGCGCCCTCTATGCAAATAGCGCGTATGCCCGTCGAAGATATCGCTTCAGAAGCAGTGCGTATTTTGGTGAAGAATATCAAATTCCGACAAACCCACGCCGATGATGTTTTCCCACCCGAAGAGGTGAGTCTGCGTTGCACCTTCTACTAAACACCGAACCTAATAACCTGTAAAACCTAAAGTCCTATGTTTAAAGATATTGAAAACCTATTGCAGAAATCGTGTAGAATGCTCGTTGTGGGCGGCTTTTTGTGTGCCAGTGGTATGGCCACTGCACAAAGCATTACACGTATGCGCTGCGAATACGGTGTACGCCCCTTGTGTATTGACGTATCGACTCCGCGCCTGACGTGGAACTTCCTGTCGAAAAACGATTTGCAGCAACGACAGTATCGCGTAGTCGTTGGCACCGATTCGCTGCAACTTTTAAACGAGAAGCCCACGTCGCTGGTATGGGATTCGGGCGTGGTTACCTCTGATCTTTCGCGTGCTGTTTGCAGGGGCGCTAACCTTCAATCGTTTAAACGCTACTTCTGGCACGTGACAGCGTGGGACCAGCGTGGCCGTAAAATAGAATCGTCAGTAGAGCCTTTCGAGACGGCACTGATGAACGAGGCCGACTGGAGCGCGCCATGGATTTCCGATTTTCGTCATCGTGACTTCGAGCCTGCGCCCATGTTCCGTAAAACTTTCAGTTTAAATGGCGATAAGATTAAGCAAGCCCGTTTCTATTATAGCGCAGCGGCTTATGGCGCTTTTAAGCTCAACGGTAAAGCCCTTTCGGCCGATTTGCTGAACCCTGGCTACACCCATTATGACAAACGTAACCTGTATAGTGTGTACGATGTGACGTCAATGCTACGTAGTGGTAATAATGTGATTACTGCTGTATTGGGCAATGGGTTCTATAATGAGATTGGAAAGGTAGCCACATGGAGCTTTGATTCGGCACGTTGGCGCAACAGAGCGCGCATGACCTGTATGTTACGTGTTGAATTTGAGGACGGAACTGTAAAAGAAATTCTTTCTGACGGCAGTTGGAAAACAGCGGTAGGCCCTTATCAGGTCAACAATATCTATGCAGGCGACAAGTACGATTCACGTCTCGAAAAGAAAGGTTGGGAGAAGCCTTCGTACAATGACAGTGGGTGGCAAAATGCGATGGTAGTAGCCGCTCCGTCGCCATTGATGACTGCTCAGAAAATGCCCGCTATCCGTATTAGCGAAACCCTGAAAGCCACCAGTATGCAATCGTGGGGCGATACCCTTTTTGTGTACTCCTTTCCAAAGAATATTTCGGGTTTCTGTAAGCTGCGTGTAAAAGGCCCTACAGGTACGAAAATAACGCTTCAACATGGCGAAATGAAACGCAATGACGGGCGTTTGGAGATGAGAAATATAGCTTGTTACTACACGCCTATGAAGGATAAAGAGTTCCAAACCGATACTTATATCCTTAATGGAGAGCAGCAAGAGTTGGAGCCACAGTTCTGTTACCATGGCTTCCAGTATGTAGAGGTGCATAGTTCGCGCCCTATACGCCTGACACAAGAAAGCTTGACGGCAGGCTTTTTCCATACAGCTTTGCAGCCTGTAGGACGTTTTGAAAGCTCGAACGAACTATTAAACAAAATATCTGACGCCACTATTGTGTCGTATTTATCAAACCTTCAGAGTATCCCTACCGACTGTCCGCAACGCGAGAAAAACGGTTGGACGGCCGATGCACATATGAGTATGGACCTCGCTTTGCTGAATTTTGATGGCGTTCAGTTTTATGAGAAGTGGCTTGATGACATATTAGACAACCAGAATGATTCGGGGCGAATATCAGGTATCGTGCCTTCGCCCGACTGGGGATATGACGATTGGATTGGGCCTGTGTGGGCATCGGTGATGTTTGGCGTGCCACGCACGCTGTATTACTATTATGGCGACACGCGCCCAATAGAAAAAATGTGGCTTGCATGCGTAAAATATCTCAACTATCTGAAGGGTAGAGAGAATGCCGACAAAACAGTGACGTACGGCATTGGCGACTGGGTGGCATACCGAACTATTACACCTACCGACTATACTACGACGTGCTTCTATTACTTCGACAATAAAACGATGGCCGAATTTGCCCGTATTTTGGGTAAAGATGCAACAGTTTACGAACAGAAAGCCGAGTATCTGAAGCAGCTCATCATGAAGAAATATTTTAACGTTGAGCGCGGAGTGTTCTCGAATGGCTCGCAGGCAGCACAAGGTGTTGCGCTGTATTTAGGAATAGTTCCCGACGAGTATGCACAGCGTGTTGCTGATAATCTCAGTCAGATGATTAAGGATAACGGCAATGCTCTCGATTGTGGCATGCTGGGAAGTAAAACAATTTTGCGCGTGCTCTGCGACTATGGACATGCCGATCAGGCTTATCAGCTGGCATCGCGTAGCGAGTCTCCTTCGTGGGGAAGTTGGATAAAGCGTGGCCTTACCTCGCTACCTGAAACATGGAATCTGTCTCCTACCTTCAGAGATGCATCGCTAAACCATGTTTTCTTGGGCGATGTTCAGGCATGGATGTATCAGTATTTGGCAGGTATTACCTACGACCCACAACGCCCAGGCTTCAAACACGTTTTGCTGCAACCCCGCTTTGTGAAAGGTCTTGACAGTGCAAAGGGCGAGTATTGCTCGGCAATGGGCATGATCAAATCGGCATGGAAGCGTAACGGTAAGCATATTGTCCTTGATGTAGAACTACCTGCAAATACAACGGCTACACTGATTGCAGGCGGTAAAAGGCAGGAATTGACCAGTGGACACCATCGATTGAAGTTCTCTTCAGAAAAGTAAAAACCTAAGACTTAAACCTAAAATGCGTTTTATAAAAATCCTATTCACTTGGTTCTTATTGGCTTCGAGTGTAAGCATCATTGCAGCAGAAGGACAGCCTATTGTTTCGTTGAACGGCCAATGGCAGCTATCGTTCTGGAAACAACCAGCCAAAGTTGTGCGCTCGCCCGAAGCAATGGGCGGTGTAAACCTTAAGACCATCAGTGCCACTGTTCCTGGAAATGTAGAAATTGACCTTCAAAAAGCGGGACTAATAGCCGATCCTATGGTGGGCAATAACGTGAACGACCTACGCCGATGGGAAGGATACGAGTGGTGCTATAGTAAGCAGTTTGCCACGCCACAACTGCAAGGCGACGAGCGTTTGCAGCTATGGTTTGGTGGAATTGACTGTTTGGCTGACATCTGGCTGAACGGAAAGCATATCGGTTCGGCTGAAAATATGATGATAGAACACGCGTTCGACGTGACCGATGCGGTAAAGCCTACAGGCGCGAACAATACGTTGCAGGTGATTATACGCTCATCGGTATTGGAGGCACAGCAACATTTGTTGGGCACTTTCAGTATTGGAGGCTTTGCTTCAGAGGAGTCTTCTTATATCCGTAAAGCGCCACATGCCTTTGGTTGGGATATTATGCCACGCCTTGTTAGTGCAGGATTGTGGAAGAATGTGGAATTGAGAGTAATTAATCCTGTACGTTTCCGCGATGTACATTATTATATTAGTGAGATTGATACGGCTACCCGCAATGTGCAATTATTTGCTGATGTGCAGGTGGCTATGCCTATGGAACACTTCGACCATGTTACGGCTCGTCTTACATTAACCCGTCAGGGCAAGGTGGCTTACACCATAGAGAAACCCGTTGTAACGCAAGCCTTCCGCTGTATGTGGAGTTTGGACCACGCCGATTTGTGGTGGCCACGTGGCTATGGCGAACAAGCGCTGTATGATGTAAAGGCCGAACTAATTGATAAAACAGGTAAAGTGTTGGCCGAGAACAAGCAAAGGATAGGACTTCGTACGGTAAAACTCGACCTCAACGATATGAATACGGCCGACAATCCCGGACGTTTCCGCTTCTATGTCAATGGCGAACCTATCTTCATTCATGGCACCAACTGGGTTCCTTTGGACGCGCTGCATAGCAGAGATACACTGCATGTAGACAAGATGATGGAAATGGTAGCCGACCTAAACATCAATATGATTCGTTGTTGGGGAGGTAATGTGTATGAGGATAGTCACTTCTTTGACCGTTGCGACGAGCTGGGCGTGCTGGTTTGGCAGGATTTTGCCATGGGCTGTAACTTCTATCCACAGCGTGACGATTTTGCCAAGGCTGTAGAAGAAGAGGTGCAAAGCGTGGTGGTTAAGTTGCGCAATCACCCTTCGTTGGCCCTATGGTCGGGTAATAATGAGGACGATATGATTGCCTATCAAACGCTACGCCATTTCCATTTCGACCCCAATCGCGACCGAATTAGTAGGGAGATAATTCCAAGAGTGTTGTACGAGTTCGACTTTACGCGCCCTTATCTGCCCAGTTCACCTTATTATAGTGAGGCCGTTTACCGCAATGGAGGTGGTGATCACTTGCTGCCAGAAAACCATTTATGGGGTCCTCGTGGCTATTATAAAGACGTATTCTACACTGATGCAACAGCCGTTTTCTGTAGTGAAATAGGTTATCACGGTTGCCCTAATGTGGAAAGCTTGAAGCAAATGTTCACTAAGGCCAATGTTTACCCATGGACACGCAACTACGAATGGAATGACGAGTGGGTAACAAAGTCGGTAAGGCGTTATGCGGTGTGGGGTAAAACTTACGACCGTAATAACTTAATGTTGAATCAAATAAAATGTGTCTTCGGTGATGTGCCCAGTAAGCTTGACGACTTTGTTTTTGCTTCGCAAAGTGTTCAGGCCGAAGCCATGAAATATTTCTTAGAGTTTTGGCGTGGCCGTAAGTTTGATGACAAGAGCGGTATCATTTGGTGGAATCTGCGAGATGGTTGGCCACTGCTCTCGGACGCTATTGTAGACTACTATTTCCGCAAAAAGCGCGCCTACTATTATTTACGTGAAGCCGAGCGCGATGTGTGCCTGTTTATTAACGATGCTGCCAATGGCGCTTTGGCTTTGACCGCTGTTAACGACACCCGTAGCGAAGCCAAGGGCGAAGTTACGGTTACCGATGTTGAGACAGGACGTAGTATTTACCAAGGTAAATATACTATTCCACGCAACGGCAAAGCTCTTGTTGCCAAGCTTGCAGCTCCTGTTGGTCAGGGTGTATACCTTATTAATTATAAGGTTGGCGGCCGCACGTATGGCAATCATTACCTTTATGGTAAGCCCCCTTATCAATTAAATAGCTACCGTAAGTGGATTGACAAAATCCGATTATATAATTAATAATAGTGTAATATATTAATTTATTGAAATACTAACGAGTATGAAGGAAAACCTAATTGGTATAGACATTGGCGGTACCAAGTGCGCAGTGTCTTACGGTTGTAAAGAAGGCGACAGCCTTGTTGTTGTAGACAAGGACCGTTTTGCTACAACTGAGGTAAACGAAACAATCGAGCACATTTGTCAAAGTGTGGCTAAAATGCTTGAGAAACATCAGCTAAATAAGGATAATACCAAAGGTATTGGTATATCTTGTGGCGGTCCGTTGTCAAGCACTAAAGGCATAGTGATGTCTCCTCCCAACCTAATAGGGTGGGATAATATTCCTATTGTGAAAATTATAGAAGACTTGACGCACATTCCTACGCACCTACAGAACGATGCCAATGCCTGTGCTCTGGCCGAGTATAAGTTTGGAGCTGGTCGTGGCTCGCGCAATATGGTGTTCCTTACATTGGGTACAGGCTTGGGCGCGGGTATTGTTATTGACGGCAAATTGTACAGTGGCGCGAACGATAATGCAGGCGAAGTGGGACATATTCGTTTGGCAGAGTTTGGCCCTGTGGGTTATGGCAAGCGCGGATCGTTTGAGGGTTTCACAAGCGGTGGCGGCATAGCGCAAATCGCTTCTGTACTGGTTAAGGAACAATGGCAGCAGGGAAATAAGGTACCATGGTGCGAGTTGGGTGGGCTGGACAAGATTACCACGCAGCTTGTAGCCGAGCATGCAAGTAAGGGCGATGCGGTAGCGAAAGAAGCTTTCGATATAGCAGCCGAATACTTAGGTCGTGGTTTGTCAATTATTATTGACACTCTGAACCCTGAAGTAATTGTTATTGGCAGCATTTTTACACGTTGTGAACATCTGCTCAGAGAGGGCATGCAGAAAGTTATAGACAGAGAAGCCCTGCCCTGTGCAAGTAAAGTGTGCGAGGTAAGAACGGCAGCCTTAGACGAACAGATTGGAGATTTTGCTGCTTTATCAGTTGCAGCGATTTAACCGTTTAAGTATTTAAAAATGAATGATTTAATAAAACACAGTCTGCAAGAGGCTCATGAAGAGTTGGTGGCGTTTATGTCGGACGATGTAAATATCGCCGCTATAGCTGCAGCAGGTCATATCATGTCAGAGACCCTGAAACAAGGCGGTAAAATTATCAGCTGCGGCAATGGAGGATCGCTTTGCGATGCTACTCATTTTGCGGAAGAACTAACAGGCCGTTATCGTTTTAACAGGCTCTCGCTCCCTGCTATTGCCATTAACGATCCAGCCTATATGACGTGTGTGGGTAACGATTTCTCGTTTGAAGATATTTACGGACGTTACGTTGAAGGCGTTGGGCAGGAAGGTGATACGTTGCTGGCCATTAGCACAAGTGGCAATTCGGAGAATATCATGCGTGCAGTAGAGGCAGCCCATCGCAAGGGAATGAAAGTGGTTGCACTCACTTCTGCAGCCGAGAATAAACTGTCGTTACAATCGGATGTTGCCGTTTGTGCCCCTCGAGCAGCATTTTCTGATCGCATTCAAGAGATACACATTAAAGTAATTCACATTCTAATTCAGTTGATAGAAGCCGAATTAAAAGTGATGGAATCGTAAAAAATAAAGCAATGAAAACATCAGAAAACACCTCATTCTCTATGATTCGAATCCTACCTATTATGTTCGGATTCTTCATTATGGGCTTTGTCGATATTATTGGCATGGCTAATAATTATGTGAAAAACGACTTTTCAGACCTTACTGACTCTGTAGCTAACCTTATTTCCTTATCTTGTTTCGTTTGGTTTTTCCTGTGTGCTATTCCTACAAGCATGCTGATGAATAAGATAGGCCGAAAGAAAGTGGTGGCGCTAAGCTTCTGCGTAACGGCTCTTGCAATGGTGGTGCCATTGCTCGATTATAGTTTTGGTATGATGCTTCTTGCCTTCTCGTTAGTGGGAATTGGAAATACCATTCTGCAAGTAGCCCTAAATCCGCTGGTTACGAATGTAGTATCGCCAAAACAATTAACAGGAACACTCACGCTCGGACAGTTTGTTAAGGCTGTAAGTTCGTTCTTAGGCCCTATCATTGTTGCCTCAGTAGCTGGAACAATTTATGGCTGGAAGATGATATTTATGATTTATGCCGTTACGTCATTACTGGCTTTTGCTTGGCTCTGGCTGACGCCTATTCCTGAAGCAAAGGAAGAAGAGCAGCAGGTTTCTTTCAAGATGACTCTCTCGTTACTGAAAGATCCTTATATTCTTGCTTTCTTTTTGGGTATTGTTGTATTGGTAGGTGTGGACGTGAGCATTAACTTAACGCTTCCTAAGATTGTTATGGAGCGCTGCGGTTTACAGCTTGGCGACGCAGGAATGAGCAACAGTGTTTACTTCTTTGCGCGCACAGTGGGAGCCTTTGTAGGAGGTATTCTGTTGATGAAGGTGCAGGAAGTAAAGTTTTATACGGTCAGCATCTGGACTGCATTGGTAGGTTTACTGCTGTTAGTTTTTTGCCAGAATATAGTTTTAGTTTACGTAAGCATCATTGTCTTTGGTTTGGGTTATGCTAACTTATTTTCTATTATCTTCTCTCTTTCAATGAAACACATGCCAAGCCGTGCCAACGATGTATCAGCGTTGCTGATAGTAGGATTGGTAGGTGGTGGCATACTTCCTCCTGTTTTAGGTCTTTGCACTGATGGCTTTGGCTCACAGGTAGCTGCTATTATATTCCTAATCTGTATTTGGGGATATATGTTCTGGCTTACAAGACGTGTTAAATCGCTCGGTGCTACGAAGTAAATTCATTTATAACTACTGCGTTACAATCTAATATTTATATACTATGAATATCAAATGTTTGATGATAATACCATGTATGGCCATTTTAACGAATAGCAATGTATATGCTGGTCGTACAGGAATTGATGTTTCAGAAGCCGTTCGAACTGCTGTTGGAGTTGATCGACAATTGCCTCAGCAACAGGGCAAACAATCGCAGGGGCGCGTAATTGATGATCAGGGCAACCCGATTATTGGCGCTACTGTTACCCAGAAAGGGACGAATAACCGCGCTGTTACCGATGTTGACGGTTACTTTACGTTGAACGCTCCTAATAAGGCTACACTTGTTATTTCTTATGTAGGCTACGAAACACAGGAAGTAAAAGCAGGTCGTCATATCAATGTTGTATTAAAAGAAAGCGACAATTTGCTCAATGAGGTTGTTGCTGTAGGATATGGTGTTCAGAAGGTTGGTACGTTGACGGGTTCTGTTTCTCAAATTAAGACTGATAAAATCACGGTTGCTCCTATTGGTAATGTGACGAATGCTTTAGGCGGTCAGCTCCCAGGCTTGATTACAAAACAGGAGTCGGGTATCCCCGGACAAGACGATTCACAATTGTATATTCGTTATTTCAATGCACCTCTTATTATTATAGACGGTGTTGAGGCGTCACTTTCGTCTTTAGATCCAAACCAGATTGAAAGCATTTCTATCTTAAAGGACGGTGCGGCCTCAATCTATGGTGCCCGCGCTGGTAACGGTGTTATCCTTGTTACAACCAAACGAGGAGCTGCCGGAAAGATGCGCGTTGATGCTAATGCAAGCTTTTCGTGGCAAGGATCATCGCATGTTATTCGCCCCGCGTCGTCGGCACAGCGTGCGCAATATTTGAACGACGTTTGGATTTATGGAGGAAACAGTCCTGCTGGTGCACCATATACACCAGAAGAAATTGAGCTTTTCAAAAAAGGGACAGACCCTCATTATCTGAACACTGACTGGTTTGGAGCCTGCGTTCGTTCTCATGCCCCTATGCAGAATCATAATGTAAGTATATCAGGTGGAACGGACAAGCTGAAATATTACAGTTATGTTGGCTTTGGACGACAGGAGACTCTGCTCAAGACTAACGGAGGATATTACGAGCATTTAAACGTTATGACCAATGTTGATGCAGAGATTGCTCCACGCTTAACAGCGTCGTTAGACCTTAAATATTATAAACAGCAGCGTTATTATCCTGCAGCTTGCGATGGCATGTCAACGCCCGACAACTTCTGGCGTGATATGATTTATGCAGCCGACCCACAGTATCCACTGGAACTTCCCGACAAAAGCAAGTTGGCTTATGCAGGTATTACCTACGGAAGTCCTATCTTTGGCACAAACAGTGAGCTTAGCGGTTATCAGAACTTAAAGAAGAATATGACGGTCATTCATGGTGTTTTGAAGTACGATTCCAAGTATGTCAAAGGCCTTAATGCCCGTGGTTCTGTTACCTATACACATACCGAAGACGGTAGTAAAGTATTTAAAAAGCAACAGGCTTTTTATACATATAATGCCGATACCCAAGATTACACATTCTCTCGTAAGTCACAGGATCCTATGCATATGAGCATGTCAAACTCGGATAACAACCATACCAATATGCAGTTGTCGCTGAATTACAATCGCACATTTAATGAAGCACATACTGTTACTGCTCAGGCCATTTACGAGTATGACCTTTATCGCAATACAGGATTTAACGGAAGTCGTGAAGGTTTCAAGTCATACATTCTTGACGAATTCTTTGCAGGCGATCCCACCACGTCATACATTGCTTCTGGCTCTTCTTCTGTTGGCCGCATAAGTTGGATAGGTCGTTTGAACTATAACTACAAAGACCGTTATCTTTTCGAGGGAATTCTTCGTGCCGATGCCTCTTCACGTTATGCAAAGGGCAGCCGTTGGGGTTATTTTCCAAGCTTTTCTGTTGGTTGGAATGTTGCTAACGAACCTTTCATGAAGCCGTTGAAAGCCGTTGAGTTGCTCAAGCTCAGACTGAGTTATGGCGCATCAGGTGACGACGGTGTGGCTAATTTTGCTTTTCTTACGGGTTATTCTTATGATAATGCTTATACCTTTGGCTCTACGCTTACCTCTGGTCTTTTAGCAACAGGCCTGCCAAATCCCAAGCTCACATGGGAGAGAATGGCTATCAAGAACTTAGGTATCGATTATGGTTTGTGGGGTCGTAAGCTCTACGGTAGCTTTGATATGTTCCGCCGTTTGCGCAAAGGAATCCCTGGACAGCGCTCTGCTTCGGTTCCTTCTACGTTCGGAGCAAATCTTCCTGTCGAGAATTTGAACAGCATAAATACCGATGGATTCGAGTTCAGTGCGGGCACAGCGGGCAAGTTTGGCGATTTCATGTATGATGTCAGTGCTAATATTTCGTATGCAGTAGCTAAGTGGGCTAAATATGACGAGGCAAATTACACCGATCCTGATCAGGAGCGTCTGTATCGTATGCAAGGCAATCGTACCGACCGTCGTATAGGTTACATCTTTGACGGACTGTTTACTTCTCAAGAAGAAATTAATAACTGGCCTTGCACATACGATGTATTGAATAACAGCAATAGCACATTGCGTCCGGGCGATGCAAAGTATAAAGATCTTAATGGTGACGGAGTAATCAACTGGCGTGACCAAACAGTAATTGGAAAGAGCACCTGTCCACACTGGATGTATGGTTTTAACTTCAAGTTCTCATATAAGGGATTTGACCTGCAAGGCCTGTTACAGGGAGCCTGGGGTTACACAACCCATGTGGTTCTTGATGGTTGTGAAACCGAGTTAAAATACAAGAGCATGTGGCGTGAGGATAATAACGACCGATGGGCATATACTCCTCGCCCAGGCGGAGTTTCATCAGTTAACTGGTTCTATTCCGATTACCGCAATCACAACACCTCTTATCTGCGTCTGCGTAATGTGGCATTGGGCTACTCTTTGCCTAAGTCGATACTCAGTAACATAGGTGTAGAACGTGTCAGATTTTATGTTGCAGGAACCAATTTGTTTACATTGAGCAACCTTAATAAATATGGTGTCGACCCCGAAATGTCGGAGGGTCATTATGCTGGTGTAGGATACCCACAACAGTACACATTTAGTTTTGGTGTAAACCTTTCTTTCTAAGGGTTTAGTTTCACAAATGATTATTCTAAAAATTAAAATCATGAAAACGAAGATATATTTAGCTCTTGTAGCTTTATCAATGACATCGTTCACCTCGTGCATGGACGTGTTAGACCAAACACCTACTGACCGTTATACCGATGCTGTTGTTTGGAACGACGAAACTTTAGTACTCCAGCATCTTGCACAGCTTTATGCTTACACCCCCGTTATGGTACAGGACTGTCCTGCATCGGCTTCTACATGGAAAGGTGCAACCTTAAACCGCGACGATAACAGCTGGGGCGTATGGATGGGACAAAGTGAACAGATGGAGGGTTCAACTCGGTCGATGGAGCTGGCCGACGAAACCCGTTATAACTTTGGTGCACAGGCCGATTTCAATACTTTGAAACACTATGGCTATCAGGTCAACGACACCTATCTTCAATGGTGGGGAAATGCTTATTATCAGATACGAAATCTGAATAATTTCATGGATAACATAGAGAAATCAGCATTTCAAAACAAGACGGAACTGAAAGGTGAAGCTCGTTTCTTGCGCGCTTTCTGCTATTTTGCTATGGTAAAACGTTATGGCGGTGTGCCTATTGTTACTGATGTACAGTCTATAGACGCCGACTCAACAGTGCTTTATCCTTCGCGTAGTTCGGAGAAGCAATGTTACGATTTCATCATCGACGAATGCGAAAAAGCGGTTGCTGAGCTTCCCGCACAGCAAGAAGTGGGTCGTGCTACTAAGTGGGCAGCCTATGCTTTACAGTGCCGCGCGGCGCTTTTTGCTGGTAGTATTGCACAGTGGGGGCAGCAGCAGCTCGATGGCTTATTGGGCTTCGCTCCTTCTGAGGCTAACCATTATTACCAAATAAGCTTTGATGCAGCCAATAAGATTATTCAGAGTGGCAAGTTCGCACTCTACAATCAGGACGCTGATAAAGTAACGAATTACCGTAACGTTTTCTTGAAAAAGAATAACGGCGAGGGCGTTATGGTTTGGCCTCATACGGGTCCAAGCTGGCAGTCGGGCGGCACAGGGCTTTGGTCTTGGGATATGTGCGAGTGTCCTCGACCCAGTGTTTGGGGTGTGGGTAACTACCATATGCCTTATCTCGACTTCGTAGAGAAGTTTGAACGCATTGATGGAACACCGGGAACACTGACCATTAATCCCAATCAAAGCTACACTATGGCTGAACTCTTTGGCGATAGAGACCCTCGTCTTGCTGCTGATGTGTGGACAAATGGTACACCTTGGCCCAATGCGGTAGGCGGTGTATGTTTTGGTAAAAACTTTGTCGATATGCACCGTGGTATTAAGAAACGCAATGGCAATATTGAGAGCGGTCGTTACGGTTCTTACAAGGGCATTGCAGCTATTGGTGACCAGCTGGCACGCGTAGCCGAATATAGCTTGTTGCATACTGGTTTTGGAGTGCGCAAATACTTAGACGATAATGCCGACGTTCAAACATGGTTCTGCACCTCTACCACCGATTATCATATTTTCCGCTATGCTGAAATACTGCTCAATCAGGCAGAAGCTGCTTTTGAAATGGGCAATACGGCGGTAGCATTAGATAATGTGAATAAAATTCGTAGCCGTGCAGGCATCGCTCTGCTCACCAGCATTACACGCGACCAACTTCGTCATGAGCGCGAAATTGAGTTGTGTTTCGAGAACCATCGTTACTGGGATTTGCGTCGTTGGCGTATTGCTGAAACAACTCTTTCAAGAGCACACACGGGTCTTACTTATATCCTCGACCCCACATCGGTGCTCAATGCGGCCAACAAAATTATACCCGGAGCCACACCTAAGTTCTATATTCAGGTGGTTGATGAGATTGATGGTCCTAACAGCACTCCTATATTCCCTCAGAAAAACTATTACTGGCCTGTGGGCAACTCACGTATAGCTCAGAACCCGCGCCTTGTTGAGAATCCGGGTTATGCCAACTAATATGATTTGTTGCAATGAATAGACATAGGATTTACAAATCCATTTTTCAGCTTTTATGTGTGGGGGGGCTTTTCTTACTCCCCACCACAGAGGCTTTAGCGCAAGTGAGCGTCAAGGTTGGACGCCGACTTTCCGACGTTGAAACATGGATAAAAACCACTTTTGCTCGCGGTAAGGTTCCGCCGTTCTCGTTTATATATGATGGGCAGCCATCGGCATCGTTTATCAAAACGTGGCGTTACGAAGCCACATCAAACCGTACCGATAACCCCGACGTGGTGTCGTACACGTTTACTTACACCCAACCCACTGACGGATTGCGTGTACGTTGCGAGGTGAAAGGCTACGTAAGCTTTGGTAGTATTGATTGGGTGCTACACGTTGAAAATAACGGTCGTACCGACTCAAAACCCTTACGCGCCCTGCAGGCTATCGATTTAGGTTTGCGTTATGGCAAGTCGGGACAGTTCGTCATGAACTATATCGAAGGAAGCCAAATCACAAAAGACGATTTCCAACCTCGCCAACTCATACTCCCTGCGGGCAAACCTATGGTCATGTCACCTGAAGGCGGACGCTCCAGCCAAGGTAAATACACTCCGTTTTTCTGCATTACGTCACCTCAAGGCGGTGGCGTGATGTTGAGTATAGGCTGGACGGGCAACTGGCAGGCTTCGGTTTGCGCCCAGAGTGGTAACGAAGTCAGCCTGAAAGCAGGTCAGAAACGTTTTGATCTTTATCTGCATCCGTCAGAACAAATACGCACACCGCGCGTAAATATCATGTTTTGGGAGGGTGCCGATTACCTTGCAGGCACTAACCAATTCCGCCGTTTGGTGTTGGCACATAACAGTCGGCGTATCGACGGTAAGGTGGCACAGTATCCCTTTTCAACAGGTTTCAATTACCATGAACCCCAACCTATGCAAGAGTATTCGTGCTTAACGCAGCAGTATGCCATTGCCATGGTAAACCGCAATTATCGATTCGATATTCGCCCTGACGTGTTCTGGCTCGACGCTGGTTGGCATCAGGACGCTGGCGATTATCAGCACGGTCGCAACTGGGCTAACACTACGGGTAACTGGACCGTTGATAGCGCACGCTTTGGCGGCACTCTTCGTCCTATCGCTAACGCCATACACCGTCACGGTGCCAAGTTTATGGTGTGGTTTGAACCCGAGAGAGTAGTCGAGGGAACGCAGTGGGCGGTTGAGCATAACAAATGGATGCTGCACAAACCACAGGGTGGCGACTGGCTGCTTTTTAATCTTGCCGACCCTAAAGCTTGCGACTGGCTTTGCCAATATTATGGTAAAATGATTGAGGATAACGGCATTGACTATTATCGTCAGGATTGTAACATCGAACCCGAACCCTATTGGGAAGCTGCCGATGAGCCTAATCGTGCAGGTATTACCGAAATACGCTACATCGAAGGACTGTATCGTTTCTGGGATTATCTGTTGCAGCGATTCCCCCATTTGCTTATTGATAACTGTGCAAGTGGAGGTCGTCGAATCGACTGGGAGACCACAGGGCGTAGTGCTCCGCTTTGGCAGAGCGATTATTATCACTATTATGCCACCGAAGGATTGCAAACACAGAACTATGGTTTGAACCTTTTCCTGCCCTTCCATGGCACAGGAGTAGCCACAAACGATGCCTATGCGGCGCGTTCAAGCTACAGTTCGGCTATGATTTGCCACTGGAAACTTACCACGAAACAAACCAATCTTGAGGTTGTTCACCGCAGCATCAACGAGTATTTATCAGTGAAACCTTATTATACGGCCGACTATTATCCGCTCACGGGCGTCGATTCTACCACGGCTGCTAACCGTTGGCTGGCTTACCAGCTTAACAGAACGTCAGACGGAACAGGTGTTATTCTGGCCTTCCGTCGTCCTGAAAGCACTGATAGTACGGTGACCGTGCGTTTACATGGACTTAAAAAGGGTGCGCAATATGAGCTTGTTAATGCCGACACGGGGGCGAAAACTACCCATACAGCCAACACGTTGGCTAACGGATTACAGCTGAAACTAAGCCAGCCACGCTCATCATTGCTTATACGTTACAGCATGGTGGCTGTGCCTGAACACAAATAAAGCCTTATCTTTTTATGAAAACCAACTGTTTAAAACATCTTATTATAGCCCTTTTTAGCCTGTCGCTGCCCCTGATGGCGCACGCGCAAACATCGCTTGTCCTGCCTAAAGGCAAAATGGATGTGGAGCAATGGGTAACCCGTTATTTCGCACGCGGAGGGCAAACACCCTTTTCGTTCACCTACGGAGGGCAACCATCGTCACAATTTCTCAAAACATGGGGCTACAAGGTGCAACGTAAGCCCATGCCCATATCGGGTGCTACCAACGTGGTTTACACCTATACCGCGCCCGATGGCTCGTTGCAAGTAAGCTGCGACGTGAAGATATACCGTCCTCAGCAGGCCGTGATGTGGGTGTTGAGGTTTAAGAATACGGGGCGCGAAAAGTCGAAAACTATTGCCAATGTGCGCACAACCGACCTGTTGTTACATAATAATGTTGTAGCACCTTTCACCCTTCATTATACGCGTGGCAGCAATGCAGGGCCTGACGATTTTGCACCATATCAGCGAGTTTTGGACGGTACTGACGAACTGGTATTACGTCCTGAGGGTGGCCGTTCGAGCCAACTCAACTTCCCGTTCTTCAATATTGATACGGGTTCTGGACACGGTATGATAGCTGCTATTGGCTGGACAGGAACATGGAAGGCCAATTTCAAACCTGAAGGTGAGGGTCGTTTACAGTTCGCTACAGGCATTGACCGACTTAATACGTGGCTTAACGCAGGCGAAAGTGTACGCTCATCGAGCGTGTGCCTGATGTTCTGGCAAGGCGAAGATTTTATCGACGGTCAGAACCAATGGCGTCAGTTTGTGCTCTCATGCCTTACACCGCGTATCGATGGCAAACCTTATCGTTATCCCATCACAACGAGTTTCAACTATGGCGACCCTTATCCCTGCAACGAATACTCGTGTCTTGACGAAGATTATGCGCTGGCATTGATTGAACGTTACAAACAATTCAATCTGGTTCCTAAGGTGTTTTGGCTCGACGCTGGCTGGTATACCGAGTCGGCTCGTGTAAAAGAGGGCAAGAACTGGTATAATACAGTAGGCAACTGGGTGGTTGACAGCGACCGCTTTCCTAACGGTTTGAAACCTATAAGCGATGCTATTCACGCTATCGGTTCGGAATTCTTGGTGTGGTTTGAGCCTGAACGCATCTTCAAAGGCTCACGTTGGAGTAAGGAATTGCCGAAGGAATGGCTGATGGACGCTGGCGAAGGCACCGAGTCGTATTTGTTTAATCTTGCCGACACGGCAGCCGTAAGCTGGCTGAGCCATTACATCAACAAGTTTATGGACGATAATGGAATAGACCACTACAGGCAAGATTACAACATCGAGCCTGCTGGTTTCTGGTATCATAACGACCCTGAAGGGCGCGAAGGTATTACCGAAAATCATTATGTTGAGGGCCTTTACACCTACTGGGATAATATATTACGTCACCACCCACGCGGCTTTATTGATAACTGTGCTGGCGGAGGGCGCCGACTTGACTTAGAGACTCTGCAACGCAGTGCGCCACTGTGGCGGACCGATTACCGTTACGGCGAACCCGTAGGATATCAGACGCACACCTTCGGCCTTGCGCTTTGGCTTCCTCAAACGGGTACAGGACTGATGCAAACCGATAAGTTTACGACGCGCTCAAGCATGGGAAGTACCGTTATTTATAGTTGGAAGATAACCGAACCCGAGAATAATCTTCTTGAGATGCGCAAGCTTATGGACGAGATTGATGAGCTACGGCCCTATTATTTTGAAGATTATTATCCGCTCACCAGCACGCAACATATTCTTGGTGACAGCGTATGGCTGGCTTATCAACTCAATAGAAGGTCGGCCAATGACGGCATAGTGGTAGCCTTCCGTCGTGCTACAGCACCTGACAGTACGTGCATGGTGCGCTTGCGTGGCCTTGATGCGAAGCGCACTTATACGCTTACCGACCGCGACTCACGCCGCTCATTTACCCGTACAGGTGCCGAATTGGCTCGCGGCTTACAGTTGGTCTTGCCCGAGAAACGCTCAAGTTTAGTGCTGATGTACACTGCCGCCGCTTCCGCTGTACCTGCTCAAACAAAGGCTTCTAAACGCAAAACCAATTAGGTTAAGGACGTGCACGTGAATATGATAAATTGTCAGGTTGTTTTGTGTATATGAGATGTGTATCGGTATATTGCAGCCGAATGGTCGAAAAAAGACAATCTCATACACCGTGTACCACAGCGTTTGCGTATGCAGAACACAATAAATTATTTGCTTCCCACGCAGTTGATGGTTGTGTTTTTGTAATCGAGAGGAAAATACCCCCTCATTTTTCATACGTCCTACGTACTGTATGATATAACCTAAACAGCCCTATCCAACAATTTGTTGGTAGGGCTGTTTTCGTGTTTCTTTAAATTTTAAGGATACTTTGGACTTAATAGTTCGTATATTTCTACAAAGTGAAACGATGTTTTTAACTTGTCCACTTTTGTGTTTTTACAAAACTGAACGATGCTTTGGGCTTTGCAGTTCAAGTATTTATTATTCCCTTTACGCGTAATATTTTTACGCTTTTATTCCTTTTTTTTAGCCCTTCTTCTGCTTATATATTCTATCGGCATACTGTTTTCGTCTATATGCATCTCTTAGTTTTATATAAGGCTGGAGGTGCGGCGGTCGCAGTACGCGCGAATGACGGCCGCAGTACACATTGTATCACGGCCGTCGCTCGCATTGTATGACGCTCGCCGTACACCATGCAAAAGGATGAAAAGGTTACTTGGTTATGGGCTTGTTTTGAATAGAATTGCGCGTAACGAGGTGAGGCGACATTAATACTTGTGAAACCATTTCGCGCCCCTCGGTAATGCTCTCATACATCACCTTGACAGCGGTGCGTCCAATGGCGTCAACGGGTTGGGCTATTCGCGTGATGGGTGGGTTAAGATAATCGAGAAATTGGTTGTCGTCGAACGAGATGATGGAGATGTTTTCGGGTACTGATAGCTTCAGGTCGTTCAGTGCTTGCAAGCAGCCTTGTAGTATGTTGCAGCTCATAGCGAAGATAGCTGTAACTTCGGGGTGCAGGCTTAAAGCCAATCGTGTTTCGGCGTATCCGTTTTCAACGCTGAACTCATTGCCCCTATAGTGCATTTGACAATGTACACCGCTGTCGTTCACGGCTTTGATACAACCGCGCTTTCGTTCGGCAGTGGTAATAGATGTATTGACACCCATGACGCATAATATATCGCGGTGGCCAGCTTTAATAAGTTGTGTGATGGCCTGATAACCACCATCGAAGTTGTTGGTGGCGATGTAGGGAAGTGTTGTTGATTTAAAATAACGGTCGACTAACAACATGGGTTTGGTTCTAAACAGGCTGATATCGCTCACGTTTGACGAACAGGGGACGATGATAATACCGTCAACACTGCTCTTCTGTAGGCGCTTCAGCGTAGACCGTTCAAGGTCGGGGCTCTCAAGGCTATCGAATAAAAGTGTGCTTATATTGTACTTTTGTGCCTCGCGAATAATCGATGAGACGAGGGCTGCAAAGAACGGATTGCTGATGTGAGGGACAACAACGCCAATGGTTTTGCAAGTATTGTTGCGCACCTGCCGCTCATGGTTCTTTCCGTAGCTTCTTACCACGCAACCATGTGCTTGCGCAGCCTCTGTGATTTGCTGTTTAGTTTGCTGGCTAATGCGTTGTGTATCAGACTTTCCGCTCAATACGCGCGAAATGGTAGATTTAGAGAATCCTGTTATCTCTGCTAACTGTGAGATATTACATTTTTTCATTATGGTAGATTGTTTTTTGCGCTGCTAAATTAAAGTTTTTATATGGGCTGTCAAAATTATTTATGCGTTTTCAGTTCGATAAGGTAAAAAAATCTAAATTTGCAGCATCAAATCTTAAACCTATTAAACCAAAATAAATGATGCAAGAAAATCGAAACCTAATTCTTGTTGTGGGCAGTACAAATATGGATATGGCCATACGTACCGACCATTTTCCACGTCCTGGCGAGACACTTATGGGACACGACTTCATGAGAAACTTTGGTGGTAAGGGTGCTAATCAGGCTGTTGCTGCAGCCCGTTTGGGTGGAAATGTTGCCTTTGTGGGCAAGGTGGGAAGCGATGACTGGGGTAATGAAATGTTGAAAAATCTGAAAGCCGAAGGCATTGACACCACACACGTATATGTTGCGCAAAATGAGAGTTCGGGCCTTGCTTTAATCACTACTGTCGATTCGGGCGAAAACAGCATTATTGTAAGCTCGGGTGCCAATGCGTGCCTTACAGCAGGCGATGTGAGAAATGCTGCCAAGCTGTTTGGTAAAGCTCGTGTGGTGCTGATGCAACTTGAAACACCAGTAGAAGCTTTGGTAGAAGTTGCGCAACTTGCAAAGCAGAACGGCGCCTGTGTGGTGTTAAATCCGGCACCTGCTCCCAAAGAAAAACTACCTGCAGAATTACTAACGAATGTCGACTTCCTTATTCCAAATGAAACAGAGGCCACAAGCATTTCGGGAGTATCGCCGAGTGATGAGGCTTCGGTTGAGCGCTGTGCTGAAACTATTATGGGCATGGGCGTGCCACATGTATTGATTACGATGGGCGAGAAAGGCGTGCTATTGTGCGAGAAAGAGAGCAGGCAGCTTGTTCCTGCGTGCAAGGCCCATGCTGTTGATACGACAGCAGCGGGCGATACTTTCTGCGGTGCTTTTTGTAAAGCACTTACTGACGGCAAGGAGATTGTGCAGGCAGCAGAGTTTGCCAACAAAGCTTCGGCCATTTCGGTAAGCAGACGCGGCGCACAGATATCAATGCCTTACCTACGCGAAATAGAAACCGTTTAAACGCGGTGCGCCTATAAAATCCTTATTCCTAAAACCTTAAATTTAAATCATATGTTTATTGTTAGTAGTTATTCGCTGGCTATCTTGCTTTGCGTTATTACCATGATATGCTGGGGTTCGTGGGCAAACACACAGAAACTTGCTGCAAAATCGTGGCGTTATGAACTGTTTTATTGGGACTATGTCATCGGTATGGTAGCCTTTGCAGCCTTAATGGGTTTCACGTTAGGCTCAATAGGTGACGAGGGTCGCAGTTTTACGACCGACCTTGCACAGATTACGGGTGCAGGTATTCTTTCAGCATTTATTGGCGGTGTAATTTTTAACGCATCTAATATTCTGCTATCAGCCTCTATCAGCATTGCGGGTTTGGCGGTTGCTTTCCCCGTAGGTGTAGGCCTTGCGCTTGTGTTAGGCGTGTTCATTAACTACTTTGGTTCGCCTAAAGGCGATGCCATGTTGCTCTTTACAGGCGTAGCAATGATTACGGTTGCGCTGATTTTGAACGGTCTGGCTTCGGCTAAGAAAGCACAAAAAGGCGAGAGTGAAAAGAGCAATATGAAAGGAATAATGCTGGCTGTTGTAGCGGGTGTACTGATGTCGTTGTTCTATCGCTTTGTGGCAGCATCAATGGACCTCGACAATTTCGTGAATCCTGCAGTAGGAAAAGCTACTCCTTATTCAGCATTCTTTATCTTTTCGATAGGTGTTCTTGTGAGCAACTTCGTGTTTAACACCTTATTAATGCGTCACCCTGTTGAAGGCGAGCCTGTGAAGTATAGACAGTTCTTCAGTGGCTCATGGCGTTCGCATAGCGTGGGCGTGCTGGGAGGTGTTATCTGGGGCGTAGGAACGCTGTTCAGTTATATTGCAGCAGGCAAGGCTGGTGCGGCTATATCGTATGCCCTTGGTCAAGGAGCGCCTATGATTGCAGCGCTGTGGGGTGTGTTCATCTGGAAAGAATTTAAAGGGTGTAACCGCATGGTTACCACGTTGTTAAGTATGATGTTCCTACTCTTCCTAACAGGTTTGGCCTTTATTGTTATGGCAGGCGGAAACTGAAATTGCCCTTGAATACATTGGTGCAAATAAAACCCCAATAGCGATAACAGGCTTCATAAAACAACAAATACAACAAGAAACGCAATAAAAATGTCAACAAAAAAAAATATGAACAACGTAACGGGAACGACAAAACGAAACAGATGGGTAAGCATAGCAATAGCATTATGTCTGAGTTGTTTAGGTTTCGCCAATACCATACACGCAAGTGAGCCGATGAGGGTTATTTTCGAGACTGATATGGGCAATGATGTTGACGACGCCCTTGCGTTAGATCTTCTTTACAAATACGCTGATGAGAAGAAGATAAATCTGCTTGCAATCGGCATCAATAAAGAAGGTAAGTATCCTGCTGTTTACATTGACATACTGAATAACTGGTATGGACACAAGGTGCCAATTGGCATTATTCATTCGGGTGCCGACTGTGAGAACGATGCGGTAAACTATGCAAAGGTGGTGAGCCTGATGAAACGCCCTAACGGTAAGTTTGCCTTTAAGCGTTCAATCAAAAATTATGACGCTCTGCCTACAGTGCCAGAACTGTACCGTAAAATACTGAGCCAACAGCCCGACCATTCAGTTGTGCTTATCTCTACAGGGTTTTCAACAAACCTTTCGCGCCTTATGGCAACGTCAGGAGATCAGTATTCCCCGCTAACAGGTAAAGAACTGATTGCCCAAAAGGTAAAGATTTTGCACGTGATGGCAGGCCGCTTTGATATCAAAAACTACAGCGAGTTTAATGTATTAAAGGATATTCCTTCGGCTATTGATTTGTACGAGCAATGGCCTACTGAAATTGTGACATCACCTTTTGAACTGGGTAAAAAGATTACTTATCCAGCAACAAGTATAGAAAACGATTTTGGTTGGACCTCTTTGCACCCTGTTATTGAGGCCTATAAAGCTTATAAGCCTATGCCATACAATCGTCCGACGTGGGACCTTACGTCGGTTTTGTATGCTATTGATGGTGCAAAAATGTTTGAGGTATCGCCTCGCGGAACAATCACTGTGACGCCAAAGGGACGTACTATTTTCAAAGAAGACCCGCAAGGTAAGCATGTTTATCTGAAGGTAACGCCACAAATGGCCGCTGATATCAAAGCCTATTTTGTTTCAAAAATATCTGCAAAACCTAAACATTATAAGAAATAACTCAATTATAAAATCAATTCTGTATAAAGATGAGAATGAGTTGATATAAAGAAACTATCAAAACCATTATTGATGTATCTGAAAACTAAATAATTGACATGAAACGAAGACAATCAGAAACCAGCAATCGCGGACTAAGGCATAGCGCTTTAGGTGCCGTCTTCATGGTGACAAGCCTCCTTCCAATGGGGTATGTGCCTTCTGCCATGGCTGCATCGCCACTGGGTGTTCAGGCCGAAAACCAGCAGACAAAAGCCAAGGTGACCGGTGTAGTAACTGACAATAAGAAGGAACCTCTCATCGGTGTGACCATTACGGTATTAGGTTCTCATGGACCTATAAGAGCGGTAACCGATGTAGATGGTATGTTTACGCTCCCTATTCCTGCGGGTCGTCAGACGTTGGAGTTTGCGTACATTGGCTATAAAACACAGAAAATCCAAGTGAATGGCTCAAAGGTTATCGACGTACAACTTGAAGAAGTAGCGAACCAACTAACCGATGTCGTGGTAACAGGTTATACTACACAGAAGAAGGCTTCGGTTGTAGGTGCTATCCAAACGATTCAGCCCGACCAGCTAAGCTTTGGTACCAATCGTACGTTGACAAACAATCTGGCAGGTAAACTTTCAGGTATTATCGGTGTTCAGCGCTCAGGAGAACCAGGCTATGATGAAGCAAAATTCTGGATTCGTGGTATAAGTTCGTTCTCAGGCAATAATAGTCCGCTGGTTCTTGTTGACGGCGTAGAACGCGATTTGAACAATGTTGATGTGTCAGAAATAGAGTCGTTCTCGGTGTTAAAAGATGCATCGGCAAGTGCTATGTACGGTGTGCGTGGTGCAAACGGTGTAATTGTAATTACAACTAAGCATGGAAAGATAGGACCTCCCAGAATGAGGTTCCATCTTGAACAGTCGGTTAATCAGCCCACAAAGATGCCAAAGTTTATGAATGCGCCTGATTACATGACGCTTCTTAATCAGTTGGCAGAACAAGATCACGAAGTAAAGCCCTTTACCGATTTGCAGATTGAGCGCACGCGTAGCGGCTACGACCCCGATCTTTACCCTGATGTGGATTGGGTAGATGCTATTACAAAGGACTATGCCTACACCACAAGAGGTAATCTTGAAGTAAGTGGTGGTTCGGGTTTTCTGCGTTACTCGGTGGTTGCTTCTTACTTCCGCGAGACAGGAATTTTGGAGCAGGATAAGACTTTGCCTGTAAACAACGCAACCAATAACCAGCATTACAATTTGCGTTCAAATATTGATATGGAGGTGACAAAGACCACCTTGCTACGTGTAAACATTGGTGGTTTCTTGAATCGCTTCAAGCAACAGCGTTGTAATACTGATGAAGCCTTTACACAAGCTTTCCAAACCTTGCCTTTTGCCTATCCGAGAAGGTATAGTGATGGTTCAATTCCTTTGCAGGCTCAACGCGCAAATCCGTGGTCAACAGTTACACAACAGGGATATGGTTTCTTCACTTCGTCGAAGATACAAACGCTATTTTCTGTAGAACAAGACCTTAAATTTATCACCAAAGGTTTAAAACTGAAGGCGCTTTTCAGCTTTGACCGCTGGAACAGAAGCAGACGCGGACGCACATTAAACACAGCACGTGTATCGCCTGCTACAGGTAGAGATGCTACAGGAAAGCTTATTTATGACGTGCTTCAAACAGGTGACGAATCGATGGGAAGCTATAAAGAGTCGGAGTATGGTAACACACGAGTTTACTTTGAGGCCGATGCCATGTATAATTGTGCATTTGGAAAGCACGATGTTTCGGCTCTTTTCCTATACAATCAACAGGCTTATGATACAGGCGATATTCAAGATTATCGTAAGCAGGGCATCGCAGGCCGTTTGTCATACTCGTATGATAATCGCTATGTTGGTGAAGTAAACTTTGGTTATAACGGTTCTGAGAACTTTGCAAAAGGTCGCCGTTTTGGTTTCTTCCCATCAGTAGCTGTGGGTTGGCTCATAAGCGAGGAGCCATGGATGGAGCGCATGCGCAAGGTGTTTAATAACATTAAACTGAAAGCCAGTGTGGGACAGGCTGGTGATGATAATATTGGTGGTCGACGCTTTGCTTACCGCACAACATTGAATGTTGATGCTTCGGGTTATACATGGGGTTCAGGAGGACAACGTCATTACAAAGGTCTGACGGAAGGAGATATCGGTGTTTCAAACCTGAAATGGGAAACGGTTACCAAATATAACGCAGGTGTTGAATTAGGAATAATGAATATGCTTGACTTCTCATTTGATATTTTCCGTGAGAAGCGTAAGGATATCTTCATGCAACGCCGTTTAATTCCTACACAGATTGGCTTTCAAAAGTCGCCTTGGGCCAACTTCGGAAAGGTAACAAATGGTGGTTTTGAAATGACGATGAATTTCAGAAAGCAATGGAGAAAGGACTTTTATACATCGGCTTATGCCAACTTTACCTATGCTAAAAACGTGATTGACGAGTATGATGAGCCCGAACGTCGTAAGGGAACCTACCGCGCACGCACTGGTCGCTCAATGAATGAGTTGTGGGGTTTAACCGCAGAACGCTTGTTTACTAAGGACGATTTCAATGCCGACGGAACACTAAAGTATGGTATTCCTTCACAAGAAGGTGTGGGTGGTATTAAGCTTCGCCCCGGTGACATCAAGTATACGGATATGAATGGTGACGGAATCATCACAGAAGAAGACGAAGGTGTAATTGGCGGTACAATTGATCCACGTATCGTTTACGGTTTCGGTGGTGTGATTTCTTATAAGAATTTCGACTTCAATTTCTTCTTTCAAGGAGCTGGTGACACCCAACGTATGATTGGTGGGTCGGCTTATTTCCTGCCAGGTAGCGGTACAACGGTGCAGGGTAATGCTTATCTTGAGAATTTTAATGACCGTTGGACAGAAGAGAATCAGAACCCTTATGCGTTCTGGCCTGGCCTACGCTACGGTCCTTACATTAATAATTACCGTGCTTCTACATGGTGGAAGAAGGACATAAGTTTCTTACGCTGTAGGACTCTTGAGCTTGGATATACCTTCATACAACCATGGCTGAAGGCTTGTTATGTTAAGTCGATTCGTCTTTATTGCAGTGGAAATAACCTCTTCTGTCTCTCAAAATTCAAGCTTTGGGACCCAGAGATTAATACTGCAGATGGTTTAAGATACCCGATGAACCGCTCTTATCAGGTTGGTATTGACATTAACTTCTAATCAATAGCTAATACGAAAAATGAAAAAATATAAGTTTTTTACATTCCTCGCGGCAGGATTGATGACGCTTGGCACGTCTACTTCGTGTTCTGATTACTTGGATAAGGAACCCGACACAGAGCTTGACATGGATATGGTTTTCACGAACCGTGAAAAGGTTTATCAGATGTTGGCATATGTTTATAATGTAATTCATGAGCCAGATAAGTATCATTACATTACCGATGGATATGAAGTTCTGGCTGATGATGCAACTCCTTCAAAGCGTTGGCGTCAGTGGAATTGGAAGTTAACGATAGGAAAAATCTTTGGTGAGTGGACCGTTAACTCTGCATGGGACGGTAATTTGTGGGGTGGTATGCCCAGATGTATTCGCCAAGGCTATATTCTTTCTCAACGTATTAAGGCGCTTCCTGAACAGAGTTTGCCACAATCGGAGGTGGATAATATCAAGAACGAAGTAAAGTTCTTAACAGCTTATGGCTGGTGGCTTATTGCCGAAAACCATGGAGCAATCCCTTTTAAGCCCGATTATATCGCTCCAACTAACTTTACACTTGCTGATTTGATGCAAGGTCAGGCCAAGTTTGATGATGTAGTGAACTATTGTGATAAGGAGATGCTTGAAGCAGCTACTGCGCTTCCTTCCAAATATGTTGACCCATCAAAGTTTGGTAGAATTACGAAAATTATGGCTTTAACCGTCCGTTCTCGCATGCTTTTGTTTGCTGCAAGTCCATTGGTTAATGGTAATCCATGGTATGCTAATTATCGTAATCACGATGGCGAGTTGGTATTTGGAGCTACTTATGACCCACAAAAATGGGTAAAGGCTGCCGAAGCTGCCAAGCTTTGTATTGATGAAGCCGAGAAAGCAGGGTGCGAATTATATAAAGAATACAACGACGACGGCACTATTGACCCCTTTATGTCAACTTATAATGTGCATATTAAGAGTTGGGACGAGGGCAATCACGAAATTACTTTCCCAGTTACACGTGATAACGATTATAAAACATTCTTGCGAAGAGTTTCCGTACGCGAGGTAGGAGGATATGCTGGAATAGGTGTTTATCAAGGCTTAGTAGATGCTTTCTTCATGAAAAACGGTTTGCCAATCACTGATGCAAACTCAAATTATAGCGAAACAGGCTTCTCTATGGCTATTGATAGGCGCAACACCAAATGGGTAAATGGTACAGGCGTTGCTGGACAAGTTACATCTGCTCATACCTATAACATGTATTGTAATCGTGAGCCACGTTTCTATAATGTGGTGACTTATAACGGAGCTTGGCTCAATTACATAAACCGAAAAGCCGATTTGTTATACAACCATAAGGATAATATCCGTACAACTTCTCCTCACGACGCTCCGCAAAATGGATATATCTTGCGTAAGGGTATTCGTATGACAGATAACTATAAGACTGGCCACATCACAGGTCGTAAGGCTTTTATCTATCGTTTGGCGTTCACATATCTTGATTATGCTGAGGCTCAGAACGAGGCTTACGATAATACAGCTGCTCGTACAGAGGCGTTAAAGTATCTCAATCTTATCCGAGAGCGTGCAGGAGTACGTCAATATAAGCTTGGAACTGTTTCGCCATTAGACCCTGATTTCATCGGTATTGATGACACTCAAGAGGCTGTTCGTAAGGTAGTTCGTGCCGAACGTCGCGTAGAGCTTTGCTGTGAGAACAACCGTTGGTATGATATTCGTCGTTGGAGAGATGCAGAAAATCTACCAGAAATGACAGGTGACGATTACGGAATGAACTCAACAGGTGCTGATGAGGCTTCGTTTTATACACGCACGGTTTACCAAACACGTATCTGGAATCGTAAGTATTACTGGATGCCTATTTACATTGATGAGTATGATAAGAACCCGAACCTTGTACAACCACCCTTCTGGATTAACTAAACAAGAGGGAAAAGTCTTTAAAATTAAATAACATTCGATACAATGAATAGTACATATAAATTATTCGCGTTACTGATAGCACTGATTACTTTCAACGCATGTAACGAAGACCCCGTATATTATACGGTAGAGGATCAGCCAGATGATATGCACATTTCTGCTTCCGAATCTGATATTGTGCTGAAGAAAGTTCGTCAGGCTGCTGAGGCAATTACATTTAAATGGGACGAAGTGAAGAGTCCTATCCCTACTTACGACTCAATTACTTACGCTATTCGTCTATACGCTACTGACGATAAAGCCAACAGCTACACTGAGTTTATGCCGTTAGGCACACAACGAACCAAAACCTTTACCACCGAAGAGCTCAATTCTATTATTGCTACATGGGTAGATCCAGGCACACCATTGTCGGTGACTGCTGAAGTTGTAGGCACGGTAAACAATAATATTAAGTTTATCAAACCCGAACTTTCGTCAGTGAAGTTCACGGTAACAGGTTATGAGAAATTCTCTCCTTACCTTTATATTCGTATGACTGATGCAAGCGGTGTCACCAAAATTGAGCGCCTTTCACAGCGTACAAAAGGTTCGGGTGTTTACGAAAAGACTCTCAATATGGTGCCATGTTCTTATTATTTCTCAACAAGTTCTGACGATTCGTATCCTGCCTACGTATCGGCTGGTGCGCCTGGTGATACCACGCTGGCATTTGTAGGTAATGGTGCCATCACCGAGTTTAATAATACGGAAACAGGTGAACGTACCATCGTTGTTGATGCAAACGATAATTATTTCGATTGCCACATTTATGATATAGTAACTCCTCCTAACGGCTTTATTCGTGTCGTTGGTCCAGGTTGTTCTGTTGGCTGGGATTTAACAACGGCTGAAGGTCTCTTCACGATTTCTAATCCACGTTATCCTTACATCTGGTCATGGACAGGACAATTTAATTCAGGCCGTGAAATTAAGCTTGCATTAGGTTCATCATGGTCCGATTTCTTCTTCTTTGCACCTTCAGCTGGTGCCAATCCTGCGGTTAATCATCAACTTGATATGTATCGTAAGCAGAGCGAAGGAGGTGATGTTAAGTGGAAGTTACAATCATCAGGCAAGTTTACTTTCAGCGTTTGCCTACTTCGCGGAAAGCTATCTACTTCGTTCGTGGCTACTAAATAAGCAAGGCAGAATAAAATATGAGATAACAGACAGCATAGGCCAGACTACGTAAAGACGCCTTCTTCGTGTATATTGTGCTCGCTGTCCATTATGCTAAAGTTGTAATAAAGAAGAATCATGAAAAAAATAATATTCTCACTAATCGTAGCCGTTGCAGCCCTTTCGCTGGCATCTTGTGTTGAAGAATTGGGAGCAGGTGTTCCCATGCCCAAAAAGATGTCGATGGAAAAAACAGAATATGAGATTAACGTTACGCAGGATACGGTTTCCAGTTTAATCCTTCGTTGGATTGATGTAACCAATGCAAGTTATAAGATTTTCCTGTCAAATGAACAAACTGCCGACACCGTTTATCTTGATATTGCGCAGGCAGTAAAGGGCGAACGCTCAACAATGTCGCTCGATGTGCCTTATACTACCTTGAACGACTATGCTCAACAGGCAGGTCTTTTCCAAATACCGGGTGGTGTTGTCGATTCTGTCAACATGACAATCAATATAACAGGCACACCCATTGACCTCAAGCAGCCTACAGCTTTAGATGTTACGGGGTCAACAGTAAAGGCTTATATTCATTTTAAGAAGTAATAATAAGCGCGTTGGCGGAATGAAATGCAGTTGTGTTTTGTTCTGCCGACGCATTTTATTTTGAGGTAATTCACGTTACATATTATCCTTTTTATACTCTTAGGGTAGAGAAATTTGGGTTGTTTTTACACGTCTTTTTTCCTAAATCAGAAAACAATCCTATTAGGCTGTGCGGGCATAGGCTTTCTCTTCCTGTTATAATATTTTGAGACAATTGCTTGCGTATCTCAAGTATTATAACGAAATTTGTATATATCTTGCGCATAAGATGATACTAATTTCGTCAGTTGGGTAATACCAATAGGTTGGAAATCAGCACTGTGCGCTACCTATAAACTAAAACATAACAACTATTTTATTCCGCCATAACGGTCGGAGAGAACCTCTTTTATTATATTATGCAAGCACATAATAAGTTGACAGCCCTTGCCCTTACTATGCTGTCTTTTTTCCCTGTTGCTGTAACGGCGCAGACGGCTGGCTCTACAGCAACGTACACAAACCCTGTTTTAAATCGTAATTTCCCTGATCCGAGCGTTATTTATGGTCGTGATCATTATTTTTATGCGTATGCAACAGATGGAAACGGACAAAGAACGCCCATTGTCAAATCGCGTAATCTCGTTAAGTGGCGCCCAGCAGGCGTTGGTTTTACTGAAGCTACGCGTCCTAAATTTGTGAATAACGGTGCTACGTGGGCGCCCGAAGTTTCGTATATTAACGGTCAGTACGTGATGTATTACTCGCTATCTACATGGGGCGGCGAGTGGGAATGCGGCATTGGTGTGGCCACAAGTTCTACGCCAAATGATGCTTTTACCGATCGCGGAAAGCTGTTTATTTCGAGCGAAATTGGCGTGCAGAATAGCATAGACCCCTGTCATTTTACCGACGTTGACGGCAAACAGTATTTGTTTTGGGGCTCTTTCCGCGGCATTTATGGCATAGAACTTACTGACGATGGCCTGCAAATTAAGCCTGGTGCTGAAAAATTCCAGATTGCGCCCCGCAATACTATTGAGGGAACCATGATTTATTTACGTAATGGATATTATTATCTTTTGGGTTCAGCAGGCTCATGTTGTGCAAAAGAAAAGAGCACATATCATGTTGTTGTTGCCCGAAGCCGCAATATTCATGGCCCATATGTCAACAAGGCTGGCCGCAATATTATGTCATATCCTTTTGATATTATGCTGCAAAAAAGCAGTAAGGTATATGGCCCTGGCCACAATTCGCAGATTATTACGGACGATAACGGCAAATATTGGATGCTATATCATGGGTACAATTCGAATGATGTTGACGGTGGTCGCGTCCTTTTCCTCGACCAAGTTAGGTGGGATAGCGAAGGCTGGCCTTACATAGAGGGCGGCAAACCATCAGAGTCTGCCCTTGCGCCTGTGTTTACAACGTATGAGGCTACTGGTGTGCAGAACGTTAATGCAGATGCTGCTGACGAGCTGACGATTACTTTAGGAGGTCATAATTACTTCCAAATCAGTGCGCCCGATGGTCAGAAATTTACATGGATAGTGACCGATTTAAGCGGTCGTACGGTTGAACAGGGAACGGCTACAAACGTTAAAGACTTGTGGATAAACGATTTATCCAACGGTATTTACGTTGTTAGTGCCATGAAAGGTAGACGAAAGGTAAGTAGGAAGGTGGTGAAATGCGATTAAGTATTTCACCCATTCTCTTCCTTTTTCTCCTTTAATCTCTGCGAAATACTACTTGAAAAACTTCAACTAATTACTAAAAACCATAACCCAAAATCACGATGAAACACTTCCTAACATTTGTTTCGGCGCTTGCTTTAGCGGCAAGTGTTTCGGCTCAGACGGCTGTTTATCGCAATCCTGTCATCGACAAGAACAGCCCTGATCCTACAATTCTACGTGCCGATGATGGCTCTTTCTACCTTTATGCTACCGAAAACACGCGCAACGTACCTATTTATCATTCAACCGATTTGGTGAATTGGAATCTGCTTGGCACTGCCTTCACCGACGAGACGCGCCCTAAATGGAACGCGAAAGGCATGATTTGGGCTCCCGACATCAACAAAATAGGCGACAAATATGTGCTTTATTACGCCAAGTCTGTATGGGGAGGCGAGTGGGAAGCTGGTGTAGGCGTTGCCGTAGCTAATAGTCCTCAAGGTCCTTTTACCGACTGTGGAAACATTATTGACAGCCGAAAGATAGGTATTCAGAATTGTATCGACCCTTTCTATATTGAAGATGGTGGTCGTCGTTACCTTTTCTGGGGCTCGTTCCATGGTATTTATGGTGCCGAGCTTACAGCAGATGGACTCAGCCTTAAGCCCGATTCGAAGCCACGAAAAGTAGCAGGAAGCTTCATGGAAGGCGCTTATATTCAGCGCCGAGGTGGATATTATTATTTGTTCGGTTCAGCAGGAACCTGCTGCGAAGGTGCTAAAAGCACATACCGTGTAACCGTAGGACGTTCAAAGAAGTTGTTTGGTCCGTATGTTGATAAGAAGGGACAGCTGTTGCTCGATAATCATTATGAGGTGGTGCTTCAGCGCAACGAGCGTGTCGCTGGCCCTGGTCACAATGCCGAAATTGTCACTGATGATGCAGGAACTGACTTCTTAATTTACCACGGTTTCAAAACCGACAAACCCCGTGATGGTCGTGTGGTATACATGGATCGTATTGATTGGGTTGATTCGTGGCCTTATATTCAGGGCGGCACACCTTCAATTGTAGCTGCAGCGCCAGTGATAAAGCCTACATGGAAGCTCACCAAGAGCGGATTAAATCCATCAAATTTCGAGGCGAATATTCGTGGAAAGCAAACCAAACTGTACACGCTCACAAACAAAAATGGCGTGGAAATGTGTATGACAAACCTTGGAGGACGCATCGTTTCGTTAATGGTGCCCGACCGTAATGGCAAGTTCCACGATGTGTGTTTGGGCTATGCCAATGTTGCACAGTATGCCGACTATGAGCATTTTGGTAGCGATTTCGGCGCCACTATTGGCCGATATGCTAACCGTATCAATCAGGGCCGTATCACCGTTGACGGTAAAACCATTCAGCTACCGCAAAACAACTATGGCCATTGCCTTCACGGCGGTTTCACAGGTTGGCAGTATCAAGTTTTCGATTGCAAACAAACAGCACCTAATACGCTTGAGTTCACATTGCTTTCACCCGATGGCGACAATAACTTCCCAGGCAATTTGAAGACCGTTGTAACCTATACCCTTACTGATGATAACGCTATTGATATTCAGTACACGGCTACAACCGACAAGAAAACCGTCATTAACATGACCAATCATGCGTATTGGAACCTCAACGGAGAGCCTACACGCGATGCCGAAGACCACCATTTGTACATCAATGCTGATAACTTTACACCCGTCGATACTACTTATATGACCGACGGAACCATCGTATCTGTAAAGGGAACACCCATGGATTTCCGCAAGATGCATGCGTTAAGTCAGGACATTAACAGCCAAACCTATGCACCTATCAAGGCTGCACGCGGTTTCGATTTCAACTGGTGCCTGAACACTTATAAGAACGGAAAGGGCAACGACAAGAAGTTAGCAGCTGCACTTTACAGCCCTAAGACAGGCATTTTAATGGATATTTACACTGACGAACCGGGCATACAGTGTTACACGGGCAATTTCCTCGATGGCTCAAATACGTGTAAACATGGTGACCGTTATCCCAAACATGCCAGCATTTGCCTCGAAACCCAGCACTATCCTGATAGTCCTAACAAACCTCAATGGCCGTCAGCATATCTTTCGCCTGGCGAAACCTATCGCAGCCACTGTGTATATAAGTTCTCTGTAAAGAAATAAACGTTAGATAAACGAAGCGCGCCCACACAATAAAAATATTGGTGGGTGCGCTTTTTTAGTATGTATAACACTTCTCTTTTGTGTTTGCAAAAAAGCCTCTTTGTACGTACAACAAGATTGATTTATAGCTTTTTTAAAAGGGTATCAACTCATAATTTGTACTCCGTCCACCCTCTTCGCTTCGTCGAAGTATTTGTTTTTCTACAAGGTCGTTCAAGTCGCGCGTGGCGGTATCTTGCGAACAGTGGTTTATTTTATACCATTTCGACGAATTTAGTTTGTCTTCAAAGCCTTCGAAAAGCATGTTAAGCACCTTTTTTTGGCGCTCATTCAATTTTGTGTCGTGGTGTATATCCCAGAATTTTACTTTACGAATGGTATTATCGGTTTTTTGTAACGCTTTAGTTAAAGCCTGCTTTAAGGTGTTCAAAAACCACACAATCCACTCGGTTATATCTGCATCGCCCCGTTGTGCATGCTCCAGTTGTGTATAGTATTGGTTGCGATGATTTAATATTTCTGACGATAGGCTATAATATCTCTTTGAGGTTGCATCGGCTCTTGAGAGCAATACCTCGGTTAAGGTGCGACAAATGCGTCCGTTTCCATCGTCAAAAGGGTGAATGGTGACGAACCATAGGTGTGCTATTGCTGCTTTTACCAACGGGTCGATAGCTTGCTGATTTGATGCAATCCATTCAAAATAATCTTCCATCATCGGCGCAACCTGATTGCTTGGAGGCGCTTCGTAGTGTACCTTTTCGTGGCCTAAAGCACCCGATACCACCTGCATAGGCTCGTCACCCTGTCGCCAATGGGCTACGGTTATTTTGTATATTCCGCTATAACCTGTTGGAAACAGAGCCGGATGCCAAGCAAACAAGCGGTCGCTATCAAGCTGTTGAGCATAGTGTTGTGTTGCATTCAGCATAACTTGCACCACACCTTCGGTATAGTGGTCGGGCTTAGGAAGCCCCTCGTGCGCCAAACCCAGCTGCCGAGCTACCGACGAACGCACGCTGTCGCGGTTCAAACGCTCGCCCTCAATTTCTGACGAGTGGATAATTTCGTTGGTTAAAACGCTGAGCATCTCTTCGGTTTGCTCTTTAAAACCAAACATTGACAGGCGTCCAAATAGTTTACCGCGTAGCATATTCACTTCGGCAAGAAGCTGGCTCAACGCGCTGTCTTGCCAATTCAAACTGTGCAAGTTGGTTTTCTGCCAAATATATGTATTGTGTGCTGTCATGATATTTAAATGTATGATGTTTTGGCAAATATAGATGATTATTTGCATAATTGCAAGATTTTGCGGAGAAAAATGCGATTATTTTCCGCAGAATGTGCGGAGAATAGCGGTTGTAATCTCCGCATGTTATGCGGAAAATGTAGGGCGTGTGCTCTTTTTTCTGATGATGGGTAGGAGGGTATGGGAGATATGAGGTGGGGGCAAGGGAGGTATAATATGAGGGTACAGAAGATGTGTCATAAAGTTTTTATGAACGTATAGTAACCGTATTCTCTGTGGTTTACGGTTGTTTCGAGCGCTCCTCGCTGACTATAACTCGATGTATAAGTCTGTAAAAGCAGTCGTTCGGCGACCGTCAGCAGCGTTGTTGACGGCCGCCGAACGTGTTGTATGACGTTCGACGTACGCGTGTATGACGGCCGTCGAACAATGGTATGTAAAGGGTAAAGGTGGTGTGAAAAGCTGGTAACGAGGTCATTCGTACAATGAAAGGACGGAGCGTTTTGTCTGTAATAATAAAGTGTAGCAGACAAAAACGTGTTGCCTTGTTCATAGTATATGTTATAAAAGTTTGTGTCGGGGTAGGGGAGTGTAGATGAAAACGGGCCGCATCAGCTTCACGCGGGGTGAAACAGATGCGGCCTGTTGTGTGATGTTGCCGCTTGGGGCGTATGGCAAAACGGCTATTGTACGGGTTCGCCGTCGATGCTGATGATTTCCCTTACCCAGAATTCGGCCAGACTGATATTCTGATCACGGTACGATTGTGTAACGGAAACTTTCACCATACGGCCTTTAATGCCGCCGCTATTCAGCTTGGGTCGTGCCACCTGAAACCAACGCTGCCCGCTGTCGTGCGGCGCATTGATGGTGAGAAGATAGGCCCAGTTGTTGAGCATTGGCTGGTTATAGTCGGCCGCTGAGCCTCCATCGGCAATGGGTTTAAAGAGGAAAGTCGGGTCGTTTGAAACGAAAACATCGCCGCTTCTGAAGTCTTGCAGTGAGCCTGTACGCTGTTTTATGCCCACGCCCACAATGTTATAGGTAGCCCCAAGGTCAATAACGAACGTTGTTTTATTGGCATCGCGGAAGCCTTTGAAAGCGTGCCATGACTTGGTGTGTGCGTAATCGTAGTCGTCACCGCTTACTCCTTTATAGCTGAAACTGTTGCACGATGCTATCTGCCAGCCCGTATGCCAGAAAGTATTAGGGTTGTTATCGAAGATGGCTGTGATGCTGGCGTTATCCTCTGAGCCTCCCATGGCATTGTCGTTGTTGCAGAACAGTGCGCTCCATGCGTTGCGCTTTATCTCCCTGATGCCGTATTTGGGTACGTCAATAACTACGTATGAATAGGCGCTGTCGCTCTGCATCTGCTGCCCCATGGACGATGTTCCTATCTTCAAAGGCAGCAAATAGGTAACGTTGCTGGTAAGCGTGGCGCGGTTTACCGTAAGCGTGGCGTCGGCAGTAAGCTGTCCTGTGGGCAGCCTGAGCGCGTCGAAGCTGTACGACCCTGCTGGCAACAGCGTGTAATTGGTATTATGGGCAGCATTGTAATCGGCCACGGCCTGTGCGTCCTGCGATTGATTGAGCGTGCATGTAATATCCCATTTGTTTTCGTTACAGTTGCGAATGGTGAGCGGTACTGCCACATCGAGCGTCTTATAATACATGGTTTGGCTGATGTTTTCGTGCTCGAAGCTAATCATTGGGCTTTTAACGTCAATGATATACAGCACGTCGCTCATGTCGGTATTGGCGCTGTCGTTCGGGTTTACGCTGTTCATGCGCAACGCCAGCACCCATTTTGTTGAAGGATAAGCCTTCATCAGTTTGAAGATACTGGCAGGTTTGAAACTCACGGGCATAATAGCCCCTTCCTGGTTAGCACCGAATGTAAGCTGTCCGCCATCGGCAAGGCTGAACGTTGTGTCGGGAATAATTTTATATTCACCTCCTTGTAGCGAACCGTACATGCTGTCAACTTCGGCCTGTGTAAGCGCTCTCAGCCTGAGAGAAGGCTTGCGTGAGGGGTCGCTACCAGCCTTAATGATGAGCAATGAGTCGGTATGCGTGGTTTCAGTAGTATTCATTGTGAGCGCGTGTGTGCCGTGGTTCTTGATATATGTAATCGACTGGTAACCCTGTGGCACGCGGTCTTGCCATGCAAAACTGTCCTTACAGCCCGAGAGCGACGTCAGGATAAGGAACAGAAGCAGGAAATATGATGTTTTTTTCATTGTTTTATGGTTTAACGATTAATAGCCGGGCGACTGTACTAAATTGGGGTCGCTGTAAACCTCTCTGTCATGAATGGGCAGCAGATACATGCGCGTTGCCCACTGAAAAGGCTGATCAATGCGCTTCAACTGATTGAATTCGCTGAACGATGGGTCAGTTTTTTCGGTAGCATTCAGTCCGTAATACGAGTTTGCATTTAAATAATCGGGTGCAATCATCCACCTGCGGAGGTCGAAACCACGCTGGCATTCGTGCCACAACTCGATGAAACGCTCGTTCCTGATCATATCAGTAAGCGTATTGTCGGGGGTTATGTCGGTTTCGAGCAACGCTGGAATGCCGGCCCGTTCGCGCACTACATTGAGGTCTTCCAGCGCGTCGACGGTATGGCCTAAGGCCGCATAGCATTCGGCTCTGTCTAAATAAAGCTCGGCCAGACGAATGATAGGATAAGGCACCATCCTTATATTTTCGCCACCGTCCTGACGGTATTTGATATTGGGCTGCACGTATTTGCGCGCCAGGAAGCCCGTAACGCTGTTATCGCGCTGGTAGCGTGAGGGGTTGTAACCCTGCGCAAGCTTATCAGAACTGCGCATATTGACCGTTAGTGGCTGGCCGTTTGCAATATACTGGCTGTAAATATCACCATCGAACGACAGCCATGCGTAGAAACGAGGTTCGCGGTAAGCCATGAGCTTAACTACGTTGGAATTGGCCTGCCCAGCCGATTTCAACCAGTCGGTCTGTGGGAAATAGCCTGGGTCTTGAGCAGGAAGTTTGCCGTTCTGCGTATAAAAATGGGTCATGGTATACCATGTAGGCGAGAGCCCTTCCCAACCACCGATGGGCGATCCGCTGCCATTGAGAGTTATTCCGTGAGGTACACTGATGGAGACGGGGTTCTTATCGCCGATGATGATGCCAAAAATAGTTTCGCGGTTACCCTCGTCTTCGGTTGAACACATGAGGTAACGCATCTGCATAATGTGCTTGCGGGCAATGCTGTCAAGGCCTGGATACGATGGCAAATCGAGGCCGTCGTTGCGACGCAGCGTCTCAGAGGTAGCTATATCAAACAGTTTTCGTTGTCCCCGTGTTTCGGCAAAGTCGATGGCTTCGGTACATGCGTCGAGGGCACGCTGCCATTTTGTGGCATCGTATGTGTTGCTAACGAGCTTCTTTCCTTGGCCTGGAACGCTGAATTTATCGTTTTTCCATTCGGGGTAAGGGAAAGAACCGTTCCACAACGGCGATGCGGCGTAGAGTAGAAGACGGGCTTTAAGCGCCTTGCATGCGGTTGAAGTGGCACGCCCTAACTCGTCAGAGGGAAGCGTTGCAGGCAATATATTGGCTGCCTCGTCGTACCATTTGGCGATGGAATCAACGCAAACGTCGTATGGGCTGCGTCCAGGAAATTCAGCCTTTGGCGTGCTATTCGGGATATATTTCGTTACCAGCGGTATAGGTCCATAGGCACGAAGCAGCTCGTGATGGTAATAAGCGTGGAGGAATTTGCATTCGGCCTTCCAGCGTGCCTTGTCTTCAGGGCTTACGTTCGTGGGGTGCAGAATATCAATATATTTCAGAAAGATGTTGATTTGACCTATGGTATTGTAGGCGTTTACCCAAGGACCTGCGGCATGATTCGTTGTGGTTGTAACCTGATTATATTGTATAAACTGGCTGTCGTAACCATAAATCTGTGGCAATACGGCCTCATCGCTGGCTCCAAAAAAGCGGCAACTCCAGTTTCCATACATGACAGGTATACCCGCATAGCACGAATACAGGAAGCCTAATGTGGCGTCACGGTCCTTCATGGTGTCCTCAAAGTCGGGTGTTGCTGGTGGTACTACGTCGAGATAATTGCACGAAGTAATTGCGGCCAGCCCTATTAAGGCGAGCCATTTTCCTGCCATGCGTTTCATGTTATAGTGTTTTATCGTAAGCATAATGATTAAATTTTAACTTGAATACCTATATTAAACGTGCGCTGGAGAGGGTAACTGCTCCACCATATTTCTGGATCCCACATCTTAAACGGACTGAACACGGCCAGGTTATCGCCGCTAAAGTAAACGCGACACTGTTTAAAGCTGTAACCCATCTCTAATGTTTTCCATCGCATAAAGCTGAAATCGCGCACCCAGTATGAACTGGTAGGCACGTTGTTAGCATCGTCGGCGGCAGCCAATCCCAGCCTTGGGTAGGCGGCTTTTGGGTTGGGATTGCTCTCCGACCAATGGTCATCGGCAATCCATTGCATTACCGTACGGTTGCCACTTGTGTTGGAATGGAATGGCTGCATGCCCTGAAGGGCCACGCGTGTCTTCGCAGAGCCGTTGAAAAATACGCTAAAATCGAAGTGCTTCCAATTGAAACTGGCTCCGAATCCGTATTGTAAGCGAGGCATAGAACCATAGTCTGAAATCATCACTTCGTCCAAAGAGGTAATCTTTCCGTCGCCATTGACGTCGCGATACTTTATGTCTCCCACCATCGGTGTGCTGCCAAGGCCACTCTGATCAGCATGATTGTTGATTTCTTCCTGTGATGAAAACAGGCCCTCGGCGAGGTAACCGCGAATGTAACTCAGCGGCATTCCTGTCTGGCTCTGCCATACATAGGGATAGTCTGGCTCGTCAACGTAGGTATATTTGTTCAGGTTGTAGGTAACGTTGCCGCGTAGTTCCATGCTGAAATCCTTGTTCCAGTTGCGCCTCCACGTCAGCGACGCTTCGAATCCCTTGTTATCTACCTTGCCCACATTGCTCCAAGGGGTGGCGTTATGGTAGCCTAAGATGTAAGGCCATGAGGCTCTTTTCATCAAGATACGGTCGCGCTTGTTGTTGAAATAGTCAAAAGTGATGTCTATTTGATTCAGTATTCGTGCATCGAAACCAACGTCAAACTCGCGTGCTCTTTCCCAATGAGCGTTGGCAACAGCGTAGCCATTGAAGCCCGCTCCCCTTTTAGTGACGTTGTTTGGCGACTGAAAATATGGGCCGGTAGTGTAGGCAAAGCTGTTCCCTATGTTCACCTGGTTGATGTATAAGAAGTGTTGAGCACCTGCCTCTTCGCCAGTTTCGTCGTTACCTACAAGGCCGTAGCTGGCGCGAATTTTGAAGAAATCGACATATTGGGCAACGGGCTTCCAGAACTTTTCTCCGCTTATCACCCATCCTAATGACATGGCTGGGAACAGCTCAAAGCGCTCGCCCCTGGCCAATCGTTCCGTACCGTTGTAGCCAAAATTAATTTCTGCCAGATATCTATTGTCGTAATCGTAGGTAAAACGTCCTGATAAGCCCTGATTGCGATGAGGTAGAACGTTGTTCCTGAACTCGCGCATCATGTACATTAACAGCCCACCGACGGTGTGTTTACCAAACCGACGCTGATAGTTTATGCGGCCATCGAGATAGAATGTGTTGTCAGAGAATCGGCTAATATCCGATTGAGAGATGTAGTCGGTGCCAGTACGTAGCAGCTCTGACGACATTACCGATGGGTCAGAAGGCTGCCAGCTGCCCGGCGTCAGCGTATAATAATAAGGTGTTATGCCTCGTGTGTAGAAGGTTGCAGCCCACTGTTTCCAGTTGACAAGCGCGGTAAAGTTCAGCCCTTTCGTAATAAAGTCGAGGTTTTGTTCGAGGTTAAGCGAAGTGTTTATCGTCGAAAAGTTGGTCTCTTTATACGATGTAAGCATTCTCGCATAAGGGTTGGTGTAGAGCCTACTGTCCGACATGATGGCGTTTCCAAAGCGTACATGTGCGTCGCCGGCTTCGGCAGGATAGGTTGCAGGGAACGTAACGGGATCGTTTTGCCATGTATCCCATAACAACGATGAGGAAGAAGCGTCGGGCCCTTTCTCGTTACCAATCTGTGCATTCATACGCAGTCCCAGCCGCGTTGTGGCGGTAAGGTCGTACATAATGTTGTTTTGGAAGACGTATTCCCAGTGATTATAGTTGTTGTCGAAATAAGGATTATGGCGCGTATCCATCAGTCCTGAGTCGTGATTGGCCTGCAGACTCATATAGTAGGTTACGCGACTTCCACCTCCGCTCACGTTAAGGTTTGCGCGCTGGTTGCTTGTTCCCTTTCTGAAAAGCAGGTCGTACCAGTTTACATCAGGGTAAACGTACGGATTAATACCGCTTTTTGTATACTCGATAGCTTCGTCCGAGTATTTCGGTGTTGCCGTAGGGTGGCGCGTCAGCAAGGCTTCGTTGTAGAGCTTCATGTAGGTAGCGCCGTCCACATATTTAATACGGTGTACGGGTTTATTATACGAAGCCTCAGCCGTTACGTTGATAACGGTCTTCGTGTTCTTATCACCAGTCTTCGTGGTTACAAGCATAACACCGTTAGCTCCGCGTGCACCGTAGATGGCAGTAGCCGATGCATCTTTGAGGATAGTGAAGCTTTCGATGGTTTCTGACGGCAGACGGTTCAGGTCGTCTGACGATATTTCGATGCCGTCGAGCAGGATAAGTGGTTCGGTTCGTCCGCCAAAGGTTGATATGCCACGAATATAAAACTGGCTCTTTGCGCCGGGTTCACCGCTCGATGCCTTGGCAATGATACCAGCCATCTTGCCTGCAAGGTTGTTCGTAAGGCTTGAACTGGGGGCGTATAACGAGCTTCCCTTGATGGTTGTAATGGCTCCTGTTACCGAGATTTTGCGCTGTGTGCCAGCACCTACCACCACAACCTCACCTATCTGGTCGTCTACAGCCTGTAGCTTAATGTTCATTACGGCCACGTCACCTGCTTGTATTTTGCGCGTTTTATAGCCTATGTACGACACCTGCAGTTCGTCGCCTGCCGAGATACTGGGTAGTTCGAAGTCGCCGTCTATCCCTGTTGTAACGCCCATTCCGTCACTGCCCGTACGCACTGTTGCGCCAATGAGGGGTTCACCAGTGGCTTCATCGCTCACCGTTCCTTTGAGAACGTGACTTGCTGCCGACTTTTTTCGTGGCTGATGAGTGGGTGCAGGCTGCTGATTTGTCTTCTTTTTGGTTATGACAATGTGCTTGCCGTTGAAGGCATAGGCCAGTTCAGGGACCGTCATTTTGTCGAGAACCTCGCGTAGATCCGTCCCTTCCTTCTTTACATTAATCTGTCGGTTGAGGTCGATAAGGTCGCTGGCGAAGTTGATTGAGTAGTTCGTCTGCTGACGAATATTCTCAATTGCCGTCCCGATGCTTACCTTGTTCTTGCTGAATGTAATAGTCTGAGCCTGCAGAAACAGAGGCATGGCTACCATCAGCACGAGCATGAGCCTGCGCCGCCATGATGGCTTTGCATGGGCAATGCTTTCTGAATAGAGTAGGTTTTCTTTCATTTTTGATGTTTATAATTTCGGTTTAGGTATTTTTTTATGCTTTTATGGCGATATTACGGCGTTATTCTGGCGACAGCCATACGGTGTTTCCCCTGATATGATAGCGCATATTACCCATTGCAGCAAGCAGCGTAAACACGTCGTTAATGGTTTCGTTGCCGTCGAGTTGCATGGTAAAAGTGCGGTTCATAGGCAGCCGAGGCGAAACAACAATGTTGATATTGTATTTATGTTTAAGGTCAGTCACAATGTCTTCCAGACGCGTGTGGTTAAACACCAGCGAGCCTTTTGTCCACGCTGTGGCCAGAAGAGTATCAGCATGAGCTACTGAAATGCTGCCTGTTTGGGCTGAATAAACAGCCTGCTGCCCTGCCGTAACGTTTATGTTGCGGGCCTGTTTTGCGGTGTTTATTCTTACGCAACCCTCAGTAACGGTAGTAATTACCTGGCCATGGCTCAGCGTTTTAACGTTGAAACGTGTACCTACGTCTTCAATATTCACGCTTCCGGCCTTTACAATAAAGGGTTCGGCACTGTTGTGCCTTACGTTGAACATGCCCTCTCCCGTAAGATATACGGTACGTGTACGGCCTGTACGGTAGTGCGGATAGCGCAGTTCAGCACCCGCATTAAGTGTTACCGAGGTACCATCGTATAATACAAGGTGTATATTTTTGCCGTTGGGCACGCGGCATACGGCCATCGTGTTCTCGTTATGCTTGCCGTTTTCGGTTACTATCCACGCGCCTACGCCTGCCATGAAGGCAATAATGATAATGGCTGCATATTTTAATATACCGCCTACGAGGTTCTTACCGCTACCGCCTGATGGCACGGCTCTTTGCCTTACATGCTGAAGAGCTGCGTGAGTTGTGTCATCGGCATCGGCCGACAGCGTATTCCATATATGGCGCAAAGCCTCATCTTTCTCCGCCTGGTGAGAATAAGAGGACAGCCAGCGGCGTGCCATGCGCTCCTGCCTGTCGGGCAACAGGCGGTCGAAATAACAGCGAACAATTTGGAAAACCGATTTCTTTTCCATATCATAACAGGTTAAAGCTGTATGTTTTTAGGTTTTTATATGGAAAAGAGCCGTAGAAAAAGGAATTTACTTAGTTAAATAACATTAAAACACAACAGGCCGATAACAATTGCTTTAGCTCAGCAACGGCCGTGTAAATATGGCTCTCAACGGTGCGTTTTGAGAGATTTAGCCGTACGGCTATTTCGTCGTTGCTGAGGCCTTCGGTTCTGCTCATCATAAAAATACGGCGTCGCTGCTCGGGCATGCGATTTATAATGGTGTTTACAAACGTTATAAGCTCGCGCTCCAACAGCTCGTCTTCGGGCGCCGTTCTGCCGTCGGCACAGTTGCACAGGCTCTCAACAGGACGCATTTTTTCGCGCTTTCGCAGCCAGGCCAGCGCACTGTTGCGCGAGGCAATGAAAAGATAGTTGTCAACATTCCCCATATTTTCAATTGCCATACGGCCCTCAAGAATTTTCAAAAACACGTCCTGTGCCAAACTTTCTGCCTCGTTACGGTCGTGTATGATGCCGTTAATAAAGGCCGTTACCTTGGGGTAATAGTGCAGAAAAAGGCAGTCGAATTGCGTATTGCTGATTTTTTTTGCTGACATTAACGTGACAAAGACTTGTAGAGTGTTTTCTTTTTGGTTTTTGTAGGTTCTCTTAAAATTAGGTGATACAAAGATAATGAAAAAAGCCGATAGAAAGAAAAATGTATATTTAATTTTTTATATTGCCACCGTTGCCAAGCATTACAACGGCAGGGCATGGCGGTTGTATAGTGAAATATTGGTTTCGCTTTTACGACCCGTATGCGGTCTTGCTGTGGCATTCAGGCCGTAAAAGAACTGCGGTTACGCCAAGCAACGAGGAAATAAAGGCATGTGTCAATGGCATTCAGACCATAAAAGCACTACGGTTACGCCTGTCGCACTTCGCTGATAACACCCGTGCGAATGGCATTCAGACCATAAAAGCACTACGGTTACGCCCTATGCCTGCCCCTTTTTTTCTTGTTATCTCCTGCCGTTAAAACCTTTTGCTTATGGTACGGCGGCCGCCATACGTTTTATACGGCGGTCGGCATACACGTTGTACGACGGCCGTCAACAGGGTGTACGGCGGCTGTGGTACGATGAACAAAATGATGTAAAGGGTTGAAGAAAAGGCAATTGGTGCGTAGCCTTTTCTGTTTTATGGCATAGGGTTTATGCGATTGATGTGCAGTTTGAAATACGGAATTATAGCTTGCTGACTATTTTGCGCACCTTCGATGTGTAACGTTGGTCTTGGGCATAGCCTATGCGCCGCAGAAAAGCATAATAGTCGCCGCCCGTGTATTTGTATTGTACGTCGTCGCGATAGGCTATAACCGACTGTTCCCAATTGTCGAAAGTGTAGTAACTTCCGTCGCTGGGGTGGCGCAAACCAAAGAGGTTATTGGCTTCCATACAAAGGTTACTGGTGAAATGTCCTGTCTCAAGAATAGCTTGTGCCAGCACAATGAGTGGGAATTTTACTTCGTATTTCTCCAGTGCTGCCAATAGGTTCTCGCGTGTAAGCTCGGCTACAGTAGGCTGCTCGGGAACGTCTTCAATTTCGGGTAATTGCAGTTCGGGAACCGTTGTGCTTGTGCTTTGAGGACGTGTCGTTGAGGGAAGCATGTCCTGTGCCGATGCGGTTATCGACAGAAAAAGGGATAGAAAAAAAGATAAAATAATGTTTTTATACACGATAGTTTAGCTTTTTGTGATGGGGCGCAAGCCTTCTTTTTGTAAAGCGTGCGGATTAAGATAACGTGTTAACGTTGCCATTTATTGTGTAATGGGGTGAAAATCAGGATTGACAAGGAACAAAACAACTGTAAAAAAGGGAGCGTATAATAACGATTTCGGACGATAAAAGTTAGAAAAATATTTGATACAAAAAAACCGTATAATCTTGCAGGGGATACGTATTGTTTTATTATCTTTGCGGTGTAAAATGTAAATAATATGTTTAAACTAAATAAAATACAAATGAAAGAGTTTTTAAAAGTCAAAGTTAACGTTTTATTTTTCATTTCTCTATTTCTTCTGATTCCAACGAAAAGCGAGGCAAAGCTAAAAATTCCTTTTGGTAGCAGAGATGTAATAGACGTAGTTTATACAACTCCTAAACAAGACAGTATCTATAAAGATGATGACAAGCTGGATATTGCACGATATTACAGGGAATTTAATATTGCTTATATTTTCCCACTTTATATCGAAGAAGAACCCCAACTTGTTTTTTATGATGCTAAGAACCAGCTGATATATGATGTAAATACCCCTGAACAGGAGCAGTTTTTAAATGAATATCTGAAGGAGAAAGGTATTGATAAAGAAGAGAAATTAAGGCTTGGCTGGTACACTCGTTGGGGTGCTAAGCTGCTGTTCCTTTTGCTGATAGGTATTCCTATTGCAGGTATGTTTTGTGGAAAAGACGACGAAATAAAAGAGCCTAAGAAATTATAAATTTTAAATAAATCAATTATTATTATGCCAACAACACAAATTATTATCATCGCTATTTTTATTGTTGTAGCGTTCTCTTTTAGTTTCTTGTATGCTAAATTCTTTAGTAATAAAGGTTATACTAAAGAAGATTTAGACAATCGTATTAAGAATATGTCGGAACAAGAGATTACAGACTTCTACACTACGGAATTTAAAGACTACATGAAGCAACTAAATGGTAAAAAGGCTATTGCAGCAAGCTGTTTGTTTCATGCGCCCGACAATAAAGAACACATGAAGAATGGGTTTAAGAACTTTTTGTATGGGTTGTTAACTTTAGGAATGGTGAAATTCAAAACAGTATATGTTGCCACTCCGTTAATTTTAGCAGAGGACGGACTACACGTTATTGAGTTGGATAAACAAGAGGAGGTTAAGAATCACTATATTGTTGAGAATGAGCGTTTAGCAGAAGCTAAGATTTTCCCTTGTGACAATGAAAATGCAAGAAAACAATTAGGCGCTAATGCTTCTTTCTTCACGCTTTCTGTCCCAAGTGACTCAGGAGTTAAAGAACTTCAGCTTTGTACAGAGTTCTATCCTACGCAAGAGAAGTATATGTTGTATTCTTTCAATAAAAAACTTATTGCAGCAGCTGCTGGCCGTTATTTCTTAAAGAAGCTGGGTGAAGCATTTACGAATCTTCAGGTTAAGTTCTAAAATAGACACAACTATTCTTGATTGAATATACAAAATAACAAGGGATAGCCTTATCATTAGGCTATCCCTTGTTGGGTTTACATATCTTCCTCGAAAAAGATGTAAAATAAAGCGTTTTATTTGATAGCGTGCGAAAAGAAGTATGCTGATGCTCTTTTCTATTCAAAAAGCCCATTGATGTTTGCCATATCGGCAGATTTGTGTTTCTTTTTGTTGAGAAACCAATGGTGATGGTGGGCTGTTCAAGCCTTCGTGACGACAGACTGAAGGCCCGTAAAACCTTTGCGCATCGGGTGTAATTATAAATATTTTGAGCATTTCGTGTTATAACATTTGCTCTAATTTGTCAACGGCAAAAGAGATATCGGCAGCAAATGTGGTGTGTGTAAAGAGAAAACCCTCACGGTTACGCGCAAGCAGCTGGTATAATTCGGTGTTCATGTTGCGGGCATAATCGCTGATGGCATACTCAATGTCGTCCTTCTGACGACCGTTAGTCGATTGTGAGTAAATGCGCCACTTCTGATGGAAAAAGGCGTATGCGGCTTCAATACTATCTTTTGTAATCATAATCATCTGTTTATTCTGTTTATAGAGCAGCAAAAAGTGTGCAGAAAACGGGGAAAGGGACAGAAGAATGATTTTCTGTTGATGCAGGCTATGTGTGAACATAAAAACCTGTACCTTTGCACACATTTGCATAATATGCTCTCTGATAGTGTGTAACGGGAACGGTTTTCAGTAGTTCTTGGGTGACGTGATGAGGGGCAAAAAGAGAATAAAATTAAATAAAAAGCTTGCGTGATGAATACAAAAGTAAAAGGATTTGGCGCTGGCGTGCTGGCGGCTGTTTTTTATGGAACGAACCCTTTAGGGTCGTTGCCGTTGTATGCTGACGGTATTACGCCGGGCAATGTGCTGTTTTATAGGTACGGTTTGGCTGCGGTGTGCTTTGCATTGTGGCTTTTGGCGCGAGGACAATCGCTGAAAATAGGCTGGGGATATGCTATAAAATTTGCTGTTTTAGGCAGTTTGTTTGCGCTGTCGTCTATTACGTTGTACGTCAGTTTCAAATATATGAGCGCGGGTATAGCTTCTACTATTCTCTTCTCTTACCCTATTATGACGGCTCTGTTAATGGTGTTGTTCTATCATGAACGGGTTACGCTCACTACGGTAGCATCGATTTCGCTGGCCGTTACGGGTATAGGTCTGCTGTATCATGGCGGTGGCGACGACGGCGGAAGGGTGAGTACGGCGGGTATGATGCTCGTACTGATGTCGTCGTTGCTTTTTGCTTTGTATATCGTTTATGTGAAACAGTTTCGCGCCGACATTGGCCCGATGAAGTTTACCTTTTGGGTAGTACTCTTCGGTTGGCTTACAATCATGGTTTATATGATTGTTGCGAACGAACCGTTGCAGGTTTTACAGACGGGGACACAATGGTTATGGGCGTTACAATTGGCGCTGTTGCCTACGGTGTTGTCGTTATTTTTTATCAATGTGGCTATTAAAAGCATTGGCAGTACGCCCACAGCCATACTGGGAGCCTTTGAGCCTGTGACGGCGGTTGTGGTGAGCTGTTTGTGTTTTGGCGAGCCTTTTACGCTGCGGTTAGCCGTAGGTATAGTGCTTATTCTGGTAGCCGTTATCCTGATTATCATAAGGCGCCCAAGCTGAAAAGCGCTGTTTAGAAAAGCTTTATAATAAGAACGCGATAAAGCCCCTGCTGTAAACCTTAGTGAAAGGTTGCCAGCAGGGGCTTCGTTATGTAAAGGGTGTGCGTACCGCCCTGCCATCGCAGCCATATGCCTCGCGGCTAATGGGCGGCACGCACGAGCGGATTATTTCAGGTATCCTTCGTATTCGGCATCAGTAGCACAATCCCACCATACAGGCATACTCCAAATATCGAGGTCCTCGCAGTGGCGATTGATAGCCTTTGCATTGGTTTCATTGTATGAGAGCTCGAGCGTTCCGGGAAGTCTCCAGCGGCGTGGCCAATAGCGTGCATCGGTTTTTGTGGTACCGATAAGCTTTGACTGACCAGTAAACATGACGCTACGATCGAAGTCGGGATATACTACACCGAAGCTGCCAATGTTGCCAGTGCTGTAGTTAAAGCGGCGCATGTCGTTCCAGTTCTCAATGCTAATACCCATGGCAACGTACTTCTGCAACATGATATCCTTCATTGTGAGGTCGCTTGCAGTTTGACAAACAGCTGCGCTGGCGAGGTAATTCGTGATATCTGCTGTATTCATCGGCATCATATCAGGATTGTCATATCCTTGGCCTTGCCAAGAAGTGAGCTTCTGTTGCATATAGTCGAGGTTAGCCTTAATACCAGCTTTGTAAGCAGCTAAAGCACCTGCTGTGTCGCCCTTACGGAACAATACTTCGGCCTTGATGAAACAAGCTTCGTGATAAGTAAATATTTCGAAGTCGGAAACAGGGCGGATTTGGAATGAACCTGTTGAGAAAATAGCTCCAGCCTTGTACGCATCTTCAGAAGCATACCAGTATAGGTTCTTGGTGTTATCCTTCTGACCCTTTTGACCCGTGAGGGTAGAGCAAGAACGCATATTTACATACACGGTGTCGCCAGCGAGGATATAGTTTTTACTATTTACATAAATAGAACCAGCCTTATAGAGTACGCTCACATCGTTACCATTAACAGTTACAGCGTGTAACGGTGTCATGTCAGCAACAAACTGCGCACGTTTGGCAGCGTCTTCGATGGTATATTTCAGTGTAACGTCAGCAACGGCATAAGTAGGAGCGGCAATAGATGTAGCGCCACCAGCCTTTAGACGATCAGCTGTGTAATGAGAGTCGACAGGTTTTGAACGCTTCCAAGTAAATGTAGAAACCTTTCCGTCGTTCAATTTGATATCAGACATGATAGCCGGTACAATCTTAGTGAAGCGTGGATCTTCAACTCCTGCACCTCTCATATTAGTAAGAAGGTTGTAGAGATACTGAGAAACGCGCTGGTTTGAGCCATATCCGGCATAGTTCCAGTTACCATTTGTTTGTACAGGGTCGCCATAAAGATAATCCTCTACATCGCCTGTTGCATTGAAACAAGGCAGTAGACTGCTGTCGTCGTTGCTCTGTGGACCCTTTGCTAAGCACTGTAAAATCTCATCAGGCTTGAAGAGATCAGCCTTCTTTGAAAGCTTCAGCATATAGCGTGCTTTCAGTCCGTAGCATAATTTTATCCATTTTTCAGCATTGCCACCGTTCATCATGTCGCCACCTGCTAAAGGTGTAGCAGAGGCTCCCTGTGGTTTTCCAAAGAGTTCGATAGCTTCGTCGAGTTTCGCCATAATGCCATTGTAGATAGTTTTACCATCATCATACTTAGGCACAGGTGAAGAACCGAGCGCATCAGTAAATGGCATCTCACCATAAAGGTCGAGCATTTGCATGAAGCCTAAAGCGTAATAAACGTCAGCTGCTGCCATATAATGGTAAGCTCCTTCGGCTTTTGCCTTTTCGTAAAGGTCGTTGAGATTTGAAGCCGACTCAACAAACCATGTTTGATAAGGAGATGTTGACAGTGCGTTAGAGAAGTCCCAAGAGGTAGAACAGGAGTTTACTGCTCCAGCATTGCTATACAACCAGCCTGCTGTTCCTGCTGTACGGTAGTTAGCAATACCTGCAGAGTACATATACATACGCTGTATCCATGGCAGGCGGTTGTTGACAAGCAGACTCTTATTATTAGGATTGTCGGGATCAGTATTGACGTCAAGCCAATCGGAGCAGGAAGAAAAACCTGCTACAATCATGCATCCCAAGGCTATCTTTGATATTATTCTTTTCATAATACAATAGTTTTTTCGTGGTTTTTAGAAAGAAACATTTACGCCAAAAGTAACGCTTCGTACTGAAGGTACACTGCAGAAGTCGATACCTGTTGCACCAGAGCCACCTGTTCCACCAGCTGTGCTCACCTCGGGATCCATACCTTTATAATTGGTTATGGTAAAGAGGTTCTGGCCTGTTAGGTTTACAGAGAGGCGCTTAATAATGTTTTGACGACTAATAAGGCTTGTGAGGTCGTAGGTTAATGAGATAGAACGTAACTTCAACCAGTTTACTTTCTGAATGAAATTGTACGACTGGCTTGCATAGTTGTTCCAGTAACGCTGAATCATTGCCTTTCCATCGTATGTTGTGCTGCCAAATGTGTAGCTCTGTGAAGCCTCATACGTCTTGTCGAAATCGGTTGTTGCGGTAGGCTTTCCTTGAGCATCGAAGGTCTGAACAACACCTGTTACAGTTGCCTTTTCGCGGTTGTTTTCCAATGTGAGTGGGCTAAGACCGTTTCCAACCATATACTGTGATGTGCCGTTGAATACGTCACCACCAAGGCGGAAGTCAAGCAAGAACGATAGAGAAAGGTCTTTGTAAGTAAGTGTATTTGCGAAACCACCAATCAGTTTAGGCTCACGGTTACCTACAACGTCGTTTCCTGAGTTGTGGAATTTGTAAAGACCTGTGTTTGGATCAACAAGATAGCGACCGCCAATAATTTCATTTCCGTCAGCGTCGTGCTCGTACTCGTAGCGTGTTCCTACAAGAGCCATGAAGTTTCCACCATTAGGAACTGATGCAGATTTTACACTTCCGAACTGCGCATCAGTAGGATAGAACATACCTACACCGTCAAGGAATGTGCCGAGTGTACCGCGGTTGTACGAGAAGTTCAATGCTGTTTCCCAACGGAAATCCTTTTTCAAGATAGGCTTACCAGTGATAGAAACTTCCATACCTTTATTAATAACCGAACCAGAGTTGATAGATGACAAGATGTATCCGTTAGCATTGCTCAAACGTGGCTGTGCAATCTGGTTCTCTGTAGAGCTATGATAGTAAGTCCAATCGAAACCAATGCGGTTGTTCAAGAACCTCATCTCAAGACCAATTTCCCATGCAGTCTGAATCTCTGGCTTTAAATAAGCGTTACCTGCTGTATATTGGTTACCCACGCCTACGTAGTTGCCGTAGATCATTGGTGATGTAACGTAAGTAAGGGTAGCGTATGGATCAGCGTCTTTTCCGACCTTAGCCCAACTTGCGCGCACCTTTCCGTAAGAGATAGGACTATCTTTTGGCAACAGCTCAGAGAAGAGGAACGAACCACTTACTGATGGATAGAAGTAAGAATGCTCTTTAACTGGTAACGTAGATGACCAGTCGTTACGACCTGTTACTGTAAGGTAAGCCATATTTTTGTAGCTTACACCATATTCGCCGTAGAAACCAACAAGACGCTTGCGGCTTGTACCATCTTTGAAGAACTGGTTGGTTTTAGCAATGTTATTGAAGCTAACAGTACCCGATGTAATAAAGTTGTAGCCCCAATGTGTTTGACTTAATCGCTTGGTATTTTCAGCAGTTGTACCTGCCATCAAATGCATGTCGAAATCGCCAAAGCGTTTGTGGAAGTTGGTCATGAAGTTAGTTGACCAGTATTCATAACGGAAGTCGCTCTTTGCTAATCGTCCGTTCTGGTACATTGAGCTTACCACAGATCCTGGTGCAATATAAGTGTAGGCATCAGTAGTATAGTTATCATAGCCCAAACGGCCAGTAACGTCCCACCAAGATGTAATATCGTAGTGCATACTTAAGCCACCAGTGAAGCGCTGTGTTTTGTCTTTCATCTTATCGCGGTTCAGAATCCAGTATGGGTTCTCCATATCATCAGCAAGCTCCCAAACGCCATCGAATAGACGATATTTTGTACCGTTGTCGTTCTGATAGTGGCTCATGTCTTCGGTAAGTGGCCAAGAGTAGAGAGCATTCATCGTACCGGTTCCGCCACTTCCCCATAAACCGCCTGAAGTTAGCGTTTTAGCGGTCTTAGCAATTGAATAGGTAACGTTAGCGCCAATGGTTAACTTGTTGTATTTTTGTTCGCCATTGAAACGTACAGTAGTCTTATCATATCCCGTTTTTCTTACGATACCTTCTTGGTCAAAGTTTGATAACGAAAGATAGAAACTATTATTTTTTGAACCGCCAGACACTGATACGTTGTGGTCAAATATACGTCCGCTCTGGAAGAAACCGCCGATATTGTCGTACAGCGTTTCTGTTCCAGTATAGGCTTTACCCCATGATTCGTAAGTCTGATCGCTGAAAACGCCGTTGTTTGTGTAAAAACCGCGTCCGAAAGTCTTTTGTGTTTCAGGTAAGTTTGTGTGGAAAGAACTACTTACTTTACCTGTGTAGTCGATGCGTACAGAGCCTGCTTCACCCTTCTTTGTAGTGATAATGATAGCACCGTCGGCAGCACGCGAACCATAAAGAGCAGCTGCAGCAGCACCCTTCAGCACTGAAATGTCAGCAATATCTTCAGGGTTGATGTCCATTGCACGGTTAGAGAACGTGGTGTTATTGCGAGTCATACCGTCAGTTCCCGAGTTACCCGTAACCTGTGTAGAGTTATCATAGATAACGCCATCGACAACAAATAAAGGCTGATTGCTACGTCCCTCTGCGGTAGAGTTGGCTCCACGCATGACGATAGTTGCACCAGCACCTGCTGCTCCTGAACTTTGCGTGATGTTCAAACCAGGTACTTTACCAGCCAAAGAGTTGATAACGTTGGTGTTTTTGTTCTTTAGAATTTCGGCAGAATTTAATTCTGTCACTGCGTAACCGAGGGCTTTCTTTTCCTTTTTAATACCCATTGCCGTTACCACTACTTCACCAGTGGTGTGTTCATCTTCACGAATGGTAATGTCGTAAGTACCACCTTTTCCCACGTTAATGGTGCGTGGAGCGAATCCTACATACGTTACTTCGAGTTGTGAACCCGCTGGAGCGTTGATGGTATAATTACCATTAGCGTCGGTTACGGCAACGGTTTTAGTACCTTTTACCGTTACAGTGGCACCAATTACTGGCTCGCCGCTGCTGTCGGTAATCTTACCGGTAACCTTCTTCGTCTGCTGTTGTGCAGAATAAACGCTTGCATGGGTAGGAGCAGCCTGAATAGGCGTCCCGCCACTCAGCAGTAGAGTGGCCAGCACGACAGTGGCATAGACCTTAGCTGTCATGCTTCTTTCAGAGAGGTTTTCATTCATAGTTATTTGGTTTATGATATAAAAAGAGTTTTTAGTTTAATATATGCTATACTTATTTACATATAGGTGTAGGAAGAAATCAAGGTAAAGGTAAGATGTGTAGGGGCTGTTTTGCAGATTGTTTCAGTGTTTTGCCCCAATGAATTCTTTCAGTCGACTCTTGCCCCACGTCATGTGGGGCACGTCTTACTTCAAGATTGAGCCAGCCACAGCATTCGCTACCAACGAGCGAAGACGTACAACGTTACCCTTGTCAACGGGGTGAACGCAGTTGGTTAGCAGAATAATGGCCACGTCATTTGCGGGATCCATCACAATGCTTGTGCCTGTATAGCCTGTGTGTCCAAACGCTTGGCTACTGAGAAGGTCGCCTAAGTTTGACGAGTATGGGGTTGAATTGCCCCAGCCCGGTGTATGCCCGAATTGCTCTAAAGAGCGTGGAACCGTTGTCATACATTTTACAGCGAGCGGACTTAATATTCGTTTGCCATTGAGTTCACCTCCATTTAGAATAGCGGCGCAATAGGTAGCTACATCTTCAGCCGACGAGAACAAACCTGCATTACCTGACAAACCAGCCATCATAGTGCAAGCCAGAGGGTCGTGTACTACGCCTAACAGGCACTTTCCATCGGCTTGTTTCTCTGTGGGTGCGCAAAGTGCAGCCAACTCTTTCGTTGGGCGATAGTCGGTATAACGCATGCCGAGCGGTGCAAAAATGTTGTCGTGAGCAAATTGTTGTATGCTTTGCCCTGTTATTTTCTCTATTACTTGCTGCAGCATAATGTAGTTACAGCAACTGTATGTCCACCCTTTCTCTGGCGCATATAGGCGTTGGCAGTGACTAATCCAGTCGACAACAGCCTTCGGATTAGGCGAACCGTATTTCTTTTTCAAGTCTTGAACAGGAGCGTAAGGGGGCAAACCCGATGTATGTGTCATCAGGTTGATGATGCGTATAGCCTCTGTTTCACCTGTTATGGTGTCCTTCCAGTTCTCAAATCCTGGCACATATTGGTCAACGCGGTCGAGTAATCGGAGCTGTCCGCGGTCAATAAGAATCATGGCGCACGTTGCCGTCGACATGGCTTTACTACACGAAGCCATATCAAATACGGTGTTGGTGGTCATCTTTTCAGTATTGGGATATACGCGTTTGTTGCCATAAGCCTTGAGGTAGCCTATCTTGCCGTGACGTTCTACACACAGCACTGCGCCCGGAATCGTTTGATCTTTAATAGCCTGTTCAATGATGCGGTCGGCGTTGGCAAGCCTTGTGCCACTAAGACCTACGGCTTCTGGTGCTACCACGTCAAGTGTTTGGGCTGATGTGCCCATATAAAAAAGGAGGGAAAATGCAAATAGAATGAGTTTCTTCATTTTCAGTGAGTTGTTAGTTAAAGGGCTTTGTTCAGTTATAGAACGGTAACAAATTTAGGCCTTTCGACCGAAATAGTATGGTGCAACAAGTTAAAAAACGCTAAAAAGCTTACATTTCGTTATTTTCCTTCTTTTGTGGCCTTGCTTTTATGCCTTTGTATCAAAAAACTCTTAACCCTTATCACCTATATAAATTAAAAGCAGTAACTTTGGCGAGTACGTTGTACCCATTATATCAGATGGTACAACAAACAGGAGGAAACACCCCATTATTAATTTTCAAACATTTAAAATGTACAACTATGATTAAAATGTATGTCATGAAAACCTGCCCATATTGCGAATATGTTGAGAAGCAGGTTGAAGGCGATAACCGCTTTGAGGTAATAGATATCAGCACACATGTTCATAAACTGGCTGCCTTTTTACGTCTTCGCGACAACAATCCTGCTTTCGATGAAGCACGTAAGATTGGTGACGTTGGTGTGCCATGTTATGTAAAAGAAGACGGAACCGTAACGCTTTCGTCGGCTGATGTAGGTTTGGAACCCATGCCCGAAGGTCCTGCTTGTGGCCTTGACGGCAAGGGTTGCTAAAGTTTTAAGCCGTTCGCTCCGTACCAACCGTATAGGTTTGGCAATATGGAGCCTACGGTTTTTTTATTGTTTTATCATGTTATCATGTTGTAGGGTAGTTGCCCTCATGTTTGTATTAGTCATTTTTACCGATCAAATTTTCATTCAACGATGAGAGAAAACGGAAGAGCGATGGAACGAAACCCCATCGGTTTTATGGCTTTTGAGCTACTTTCACTGTATGTTTTAATAGGCTTTTTGCTGCGCATCGTCCTGATGTTTACGGCACCTGCCGATGCCTCTTTTGGCGTAGGTAGTATACTGCGCTTGCTTTTTGTAGGCTCGTTTGCCGATGCTGGTATGGGAATACTGCTGTTGTCGCCCCTGGTCCTGCTTTATTTGGGGCTGAACGAGTGGAAATATCGCCGTCCCGTAGGCCTTGTTATTAGCGGTTTGTTGCTTGCGGCGCTAATATACGTATCGTGTTTTCGCTCTATTTTTAGCGAATATGGAGGTACTGTTGCCCGTATAGCCACCTATATTATAGGCTGGAAGTTTACAAGTTTTACCTTGCGTTTCCTTATTCCTCCTCTTCGTGACGTGTGGCGTCGTGTGTCACTTTACGTGGTGTGGGGGTTGTACGTGTTCCTCTTCCTGTTCATATCGGTTGGCGAATACTTCTTCTGGGAGGAATTCGGTGTGCGCTATAACTTTATTGCTGTCGATTATCTGGTGTATACCAATGAGGTAATTGGCAATATCATGGAGTCGTATTCAATGGTGCCTATCATATCAACAGCCGTTGTCGTTACAGCAGCTATTGTATGGTGGCGTTCAAGAAAATACCGCTTTCAGGTTCGTAACCTCTATACGCCGCGTCAGTTGGCGTTACACCTTTGTGTTGCTTTGCTGGCTGGTGGCTGCTCATGGCTTACCCTCTGGGGGGTGTTGTCGCTTCCTTCATACAACCAATATGTGGCGCAGCTTGAGCAGAATGGCTCGTGTAATTTTTGCGTAGCGTTCAACGAAAGCAGGCTCGAGTACGACCGTTTCTATCCGCTTCTCCCACAGAAAGAGGCCATTGCACTGTACCGTCAGGAATCAAAACTCGATGCCAATGGTCAGAAAGTTTTGGGTAATAGCATGGTAAACAATCGTCCTAACATCGTGTTGATTACGGTAGAAAGCCTTAGTGCCGACTTCCTTACGCGCTATGGCAACGACGAAAATATTACACCTTATCTCGACCGTTTGATGAAACGTGGTCTGGTTTTCGACAGCCTGTATGCTGCTGGTAACCGTACTGTGCGCGGACTTGAAGCCTTGTCGCTCTGTATTCCGCCAAGCGCTGGCGAGAGTATCATCAAGCGACGCAAAAACCGTATGGGCAATCTGTCGGTGGGTAGCGTACTGGGCAACTTAGGATATCGTTGTCAGTTCCTCTACGGTGGCGACAGTTACTTCGATAATATGGGCGATTTCTTCTCGCATAATGGCTATGAGGTCATTGACCGTAAACAGATAGATAGCCATAAAATAACCTTCTCGAACATCTGGGGAGTATGTGATGAGGATATGTTTACGAAGAGTTTGGAAGTTTTCGATGCCAATGCGCGTAGCGGAAAACCTTTCTTTGCTCAAATTATGACAACCAGTAACCACCGCCCCTTCACCTATCCTGCAGGCAAAATACATGTTGATGGTGACCCCAATACACGCGCGGCAGCTGTAAAATACACCGATTATGCCATTGGTCGATTCATAGAAGAGGCTGAGCGTAAGCCGTGGTTTGCCAATACGGTGTTCGTAGTGATTGCCGACCACTGCGCTTCAAGTGCTGGTCGCACGTCGTTACCTGTTGACCGTTACCATATACCGTGCGTTATCTATGCGCCAAAACTTTTGCGCCCTGCTTATATTAATAAGGTGTGTTCGCAAATCGACATCATGCCTACAGTGCTTTCGCAGCTGTGCAAAGAAACAAAAGCAAGCTTCGCTGGTCGCGATATTTTGGCGCCCGACTATAAGGAGCGTGCTTTCATGGCTACCTATCAGGATTTAGGTTACCTCGAAAATGGCCGACTTACTGTGCTTTCGCCTGTTCGTCGTGTGACGCAATTCCGCGTTGTGCCTGATGGCAACGGCCACCGTGAAGAGCCTGTTCGCGACATTGATGAGCAGCAAGTGCGCCGTGCTAAGGCCTTTTACCAGTATGTAAACCTATATTTAAAGGCCGAATAAACTATTATAACAGACTGAAAAAAGCATGATAAAAGCCCGAATCTTTTATACAAAGATTCGGGCTTTTATTGATGAATAAACCATCAGAGCCTTATATTCGATGCTCCTTTAAAGGCATGTTGTAGTGTCATACTATTGGCGAAGGCGCTCTCTCAGCCCACCGCTTTTACGTAAATAAGCCATAAGCAGCAGAACGCTAAGGAATGCGATACCCAGCGAAACGAGGTAAGATACCGATGCAAACGTATCATACAGCCCATGAAGTATAGCTGGAATAGCGAGGGCCAGCGTATAAAGCACCTTGCGGTAGCGCGGATACAAGCCCGCCATACCCACAAAATAACCTGCCATACCACACCAAATAGCGTGCAGGAAGGGCAGCGACGTCAGTCGGGCAATATTTAAAACAAAAGCCGTTACATAATCGGCCTGAATATTTACTGTTGTTTGATATTGCACACCCTCAAATACACCAAAGGCTATTCCGGCCATTAGTCCGTAATAAACCATTGTCTGCGGAAGCATAGGTTCGCGCGAACGGCGTTGTATAATGAGCAAAGGCAGCATCTTGGCCAACTCTTCGGTCAGGCCTACACCCAGTATATACCCTACCACACTGAACGGAAAGGGTGCTTGTGTAAAAATATAGAAGAAGTTAAGCTGATTTAACCCCGAGAAAATAACGAAAACACCTGCCTGTGTTAAGAAAAAGGTGCTGGCGGTTGTCTTCAATGATACTTGTCGGGTGTGGAAGAAATAGCCAAAGAACAATCCCCATATCATAGCGAAATAAAGCGATATGACGTAGAAGGCAAGGTAACCACCAATGGGGAAGAGCATAATAACCGATAAGCCTAACCCTACGCCAGCCAGAGCGAGAAGGCGTTTATCTTCCATTAAGCTGTGTGCAGCGAGGTCGGCATGCGGATATATAAATTCTGCACCTACGTGCGCAAGCTGTTTCATGAGCGAGCCACCGCTCCTTACTTCAGCTTTAATACCTTTGCTCTCCAGCAACTCTTCAATAGTACCTTCGCGCCCTGTCTCCGCGTCGCGAGCCTTATCGTTTAGCAGCAAACGTCCCTCGCGAACGAAAGCTGCCACTGTTTGCTCGTCGTAAGGACCGTAGTCGCGTGTGTTTCGTGTTACGATAATCATTTGTCGTCATTTTAAATTAGTGGAAGCAAATATACGAAAAAAATGCTTCCCGATTGCAGCATGACTTTCAAATTAGCCTTAGAACGACTTATTTTCGTTTCTGAAATGTACAACATATAGGCGGTATTTTCGGGTCTTTTCTTTCTGTTTGGATAAGGCTTTAGTGTAGCAGTTATTTTGTTTTTGTCAATATTTATTGGTGTAATGCCCCGTTTTAGCATGACCATTAAGCAATAACGAAAGAGGAAAAACGAAAAATCCCTGCCACGATTTTTTCGTAGCAGGGATTCTCTATATTGTGCTTGGTAAGCGTTTGCTTACTTCAGCTTGTCATAACCATACTGAGCGCGTGCGCCAAGCTGCTCTTCAATACGGATAAGCTGGTTGTACTTAGCCATACGGTCTGTGCGGCTCATTGAACCAGTCTTAATCTGTCCTGAGTTAGTTGCTACAGCAATGTCAGCAATTGTTGTATCCTCTGTCTCGCCTGAACGGTGAGAAGTTACGGTGTTGTAACCGTGACGGTGAGCCATTTCAATAGCCTCGAGAGTCTCTGTCAATGAGCCAATCTGGTTCACCTTGATGAGAATAGCGTTACCTGCGCCCATCTTGATACCCTTCTCAAGGAATTTTGTGTTGGTAACGAAGAGGTCATCGCCTACAAGCTGTACCTTATCTCCGAGAACCTTAGTAAGTTTAACCCAGCCTTCCCAATCGTTCTCATCAAGACCGTCCTCGATAGAAGCGATAGGATATTTCTGGCAAAGCTCCTGCAGGTAAGCAATCTGCTGGTCAGCATCAAACTCTTTTCCGTTAGGATCTTTAGGCATACCGTTCTTGAGCTGCTTGTAGTTGTAGAACCACTTGCCGTCTCTCTGTGTAGCAAACTCAGATGCAGCGCAGTCCATAGCGATGGTAACGTCCTTACCAGGCTCGTAACCAGCGTCCTTGATAGCTTGGCAAATGCTGTCGAGCGCATCGTCAATACCGTTCAGTTCAGGAGCATAGCCACCCTCATCACCTACTGCAGTAGAGAGGCCGCGCTTCTTAAGAACCTTAGCCAGTGCGTGGAATACCTCTGCACCACAACGGATAGCCTCTTTCTCAGAAGCGCAACCGCGAGGCTGAATCATGAATTCCTGGAAAGCGATAGGTGCAGAAGAGTGAGCACCACCGTTGATAATGTTCATCATTGGGACAGGTAACACGTATGTGTTTGTGCCACCAATGTAACGGTATAAAGGCATACCCAGAGCCAATGCTGCTGTATGGGCAGCTGCAAGACTTACACCGAGGATAGCGTTAGCGCCGAGTTTACTCTTTGTTGGTGTACCATCGAGTTCGAGCATCTTGTAATCGAGAGCGCGCTGATCAAAGATACAGTCGCCCTTCAAAGCAGGTGCAATAACGTCGTTAACGTTAGCAACAGCCTTCAAAACGCCCTTGCCCAAGAAACGATTCTTGTCTCCGTCGCGAAGCTCAAGAGCCTCGTTTTCACCTGTTGATGCACCTGATGGTACACTTGCACGACCGCAAACGCCGTTCTCAAGAGTGATTTCTACTTCAACTGTGGGGTTACCGCGAGAGTCAAGAATCTCACGAGCATGAATTTTTTCAATTTTCATGATTCAATGTTTTATTTAAAAAAGTACTAATATCAGTCTATTTGCAAAAGTAATGCCATTCGGCGGGCTAACCAAATGTTTCAGTTGAAACCTATAGCCCTTTTTAGTTTTTTTAAACATGGTGCTTTCCCCATATGGCAAATAGGGCGTTATTATGTTGTGTTTTTTTGACACGTGGCAGGTGCTTTTTGGCGTCTTACGGGTGCTTGGGGGTGCGTACGTTTTTCGATTACGCTGCAATCGTGTTTTCATTACGTCGTAAACGCGAAACCTTTACGATGTAAACATGCGCCCTTTACGTCGTAAACGCGATGCGATTACGTCGAAAACGCAGGGCCTTTACGATGTTTGTATAACGTTGTTTTTCAGCGGTTTATAATGGGTGTGAAAATAATTACGCCGTAAACGTTTTGGGTTTACGGCGTAATGGTAAAAAGGGGGTGTTTCGGTTTCGAAATACACGCTGTTTGTCGTTGAAAAACGATTACAGATTTTTCAAGAAATTGATAATCTGATCTATCAGGTTGCTAACGGTGTTTGCGGTGGTGGTGTCGGAATGTTCGGTTACCTCTTCTTTAACCTCTTTGCTAACCTTGTCGGAAATATGGTCGGCCAGCTTCTTGGTTAGTGAGTCAACGCTCACACCTTTCTCTTTTACAGCCTTGTTGATGATGTTGGCAACCAGTTCCTCTGTCGACTGTGAGCCGTCGGCACCAGAGAGTGCAGAGGAGTCGATTTTTAAGTCGTTGCTGTTGGCTTTGGTTATTTCTTCCAGCACAATTTGCGAGGTAAGGTCAGAGATATCATCGGTGCTAACGTGTCCTAACCAGCCCGACGAACATTTAATTTGCTTGGTAAACAAAGCGATACGAAGGGTAGTGGTTGAGAAGAACACGTAATTGTGATACTCAAGCTTCTCATCAATAGCCGACTTGATGGCTTCAACAACGGCTCCTCGGCGTGTAACCAGCATGGTTTGTGCAATGCCTCGTATGGTGGGGTTGTCGATGTCGTCAAGCTCATCGGTAGTAAGGTTGATGCGGTCGAGTATAGCTTGTCGGTGCTCGGCCTTGTTGGGGTTGGTGAGTGCCAGAATAAAGAGCGCTATAATAGCTACCACAATAACGATATTGCGGTTGCGACGGAAGCGTCTTTTGCGTTCTTCGGCTTCGCGCTTACGCTCTTCGGCCTGTATCTCCAGCAGCTGGCGCATGGCTTCAGCTTGGCTATTCTGTGCAGCTTGAGCCTGTTGAGGCTGTTGCGGTGTGTTGCCAACGGGTGGGGGTGGCGGTGTTGTTGTGGCGTTATTAGTGCCGTCTTGCAGAATGACTTTGAGCTCGTCAACCTGCCCTGCTGGCACCCACTCGGGCATTCCTTCGGCCCAAACTAATGTGTCGGCGGTGATAGCGCGCAGTTTTAGTTCATCAATGGTGAACGGACCCTGCTGTTGGTCGTTGACAATAATAAAATAATTCATAGTGAAAAATGTTTGTTTTTTGTTATTCTACTGCGCCTGTGGGTCGGAACTGTCGCTGACTGGTGCTATAGGTATAACCGTTTTCGGCCAGATAAGCTTTCAGTTCTTCGGGATCACGATTAAAGGCGTTGCAAAGCGATTCGAGCGAATCGTATTCGCCATCACGTAAGTACATGTTAATGCTTGATACGAGAATTGCGGGGTCGTTGGGAAGAAAATCCATAGTTTATATTTATTTTCGTTTCTGTGATATAGCTTTATAACCTAAATAAATGCCCAAGGTGAGGAAGGCTGCTAAGATGATAAGTATAGGGGTTGCATACTCTTGGGGCTTAATCCAGAACTCGTTGAAGAAGTTGATACGGCCTAAAACCTCAACAGGTACCCAAAAAACGATAACCGTAGCAATAGCCATGCGGATATTAGCACCCCATGCTTTCAACTTCAGTTGGCGCTCAAACATAAACAATGAGCCAATAAGGCAGCCAGCTCCTACGGCATAAGTAATGACGGAACGGTCGCCAATGAACGCTGGATCGTAGCAAAACATGAGCAGAAGATAGCTCGACCACATAATCATATTGAACTCCATGAATGTGGTAATGGCCGTATGGCGAACCATAGGGTAGGATACAATTTCGTTCTTTTGGTCGCGGAAGAACTTCTTTTGCAGCCAATTGATGAAGTTACAACCCGTTTTTGTGCAGAACATATAAACGAGCATCATCATAATCCACAGGCCAAAGGTGGCCGAAAGTATAAGGTATTCGGGTTTGGTTACAACCTCTCCGTTAACAATTTCGGGCTGTGTGCCGTGACGATGAGCGTAATACTGAAAGAGGAATTCGACCCAGCCTGTCCAGAAAAACAGGGCGCCGATAAGACCAAAAAGCGTTTGTTTGGTGTCGCCCTTGACAAAAACGCCCCATATTACCAATATAAAACCCAGCAAACCAATAAGGAATCCGCCAATGTGAACAGCTGAAGGTGACATGGTATGCTCCATGATAATCATTGAGGCATGGCCCAAAGGCATCATGAAAAGTACAAAAAGAAATGAGGCTATGGTGCGCCACCAGTAACGTTTTGTTTGCATAATCAATATAATTTGGGTGTTTGAATGTTTATTTTTGTGTGATATAAACGAGTGGTTGTTTTCTGCACGACGGCAGGAAACGGGGTATTGCGCCAACTAAAAAAGCGTGTTTTTAGCTGTGTTTGCGCGAATAGATACCGATATTATCAGATGCTTTGAATACAATTTTGTCGCGAGCCTCGATGGTTATCTTCTCGCCTGTTTGTGGGTTTTTGCCCTGACGTTCAGCCACATGTTTGACAAAGAAACGGCCAAAGTCGGGTAACGCTATTTCGTTATCGCCTTCGGTAAGGTTGTCGGCAATGGCTCCTAATACGGCATTGAGATATTTGGCAGCGTCGGTCTTCGATACTTCTGCGCGTTTGGCTACTTCATCGATGAGTTCTTTTCTATTCATAGTAAATCAATAATTGAGTTATTTGTGGTGCAAAGTTATATATTATTTTGTCGAAAACACCATATTGTACCCTCGAAAACGCTGGTTTACCTATTCTTAGGTATTGCTTTGGGTCAGTGGAGGTTAGCTTTTGTGGAGAGAATACTGGCGGTGGTGTGTAGCGTGAGTGTTGTAACCGTGCGCATGAAATAGCGATGTATGGATACGGTATAGAAGGCCTTATGACACAAACAGGACGAAGGAATAAGACGACGAAAAAGTTTTGTTTTTTCGTTTCTGCGTATCAACTATTATATGTACCTTTACCCCGCAATCGGAATATAACGCAAATGGAAAACATAAACGATTATCGTCGGCAAATTTTGCAGTGCCTTCTGGCTGCTGTGAATACAAAAGGTGAACAGCGATACACCGAAGAGCAGGCTTCGGCATTGTTGAACGAGTTGACAGATGAGGAATTACTTGACGGTATCGACTTCAATTCGCCTGAAGAAATAGCGCAATTATTGATGGAGTCGGGATTGTAAAACGAATGCAAATGTGTATGAATGATCAGAAGAAAACACCATTGAATACTTATCTTGACGAAATAAGCATGCAGCCTTTGCTGAGCGACGACGAGGAACAAAGCCTTGCCGAACGCATTAAACAGGGCGATAGCAAAGCGGTAAATGAGCTTACACAGCCGAACCTTTCGTTTGTTGTGAGCCTTGCTAAACAGTATAAGCATCGTGGCTTAGATATGGAAGACCTTGTGAGCGAAGGCAACATAGGCATGCTTAAGGCTGCCATGCGCTTTGATGGACGACAGGGAAAGCGGTTTGTTGCGTTTGCAGCGCCATATATTCGTGAAGCTATTGAGCAGGCTATTGAACAGCAATCGGGGCTCTATCGGGTGCCGCGTGATGTGGAGGATTCTGTTTTGGAGAAACGACGCAGTAGGGCTTTATCTATTGATGCTCCGATAGGCGGAAGCGCAGAGTTGAGTTTGGGAAGGGTGATAGCCGATAAAGATGCATCGAATCCTGTGGGAGAGCTGGAGCGTGATAGTCTTATTGCCGAACTTCAACAACTGATTCAGCGGCTCAATGAGCGCCAACAGCATGTGGTTGAGCGTTTTTTCGGTGTAGGAGTAGCGCCTTTGACAATGGCCGAAATTGCACAAGAAATGGGACTTAAGCGTGAGCGCATTCGCCAAATTCGTGACCAAGCGGTTCGACATATTCTGAAAATGACGAAGAATGCTGAACTTAAAAACTATCTTCGTGCATGAAAACGGAATTAGATTTATTAGTTTTGTTAGATAAAAATCAAACTAAAAAAATATTCTTGCGCCTGATAACGGCATAAGATTTAATAGGTTTGTCAGAAGAAAATAGAACTTAAAAACTCACTTTGTGCATGAAATACATGATTCTTTCAGACATTCACGGGTCGGTAACACGTTTGCGCCGCGCGTTGGATATTTACCGCAGGCAGAAGTGTGATATGCTGATTATCTTAGGAGATATTCTGAATTACGGTCCGCGTAATAGCATTCCTGAAGGGCTTGACGCGCAAGCCGTAGCTGAAGAATTGAATAAAATGGCCGACGATATTATAGCAATTCGTGGAAATTGCGATTCGGAGGTGGACCAGATGTTGCTGCAATTTCCTATCATGAGCACGTACACGCTGCTGGTTGACGAAGGAAGGCGCATTCTTTTAACGCACGGACATATTTATAATAAGGAGGAATTACCGAAAGGTCGTTTCGATATGGTGTTCTATGGACATACGCATCTTTGGGAGGTTCTGCAACAACCCGACGGCCCTCTCGTTGTGAACACGGGGTCAATCACCTTTCCAAAAGGAGGCAATCCGCCCACATTAGCCATTCTTGACGCTCATCAGCTAACTATCTATCGTATTGATGGCGAGGAAGAAGAAGCATTACGCGTTAATGTCTGTTAAGAAAATAGCAGATTGTTATTAAGCCTGCCACTCTTTCAAATTAAATCATTAATTTTGCTTTCAATTTTAAAATGGACGGTTCCGTAGCTCAGTTGGATTAGAGCAACAGCCTTCTAAGCTGTGGGTCTTGGGTTCGAACCCCAACGGAATCACCAATAACATACAAAGGAACTTTCGAAAGAGAGTTCCTTTTTTTATTTGCACAAGTTCAAATATGGGTCAAAGGGGAGTATGATTTGAAACAAAAATAGGGGAAAGAAGGGTGGTTTTATCCAATCTTTCTTTCCCCAAATTATTTCTAGAAGCCCAATACGGACGGTAGTTTTGCGTTATTATTCTGCCAAAACAGGTCGAATGCTGTACATGCTTTCTATTAGTTCTCTACTAAAATAGGTCGAATACTGTACATGCTTTCTATTAGTTCTCTACTAAAATAGGTCGAATACTGTACATGCTTTGTTTAGTATTCTTTTTATTTCCTTCGCTACTTACCGTAGGACATAAGAATTGTCCGTCTCTGCGATAATAGCCAGTGAATGCTGTTGCTTGTGCGTTGTTCCTACTATTACCTTCTGCTGTCCAATACGCTGCCTGATTACCGGGTTGGCTTAACTTTGGCGAACCGTCGTTATAATTATTGTATATTCCTGCAAACGGGAAGAAAACACCTTTGTTTATTTCCTCTATCGTGAACTGTCTTAGTCGGGTTTGCGAATCGGTATATTTCCTAACCTGAACGCCTCCCGATGTATTTGAGGCCTTAATTACTTGATTATTTTTATCAATTACTTTGCCCTTTAAATGGGTATCCTTTGTGGGGACAAACAGAACACCTATAATATCGTTTGTGCCATCGTTGTAATAACCAATATATTGTGCCGAATTGAGCATTAAATTCTCAAAGTCTGTTCTTGTGGGAAGCCTCCATTTACCCTTTGATGCATAAAATGCGAGGTCACCAAATTCTTTATTTCCGCTAATCTGTCCTTGAATATTACCCATTGTTTTGTCATAAGACTCGTGGGCACTATAGCTATAATTATGTGCATTAACAATGTCACCCCAACGGAAATGGTCAAATTTCACAGTGGTAAAGTTGCGTGGAAGCTCCCTGCCTTCAGGGTATAGCGGATAGCTTTCTGTATAGAAATAGTCCCAAGGATTCTTTGCAAGCTGATAACCTGCCTCCCAATCGGCGTTATTTACTGAAGGATCATATTGCAAATTATATCGAGCCCATCTCGTGCCGTTGATGTCAACCCAAGGCGTATTTTCTTTTACCTGAAGTGTAATAGGAATGTATTTTGCGCGCTGAATGTTCTTTCCGCCAACCGATAACGTATAAACCTTGTCATCAGTAGTTTCAATTGTGAACGTCGGACTGAAATTAGTATCGGGGAAAACCGCCACATCAAACTCGCCGCGTGCTTCAGTAGGCACAACCACAATGCTACCTTTTTCACGTTTGCTAAACGTACTATCCTTCAAATTAAATAGTGCTTCCTGTGTTACATTGCTGATAACGAGCTTTTTAATGTTCTGTATTTGCGTTCCGTTATGTGTGAATTTCAAATTCAAAACAGCATATTGCTTGTACATTTGTACCGTGCCTGTCGCCTTGTTGTTATCTACCGCAATTTTCGCGACACCATAACTATAATCGAAATACTTAATATTTTCAAGCGTTCCATTCTGCGTTTTCTTCACAATATTGCCATTTTCGCTCGCATGACTCTCTTGCATGCTGATGAGAACATTGCCTGGAGTAGTACCCGTATAGTTGTATTTTAGTGGGAAGAAAACCGCAATTTTATCATCTTTCTTACATTCTACCTCGCCTTCAAGCCTTGTTTGTTTGCCAGCATCTTTCGCTGTCAGATAGTCGAATCCGCTTGGAGTAGTGGTGTTATAAGCGATAAACTTATCGCCTACTTCCCATTTGTTGCCGTTGCTAATGCTTACCGTTGAGCGCGTTCCATCGTTTCCTGCTGCCATGTTAAGCGTACGACGCGCTGTAACATTGGGATTTGTAATGTCAATAACGTTATTTTCAACTTCGTTTGTGCATGATGTCATGCCTATTGTAGCGGTAAATAATAGGATACCGTAAATCTTTTTAATCATCATTTTCGTCTGAATAAAATAGTTTTTTGTTCTTTATTATTCTTCGTCCTCAAAAATAGAGCCCACATTTCCTGATGTGTCGTAACCCTTAGCACCCCATGTTTCTGGGGGAACTACTACAAGATCTTCATTGTTTGTCCTTGGTTTGCTTCCTGATAGCAGGCCAAATTCGGTGTCGATCATTGTACACCTTACACACGGTTTTACGTACTTTTTCATTTGTAAATCAGATAATTGTTGTTGAAGTAGGATTAACTCTTATCCTGATATTTGCTTTTTCTCTTTTATTTCTTTCAGTGCAAGTAATAGCGTTTGCTTCAAACTTATTTTCCCTAAATTCGAAAGGGATTTTATATATAATTGAACAACTCTTAATGTATAATTGATGTATATTGAAGATTTAATGCAAAATGTCTCCTAAAAACAATCTGTAAGAAAACCCTTTGCAAAGTTACGTATAAAATGTTTATATTCAATGGTTTATTTAATGTTCTTAAAATAAATGTATGCAACGTTGCGTAACGTTACATTTTGTATCATGTCACAATATGTAACATTTGTAAAACTTATTTCAATATTTATGCTATTATCAATTAGAAGCTTTTGTATCTGTTGGTTTGAGTTCAAACAACAGTATTAAATGGTGTAGTCAACGATAAAGTTTTTGTTAGAAAGTTATGCCATCTGACTTTTGTATGTGTTTTGCATAACTTTGGCTTCAGCATCTTTTGATTTCCATGTTTATATGTTTATATTTCAAGATTCTGACAGCATAATTCCACAATTTTTCCCTATTATATATAATAAGGTGTCTTAGCTACAATGTTTTTGCAGCTAAAAAATGATTGTTTTTATGAAAATAAAAGTTGTATTTCGGCTATGAATTAGGTATTTATAATGATGAAATACAGATTTACCGTGTTTTAATTACAGTTTCATTGAGCGCGGAAGAGTACCATAAACACGCTGGAAAAGTACGTTATAAAGTTGTTCTCCTGCATTTGCGCCCAGTTTGTGGCGTATACGAGAGCGTATGGTGGTGATGTTTCCTTTCGATTTTCCTGTAACCTTCATCATCTCACTAAGTTGTAATTTCATCAGAATGCTTTTGGCAACTTGTAATTCAGTCATTGTAAGCTCAGGCAGTCGCTCGGTTAATAGCTGCTCGTTTAGCATTTGCTGGCGAACCACTGCCGACACATTATCGTTGATAATTTGTTGTGCATCGGCTCCAGCTGCGTGTAGCAGACGCTGTGTTTCTTCTGGCGTCTGATTCTTTTCCATGCCTAATTTAATAATCGCATTAATTTGATTGCGGTCCATGTGTTGCATAGCCTGCATTAGGTCGCGTTCGTTGGTAAGGTCGTGATAATTGGTATAGACGTAAATAATGCGATGAATGGCAAAGTAACCAAAGTATGTTGTGCCTGCGAAAATAACAGCATTAATAACATATACGTCCCATAGCGCTTCTTTAAGTATTAAGCAAATGGCGGTCCAAGAAAAGATAAAGAAACAGCCTACAATTACTATCAAGCGTTTATTAAGACTTAGCAGACTTAGGAAAATTAACGTTAGTGCCTGCGTGGTGTCCGCAGTGATATACAGTTGTGCCTTTTCTACATTTTCAATAGCCATGTATAGGGCTTCAGATGCAAGCTCTACCGTAAAACCAAAAATACAGGCTGACAATAGGGTAGCAAGTGTAATGCGATGGAAAAAGGCCAAGCTGCACCATACCAATGTCCATATTAGCAACGCCAAATTGAACCATCGGGGTATATTTGTCATTGCGTAACCAAGGATAGATAATAAGCTGCCTGCTATCAATAGCACGCTAAAAACTATGGCTGTAAAGTTGCGGAGCTCGTAAAGTGATAGTTTATCAATGTTCTCTCTTGTCCTTTTCATCCCTTTTGTTTGTATCTAATATGCAGAATAACAAGCTACTAGCTTAGTCATTCTCTGCAAATATAAATAATATAATTTATATATGCAATTATTTTTTGCATTAATATGAAGAACACCGATGTAATATACGGTTCTTGAAAACTGAAGATGTTGACGTTTAAACATAAAAAGAGGCGCAATACTTGTCTCACGACAGATATTACGCCTATAAAGAGAGAGTTGTAAAAATCTATTATATATTCAGTAATTTTTCGTCTTCATGATATGCAAGCTTGGCCTGATTTTAATGTACTTTTGGAGCTTTTATTTCCTCAAAGTTGTTAGTTTAGCCGTTGGTGCTTTTTATATCGTTTTATCAATGGATTTGAATTGTGAAGCCTTGTAATTTGTAAACAAATTTTATTTAGCTTGAATTCTTTGTTATTTTACGCTTTTCTTTGTAATTAAGCGTTGTTTTCAAATTCATTGTTATGTTCTGCTCTCAGAACAAGTGCAAAGGTAATTTATTAGTATCAATTGTGCAAGAGTTTTTGCCAATAAGTTTCAAAAAGGTAAGCAACAATATATAACATTGCATCGTTAGGCATGTCACAAAATGTAACAAAGTAAAAATTCCTTATGATTTTTGGTGAATATTTGATGTTTTTCGTGAAAAATCTGTTTGTTTGTAAAGAAAACAGAAATTTATTTTGTGCAATTTTTGTTGCATTTTATAGTACTTTTTACTATCGAATCTCGCGTTTTTTCTGCTTTTTCTATGTTTTCACACGTTCTTCTTTTCTATTATTCCTTTCAATTGGTTTGTTTCTCCGATTTTTGCTTTGTTTTTCCGTTTATGCAGTAAACAAGTGGTGTTTACAGCGTAATGATACGGCGTTTATGGGCAAATCATAAGTCCTTTGTGGCGTAATGCTGAAGAAAAGTTTGTAAAATGTTGAATGTCAATAAATTGTCAATGGTATGTTTTGTGCGCCATTACGCTGTAATCAAAAAATAATTACGATGTAACGGTAAGTTGATTACAAAGTAAACGTAACTCGATTACGTCGAAAACGCAGCGTGTTTACATCGTAAAGGGTAGTCGATTACACCGTAAACGTTGCATATCTATTCATGTTTAGTGCTGGCAAACTATTGTTTTTTATAGTTGTATGGTGAGTTGTTTTTATGGTTCTGAGATGGTTTTGTTGGTTGCTAATGTAATTTTTCTATGAGTATTGTTTATCAATTAAGCCGCCATTATATAGAAAAGTAGGGCTGAAATTTATTTTTTCGTATCGGTATGGCGTATGAAGTGTGTATTGTTTTTGGTGATTGATTTGAGAGGAATAAAAGAAAGGCCAAAAGCTTTTTAATGCTTTTGGCCTTTAACTTTATATGTTTTGAGCGATATTAAAATACTTTCTCGGCAAAAGCCTTTCCGTATTCTATACACTGTTTGCGAGTTTCGCTATCAGGTGCCCATTTTACTTTCAATGCTTCGGCAGCAAGCTCAAAGCCTGCTTCTTGAAGGCGTTCTTCAATTCGACGCTCTCCGCCGCCGCCCCAACCGATGCTACCGAAGGCTGCTGCTTGCTTTTTCTTAAAGCGCATACCGTGTATCATCTCGAGCATACCAGCAATAGCATAGGTGATTCCCATATTAACCGTTGGTGATCCAACAAGTATTGCCTTAGAGCGGAAGACCTCAAGGAGAATATCATTCTTATCATCGTGTGAAGCATTCATCAATTGAACCTTAATGGTTGGGTCGAAAAGCTGAATACCTTCGGCCATAGCCTCTGCCATCCAACGTGTTGCTTGCCACATGGTATCGTAGATAAGCGTGATCTGTCGTTCCTGATAGTCGTTGTCCCACTGACGATAACGTGCAATGATTTCGTCGATATGACTGCGCCAAATGGCACCGTGCGACGGACAAATCAGTTTAAGGCTGAGGTTCATACCTACAATTTCTTCTACCTTTTTCCTCACCATATTGTTATAAATATTGAGGATATTGGCATAGTATTTTTCAGCCTCGCGGAACAAATCGTTCAGATTCACCGTGTCATCGTACATGCTTTCGGTAGCGAAATGCTGTCCAAACACGTCGTTTGAGAACAGAATCTGCTCCTTATCAGCATAAGTCGCCATGGTGTCGGGCCAATGGCACATCGGACATTCAATAAAAGTGAGGGTGTTTTCGCCTAACGAAAGTGTATCGCCTGTTTTGACATTGACAAAGTTCCATTCCTCATGGTACAAACCTCTTAGAATATCTTCACCTTTCTTGGTGCAGTAAATAGGAGTGTTTGGTATCTCACGCATGAGGGCAGGAAGCGCTCCGCTATGGTCGTTCTCATTGTGGTTCATGATAATATAGTCAATCTCGTTGAGGTCGATCACCTCTTTTAGTCGACTGACAAACTCCTTATCATAAGGTCCCCACACCGTGTCAATAAGAGCAGTCTTCTTGTCACGGAGGAGATATGAGTTGTAGCTTGAGCCCAATTCGGTAGACAATTCATCGCCATGGAAGTGTTTTAACTCCCAGTCTATTTTGCCTACCCATGTAACTTTTTCTGTTATTTGTTTTGCCATATGTCGTTAATGGTTATTCGTCGACGGGGCTAAAGTCCTCTTTTCCGACGCCACACTCAGGACATGTCCAATCTTCGGGAAGGTCTTCAAAAGCTGTTCCGGGTTCAATACCGTTATCGGGATCTCCTACTTCTGGGTCATATACCCATCCGCATACGTTGCATTCATATTTCTTCATAACGCTTGTTGTTTTTAAAAATTAAAATAATTACAAAAACTATATATGCTGCAAAGTTAACCCTTTTCTGCTAAAGAAACGGTCAGTGTACTGTGTTTATGAGTTAAAGAAGTTTAAAAAACGGTGCGATTCTTACGTAATCGCACCGTTTTGTTGCATTTTTTGTTGTATATCAATTCAGATTTCAAAGGTAAAAAATGTAGGTTTTATTGATAAAAAATGTAGTTTTTGAGGGTTGAAAATTGGCTTTCGAATTCGGTGTATAACAGTGTATATTTTATGGAATAGGTGTAAAACATTTATTTTATCTACTATTAGATACGAGTAAAGAAATAATTTGACGTTACCATAAAATAATAATGAATGACAATAGACGAGCATAAGAAATAAAAAAAGCATCTGTTTCGAGAAACAGACGCTTTGTATTGTAAATGATTGTACAGAATTTTAAAATTGCACAATCGGTGTTATTTCTGATGTTTTTTTCAGGTTCGTCAGTTTATTTCCACAAGTGTGGTGCTACGTTCCAGCCGTAGTGGTCGTAGATACTGCGGAAAGAGGTGATGCGCTTCTTAAAGGCATCGAAGTTCTTTTGGCTCTCAGGCATCCACTGTACTTCAGCAAGAGCTGCCATACGAGGCAATATCATGTACTCGACATATTCGGGACAAGTAATATATTCTGTCCAAACGTTAGCCTGAACACCAATGATATGCTTAGCTGCTTCAGGTGAAAGTCCGTCAGCAACAGGCTGCATAGCATAAACCTTTGCTACGTCGAGGAAGTTGCCAATAGCAACAGGTTCGTCGCGAGTTTCTTTAGTTTGGTAGAAGTCGAAATAGCAATGGGGCATAGGTGTCATAATAACGTCGTGACCGAGTTTGGCTCCTTTAGCTCCGGGTTCGCTACCACGCCATGACATGATGGTTGCAGTAGTATCAACATCGCAGCCTAAAAGCTCGTCCCAACCAATGATTCGGCGACCTTTTGCTTCAAGATAAGCCTGTACCTTGTGGGTAAGATAGCCCTGCAACAGAGCTTCTTTGCTGTGGCCATCTTTTGCAACGATACCTTCTTTTGCAATGATTGCCTGACATTTGGGGCACTTCTCCCAGCGTGTGCGTGGTGCTTCGTCGCCTCCAATGTGAATGTAACGGCTTGGGAAGAGGTCGCAAACCTTGTCGAGAACAGCTTCCAGGAATTCATAAGATTTAGGATTTCCTGCGCACAAAATGTCCTCAAAAATACCCCAACGCATAGCGGTTTCGTAAGGTCCACCTGTACAACCCAACTCGGGATAAGCAGCAAGAACAGCCATCATGTGGCCAGGCATGTCTACTTCAGGAATGATTGTGATGTAGCGATCGGCAGCATACTTGATGATATCTTTAATTTCCTCATCGGTATAATAGCCACCATAGGGTGTGTGGTCGATGACATTAGGGCAACGTCCCAGCATGGTTCCGTTACGCTGTGAAGCTATAGTTGCAAGCTTTGGGTACTTATCAACCGCAAATCGCCAGCCTTGGTCGTCGGTTAAATGCCAGTGGAAGCGATTCATATTGTGCAAAGCTATCATATCAATGTATTGTTTTACGAAGCTTGCCTTGTAGAAATGGCGTGAGCAATCGAGGTGCATACCGCGGTATTCAAAGCGAGGCTCGTCAGTAATAGCTACTGCAGGCATCTCAATAACAGCGGTTCCGTCGGCGTTTTTCAACGCGGGCATGGTCTTACGTAAGGTTTGACAGCCGTAGAAAACGCCAGCAGCGGTCTTTCCCCGCACAACAATGCCCTTGTTGGTAATATTGATAGCGTAGCCCTCAGTGTTGTTAATGTCTTTTGCTTTCGCATCAATTACTAAGCTTATTACGCTTTTTGCTTTTCCTTTTGTAGCCTGCACACCGAGCTTTACGCCTGTAAGTTCGTTAATCCACTGGCTTAAGAATGTAGCGTTGCGCTGCATATCGTTACCTGCGGTGTAAGTAATAACGGTAGAAGACTGCAATAGGAACGGAGCGCCCTTTTGCATATTAACACTCCGTGGTTGCGGAATCACTTGTGCATAATCAGCTTTTTCAGCTCCTCGTGCAATGAAACAAGAGAGCATTAACATGAGAGTTGTTAGTAAACGGTTCATGAAATTAAAGGTTTATATGATAATAATTATTTTTGATTTCGAATGGGTAGGGTTATGAAAGTGAGATAGAGGGCTGTTGAATATACTGTTGAAGTAAGCTTATTCGTGCAGCGCGTTCTTGCGAGCTACCATGCAAGCACCAATCAAACCAGCGCGATCTTTCAGCTTTGAAAGCACAATGTGTGTATCTTTATGTACCAAACTGAGCGAATATTTGATGACAGCCGACTTGATTGCTTGCAGCAAGTAAACGCCTGTAGCGGCCATGCTTCCACCAATAATGACAAGTTCAGGATTGAAAATGTTAATCAACGCCGATATTTGCAAGCCTAATTTATGGCCAATACTGTCAACAACGTCAATACATAACGAGTCTTCGTTGTTTACTGCATCAATTAAATCTTGGAAAGTAAAGTCGCCATTACGGTTTGTTTTCACTGTTGAAGCTTCACCAGCATTGATGCGTTCTTTCACAATACGGTAGAAAGCGCTTCCTGAAGCTTCTGTTTCTAAACAACCTTTCTTTCCACAGTGGCATATCAATTCGTTGTCGAAGGTGTGGATATGCCCAATTTCGCCCGAGAAACCAGAGCGTCCTTTATGCACCTTTCCGTCCAGAATAATTCCCATTCCCAGCCCCCAGCTGATATTGATAAACAATACATTCTTTTCGCCTTTAACACAACCAGCGATATATTCACCGTAAGCCATGGCGCGAGAATCGTTATCTATGGTGGTCTGGAAGCCAGTTTTCTCTTCAATAAGGCTGCTTAACGATACCTCAGAAAAGTTGAATAAGCTGTAGCTATAGCCGATGTCGGGGTTCACTCGGCCCGAAATATTAACGTTAAGTGTCAATATTTTCTCCTTCGGAATATCGATATTGTTGGTGAAATCAGTAATAATGGAACAGAGTTCATCAAGGCTTTCCATGGTGTTTTGCTGGATATAAGGCTTGTTGAGCTGCATATCCACCAGATGTCCTGTGAAGTCTATCAATCCGATATTGACAACATCTTGATTAAAATCTACGCCAAGGAAATACCCAGAACAGGGATTTATGCCATACAATTGGGGCCTACGTCCCTCGTCGGTTTCCAGTTTGCCATACTCGTTTACATATCCTGCCTCGCAGAGTTCGCCCACAAGTTTCGATGCTGTGGGCATGCTGACACCTGTAAACTTTGCCAAATCGTTGACCGTTGCGTTTCCATTTTGTATGAAATAATCAATAATGCTTAACTTATAAGCATCATTTTTATTTCCATCTTCGGTATTAAAGATATGCGTCATGGCTTTTAGGTTTTTCTGATGACAAAGATACGAAAAAGTTTGTAAAACAAAGCGATATATCGATAATAAAGGAAAGAAGTGCGCCTTTTGCTGTTTTTATCGTGGAATAATTGCTCTTAAGGCTCCCCGTTACGAAAAATAAGGTCTGCCCATGTTATGCCGTGGCTCTCGATTTTATCAAACGCGAGCGAGCAATTCATGGGCAGACGACTTAAAAAATGGTGATAGTATAGTATCGTTTACGGCACCATCGTGCGGTGTCGTTATTTATTTTTCGTCCAGTAGCGCTCAATATCCTCGAGCGATTTGCCTGCCGTTTCAGGCACAAGCTTCCACATAATGAGCATGTAAGGTATACACATTACTGCGAATAACGCAAAAGTGCCAGCGGGAGATAGGTTTTCAAGCATCCACGGTGTGAGCTGACCGATGAGATATGTGCCAATCCACAAGGCCAGTCCAGCCACAGACATTGCAAGGCCACGCACGTTATTAGGATACATTTCCGAAAGCAATACGAACACAACTGCGCTGATTGATATAGCCGTTGCGAAAACATAGAGCAGGAAGAATACCAACATGAACATGAACGATAGCTGTAACGATTCGTGGAACATGAAGTAGAAGGCGATAGCCAACAAACATACGATCATGCCTGATACACCATAATATATAAGCTTTTTGCGGCCCACGCGGTCAATAATAAACATCGCGATAACGGTTGTCAGCGTGTTTACCAATCCCACAAGCACCTGAGCGAATAACGGATCATCAAATCCCGCGTCCTTAAATATGCTTGGTCCGTAGTAAAGAACGGCGTTCACACCCATAAATTGTCCCAAAATGGCAATGGCAGAACCAATGATAACAGCCTTCAGAATGCCTGGTTTGAGTAGTGCTTTCCATTCTATTTTTACCTCGCCTGCGATGGTTGAGCGTGTATCTGACACTTGTTGCGCAACAGCTTCAGCCGTTGTATAAATCTTCGCAAGAATGCGTTCAGCGCGCGATTCGTTCTGTTTCACAATAAGCCAACGTGGGCTTTCTGGTATGAAAAAGATGATAGTGAAGAAGAATAGCGCTGGCAAAGCTCCCATTCCAAGCATAGCACGCCACACTTCGGTAACGAAAAGCGTTTGCATAAGGCCTGTGCCGTAGTTGGCTGTATGCGAGTTTGTGAGCAACAAATAGTTTACAAGGTAAGCTGTCAAGAAACCAATGGTTACGGCAAGCTGATACAACGATACCATTTGTCCGCGGTAGCGGGTTATCGAAATCTCACTAATATAAATAGGTGCAACAATAGAAACAACGCCAATTCCGATACCACCTACAATGCGATATATCACAAGTTCGGTGAGTGACATGGCTATTGCGCAGCCAATTGCGCCCACTGTAAACATCACAGCCGAAACAAGCATAGTAGGACGACGCCCGAAACGGTCGCTCAGCATGCCCGCAATGGCAACACCAAATATCGAACCGATGAGCGCACAACCCACATACCACCCCTGCATGATTGAGTTGAGGTGGAATTGTTCTGTCACTTGCTCAATAGTTCCAGATATAACAGCAGTGTCGTAACCGAAGAGCAGACCGCCAAGTGCTGCTACAAGGGCCAAGAAAAATACGTATCCAAGACGGTAATTCATGGTGAAAAATAAGTAAAAGAATTACGCCATGCCTCCCGCTTAACGGGTTGCAGGCTTGATGTCAAAATACTCACAGTAACGGTCGTACAGGTGATGGGCCTGGAAATAAGCCGACTGTGGGCTGAGGAAATGAGAGAATTCAAACGTAATTGCCTTATCATAGCCGCAGCGTTTAGCCGCTTCGAGCTTCATGCGAAGCTTGTCAAACTTAATGGGTAAGAAATGAATGGGCATATCACGGTCAAAGGTTTCCGCGTTCGTCCAGCACTGCATGCCGTACTTATCAGCCAGTTTCTTGTTGACAGAAAAGAATGCATCTAACTCGTCATAATCGATATGGCCATCTTGAAAGGCGCAACAGTCTACTACATCATGTATACCATCGAATATCTCGTTCCACTCACGCTCGTGCTGTTGCACGCTTACGGCTTGGTCGTTTGTCATTTTTCCAGTGCCCATAACGGCCTTCTTTCCGTCAATCCATGGCGAAATGAAGACAGGAAGTCCGCCTGAAATATCCTTACATTGTTTACCCATCGTATGGAAAGTATGTATAGCTCCTTTGGTCTGACGGCTTATTTCGGTGCTGATATACCAGCCTTTGAAGCTCTTATGATGGCCATACATGCGCCACGCTTCTTCGATAACATATTTGTTATCTTCCAGTTCCTGCGTCATATCACCCGTATCCCAGTAGTGGCCTGAGTCGTAAAGTCCGAAGTAGAACTTCATATCATATTTGTCAGCCAGCGTACAGAACATCTCGATAAGGTCGACAGAGGGCATATAACAGCCTTTTTTCAACAGATAAGGAGAGGGATATGTAATAAACTTTCTGTAACCAGAGCGAATGTCTATCACCGTATCGATACCTATCGACTTCATATATCGGAAGTCCTGATCCCATTCTTTCAATCCCCAGTTCTGATGTGGAATATCGTGCGAAATTTCGTCAAGGAAAGTTCCCGTAATAGGTAATCCTGCCTTTTTAGGTACGATAAGACTTCCTGCTGCGCCACCTTTCAGCGGTTTTTGTGGAGCGGCAGGTTCGTTGATAATACGTATGTTTTCACCCTTGGTGATGATTGGTGCTGCTGCGGCTGCAATGCTTGCTGCAGTAATCTTTTTTAAAAAGTCGCGTCTGCTTGACATAGCGTTTTGGGTTTATTAGTGTGTGGTAGTTTCTATATTTTTTAGAAATCGGGTGCAATTTACGAAATATTTTCGGAAGTACAAAAAGAAACAACATTTTTCTAAATTTTCTCAGCCTCTGTGCGTTTACATAACTTACGACAATTATGCTATATACGAAAAATGCTATCGATATGATAAAAATATCGATTAATCGTCGAAATTTAATAAAATAATTTTGGAAGTTGCGCTATTTAATGCTAATTTTGCCCTATTGAAACCGATAAATTAAAAAACAAACACTGTTATCCGTGCTATTTTTATCTATCAAGAGCAGCCTGTTATTGCAGCACGTCTTTTTAAAATAGGCATAGATAACGGACAGAATTTACGATTATGTTTGGACATAAGAAGCCATTAATTCTCCTTTTAGCTTTATTACTTTGCGCGAACCTGACGGTAAGCGCAAAGCATCTTTTGGTAAAAGGAAGTGTGATTTCAGAAGGAAAAGGCATTGCTGGTGTTGTGGTGAGCGATGGCTACCGTTGTGTAAGCACCAACAGCAAAGGCCAATTTGAGATTGAAGCCAACGACGACGCGCGCTATGTCTTTCTATCTACGCCTTCGGGTTATGAAGTAGCGTGTCGCGAAGGCACTATTCCGATGTTCTATCAACCGCTGAATAGAGCGCTAAACGTGCAGCGATGCGTTTTCCGTTTGCGTGCGTTACCTCATGCAAGCAACCATTTTCGCTTCCTCGCACAGGCTGATGTGCAGGTTGCTACGCCCGAAGACCTGAGCAAAGGCTATACTAACGATGTGGCCGATATGGTGAAACTGGTGGCACCTTGGCGCAAGACGATGGACGTTTTCTCTATTGATTTAGGCGATATTGTGGGCAATGTGCAAACGCTTTACCCCGATTATATTCGCACGATAGCCCCATTAGATATGCCCGTTTTCCGCGCAATAGGCAACCACGATATGGAAATGCCGCCCAGTCGTACCTTTGAAGGTTCTACAAAAACGTTCGAAAGCTATTTTGGTCCCGTTACTTATTCGTTTAATCGTGGCAAGGCCCACTTCATCATTCTTGACGATTGTTTCTGCACGGGCCACGATTACCAGTATATTGGATATATTGATGAGCGCACGTTTAGGTGGTTAGAGCAAGACCTTCGCTATGTACCTAAAGGCTCTTTGGTGTTTGTATCTATGCACATTCCATCGAACCCTACCAAGAAGATAGCTTTTAACACGGCCGATATGGAGTATATTAGCAATGCCGCTGCGCTGTTTGAGGTGCTGAAGCCTTACCAAACCCATTTGCTTTCAGGACATACCCATTGGAACCAGAATATTATTTTCAACGATAATCTTTTCGAACACAACACCGCTGCCGTATGTGGAATATGGTGGAAAGCTGATGTTTGTATGGACGGAACGCCCCGTGGCTGCGGAGTTTATGATGTTGATGGCGACCGCGTAACGTGGTATTACCATAGCTTTGGCCGCGATGCCGACTACCAGATGCGCACATATCCTGTTGGCGCATCAACCGAATTCCCCACTGATGTGGTGGCTAACGTGTGGAATTATGACGAGGCTTGGCGCGTAGAATGGCTGGAAGATGGAAAGCTGATGGGACAGATGACGCAGTTTACAGGCTTTGACCCAATGGCTTCTAAGATTTGCGCAAACAAAGAGCAGGTTGTTTACGACTGGATTAGCCCTGTAAAAACCGACCACCTTTTCCGCTGCACGCCTACACGTAAGGACGTCCGCATAACGATTCGCGTTACTGACCGCTTCGGTCGTGTGTATCAGGAAGAGGTTAAACCCTAAACTTTGCTACACATTTTTTGATGGAAGCCGACCGCGTTTTGGTCGACTTCCTTTTTTCTTCATGTCGATATTGGCGTGTACGGCGGCCGTGGTACGCGCATTTGACGGCCGCCAAACAGGTTGTACTACGGCCGTCATACTCATTGTATGGCGAACGTCGCACCTTCGGAATTTTTCCTAAAACGCATAAACGTTGTGGCGTTTTGATATTTTTATTACCTTTGTAAGGTCAAAGCGTTAAACCCTTATTATGAAACATTTCTTCCTTATTCTGGCCCTATCAGTGGGCTTATCGGTTTCGGCTCAGATATGTCAGATTGAACGTGCTACACCCGAAGCCTGTGGCATTCCGTCAGAAACCATTACTCGTTATTTCGACTCGTTGATGGTTATTCCTCGTACGAGCATTCACAACGTGATGATTTTGCGCCACGATAAAGTGGTTGCCGAAATGTATCCACAGCCTTTCCGCAACGTCTATTCGCACACCCTCTACAGCTGTTCTAAGACATTTGTGAGCGCCGCAGTGGGCATTTTAGTAGGCGAGGGCAGGCTGAAGCTTACGGATAAAGTGGCTTCTTTCTTTCCGAAAAGTTTGCCCGACGAGCCTTCGGCTGAGCTAAAGGCAATGACTGTACGCGATTTGCTTACGATGACATCAGGCATTGAACCCGACTGGAACATGCGTTCGGTATCTACGTTATGGGTGCGCGACTATCTGGCTAAGCCTGTAAGCACCCCTGGTCGCCTTTTTAAGTACGATTCTATTTGCACGTATCTGCTCTCGGCTATTGTGCAAAAAGTAAGCGGACAAACGCTTCTCGACTTCCTCCGACAGCGTGTTTTCACACCCCTTGCTATTCAAGAAGTGCAATGGCAGGTAAGTCCCGAAGGCTATAATACGGGTGGTTGGGGGCTCTATCTGCAAAGCGAGTCGATGGCTAAGTTCGGTTTGCTGTTGCTTCATCGCGGTATGTGGAAGGGGCGCCAGCTTATTCCTGCCGAATGGGTCGACGAAATGATGAAGAAACAAACACCTGAAGGGCAGGCCAATTATGGCTATCAAATGTGGGTTTACGCTCGAAAGGGCGCGGCAGGAGCCGATGGAGCCTACGGCCAACATATCTATGTTATTCCTGATAAGGACATGGTGGTTGTGCTTACACAAAGTTCTACCTTCGACGGTAGCAAAGAACAGGGATTGCTTTGGAACCTTCTCGTTCCTGCTGCACAGGATAATGCGCTGGCTGTTAACAGAAGAGCTTATCTGCGTTTGGTCAGTGCGTCGCATCGTACGCTGCCTTTTGCTGAAGGCTCTAATCGCATTAGTGCGAAGCTTTTGAACCAAACGTGGACCCTTTCGCCCAATCGTTTACATTGGAAATCGGTGTCGTTAGAGAGTCGCGGTGGGCAAAACATCCTCTGTGTAACTGACGAAGAGGGCATCGTGACGCGCATACTATTGGGGTATAAGCGTTGGACCACAAGCGTTACACAGGCTTTCCCCGCTTACCCTATATGGCCAAAGGGTGTTTTTAATGGTATTAGGCGTAAGTTTTTAGTGAGTGGTTCGTATGGCAGTACGTCTGAAGGATTGAACGTTACCCTGCATTACGTCAACTGGATAACGCCTGTTGAACTCACCTTTGAGCCGTCGGCCGATGGGGTTAAAATCATGGCACGTATGAATCATGAGGCTACACCGTTTGCACTTACGCTGTCGGAATAAGGTTGTTATTAAATAGGAGTAGGCTTGTTATTAAAAATGAAAACAACAGTTGCGCAGTTCGTGTTCTGCGTTTGTGGCGAAATTGATGCCCGTTTGGTAGCATCTCTGGGTTCGTGAGCGTTGTTTAATTTTTTCGATAGCGTTGCTAAAGTTATTTCAGAATATACAAAAGCCGCCGTTTATGTTCATTTTCTTGACGTAAATGGCGGTTTTTTTGTGAGTGTACACTATAGTTTTTGTAAAAACCTATGTGCATGTCATATTTTATGTTTAACTTTGAAGTCAGATCTATAACTATACTTTCAAATAATGAAAACTAAAAACCTATTCAAGGGTTTGCTGCTTGCCCTTCCTATGATAGCAGCACCTCTGCATGCGCAGAGCCTAAAATTGAGCGCAAATAACATCGATGCCATTGTTAAAGCCATGACTTTAGACGAGAAGGCAACTCTGTTAGTGGGTGGTCCTCAGGACCGTGTTCCTGGTGCTGCAGGCGGTACACGCGCTATCCCTCGCCTTGGAATTCCACAGGTTATCCTCAGCGACGGCCCTGCTGGATTGCGTATCGATTGGACGCGTAAGGGCACCGATAAAACCTTTTACACCACAGCCTTTCCTATAGGCTCATGTCTTGCTGCAACGTGGAATACGTCATTAGTACACGATGCTTGTGCGGTGATGGGTATAGAAACACGTGAAATGGGTGTGGACGTGTTGTTAGCACCAGGTGCAAACATTCATCGTAACCCACTGTGTGGTCGTAACTTCGAATATCTTTCAGAAGACCCTGTCCTCGCTGGCAACATTGCAGCAGCTTATATTCAGGGTGTTCAGAGTGCGGGTGTAGGCACAAGCTTGAAGCATTTTGCAGCTAACAGTCAGGAAACTAACCGTTTAGAGGTTGATGCTATTGTACCAACGCGTGCCATGCGCGAAATATACCTCAAGCATTTTGAGATAGCTATACACAAGTCTAACCCATGGACAGTCATGTCTTCTTACAATCGTTTGAGCGGTCCTTATGCACAAGCCAGTCGCGAATTGCTCACAGACGTGTTGCGAACTGATTGGGGTTTCAAAGGCATTGTGATGACCGACTGGATTGGTCGCCGCAATACCACAGAGCAGATATACGCTGGAAGCGACTTGTTAGAGCCAGGTGAGGACGTGCAAATTAAAGATATTGTTGAAGGTGTAAAGAGCGGAAAACTTAACATTAAAGATGTAGATATAGATGTAAAGCGCATTCTTGAGTTTATTGTAAAGACTCCTTCTTTCCGCAATTATAAATATAGTGGGAAAATTGACTTTTTAAAGAGTGCGCTAGTAGCACGTGAGGGCGGTAACGAAGGCCTTGTTTTGTTGAAAAACGACAATGCTACTCTGCCTCTTCGTAACGTAAAAACAGCAGCCTTCTTTGGTGCAGGTTCATATCGTTCGCTCGGTATGGGTTGGGGTTCAGGTACAGTCAATCCTGACCATTGCGTGAATATTATTGACGGTTTCAAAGCAGCCAGAATAGAATCAACTGCAAATCTGAAAGATATTTACGAGAAAGCAATTGCGTTTTCTGACGTTCGCCAAAAAGCAGAACGTGAGCAAGAATACGAGTGGTACCCAGGACGTATTCAGTATCCTGAAATAACGCTCAACTATCGTGCGGTAGAAGAACAGGCCAAACTGGCTGATGTTGCTATCTTTACCATCACACGCGAGGCTGGCGAAGGCTGGGATCGCAGTGTGGGTGGCGACAAAGGTTTTAACCTTACTGCCGATGAGCAACAGCTACTTGAGCGTGTAAGCGATAATTTCCATAAAGTAGGTAAGAAGGTTGTTGTTGTAATCAACTCGGGAAGTGTAATAAATACGGCTTCGTGGAAGCATCTTGCCGATGGTATTTTATTGGCTTGGCAGCCTGGCGAAGAAGTGGGATATTGCGTTGCTGATATCGTAACCGGTAGGGTAAACCCCTCAGGAAAGCTCCCGATGACGTGGCCAAACGACATCATGGACCACCCATCGAGCAAGAGCTTCCCCACTACAGCTAAGGACAATGATAAAGTTTGCCTTTACAAAGAGGGTATAAACGTGGGCTATCGCTACTTTGAAACAGCAGGCAAACCCGTGTCATATCCTTTTGGCTACGGTTTAAGTTATACTACATTTAACTATCGCGACCTCAAGGTTAAACCTACAGGTAAGGGCTTTACAGCACAGGTAACCGTAACCAATACAGGCCGCACAGCAGGTAAAGAGGTTGTACAGCTGTATGTTACTGCGCCAAAAGGCACAATAGAAAAGCCAGTAGTTGAACTGAAGGCTTTCGGTAAGACACGCCTGTTGCAACCTGGTGAGAAGCAAACACTGACCTTCACGGTAGCCGATTATGATTTGGCTTCGTTCCATGAAGCAAGTAGTCAGTGGGTGGCTGATGCAGGAACATACGTTATTAAGGCTGCTGCTGCTGTTGATGATATTCGTGCAACAGCAACGTACAAACTGAAAAAGACTTTCAATAAGAAGGTATCTAACGTACTGAAACCAAGTCGCGAACTCTAATATATATAATAAGGTAGAGTTTGATACATTATAAAAGCGATGAGGCTACGTGGTAGCCCCATCGCTTTTGTTTTTTGCGCGAAAATAAAAATGTAGCGTCCGGTATGGTGCTTTCGGCATTATGCCGAAGAATTATCGTTGCTTTATGGTTTATTTTAGCTTCTTTCCTTCGCCGTATGCTTTCCCAACGCGTTGGCCTAAAACGATATAAGAAAGTTGGGTAGGGTCGAAAGTAATAAGTCCCATCTTCTGAACGTCGGGCTTTCCGTTCTCAGAAAGGTATGCCTCGTCAACGAGAATATTCACAATATCAGCCAAAAGATAACAGCCTGTTTTGCTTTTATCCATCATTTTATTGACACGACACTCGAACGTCATCGGAAATTCCTTGAACAAAGGAGCATTTACAGTAGGTGCCTTTTCGGGCGTAAGTCCTGACTTTTCTATCTTTTGGGGCTCGTTCCTACCGCTTACCAAGCCGACGTAATCGGCAGCAGCCACCGTTTCTTGTGTAGCAAAGGCTACGGTAAAATCGTTATTAAACTCCAAATTATCGGTTGTTTGGTGGTTGCCCAGTGAAATAATAATTTGTGTCATATTCCACATTCCTGCCCACGCTGCGTTCATAGCGTTGGGCTTTCCTTCAGCGTCGAATGTGCCAAGAATTAATACGGGTTGTGGCAATAGCCAAGGTTTGGGATCAAAACTTTTCATAAGCTTTATGGATTTGTTCAGCGCAAATATACGAAAAAGCATAGTGTGGCTAAAAGATTTTTATATAAATTTATATAGGTTCTTATCCAATAAAATACGAACATAAGCCGTTATACAATAAGAGAACGATTGTCTTGTTGTGTGGAATTGCGCTCAGACAATTTGATTTGTACACATAAAACTTAATTTCTATGGAGAAATCAGAGCTATATATCCTTATTGCGGTTTTCTTTTTCCTTACTATAGCATTGGTTTGGATGGGCGCAAGAATGTGGAATGACATGCGTAAGCGTCAGCAGAATCAGGGACAACAACGCAAGAAAAGCCATTAAATCTCGAAAAATTACATAAGAATGAAAAAACTTTTACTCAGTTTGTTAAGTCTTGCACTAATGACATCAACACGTGCAAATGATGTGCTGACAATGGTTGTAGGCACATATACCGACACGGGTAGCAAGGGAATTTATAGTTTAAGCTTCGATCAGAACACGGGAACAGCGACGTTTCTCGACTCGTTATCGATGATAAATCCTTCTTATTTAACCTTTGGGCGTGACGGTCGCATGCTTTATGCCGTTAGCGAAACATCAGATATCTATGCTACGCTCAACGCTATCGCCTTCGATGCAGCTACAGGAAAGATGACGTTTCTGAATAAATACCGCACAGGTGGCGCTGATCCGTGCTTTGTAGATGTTACTGATTCGATGGCCATAACGGCGAATTATTCGGGTGGTAGCATGAGTGTCTTCCCTATTTTAAAGGACGGAAGTCTGGCGCGATGCCGCTATATTTATCGTGGTAACTCGCTTAAAGACGGCAAAGCACCGCAGCATGTTCCACACGTTCATACAGCACGTTTCATGCCTGACGGCCATATTTTGGCTACCGACTTTAGTGCTGACCAGATACTTCTGTATAAAAAGCTAGGCGCTGAGGTTGTTCCGCAGGGTGTTGCAGGACGTTTGCAGGCAGGCTCGGCACCACGTCATATTGAGCATTCGGCCAATTGGAAGTATGTTTATGTGATGAGTGAGCTGGGCGGAACGGTGACAGTGTTCAGCAATCGTGACGGAAAGTTGACGCGTTTACAAACAATAGCGTCTGACAGTGTGGGTGGACGTGGTGGCGCAGACTTGCATCTCTCGCCCGATGGACGCTATCTTTATGCCAGCAATCGTCTGAAAGCTGATGGCATTTCTGTTTTTAAAGTGAACCCACAAACGGGTAAACTGCGTAAGGTTGGATATCAATTAACCGATGGTCACCCTCGTAACTTTGCCATTACACCTAATGGACGTTTCTTGCTTTGTGCGTGTCGTGATGGTAACAGTATCCAAATTTTTGATCGCGATGCTAATACGGGTCTACTGAAATTGCAGCCTAACACGATTCGTCTCAAAAAGCCCGTCTGCATACAATTGCTGAAAGCTAAATAGATATTAGTGTAGTGAAGGTACGATATTCATGCTTTCATACGCTATTTTCGAAAAACATATAAAGGCATTATGTCAAAAGGTACCAGCTATCTTAAGTGATAGCTGGTATTTTCTTGATTAGTTCGGAAAGGCAGTGTGTTACAAAGTGCATGTCATCTCAAAACAATACGATAATCGATTCGATTAAATTTCGATAGTATTATTCCAAAATAACAATGCCACCTTATTATACTATAGGTGTGAAATAACGAGGGTCTATCTTGTAAAATGTTACAGGATAGACCCTGTTTTTATTGAAAAAGTTTCAAAAAAGGCCATAATATTGATGTAAAACAAGTTTAATTTCTGTCAACATACGCTTTTTACCCGTACGTTTACCACTACTTTTCTGCAGTTTACACCTACAAAACGCTGTTGGCTTTCGATGTATATATATGTTTCGTACTTTTGTAATACAACAAAACCAAATCAGAAATGAAGAAAGTCATCATCTTTATATTCGCCACGCTACTTACAACAGCTGCTTACGCCGCATCACCAAAATCGCCGAAAAACGTCGAAATGCCGGTGAGTGAATTTGAGGCTCTGTTCTCGGTTACGGGCGAACAGATTGTGGCTCGCGCTGAACAGTATTTGGGAAGACCTTATCGTCGTGGCAGCAAAGGCCCGTCAGCATTCGATTGTTCTGGTTTTACCTCGTATGTGTATAAGAGTATGAACATTCGCTTGAATAGCTGTTCGCGTACTCAATCTGTCGAAGGCATTAGCGTAGAACGTGAAGAAGTGCATGCGGGTGACCTTGTTTTCTTTGCTGGTCGCAACAGTAGGGGAAGCGTAGGACATGTTGGAATAGTAAGCAAGGTGAAAGAAGATGGTAGCTTTGACTTTATACACGCATCGTGTTCGCAGGGTGTAACAGTGTCGAGTAGCACAGAACCTTACTATAATAACCGTTATCGCGGTGCGCGTCGTATACTGAATGATTACAGCGATATTTTAGCATTAAATAAATAGATTCGGATAAACATTGACATTCTACATCCCACAACCGTTATTTTGGTTGTGGGATTTTTTGTTTATAAGGCTGTGGAGGGCACATGAGGTCGATATATTCCTGTTTCAAATATAGGTTTCTTATGGCCCAAAAATAGAGTTGTTCTCTCTAAAATATAGTGCCATCCTGTCTAAAATATAGAGTTGTTTTCTCTCAAATATAGTGTTGTTCGGTCTAAAATATAGGGAAATAAGGTCTAAAATATAGGGTAATAATGGTTTGAGAAGTGAGAAATGTCCTATAAGTTATGCTGTGATGTTAAACAAAGATAGAGGTTTTATAGTCCCATTAACGTTGTAGATGTTCTCCCAAAAATAAATAAGGTTACCGCCTTTGAGCGATAACCTTATTTTTATCTTATTGTGCAAGCCGCACAAAATTTCTGTTATGAGTTTACTTTGTATTTAGAACGTCCCAACAAGTATTGTTAGGTGCATATTCGGGTACAATCTCTTTCATCTTGCTTACAATCGCCATGCTGTCGAAAGAGTGAGATATTTCAAACAGCTCTTCGATTTGACGTGCCACCGTTTCATAGTCTCTCGGCTCAACTTTAGCAATACGAATCTTTTCGTTTTCGCTTGGAAGGGTACTCTCTTTATCAGATAACAGCTCTTCATAAAGCTTTTCGCCCTGTCGCAATCCTGTGTATTTAATCTCCACACCTTTCGCACCGCTGAGCTTAATCATACGCCGAGCCAGTGAAGCTATTTTGACAGGTTTACCCATATCAAACACCATGATACTACCGCCCTTGCCATGTGTTCCTGCCTCAAGTACCAAACGGCATGCTTCTGGAATAAGCATGAAGAAACGAATAATATTAGGATCGGTTACGGTTACAGGGCCACCACTCTTAATTTGCTTCTCAAAGATAGGAATAACAGAGCCATTACTACCCAGTACATTGCCAAAACGAGTAGTGATAAACTGTGTGGTTTCCTGATGACTATTCAGCGACTGGCAATACATTTCGCACAAACGCTTCGAGCAACCCATCACGTTGGTGGGATTTACAGCCTTATCGGTCGAAATCATCACAAAGCGCTTAACACCATGTTTCACGCTAAGGTCGGCTATAATCTTTGTACCTAACACGTTGTTATAGATGGCTTCGCTGGGGTTATCCTCCATCATAGGCACATGCTTGTAGGCTGCAGCATGGAAGACATAATCGGGTTTCGCTGTGCTGAAAATATGTTCCATGCGGTCTTGCTGTACAATGCTCACCACGATAACGTTGCATTCAACATCTGGAAAGCGCTCACGCATCATCAAACGAATGTTATGTTGCGGTGTTTCTGCAGAGTCAATAAGAATCATTTTGCGAGGTCTGAATACTGCAATCTGACGCACCATTTCAGAACCTATGCTGCCTGCCGAGCCCGTTATAAGCACGGTGCTATCGTTTAACATCTCTCCAATAGCGTCCATATCGACCTTAATTTCGCTTCGTGGCAGCAGGTCTTCGATGTTAATCTCCTTAAAATTGTTCACCGTTAGGTTGCCGTCGGTCTTCCATTCTTGAAGGTCGGGCATCATATAAATCTGTACACCGTTGTCGATAAGCATTTCTTGCAGCTCGGTATCTTTACGGAACTTTTCGCGTTGTAACGGTGAAACTACAACAGCCTTGATACCTTTTTCGGTGATTGTTTGCACAATGTTGGCATCAGGATTGTACACTTTCTTACCCATTAAGGTGTGTCGGCTCGTCAATGGTTCAGGTGAGATGAAACCTTCGAAAATATATCTCCATGACCTATCGGAACGCATGTTCTTTGCAATAGCCACACCGCCTTCCTGAATACCATATACAAGGGCACCCTTGCGGTTGATAGTGTTGAGTGAAATGTCATAAAGTGCCTTCACAAGTACACGCATTGTCCACATTAAAATGGTGGCAAGAATGTACATTAACAGAATTTGCCTGCCCTGAAGGCGCACAAATTGCATGGGGACTTGGAAGATAATGTAATGTACCACTTCGGCAATGGCGCAGCTAAGAAGCTGTGCAAGGGCCACGCGTTGCAGGTCGACGAACGACGAGTAGCGTAGAATTCCGCTGTAAGTACGAAATACCCTAAAGCCAATAAGGTTGAAAACCATGTAAATGGCAATCGTTTTCGAGAGCAAACCTATATTACCAAGCGTAACGGCTCCACGGTAATAGAACCAGAAAACAATAATACCCGAGATGTAACAAATTGCACTATCGGCGAGCAATACGCACCAATAGGGCAGTGAGTTTTTACTGAAATACCAGTTCAACAGTTTGTCAAAAACACGTCCCATTTTTGATTTTATTCTAAAAGATAAATTAAAAGAGCCCTAAAAACAATTCATGCAGTCTTTTGTCAAGACCGCAGAGAGGCAGCCTTAGCAGTTCTCTCTTTCTATATTAACTATTGGCAAAAATATAGAAAATTTAAGAACCGCGCAATAAAAAGTACATAATTTTTCGGTGTTTGGTGCGAAATAGGGTAGTTTATTGCGCGAATGGGTCAGCTTTATACTATAAAGGTGTTTAGCGTGCTTTACATAAAGGTTAAGTTTGCTGTATATACTGACACAGTAAAATATGCGTAACGAGGTTTCTCGTTACGCATAATGAATATATTTATAGAATATAAAATGCCATTTTTTTTCGGTATAAATCGCTCTTAAAATTAGCCTTGAAAAGCGAAAAAGGCATCGCAAAAACGTGTTAATTACCAATAAGTGCCTTGCACAAATTGCGCTGAAGCACGTGCGCATCAAGCACCGACATCTCACTATTGAGCAATACAAATGCCAACTCATGACCATCAGCACCTCGACAATAGCCCGCAAGCGAACTAATTCCGTAGGGGTGTGAGAGTGTGCCTGTTTTGCCATGGATACGTCCTCGCACGCGTGGGTCGCTCACTAAATTATATAAAGTGCCGTCGACGCCTGAAATACTAAGGTTCTCCATCAGCTGTTTGTAGATGTCTTTATGCTGATAGCCATAGATCAGTATGGCTCCAAGTGCCTTTGGCGACAGGCGATTCTGTGTACAAAGACCGCAGCCATCGTGTATCACAAGCGAGGTATCACGTTGGCCTAAGTCGGTACGGAGGAACTCGCGTAAGTAGTTTGTGCCAGCGGTTGCAAGGTCAGGATTTGACGGTTGCACAGCATGGCCAAGTGTGTAAAGCAATGATGTGGCTTGCGTATTGCTACTATTTTTCCACATACGTCGTGTAACGCGGTCAATGGAACGATAGAAACGGAAGATACAATGGGCGCCACGTGGTATTTTTCCGCTCACAATCTGACTGTCGGCTACGGCTATTCCCTGTGTCTTGAAAGCTTGTTTTAGGGCCTTTTGCACCTTATCTTCTCCTTTATATAATAAGCCATAGTGTGAGAATGCTAAGTCCCAAGGGTACCAATGTTCTTCAGCCTTCACCTTTTCGTGTAGTACAAGGTCGAAGATAAGTCTGCCGTCAAACTTTGTTATGCCTTTTCGGCGCAGTGTTTTAGCGAACATAGTGAGGTCCTCTGGCTGCAAAAGGGGGTCGAGTGAGGCTTTGAAGATGACGTCGCCATGCAGCAAATTGCCTTTGATATCACCACGCGTATAAAGCGATGTGGTATATTTGTATCGAGTTCCCAGCTTATGAAGGGCTGCCACACCTGACAGAAGCTTGGTGTTTGACGCAATAGGCTGTGAGAGATTCTCATGGTCGGCAAATACCAGTTTGTCGGCACTAAGATCGTAAACATAAAGTCCGAAGTTGCCTTGGGGGCGGCGAGCCGAAGCAAATTTGCTTAAACGCTGCCTTAATAACGTATCAACTGATAACGATTTTTTTGTGGCAACAACGTTTTTGTTCGACGTTTCTTTCTTGCCTCCGCAGGCTACAGAGGTAATGGCTACGATGAAGGCGAAAATAAACGGATATGTTTTTTGCAGCGTTTGAGCGCTGAAGCGAGTATTCAAATTGAGCATAGTGGTTTTGTAAAACGAAAGCGAAATTACAAAAAATCTACACCACGAGCGACAGAAGTGGGCTTTATTAGCGTTTTTTAATGAGATAAAAGTGTGTCGATAGTGGGGTAGAAGTCCATCGTTCATCAAATAAGGCTTCTAATATAATAAGGTGTAAAACTTTCGATCTTTATGTTTTTATTTACAGATTTCGGTCTAAAAACAGCTCCCAATCATCGAAATTGGTATTTTGGAAGGCTTGTATGCCCACTCCTCTTGCGGCTTCGCAGTTTTCGGGAAGGTCGTCAATAAAAATAGAATCTTCTGCACGAATACCTGTTTGGCGCAATACTTCGTTGAAAATTTCTGCATCGGGCTTCTGCAAATGCATCTCTTGTGAGAGGAATATACGCTCGAAATAGTCGGCCACACCATAATTCTTGTATGGGAAAAGTTGTTCTACGCAGTAGTCCCAATGTATAGAATTGGTATTACTAAGCAGGAAAACGCGGTGTCCTCGCACCCTTAAATCGAGCAAACGACGCTTTTTCTCATCAGGAATTTCAACTAACATAGCGTTTGCTGCATGGCAAATGGCTTCATCAGATGCCTGAGAGCCAGAAAGTTCACGCGCCTTCTGACAAAAAGTTTCTACCGAAATCAGTCCTAAACCCAACTGTTCTAATACGCTTTTTGCATCGTCATTCGCACGATGAATGACCATTTCCATGTCTATTTTCTTAAATGCTTCTATGCACGCTGGTGTGTCAAGTTGCACCAAAACATTGCCTAAGTCGAAGATGATATGCTTCATACGTGGCACAAAATTACACATTTTCTTTCTTTATGTGCAGGTTTTTGCTTAAATTTGCAGCCGTAAAAATCAAAATAATAGAATTAAAATGGAAAGAACTATCATCAATTCATACGAAGAATTTGCTTCTTTTGAAGGCAAACAGTTGGGTGTTTCTGATTGGCTTACTGTTGATCAGCCACGTGTTAATGCCTTTGCTGACGCTACTCTTGACCACCAATGGATTCATGTTGACGTAGAGCGTGCCAAGACCGATAGCCCTTATCAGAGCACCATCGCACACGGATATTTGACGCTTTCTTTGCTTCCTTACATGTGGAATCAGATTGTTGGCGTGAATAATCTGAAGATGATGGTAAACTATGGCATGGATAAGATGCGCTTTGGACAGCCTGTTCTTACTGGCAACAGAATACGATTGGTCGCTAATTTGGCTAAAATCGAAAGTCTGCGTGGTATCTGTAGGGCATACATCGACTTCACTATCGAGATTGAAGGCCAGCGTAAGCCTGCGTTGAAAGGCGAAGCACAGTTCTTATATTATTTCGAATAAGAGGAAGCTTTGCAGCCATTTGGCTTGCTCGTTATTCTAATCTTAAAATTGTTCTACACAGATTAAGAATAACTCTCATATAAAATAGTTGCATGTTTTATCATGCAAGAAAGTAGGGGTGCCATTAAAATGACACTCCTATTTTTATGTGCTTTGATGTCCTTTTCTACTGTTTCTTTGCTCCGTTATAACTCTTTTGTTATTTCCCTTAGGTTTTATTTACGAGCGTTCCCAATCTATTGATGATGTCTTTCTGCCCTCTCTTTCGCTGTAAATCAATCTATTCTTTTTGTCTTTCTGTCCTCTCTTACGCTGTAAATCAATCTATTCTTTTTGTCTTTCTGCCCTCTCTTTCGCTGTAAATCAATCTGTTCTTTATGTCTTTCTGTCCTCTCTTCTATTGTAAATCAATCTGTTCTTTATGTCTTTCTGTCCTCTCTCCCGCTGTAAATCAATCTGTTCTTTATGTCTTTCTGTCCTCTCTTCCGCTGTAAATCAATCTGTTTCTTTTGTCTTTCTGTCCTCTCTTTCGCTGCAAATTCATTTGTTTAGTTTGTCTCTTTTACCCTGTTCTCTTGTCTAAAAACGCAAGAAAGACACAAAAAACCTATATAAAAGTTTGGTGAAACAAAATAATCTATATATCTTTGCATTCGCATTTCAAAAGGATGCTGTAGGTTTACGAAACCAACGGAAAAGGAAGTTTGGGTGAGTGGCTGAAACCAGCAGTTTGCTAAACTGCCGTGCGCTTTCCGCGTACCGGGGGTTCGAATCCCCCAGCTTCCGCACAACGCAACAAAGTTGTAGTGTGAATAACTCCGAAAATGGTCGGTTCATCTAATGGTTAGGATACAAGATTCTCAATCTTGGCATAGGGGTTCGATTCCCCTACCGACTACTTTAATCTCGCTTGACACAGCGAGATTTTTTTGTTTCTTGTAGGTTCTGTTTCCCCAGCAATAAGAATCTGTAGTACCTAACACGTGCAGAGGTGCTCTGTATCGCTTTCTGCGACTGTTGTCAAAGCTATGTTTACTTCCCCATGTTGCTCTTAGTTGTTTTTGTTGTTGTTGGCCTGTTTGTAAATTGTCAATTTAATTCTGAATTTTTTAGGTGTTTGAAACAGGGTGAAATAGAGAGCGCTAAGAAGGGTGTGTGTCGTGTTTTGGGGTGGGTTATCATGTGAGAATGATACTTTTTGAGGGTGAAAGAGGTGCGATTACATCGTAAAGGGCATGCGTTTACGCTGTAATCAGCGTGCGTTTACGCAATAAATACTACGCGTTTACGACGTAAACGCAACACGATTGTGCCGTAATCGCAAGAAGATAAATAGGTGTGGGAAATAGGAAATTTGTGTAATTAGAGTTAAGTTGTTGATTATAAATAAGTTCTGTAAAGGCCTTATTTTTCGTCTTTTCATAACTATCCGACAAATGATTTGAAATAAGCGCAGCAGGAGAGAGGTGTTGTCAAATTATTTTCACGTTGTTATTATAAAAAATATGGGTAAAAACAAGTAGATTATATTTGCATGCGAAAAAGCACTCATAAGCAATTTTCAAAAAACATAGCTTCTGTTTCTTGCACAAATATGTTTTGTATAATAAAGGAATAAAATAAAGTTTATAGAAAAATCGTTAGCATTTTTATGCAGCGTCAGGTAAAAAATAGTTAAAGTGTAAAGAAAAATATAATAAACTCGCCAATTTTACTTCATTTTTTATATATTTGAATCAGATTTAATCTATCACAAAAAAGAAATAGTCATGAAACTGAAAGGCATTCGTTTTTTGATGCTGTTCGTATTTGCTATGATACCTATTTATATGTGGGGACACAGTAGAGAGGTGCGAATCATTAAAGATGCGTTCAATTTTGACCATAATATAAGCTATTCTGTAGCTGCAAAAGCGGCAACAGACGTGTATAGAATGATGAAGCTTGCAGACGATGAGCTTGTGCTTTGGCAGAGTCAAGTCGAATGTGTGTTGGCGTCAGAATTTGATGTTGACAGGCAGATGAGCTTCAAATGTAAGCATAAAGACGGCACCAAACCTTTAAAAATGTGGCATATGGTGTAAAAAGACGGCTGAGGTTGAAAGCGTACGGAGGGCAGGTTCTGCCCCAGGCGCTTTCTTCCTCCCGTCACCGTCCTGCTTGCTAATCTTTTTATTCAATTTACAAATTAAGAATGATGAAAAAGTATTTTTTATTTATTGCACTCTTTTTTCCGCTGCTTATGTGCAGCTGTGGCGGTGATGACCCCACGCCTAAACCCAAAGAACCCGAAAAAGGTAAGGTGAATAAGCGTATGGTATTAACTGGTACTTTTGTTGAATTCTTTGATAAAGATAATTGGGAGCAGTCACAATGGGATAATCTGCTTGATGAAATGAAGCAGATAGGCTTGAATACAGTTATAGTACAATTCGCAGCTTTCAATGATAAAGTATGGTATGATGGCAATAACGCTTTTACGCCAAACAAAGGGAAATTCGCTCTTGCGCGCCTGCTTGCAGCGGCTGAACAGAAACAAATGGACGTGTATATTGGTCTTTATTTCGATAATAGCTATTGGCAAAATCAAACGAATGAGAACTGGCTAAGGTTACATGCAGAGCGGTGTATCACCGTTGCAGAACAAGTTAATGCGCTGTTTGGTCATAGCCCTGCATTTAAAGGCTGGTATATTCCGCACGAACCCGAACCAAATGCTTATAATACTGATGAGAAAGTGGCGTCGTTCCGCAATTTGTTTGTCAACAAAATTTCAAACAGACTACACCAGATTAATAATAAACCTGTGTCGATAGCAGCTTTCTGGAATAGCGATTTAACGTCGCCTCAACAGCTTCAACACTTCATGGCTGAGCTGTCAAAAGCCAATCTTCAGGTCATTATGTTGCAAGATGGTGTGGGTGTTGGTCACGTGAAAATGATTAAATTAGCCGATTATTACAAAGCAGCGGCTAAAGGACTTTATACAGAAAACACAGCTTATCAGGGCGAATTCTGGACCGATCTTGAGACATTTACCGTCTCGGAATTGCCAGCATCGATTGAGCGAATCAAGCAACAGCTTACGTTAGAATTGGGTGTTGACAAGGTGAGTAAGGCCGTATCGTTCCAGTATTACAAAAATATGTGCCCCACAGGACCCTATGGAAGGGAAGCCGGAAAGCTGAGACAAGCATACTTCAACTATGTAAAAAGTCTTCAATAGCGTAGTTCATAGTTCTGAGGTAGAAAGGTCTTTACTATTCGTAAGGACGGCAGCCCACAACCAAATTGATTTTGGAGGTGGGCTGTTATTATGTTTTTATCGGCTATTTGCTTTTATGATGCATTTCAAAAACGTTATAAAAGTAAATGTTTTTAAGATAAGGTGTTATCTTTTTTCTGCATTTTTTCATCGGGGCGAAGTATTAAACGCAAGTTCTGTTTGTAATTAATGTATCCCCAAACCCAGTTTAAGAATACGTTAAGTTTGTTTTTAATACCAAGAATAGAGCGCAAATGTACTACTAACCACAATATCCACGCTGCAAAACCACCGAATTTAAATCTGCTGATTTCGGCTACAGCACGTTTCCTTCCAATAGTAGCCATCGTTCCTAAATTGTTATAACTAAACGGTTTTTCATCTTCTTTCGTCTCGCAACGCTGTATGTTTTGTGCAACGTTTACGGCTTGTTGTATAGCAACTTGCGCCACTTGGGGATGCCCTAAAGGATAATTTTTGTCGCCCTCTATAATGCTTTGATCACCAATACAGAATACATTTCGCATTCCCTTTACCCTGTTAAATTGATCGCATTTGATACGTCCGTTGTGGCCAATAGCCTCTTGTGGCACACCGTTTATGACGTTTGCTTTGATTCCGCTCACCCAAATTACGGTTTCTGAAGCTATATTTTCACCATTTTTTACGCTCACAACACCGTCTTGATAATCAGTAACAATCCAGTTATTACGTACGTGAACGTTCATCTTACGTAAGTCGGCTTCTGCTCTTTGTGACAATTTGGGATTCATGGTTTGAAGCAAACGGTCGCTGGCATTGAGTAAATAGATATGTATACGTTCAAGAAGGTCGTGATAATCGCGTGGTAAAACATATTTCTTCATATCGGCAAGTGCTCCTGCAATCTCCACTCCTGATGGGCCGCCACCTACGATAACAAAGTTCATTAATGCTTGTAATTTCTCTGGATTATCCTCTGTTTCGGCTTTCTCGAGCGTGCTAAGAATGGTATTTCGTAGCGTCATGGCTTCGGTAACAGTCTTCATAGGCAACGTGTTTTGTTCAATATTTTTATTGCCAAAGAAGTTAGTGGTTGCGCCAGCAGCCAATATAAGATAGTCGTAATGAATGGCACCGACAGTAGTTTCAATAGCCTTCTCTTTCTCGTCAATAGCTTTTACTTCAGCCATACGGAAGAAAAAGTTTTTCCATCCTTGAAATATGCGTCTGAAAGGAAAGGCTATATTGCTCGGCTCGAGGCCAGCAGAAGCTACCTGATAAATAAGAGGTGGAAACTGATTGTAATTATTTTTATCAACCAATACTACTTGATAATCGGTATGTCGTAGGCTCATGGCGAGCTTTAGTCCGCCTATTCCACCACCCACAATGACGACACGTGTTTGTCCGTTTTTCCTTATGTTTGCTCCCATACGTCAATCTCTTTCCTTAATATAAAGCCTGTCAGACTATTTTTACAAAGTTATATTTTAAAAATAACACTGCAAAATGTGGGCCAAAATATCGTTGTCGATGTTATTTTATTCTGTCAGAGCTGCACAAAAATAGGGTTTTGTGTGATACCCTACGCTATTAGCTTTGTGTATTTACCCTGTTTAGAACGATTGAAAGGTATGTGATGGGTATTAAAGAACAGCGTGTAGGCAGACATTTTGTTTGTGTTTTTTTAGGTTACTACGGCTATAATATATAGTTTTTTTCGTTATCTTTGCAAGTATAAATTAAAGAATTTTACTTTTAAAACGCGCATTTATTATGTTTGGATTGAGCACAACCGAGCTAATTATCATCGTTCTTGTTATCCTTCTGCTTTTTGGTGGAAAGAAGATTCCTGAATTAATGAAAGGTCTTGGGCAAGGCGTGAGGAGCTTTAAAGAGGGTATGAACGAGGTGAAAGCGAACTTAGATACCGACGCTCCTGCCAAAAAATCACAGTCGGATAGCGCACCTCAAGCTACGACTACTGAAGAAAAAACAACCGAAACCGACACTACGAAGGAGGCTTAATCCTGTAGTGGCTTCAGAAAAACTGAACTTATCCATCATCTGATGCACGATGACGATTTAACGTTCTGGGGACATGTTGACGTGTTGCGCAGCTGTTTGGTGCGCATTATTGTCGTTACTGTGGTGTGTGGACTTGCTGCTTTCAACTTCAAGGAAACGCTTTTCAGCATTGTTTTGGCCCCCAGCAAATATAGTTTTGTAAGTTATAAACAGTTTCATTCGGCGCCATTTCATATTAATTTGGTGAATATCGGACTTACCGAACAGTTTATGATACACGTCAAAACAGCGTTTTCGTTCGGTTTTCTCATCGCTTCCCCCTATGTTTTATACGTTCTTTACCGCTTCATTGCGCCAGCTTTATATCGCCGCGAAAAACATTACGCTGTGCGTGTAGTGCTGGGAGGGTATGTGATGTTTGTGTTAGGATTGCTGGTTAACTATTTTGTTATTTTCCCGTTAACTGTGCGTTTCTTGGGCACTTACCAAGTAAGTGAGAGCGTTCACAACATGCTTTCGTTGCAATCGTATATCGATACGCTGATGATGATGAGTATTATGTTCGGCATTTTATTCGAAATTCCAATCATCAGTTGGCTATTAGCGCTTTTCGGTTTGTTGAAAGCCGAATGGATGCAGCGTTATTGGCGCCAGGCCTTAGTAATTATAGTCATTATCGCGGCTATTATTACGCCCACTGGCGACGCCTTTACGCTTGCCATAGTATCGCTTCCTATCTGGCTGCTTTACGAGTTAAGTATTCTTATTGTAAAAGCAACCAATAAGTAAAATTATAGTGATGATTGAGCGTGGTTGCTCAGTTTTTCTGTGTTTTACACACTTTTTATGCGCTCATTTCGTCAAGATATTTACCATGGCGAATCGTCATCCGTTCCATCATCAATAACGGGAGGAGGATTAGTGCTCTCTGTAAATCCTTCGTGCTGGCTACTATGTAATGAATTTATCATAACAAGCCCTTGCATTTCTACGCTGATAGCCATTATGAAAGGACTTTGATATTGTTTCTTTTTCTTCATCTCTAATGCTCTATTATTTCATCTACCTCTGAAAAAAGAGGGCAAAATATACTACCGAAGCGCTTGAAAGGCAGCCTCGGGAGCATGGTATCTGTAATTATCTTTTGAGTAACTTGATGGAGTAATAACTCCTAATCTCTAATCTGATAAAATAGACTCCGCTCTCTTTTCGGGTGCAAAGTTATTTATTTTTGATGAAAAAAAACGTATATATTGTTGAAATAATTGCAAACGAGTGCCGAAATTAACATAAACGGTTTGTATTTTAACCACGTTATGATTTTTTAAGTATAAGTGGGTTTTGCTGACTTCTACATATTTCTAAACCGTTGTGTTTCAGAGGTTATAGCGTATTTGCGTAACGATTTATTGTTAATGGTTTTTGGTTTATGTTGTAAGGCTGGAGTGTTGGCGGCCGTCGCACGAGCGTATGACGGCCGTAGTACGGTTTGTACGGCGACCGTAGAACAAATTGTATGGCGGTCGTCATACGCTGATTATTATTCAAAAACGATTTCAGCTTTGTTTTATTATTGTTTCACAGAATGGCCGTTTTTGTCGTGTAAAATATTAGAAAGCAAAGATAGAATAATATAAAAGAGGTTGGGTTTACAGCGTGTTACAATAGCTGTTTGTGAGGTATTGAACTTTCTCTTGTAACGGAAAAAGAATGCCAGTCTGCGCTATCATATTTGCAATTATGGTGTTGAACTTGCTCTGCAGTTGTCTTGAACTTGTTCAGTAGTTGTTCTTTTATTGTTCAATTCAAGCTATAATATCAAGTTTTTATTGCGTTTTTCAAAGTACTTGAGCCTGAAAATGGAAGAAGTTATGATGCAACTCCCTTTTTCTTTTTAAAAAAGAGCAAGTTTTTTTGTATTATAATTTTGACGGCTTTTGTGGTTTTCTGTTGGGACATGGCTCAACAAAGGCAGTGCCATTTTGCACGCGAAAATGGATATCGAAGCCCTCAAAGGGCATGCCATATAGCTTTTGGTCATCGACATGATAATGGGGACGAGGGTCGAGTTCGAGTACCTTTCGCAACGCTTCAAACTTTGTTTGGCCGAGAAGCTGACGCCAACCTTCGGGGATATTCACTTTAAGACGTTGCACGGGGTGGCTATCGACAAAACCCGAGCGGGCTTCTGCGTGGCAGTCGGCATAGGTAACGTAGGGCTTGATGTCGTAAATAGGGGTGCCGTCCATTAAGTCGGCGCCTGTGACATGGATTATCGGGCCTTGCGTGCTTTCCCAAACGACGTCTTTCAATCGTACAGACGACAGTCCGAGTGGGTTAGGACGAAATGGCGAACGCGTAGCAAAAACGCCTACTCGTTGGTTGCCTCCTAATACGGGCGGCCTTACAACAGGGCTAGTTGCCGCGTGTTTATTGGCCGAAAATCCCCAAATAAGCCATAGGAAATCGAAGCCGTCAATACCTCTTAATGCGTCGGGGTTTCGATATTTTGGCTCAAAAATGATGCTCCCTTCAAGCTCTTCGACGAGTCCGCTTTGCTTGGGGATTCCGAATTTTGAGGTAAACGGCGAACGAAAATGGGCAATGGGTTCAAGCTGCATGCCTATCAAGAAATAAGGGAAACAACGAGGAGTATAACAACTATGGCTGTATAAACGGTGGGTGGAAGCCATGTGAGTTGGCGCTTTTCGTTGACGGGAGGGGTTCGCAGTTGCGTCATCATGTCGGGTTTCCACCAGCAAAGTGCGTAGTAAAGTGCTGAAGCACTCGCCAATCCTAACAAAGTTCCAACGAAAATATCGCCAAAATAATGAACGCCAAGGTACATTCGTGAATATACGGTAAGCGTAGCCCAAAGGCCCATTGTCAGCGAAATGGTTCTCCTTCGTAAGCAATACATTAGGAAAAAGGCCACGCCCCAACAGTTAGAAGCGTGTGCAGAGGGGAAGCCGTAATGGCCACCGCGATAGTCATTCACCACATGGACGAGATGAGATATAGGATTTTCCAAATTGCTTGGGCGCAAACGGCCTACAAATGGGCGAATAAAAGTTGAGGTTAATTGGTCATTAAAGCAAACCAATAGTAGGCAGGATATAATACAAAGCAACGCAATTTTGTAGTTATAACCTCTGAAAAGTAGCACGGCAAGGCTTAAATAAAGCGGAATCCATATCGTACGGCCGCTGTAAAGAAACATAAAATTGTCCCAGAATAGGCTGTGAAGGCTGTTCAGCGACAGCAGAATGTGTGTATCCCAATTGACAAGCGTCTGTATGACGGCCATGAAAAGGTGGGTCATTGTGGTTTATTTTTTAAGCAGAATGGGGCTGCAATGGGTTATCGACCTGCAATATCGTCGAACAGAACCTGCACTGTAGCCTTGCCGTTTTTAATATTTTTGCCGCGTAAACGCCCTGTGTCGATGCGCACTCGCTGCAGTTTATTGTCGTAAATTACCTCGTTGTCGTCGTCGATTAAGCCAAATCCGTCGTTCATCATAAAGAAGGCTGAATGGTGGAAGGCGTCAGAAAAGAGGTCTTTGCTGAACGTCATGTCCTGATGATTTATGCCCAATTGTCCGAGCAATGTGGCTGCAATATCTTGCTGTGAGCCGTAAACGGGCACTACATCAGGGCGTTTTATGGCGCCGCCTGTCCAAATAAGTGGTACGTGAAAGCGCCATGACTTGAAGCTATCAGCATTGCGAGGCCATGCGCCAAGGTGGTCGGGGACGAGGATAATCAACGATTGGTTCCAACGTCCAGCGGCTTTTAAGTATTTGATAAAATCGCCAACGCAGGCATCTGTGTAAGCAAACGCATTGAGAATAGGGTTAGAAAGGCGGTGGTATGGCACGTCAAAGGGTTCGTGTGAGCTTGAAGTCTGAATGACAGTAAAGGCTGGACGCCGCGTCTTGATATCGCGAAATCCTGCTTTTGCTTGCGCGGTGAGGTCGTTTTTAGCCTTTGCAAAGAGTAAGTGATCAGGCACACCCCATTTGCTTAAGCGGTCAGTGACGGGGAAATTTGCGTCTTCTGTAATGTTCTTAAGCCCTGATTGATGAGGAATGAGCGCATATTCGTGAAGTCTGCATCGCCTCCATAATAATAGTTTAGGTCGTAATCGGCTTTCGATAAGTGGGCTGCAAGCGACGGCATTGTGGCGGTTTTACGTGGGAATTTCATCAAACTCACGGTGGCAGGAGAGGGATATCCCATGAGGATTGAGACCAAACCGCGATCCGTTCTGTAGCTATTCGCGTAGAAACGTGAGAAGTAAAGGCCTTCACTTTTCAGGCTATTGAGATGGGGAGTTACGCCTTTTATTCGTGTGAGGGTGTCGGAAAAACTTTCTAAAATAATCAGATAGATGTCGGGACGAGGTAATGAATCTGTTCGCAGAACGCTTATAGGGCGCGTTCCTTTCGGTGCTGTGCCACGAGAAAATCGTTGAAAAGTAGCATGCGCTACGCGGTCATTCATGAACCGATACTGATGTGCAAAGTCTTCCTGATGAGCGATATTCTCAACAAATGACAGCACAGGGTTGACGGCTGCATGATTTAATGTTTGGTTCTCTGAGAAGTAAGCTTTTCCCGTATTCATTGCCGATACGGTTACCCCGCCGCGTATGGGCAAGAAGAGCAGGGCGGTAAGCAGTAGCATGATGAGCCATTCGGCTTTGTGTGGACGTGCTGTAAAGAGGTCTTTTCCGAAATAACGATACAGCTTTTTAAACAGTATGAACGTGCCTAAAGCTACAAAAACCGTAGCGCCAACGCCCAAAAGAGCTTGCCACCAGGCAATGCTTGCCATGGCATCAGCAGGCGATGATGTGATGAAAAAGACAGGAGTGGCATCTAATGGAAAGCGCCAGTAGCTGTAAAGAGCCAAGTTTGATACAAAGGCAAGCGCCACAACTGTTGATGCAATAGCCGACCACGCAAGCAAAATACATCGAAAAATGCGTTCGGCTCTTTCGCCATGTAAGCATATAAAGGGCAGAGATCCAATGGTTAAAGTCAATGCAGGAATGGCGGTCATGTAGCCAGCCACTGATAAATCAAGCGGTAAGCCATGCGCAATTACGGGAAAAATATTCGTCAATCCGCCAGCATACATCAACAGAAATGCTGGTTTCTGCAGTACAAAAAGCACTATCCACAGCACGAAAGTTGCGGCAAGTGCTGCTATTCGTTTCTTCATTTCTTTGTGTTGGGCCAGTAAGTTACCTTCTTTCCTTGCGTAAGCTCGAACCAAGGCTCCTCATCTCGCAGCGAAATATTGTCGTACTCAAAAGGAAGAACTTCCGTATCGTTTCCGTCAGGTAGCACTAATCCCATTTTCCCGCCTTTCTCAGCGATAACAGGTAACATCGACATGTCGTCAACAAAACAGTAGGGAGTACGAATGAAATCGTAAGAAGGCGATAGAATTTCGTGCCCTTTGTAGTCGCTTAAACCATATTTTCCGTCCTTCTCGATGACGTTATGAAAGCGCAGATACTTACTTTTCATGCGGTCAACATAGAAGTTCATCGTTGCCTCGTCGGCCACCATGCCAACGAAATAGCCATACGAGTCGCAATAATTAGCCATTGCTCGCGCCAAGAGCATTCGCCAATCCATCTCCGCTACCGCCTTACGGTTTCGGTCGATATATCGTGCAACGGCCTCCTCTTGGTCAGCAACAGAGAGCTGTACAAGGCTTTCCTCAAACTTTTGCATGAGTAACATTGAGCCGTGCGCTTTGATATAGCGATGAATTTGGCGCTTCATCTCGTTGCAAAAAAACTTATCAACTTCTCGCTGTTCTATCTCATCTCTGAAAATTCCTTCCATAGCCGTATCTCCTTTTATTTATTGCCTTGTGGGCATTGTTTAACAAAGTACGATATATTGCAAATGTACCAACAATATTTTACGTAACCAAATTTTTCAGCCTAAATCGGCAACGGTTATTCCTGCGCCGCCAAATTGTACATTTTCGTCGCGATAACTCGTTACCTCTGGCTCAGCAGCAAGATATTGTCTAATCAGTTGGCGCAATATTCCATTGCCTTTTCCGTGTAAGATTCTGACGCGCGGAACGCCCATTAGTATTGCATCGTCAATAAAATGCTGCACAGTTGTCAGTGCCTCATCACCACGAAGCCCTCGTATATCAAGGTCTTGGTGGAAGTTTTTACGATGATTATCAATGGTGTCTTGCGTCATATGCGACATCTTAAAGCTTTGCAAGCCCTCCTTAATCTCGTCCATTCGCGTTTTGGGCGCATTGTTTTCACCTTGCGTATTATCCTTATTGATAGCATGTTCCAAGCGTGCGAGCGGCAGTTTTGTGCGCATACCGCCTACCACCAACGTAGCCATGTTTCCCGAAATAGCCTCTACTGTACCTGTTGATTTTAAGCCTTTGATGCGCGCTAAGTCGCCAACCGCTATAGGGCTATCGGCTTTTTTTACCTGCTTTGTTGAAGCTTCACGCAGTGCCGATGCCGCCTTCTGCTCACGTTCGCTCTTGTTTTTCACATGCTCCTCGTGACGTTTCTTGCGCGCTTTAATCTGATCCACCTTCTTCTGAAAGTCTTCTTCATTCATCGTTCCAGCACCTTTGCGTGCCTTTGCGTTTTGTTTCCAGTTATCGTTCTCCACTTCCTGCTTGAACGAATCAAGCTCAGCCCTGATACGTCGCGTCGCTTCCTTTTCGGCTTGCTGCTTACGAATTTCGCGAATAGCGTTCTCAATGCGTCGGTTACTTTCTTGAAGCAGCTCCTCAGCCGCATGTCGAGCCTTGTCGAGAATGGCCTTACGCTCTTTCTCTACGTCAGTAACCTCTGTTTCATACTGTTCTATACGACGTTGTAAATCTTTCTCTTTCTGATGAATGGTTTGTCGTTTTTGTTCCCAGTATCGTTTGTCGCGGACAATATCCTGCAGATATTTGTCGCTCTGAATATAATCAGACCCCACAATGTCGGCAGCCTCACGAATCACCTCTTCAGACAGTCCCGTCTTGCGTGCTATCTCAATAGCAAACGAGCTTCCAGGCCTTCCGATGGCCAATTGAAACAGAGGGCGCATCTCATGTCGGTCATAAAGCATAGCGCCATTGGCAATACCGTCGTGCGAATCGGCAAAATGTTTGAGGTTTTGATAGTGTGTTGTAATCACCGCCCAAGCACCACGTTTGCAGAACTGCCCCAGAACGCTCTCGGCTATAGCCCCACCAATCTGTGGCTCGGTGCCCGTACCAAACTCGTCTATCAAAATAAGCGTTTGGGGCGAAGCCTGCCGAATCATATTCTTCATGTTCAAAAGGTGTGACGAATAGGTAGAAAGGTCGTTCTCAAGACTTTGTTCATCGCCTATGTCAATCATGATATCGCTAAACACACCGCACGTAGACCGTCCGTCAACAGGTATGCTCAGGCCCGTTTGTAACATATATTGCAGCAGGCCAACTGTCTTTAAACAAACCGATTTTCCGCCAGCATTAGGTCCTGAAATAATCAGAATATGCTTCTCAGCTGTCAACATAATGTCAAGCGGTTTTACCTTTTCGCCCTTCTTTTCCAGCGTGCGCGCTAAGAGGGGGTGTATGGCACGAATCCAGTCGACGTAAGGATATGCTTTCGCTTCAGGTTCAAATGCCTGCATATGTCGGGCCAATTGTGCTTTGGCTTGCACAAGGTCAATTTGCGCCAGAAACTGATAGCTATCGAGCATCTCGCGTACATGCGGCCTTATTCTTTCGGCCATTTTCGTCAGAATGCGAATAATTTCGTGGCGTTCGTCGCTTTCCAGTTCACGAATTTTGTTGTTGGCCTCTACCACTTCAGTAGGTTCGATAAACACCGTACGTCCTGACGCACTCTCATCGTGGACGATACCCGATATTTTTCGTTTCAGTGCGGGCGCAACAGGAATGACCAATCGGCCATCGCGCATGGTGGGCGCAACGTCTTTATCAACAATACCTTCGGACTGTGCCGAACGCAGAATACCACCCAGAATGCGCGAAATAGACCCTTCTACGCGCGCCAACTCTCGCCGAATTTGAGCCAATTCGGGTGAAGCCGTGTCGCGCATGTGTCCAAATTTATCAATAATCTGGTCAATTTGCTGCACCAAAATAGGGAATGTTGCAATGCCGTCGGCAAGGTCGTGTAGCGCAGGATAGTTCCAACGCTTGAGCGAAAAGTCGTCGTTATCAGCGTTTTCGGCATCGGTCGCGCTGTTATCCGTAGGGTTTGTACCACGTGAAGCCGTACCGTCGTTGAGGGCTTCGCCACGATAAAAGAATTTAACAAGGGAGTCAATTGTTTTGAGCGAGCGTTTCAAATCGAATAGCTCGTTCTCCTCTAACCACGTTCCTGCAAGGCGCACGCGTTTAAGGCTTTCGCGCACATCGTAGAAATCGGTGAGCGGTAACGCATCTTCCTCCTCTCCAATACGTCGCATTTCGCGAATTTCTTCCAGCCATCGGTTCACCTGATTGTGGTCGGTGCTGAATGTTAATTCGTCGGCAAGTCCTTTGCCCAATGGCGACAAGCATTGCGCCTTGAGCATGGTTCGTATCTCGTCAAAGCCTATTTTGGCCTCAAAATTCGTAGGATAAATCATATCAGTTGCAAAGTTACGACATATTTTTGAGTTTTGTTTCCTTCATTCCGAAATGCGCAAGTTCATACGGTTATATTTTATTTTTTAACGGGTTGTGACGGTATGCTCGCCCCATTATTTGATAAGGCTTCGTGCATGATGTGGCTTGTGTAAACTGATGACGTTGAAAGGGTGGTTGTATGGCGGCCGTAGTACGTGCGTACGACGGCCGACGTATGATGTGTACTACGGCTGTCATACAGCGTGTACGGCGGGCACCACACATTCAGCTTTTCGACAGAAAGGGGTTGCTTGTATGGCGTGCGCACTTTTTTATTTCATCGTTTTCGTGGTAGCTTATAAATGTTTATCTTTGCGAGGTGTTACAGTTTTGTCATGACAATGTGGCGACAGGGCAGAGTTGTAACATACAGAAAATAGACATTTTATAATTATATCACGTTTAAAAGAAAGAAAAGAAAAATGGAATTACAGAAAGATTGTTTGCGCAACAACGATTTGGGTTTGTTGCTTCTACGCTTAACTATAGGTGGTTTAATGTTGTTTCATGGTGTAGCTAAGGTAATGGGCGGTTACGCTTTTATTGAGGGAATGCTCACCAGTATGGGGCTTCCAGCGTTCATTGCTTGGTTTTCGGTGGCTGCAGAATTGCTGGGTTCAATCATGATTATTGTAGGTGTATGGACGCGTGCTGCTGCAGTGGTGATGGTTGGCAATATGACGGTAGCGATACTTATGGCGGATTTAGACCATATTTTCACCATTAACGCAGCTACAGGAGGTTGGGCTATCGAGCTGCCTATGCTGTATTTATTGGGTTCGGCCGTGCTGGTGTTTACAGGTGCAGGCAAGTATGCTGTGACCAAAGGAAGCATCTTAGATTAAAATAAAACCGACATTATAGCTACGATGTGCGCATATTAGAAGTGCAAAATATGTTAAAGCTACGTTAGCTATATAACAATGTATAAATCTTGTGTGGCTATCTTTGGACTGATGATAGCTACATGATGAAGAGGTAAAACACTTGTGGTTTTATCTCATGAAAAGAAAAATGGAACCATGAGGCCGTAGGGCTATCATCGTTCCATTTTTTATATCAGGTTATTTGTTGTATCTTATCTTCCAACCAGTCCATATACACCACGCAATGGCAATGCCTATGAGGAAAATATAGAAAATACCCATGAAACCTATAAAGGTGTAAATTCGACCCGTATGTATCTCGATGCATACATTGCGCAGCGACATGGGCAGTGTAGACAGCCATGCTGGCATGGGCAGTGCATCAGTGCCAGTGTTATAATCAATAACGGTTGGGCCTTCGATAAAATCGTTAGTATAGCCCGAAATAACGTTTGCGCTAATAGGAATACCTGCTACAGGGCGTGCCATGAGGTTGGTATAGTAATCGGTTACTCTATTGTTTTTACGGTCCCATCTGTACATTCCGCTAAACGAACCAATAAGCCACGTGCCGTTATTATCCTTTTCTTCAACGTTAATTCCCATTACGCTAACGGGCGGTTGTACGGGTTCGGCATGGGGTTTGGCCTGTAAAGAGTTCATGGAAAAGAAGCCATCTGACGTATAAAGTAGCCAGTCGGCCGCCTCGTTATCGTAGCGTATTGAGCGCAACTTGTCGTGCCAAGCATTGGTGCTGTGCAGGGTGGTGAAGGGGATAGGCGGTATTTGTCCCGATGCAATGGCGATGAGGGCAGGTGGGCGCAGCAGCCAGCCTGTTACACATAGGAAGAGCGTGAAGACGATCGTTAGTTTTCCGATGCTGTTATGCCATGAGCCCAACTTGTGTTTTAATCGCTGACCCTTACCCTTGACAACGTGGGGCATAAACCAATACAGTATGCCCGAAAGGGTTAAAAAGATAAGAACGAGGGCGATACAGTCAACAAAGAGCACACCTATTGTACCAAAAAGTTCGCCGCTATGCAAAAGCCATATCGTGCGGAAGAGCGAAACCTTACCATCATTACCTGCGGCAGGTGGGAGGGTTATTTGCGTAAAGCTTTTATATGGCGGCAGAGAGAGGTATAAATGTGAGCGACTCGTAATAATGATACTGTCGCCTTTAGCCGTAATATCGCACAGTTTTTCGTTGGGATTGCAGGGTAGGGGCAGCTTGTTCCAACCTTTGTGGGGTTGTAATTGGTATAATTCGTATTGACCCAGAGCCAATACCGAGCCTGCGGGTGTGGTGACAATGCCACGAATTTGCCTAAAATCGGCACCTTCGGGTAAGCCTTTATTAAAATCGTCGAAAAAAGAAGTGGTGCTATCTGTCACCCATATTCCGCTGTTTCCATATAGCAGAACACGTTTGTTCCAAGCTATGCTACCTCTTAATAAGCCTTTGTTCCATTGTTGGTACTGGTAATTGGAGGGTAGGATAGCGCGGCTAACGTTAACCCCTGAAAACAGCATGGGGTGGTTTAATACCAAGCCTGACAAGGAGAACATGATAAGAAAAAATCCCAAGATGAGGCCAAACCATTTGTGGTGCTTGTGCCAAGTCGACTTTTTCATTTGCTACTTTATTTTAAATTTGAGAAATTTATTTTCAATTTAAGCGCATCAACGCTGGTAAAGAGCGCATGCAGAAACAAACGTTCCTGCATGCGTTATAGATTGTTCTTTGTAGTTATTGATTTCTTTTTGTCTGTTAACCGCAATGGTTAACATGGGCAAAGAGGAGAGTTTACACTCGAAAAATCAATAAAACAAAGGTATTTTACTTTTCGTTCAAAGCCGTTTTAAGCTCGCGATACAGCACGTCATAGTGGGCTTTCAGCGTTTTTGAAGGTGCTGAAAGGCGCAAACGTGCCAGCAATTTAAACAGCTCGGTAGCCTTTACTTGATTAGCAGGGTTTTTGATGGCTCTGAAATCTTCCATCGAATTGAAATCGAAGAAAGCTGTTGAGCGTTCATCTGTGTAATGGTTTACCGAAGCTACGTGGCATGATATAGAGTTATGGTCGAAAGATTTTAAACCTTCTTTCAGTGCGGACATCGAAGAAAGTCGACTGCCTTGCTTTGCCGATAGCGCACGTAACAAGCTGCTTACGTAAACCACCTGAAGCTGACGCTCATAGAAATCGGGCGTAGCGCCTTTCAAACTCTTGGCCCAAACAAAGTTGTATATTTCGTCCATGAGCGTTTGATAGGTAAGCGCCTTGGTGGGTTCCATTTGTTCGAATAACGAGAGTGCGGTAGCAACAGGACCAGCAAACAGACTCTTGAGGAAACGTGCCTGCAAATCAGGAACAGAGATAATGAGCCCCGTTTTGTTGGTAACCTCTTTATTGAGCAGCCAGTTAGGTAAGTCGGCAATGTTCTTTAGTACGAAACGAAGAGCATTTAACTGTGTTTTGCGGTCGATGAAATGATAGTTTGTTCGGCCGTCGCCAGCAACGGGGTCGTCCATATAAATGCTTCCCACGTACATTACAGCGTGGTAAACGTAGCGCTTAAGCTGCTCAACCACTTCGGTATACGCATCTTGCAGACGCTTATAATCTTTATTTGGGTCGACGCACCATTGAGGAAGCTTACTCATAATAAGCTTAAGGTTCTTGATTCCGTATTCACCAGCTTTAACGGCATCGTTGCCAAGGTCTTCCGATTGGCAAGTAGGGTCAACAGAATTAAAGAAATATTGCTGTCCGTACAGATACATGGGGTCGTGTTCTTTCTCACGTATCCACTGGTTCAGTGTGGTTAATTCGTCTTCAGGTGTCGCTGCCGACGGAATAGGACGATAGCCCCATGCAATAGCGTAAGCATCATACACACCCAGCGGTGGAGGCAATAAGTTGATGTTCTTATCACCGGGTTGGGTTACGTAATTATAGCGCGCATAATCCATAATAGATGGCGTAGTGCCATATTTCTGCGTAAACGATGCCGAGCGAAGCGAGTCAACGGGAATGGCTGTTGATGCACGGAAATTGTGCAACAAGCCTAAAGTGTGTCCAATCTCATGTGTAGCGACATAACGAAGCGAGCTTCCAGTAAGCTCATCATCAAATATTCGGGTTCTCACCTTTTCGTCAACAGCTGCGGTTTGTACAAATCGCCAGTTGTGAAGTAGCTTAACGCTGTTGAAGTAAAATAAAACATCGCCCTGTATTATTTCGCCTGTTCGGGGGTCAGAACAGGATGGTCCCATCGAATTTTCGATGTTTGTGGTGATCATTCTGTAGCAATTGTAACGAATATCATCGGGATCAAATTCGGGGTCGTTGGCAGGATAGTCTTTTACTTGAATCACATTCTTGTATCCAATCTTTTCGAAAGCCTTGTTCCATTCCAACACACCTTCTTTAATATATGGACGCCATTTGCGTGGGATTGCGGTGTCAATATGGAAGACAATGGGCTTAATTACCTCGGTCAATTCGCCGCGAGCGTAGGCCGCTGAGTCAGCAGGCTGCAGGTTCCAACGCTTAATATACGATACGGGTACAACGCCATCTTCCTTATCTGTAAAGTATTCCTTCTTCTCATCAAAGTAGCCTATGCGTGGGTCGGCGTAGCGAGGGCGCATGGGTATTTCGGGCAACACGATGAGGTTACGCGTCATGGTAACCGTGAATGGCTCGCCTTTAGAACTATATCCCAGTTGTGATTTGATTTGAACATTCTTAGGGAAGGTCTTGATACCTGTTATCATGCAAAGGTCACTAATAGGACTTCCCGACATTGTAGCCTGTGGAACACCTGTCTTAAAAGGGTTAAGTTCTTTTACATCTCCTGTAAAGAGAGGTGATAAATCAACTAAAATAACGCTGTCGTTTGAAGCTTTAATTTTATATGATTTCCAAATGGGTGCAGTGAAATTGCGATCAAACGAAGCTTTTAGCGTTGAATTGGGGTCGCAAATATTCTTTGTCGACTTCTTATGAATGTAGAATCGTTCGCCCGCAGAAGAAAATTGAATAAGCACTGGCGAATGAGGCATCTCGCCTGCAACCGTACTTGAATTGTCGCTTGTTGTTGACACGCGCGACGTAAGCAGAAGGTCTTTGCCTAATAATGACTTAGGAATGGCAAAGAGATAGCCGTCGGCTTTAGAGTAAATGTCAATAGTTCCCCGATGTGCAGTGTAGCCTCCAACAGCGGTATCGAAGCTACTTTTCGGTGTTGTGAGTTCTGTCTTTTCGGCGTCTTTGTTTTTCTTTTTGCTTTTTCCTGTTATTGGAAGTGTGCATATTAATAAGGAGAAAAGCAGAGTAAAAGATTTTAAAGTGAGATTCATTTATATTTGTGTTTATGTTGTAAAGTGATAAAGCTTTTGATGATTAAATATCATCTTATTCAGCTTTATCACTTTACGATCTGTTATGGTAATTGGTCAACGTCAAAACCTTCGCATTTTAAGAAGGCTTCTTTCAGAATATCATACTTAGCTTTCATCTTTGGATAAGCCGCAATTAAAGCATCACGCTGGCTTTTCGGCGTGTTGAAGAAGAAAGCTACCCATTGACGCTTGTCGACATCAGCATTAGGCACTTCAATCCACCACGCACCTTCTGCTTCATCATAAAAGGTTGTGTTATGGTTGTAAGTAATAAAGCCTAACTGATGATAGTCAATTTGCCAAGGCAATCTTCCAGTAACGTTACCAAGATCAGAAATATAATCAACGCCTTTACCATAGTAACTCTTACTGATTTCTTCAAATTCTTCAGGAATTGAGAACACACCCTTCGCGCCTTGTAAGAAGTCTATCCAATAGCGTGAATGAATATCGCCCTTAATTGCCAATTTAAGACTATCTGAATATGTGGCCATTTCTCTACGAATGCCGCCTAAAGCCAAGAAGCGTTGGCTGGCATACGAATGGTAATATGGACGTCCAACATCTTGCCCTAAATAAAAAATGCTATCTGCTAAAATAATAGAGAAAGGCAGATGTTTCTTTTTAAAGTCGGTGCTATAAACGTCAAGGAATAAGCTTTTAAGCATATCCACGCCACCTAATAATACATCGTTCGATTGCGTTGGGGCAATCATCAGAATATTATTCTTCGTTTGGAAGTTAAAACGATAATCTTTTACCTCTGGGTTTGTAATAAGATAAGTGTGATAATCTTGATAGAACTGAAATCGCTGATGTTGCACAGGGTCAGACGAATTGTCTGTTACGTTGTAAACAGGCGCTTCTAATTCTGCATGAATATCTTTCTCATTACTACACGAAAAGCACAGCATAAGCATTGCACCACATAGTAGTGTTGTATAAATATTTGCTTTCATAGTTTTTCTTTTTTATATAAAGTCATAGACTTTCATCTATTCCATGATGTGAGAATTTAAATTACGTTCGCGGCGTGGTATAGGCAACGTGTAGCGTTCATCTCCTTGATTAAGTGTGTATTCTATTGCAGGAGATGTTCCATTATTCGCATTGTATGTATGCTTTAGTTCAGGACAACCCCATCTTCTTAAATCAAACCATCGTAAACCTTCAAAGCACAATTCCATTCGGCGCTCTTTACGAACTTCTTGCTTTGCATCATCTGCGTTTGTAATGGATACGTTTGTATAGTTAGCTATACGATTAGCTCTTATGGTATTTAAGTCGTCAACAGCCTTTGCAACCTGTCCCAACTCCACATAAGCCTCTGCTCGGTTCAGATATGCTTCAGAAAGGTGTAATGCTCCTGGAAGCATGTTCTTAGAACTATTTTGATAAAACTTAAACGGTTTAATGCCACCTCCCGTCACAGATGTAAAGAAAGCATTCTTGCGTCTGTCGTTAGTGTTGAACATTGAATACAACGTGGGATTAACAGCATAGCATCCTTTCTCGCTGCCACTGGCTGAAACGTAAACATATAAGCGGTATGCGTTTCTGGAACCAAAGGTAAAAAGAATTTCCTTATTTTCCTCATCGAAGAAGCGTAGCGTTGAGCGAACAGGCTGTTTACTTAAATCAAAGAGTTTCACACTTCCGTTATTAATGAGCTGTGTTGCCCAATCGGCAGCCTTCTGATATTGCTTTGTGTAGAGTGCTACACGCGATAAGAGGAGCAGAGAAGCGTTAAGATTTGGACGATAAATGTTCTTAGTGATGTTCGTTTCTGAAAAGAGACTAACCGCTTTTGTCAAGTCTTCTTCAATCAATGTGTAAATATCAGCGAGTGTTGCGCGTTTAAGCTGACGGTTTTCCACACTTGTTGCCGTATTGAGCGGTACAGCAATTGTTGTACTTGCTTGTGTAGCATCTTCGTAAGGCTTAGCATAAACGTTTACCAACATAAAGTAAGACCAAGCACGAATAAAGCGAACCTCTGCTTCTAAATCGTTCTTTTTTGCCTGTTCTCCTGTGATTTCAGGCAGACGATTCAGAATAATGTTAGCTGTTAATATACGGTGGTAAGCAACGTCCCAAAGCTGATCGGCTGTAAATGTGTTATTAAAGTCGATTTCAGGCTCTGCTTGCCACGAATAGTATCCCCACATTTTTTCACGACTATCTTGTGAATCCTTGCGGCGAGGCTTTACTCTATCGCTCACGTCATCGGTCAGAATATCTAAATATTCAGCCAATACAACACCATTATGTTGCCCCATATTGAGCATCTCTCCAGCAACAAACTCTTTATAATCTTGTACTGTTTTGGGGATAAACAGGTCTTGCGACTTCTCTTCGAGGAAGTCACCGCAAGATGTTATCATTGATAAGAAGGCAACAACAAAAACAGTTTTGCCAAGTCGAAATATATTTGTCATCATACGATCTCTACCTTTAGAATTTTAATGTGATTTGACAAGAGAAACCCGGACGTGGAGGAACAGTTCCTGATGAAATAGCAATCTGTTCAGGGTCACGACCTATTAACTTAGAGCTTTTGAGCACAAATAAATTGCTGCTTTCAAACGACACGCTGGCTCCCTTTAGGTGGAAGAAGTCGAGTTGCTCACGACTGAAGTCGTATCTCAAGCTTAACGAGCGACAGCGTAAGAAGTTACCCGATGCCACTCTGATGTCACTCTTGTTATACATGTCCCAACGGTTGTCTGCGATAGCATATTTACGTGCGTAATCGCCTGTGAAAAGCAGTGGCTCGTCAGACAGTGCGGGAATATTAGTTTTCAATTCATCGCCAGGCTGTCTCCAACGGTCAACAAACTCGCGCGACATGTTTTGCTGTGGGAAAGGCAGAGCCTGTCCGCTCTCGCTATAAAGATTGTTGAGCCATATCTTGTTACCGAGCGCAAATGCAAACAATGCATTAAACGTGAAATTTTTGTATTTGATTGATGATGAGAAGCCACCTGTCAGGTCAGGAATACGTTTTCCCATATACTTAAAGGCAGCATCGAGTGCCTCCTGCTGACTATTGATAATGGTTTTACCGTTTTCATCTTTCTCCAGTTCGCCATAGAAGATGGGCTCTCCCGTCCGACTGTCAAGACCTTTAAAGCGGTAAGCATAAAGGCTGTTTACGGCATATCCGTTCTTTACAAGCGATCCGCTTACATAACGCTGCCACGATGCTTCCGAGTCGCCAGCCTTTGTCACGCGGTTAAAATTCTGTCCTGTGTTCACCGAAACGCTCCAAGTTACGTCTTTTGTGCGTACAGGCACGAAGTTGAAAGCCAACTCCCAACCCTTGTTTTCAATGTCACCTTCGTTCAAAGCTACGTTTTTGGCACCGTTAGAAGGAGCTATCTCAACAGGCACTACTTGGTCATAGCCTTTCTTGTGGTACACATCAAGCGTTCCAGATATACGATCATCGAGTATCGAAAAGTCGAGACCGAAGTTGTATGACACTGTTTTCTCCCATTTAAGATAGTTGTTTGGGAACTGGTGTAGCGTTGAAACAAAATCGCGTAAGGTGCTATTATAGTTTTCTTGCTTTACAATAAGGAAAGGTGTTTGGCTTGGGTGCACGTTACCTTGCACACCATACGATGCACGAACGGCAAGCTCATTGAGCCAGTCCCACTTCTCAGCGAACTTCTCGTGGTGTACGTTCCAACGTCCCGATATTGACCAAATAGGTAAGAAACGTGCGCTCTTGTCCTGACCGAAGCGGTTAGAACCATCAGCACGAAGATTGAAATTGGCAATATATTTATTATTGTACGTGTACGTAAGTACCGAGAAATAAGACAGCGTATTGGTGGTGTTGTCAATAATTGACATTGGGTTTTGCTGTATAGAACGTGCATAAGCCTGATAAAGCGTTAAATCAATGTCGGCAAAACTCTTTCCTCTGAACGGCATATAACCTAACGAACGGCCCTTGTGGCTGTTGCTCACAACCGATGTTAGTTCTGTTCCTGCTGATGCAAATACGTGATGAACACCCCACTTTTTGCTAAAGTCGGCTACGTTTCTGAACGTATAGCGTTTACTTGATGTATCTTGATAGATTAGTTCTCCACCTAAAGGAAGCGAAGAATACTCGTAAAAATCCTGCACTCCGTTCATATCTGTTCCGAACGGTGTTAAGCGTCTTTGCGATGCGTAGAAGCTTCTCTCGTCGGCCCACATCTCTTCTCCCGATGTGCTATTGCTGTATCCTACGAGCGTGTACCATTTCAGCCACTCCCAAGGACGCCATGTAAGGTGTGCGTTTGCTCTGAAAGCCTGCTGCTTAATGTCACGTCCTGTGGTTTCCAGTTCGTTCAGAATGTTGTAGGGAAGCGACGCGAAGCGTGTTTTCTCATTGTCATAATAGAAGTATGAACCATCGCTGTTATATGCCGGAATAGCACGTGATGTACGGAAAGCATAATCTAATGGTGCTATCGATGGGTGCGAATACTGCGAGTTTGCCGTATTCATGCTCAGCTCTGCACCTACTTCTAACGACTTGGTTATTTGCGCATTAATCTTCGCCATACCCGTTAAACGGTCCAAATTCTCATGTTTATTGGTACCCGTTTGGTCGAGATAGCTTAGCGAAACATAATAATCCATGCGCTTTCCTGAACCAGAAAGCGATACCGAATGCTGCTGAGAGAGGCCTGCACGGAATAGTAAGTCCATCCAATCGGTGTTGAGTTGCTTCAGGTCTCTCACATTACTACGGAACGTATCATAGTCGATTTCCTTGTTCCATAGTTTCTGAAGCTCACCCTCGTAAGCCATATTGGTAGGCTGGTAAGTTTTGAATTGCAAGCCACGAGCCACCATTTCTTCCGACATTTCTATGCGCTCTTTCGAGTTCATTTGGTTTAAAATGCCGTATGTAGGGGGCAGTGTTACACCGAAGTTACCGCGATATGACACCTGCGCACGCTCACCACGACCGCGCTTTGTGGTCACAACGATAACGCCGTTAGCTGCTTTTACACCGTAAAGTGCGGTAGCACTCACGTCCTTTAATATATCAATTCGTTCAATGTCATCGGGGTTAAGGCCTGCAATTGCATTACCAACGAAGTTCACATTATCTATATTATTGAGTTCTTCTGTCGATACCGAGACAGGGTCGTCCAGAATAATTCCGTCAACAACCCATACAGGTTCGCGATTACCTGTGATAGATGACGAACCACGAATACGTATTTTTGGCGCAACGCCCACTGTAGAACTGGGATTGATAACCGAAAGTCCCGCAATTCTTCCCTGCAACATCTGGTCTAACGCATTGGTTGATGAGGTTTGCAAGTTTTCCATATTGATGGTGGTAATAGCGCTCGAAAGCTTTCTCTTATCAATTTCCTGATAACCCGTTATCACCACATTCGCCAAGTCGACAGCTGCCTCTTTTAAAACCACATTTAAAGTAGCTTCGCCCTGCCACGTAACAGATTGTGTGGTCATACCGATATAGGTGAACACCAACGTTGACGGCTTTTTAGCCACGCGCAAATGAAACTTTCCCGAGCTATCGGTGTATGTCTGTTCGTTTGTGTTTTGAACCTTAATGCTTACGCTGGGTAGCGGCTCATGGTTTTCGTCGGTAACGCTTCCGTTTATCAGAAACGTTTCAGCGGCTTGCCCATAAGCATGGCAAAGCGCAATACACAACAGACATAAAAGTAAAGAGACTTTTTTCATATACTGTCTTAAATATTAATAAATAAATTGGTTTGATGTGCCATACAATGCTCGCAATGCTTGCTAACTGAAGATGTTAGGAACATCAAAAAGTCTAATAAGTTTTACAATCTTTGAACAATTATAATGCAAAGATAGTGTGTTTTATCTATAAACAAACGTTAACACAGGGAAAATATAACATTTAAACGAAACTTTCTGGGTTTTATTATAAACTGTTTGTTCTTTTTTCGAGCAGAAAAGTTAGAATTTATTCTTTTGAAGTGTTAATAAATTGTAGTCTGTTGAGCAAAAAACAGGTCTTTTTTTAGGGTTTTTGCTCAAAAGCATACTTTATATATAAAGGTGGTAGGCCGATTAGGTTTATTGGCCGATTCGTTTATTGTGTTTGGTTACGGAGGTTCTGCAGAAATGTTCGATGTACGACGGCCGTGGTACATGTTGTATGGCGGCTGTAGTACGGGTTGTATGACGGTCGCCGTACACATTGTTCTGCGTTCGGCATACAACAGCCCTTACAATGCATTTGTGTGAGGAGTTCAGCGTAACGGCTAAAGCAATATATAATACACGGCACGCGTTTCTGCTGTTATAAAATAACGAAAAGGGAAGGACGGGGAAGCCAGCACAAAAAAATAAGAGGATATACCTAAAGTAGCATATCCTCTTACGTGTAAAGATGTATCTTACTTATCTGTTTTTCTTTTATAAAATATGGAAAAACAGGCAAGGCTTACTTCTGCTTTAGCAAGTCTCTAATTTCAGAAAGCAATTTTTCTTCGTTAGATGGTTCTGGCGTAGGAGCAGGCTGCTCGGGTTCAGCTTTCTTCTTCTTCGAAAGGTTGTTAATGCCTTTAACCATGAGGAACACGCAGAAAGCAATGATGATAAAGTCAATCAAGGTTTGAATAAAGTTACCATAATTAATGGTGGCTGCCTGTGTTTGTACGCCTTCTACAATCTGTTCTGCAGGCAGGGTAAACTTAAGATCAGAGAAGTTGACACCACCAATTAACCAGCCAATAGGAGGCATGATAAGGTCATTAACAATGCTGCTTACAATCTTACCGAAAGCACCACCAATGATTACACCCACAGCCATGTCTACGGCATTACCTTTAATAGCGAAACTTTTGAACTCGTTTAAGAATTTTCCCATAATTTTTTAATTGTGAATGAATAATCGTTGTACGTAAAAGAGACCGTAATAAAAAAGCCGTTTTGCCAAGTCGATATTACAGTAGCCTCTTTTTTATATAATTTAATATAAGTATCAATTGCAAAATTAGAAAATAATTTGTAACTTTGCGTGGCATTAAAGGAAAAAAGTATAACGAATTAATTTTATAAACTCTTATAAAAAAACTAAAGTAAAATGGTAAAAGTAGCTATTAACGGCTTTGGCCGTATTGGTCGTCTGGCTTTCCGTCAGATGTTTGAAGCAGAAGGTTATGAAGTTGTTGCTATCAACGACTTGACAAGCCCTAAGATGCTTGCTCATCTCTTGAAGTATGATACAGCACAGGGTGGTTTTGCTGGCAAGTTCGGTGAAGGCCGTCACACTGTAGAGGCAACAGAGAATTCTATCATCGTTGATGGTAAAGAAATAAAGATTTCTGCAGAGATGGACGCTGCTAACTGCCCATGGGCTGCAAACAATGTAGACGTTGTTCTTGAGTGCACAGGCTTCTATACTTCTAAGGAAAAAGCTTCTGCTTACCTCAAGGCTGGCGCAAAGAAGGTTGTTATCTCAGCTCCTGCTGGCAACGATCTTCCTACAGTAGTATTCAACACAAACCATAAGGTTCTGACAGCTGCTGATACTGTAATCTCAGCTGCATCATGCACCACTAACTGTTTGGCTCCTATGGCTGCTGCTTTGAACGGATATGCTCCTATCCAGAGCGGTATCATGTCAACCATTCACGCTTATACTGGCGACCAGATGATTCTTGATGGACCACAGCGTAAGGGCGATCTCCGTCGTTCACGTGCAGGTGCTTGCAACATCGTTCCTAACTCAACAGGTGCTGCTAAGGCTATTGGCTTGGTTATTCCTGAATTGAACGGCAAGCTCATTGGTTCAGCTCAGCGTATTCCTACTCCAACAGGTTCTACTACTATCCTTATAGCTGTTGTTAAGGGTAAAGACGTAACTGTTGAGGGTATCAACGCAGCTATGAAGGCTGCTGCTAATGAAAGCTTCGGCTATACAGAGGATGAAATCGTATCTTCTGACATCATCGGTATGCGTTTTGGTTCACTCTTCGACGCTACTCAGACAATGGTAAGCAAGATTGACGACGATACTTATCAGGTTCAGGTGGTATCTTGGTACGACAATGAGAACTCTTATACTTCTCAGATGGTTCGTACAATTAAGTACTTCGCAGAACTGAAGTAATACCATATAAGTAATCGGGATATTCAATCTCGAAATAGAGGGTGCGCGATACAAAAGTATTGCGCACCTTTTTGTTTTTATAATAAATTGCCTACTTTTGCTGATATGAAGAAAATGGTTACTATTTTGGGTCCCACAGCCAGTGGCAAAACAACGCTTGCTACACGTTTAGCCCACACGATAGGAGGAGAAATTATCAGTGCCGATTCGCGTCAGGTGTACCGTAACATGGATATTGGTACAGGCAAAGACTTGGCCGACTACGTGGTTGACGGCAAAAAGATACCTTATCACTTGATAGATATTGCTGAGGCTGGGACGAAATATAACCTTTATCAGTACCAACACGATTTTCATGTAGCCTATCAGGATATTGTAAGTAGGGACGAACGGCCTATTCTTTGTGGAGGAACAGGACTTTATTTGGAGGCTGTCCTGAAAGGGTATGCGTTGTCGCCTGTTCCGCAGAATGATGAACTGAGAGCGCGATTAGAAGGAAAGTCGCTGGCAGAACTGACGCAGATACTGTCCGATTTAAAGGCACAGACAGGCTCGGTAATGCATAATACAACCGATGTTGACTCGTGTCAGCGAGCTATTCGTGCCATAGAAATTGAGACCTATAATATAGAACACACCACTGCTTTGCGCACAATGCCAGGCATTGACTCGTTAATTATAGGTGTGAATATTGAACGCGACGAACGTCGGCGCAAAATAACCGCTCGGCTTAAACAACGTTTGGACGAGGGAATGGTTGAAGAAGTGCGGGGGCTTCTTAATAGTGGCATAGCTGCTGATGACCTTATTTATTATGGTTTAGAGTATAAATTTATTACCGAATATATTATAGGTAAATTGACGTATGAGGAGATGTTTCGACAGCTTGAGATAGCAATTCATCAGTTTGCTAAGCGACAGATGACGTGGTTTCGGGGTATGGAGCGTCGGGGTACTACTATTCATTGGGTAGACGCTTCGCTTCCGATGAGCGAAAAACTGAAAGAGGTGTTGCAATTGATGGAATAATTCTATTGCCTTCATACTTCTTTGGCGATTTCTTTTAATTTGTAACCTCTTGCATGAATTTAGTGTAAGAGGTTAAATTATTTACCTAAGTTTTTGCGATGATGAAATTTTTCTTTAACTTTGAGGAAGAAATGTTATACAAATATTAATGTTGTTTGTATGCTTTCGTTTTGAAATCGTTGAACAGTATTAAAGCCTAAAAAAGAACTATGAGCTATATTCGATTTGAAAAGGCGCTGATGACGAACCTTCAGGAGTCCTTGCCGAAAGAGCTTCTACGAACTAACCGTTCAGGCGCATATTCATATTCTACCATTGTTGACTGCAACACGCGGAAGTATCATGGGCTTCTTGTTGTTCCTGTTCCGACGTTAGATGACGAGAATCACGTTTTACTCTCGTCGCTCGACTGCTCAGTTATACAGCATGGTGCAGCGTTTAACCTTGGTCTTCACAAATATCAGGGTAATAATTTCAGTCCTAAAGGCCATAAGTATATTCAAGTATTCAATTGCGATAAAGTGCCTACCACGATGTATCGTGTGGGTGGAGTAGTGCTGAAAAAAGAAGTTGTTTTCCAGCATTACGAAGATAGAATCCTTATTCGATATACGTTAGTCGATGCCCATTCGTCAACAATCTTGCAGTTTAGGCCTTTTTTGGCATTTAGAAGTGTAAGGCAATTCACGCACGAAAACGGCATGGCCAATCGTGATTATCAAGAGGTAAGCAACGGTATTCGTACGTGTATGTATGCGGGTTACCCCGATTTATACATGCAGTTCTCGAAGAAAGCTCAGTTTGTTTTTCAACCCGACTGGTATCGAGGTATCGAATATCCAAAGGAACAAGAACGTGGTTATGCTTCGAATGAAGACCTTTATGTACCCGGTTATTTTGAAATACCAATAAAAAAAGGTGAGAGTGTTATCTTCGCGGCGTCGACAACCGAGTCGAAAGTGCGCACATTGAAGAAGCTTTTTGACGATGAAGTGGAGGAGCGTTCGCCACGCGACAACTTCTTCCATTGCCTTGTCAATGCTGCTCATCAGTTTCATGTTCGGGGCAAAGGGAACGAAAGGTATCTTCTTGCTGGTTATCCGTGGTTTAAAGGACGTGCTCGCGACACCTTCATTTCATTGCCAGGGTTAACTCTTTCTATAGAGGAAGCCGACTACTTTAAGTATGTAATGGCTACTGCTGCCAAAGGTTTGCGCGAGTTTATGGAGGGTAAACCTCTTACGGTTAAGATTGCAGAGCTTGAACAACCCGATGTTCCGTTGTGGGCAATATGGTGTGTTCAACAGTATGATAAAAAGGTAGGAAGTGACGATTGCAATACGCGCTATGGTAAATTAGTGTACGATATCATTGATTATATTACAGCAGGAAAGCATCCTAACCTCAAACTCGACGATTGTGGATTGCTAAAAACCGATGGCCGTACGAAAGCAGTTACATGGATGAATTCAACAGTGAACGGTCGTCCAGTGGTTCCTCGCACAGGCTTTATCGTGGAATTTAATGCGCTATGGTACAATAACCTGATGTTTGCAGCGCAATTAGCTTCTAAGGTAGGAGATGAAAAACGTGCTAATTGTTTCGAAAAGATGGCTGAAAAATGTAAGGAGGCTTTCCTTCAAACGTTTATTACGCCTTACGGTTACCTTTTTGATTATGTATGTGATGGCGAACAAGACTGGAGCGTTCGGCCGAATATGATATTCCCTGTGGCTTTCGACTATTCTCCTTTATCGTCAGAACAGAAGAAGGCTGTGCTTGATGTTTGTACCCGTGAGCTGCTAACGCCAAAGGGATTACGTTCACTTTCGCCTAAGAGTAGCGGCTATAACCCTATTTATACAGGGCCACAGATTCAGCGTGATTATGCTTATCATCAAGGAACAGCGTGGCCATGGCTGGGTGGTTTTTATATGGAAGCTTGCTTAAAACTGTATAAGCGAACACGCTTAAGCTTTATAGAGCGTCAGCTTATGGGCTATGAGGACGAAATGTTTAATCGTTGTTTAGGAACGCTTCCAGAACTTTTTGATGGCAATCCGCCTTTCTATGGTCGGGGGGCTATATCTTTTGCCGTGAACGTTGCTGAAATATTACGTTCACTTGACTTTCTCGACACTTATAAATATAAACAATAGGAGAGGTGCTTATGAAAGTTCTGATGTTTGGATGGGAGTATCCTCCACATGTTTATGGCGGCTTAGCAACAGCCAATTTTGGTATTTCTGAAGGACTTCATGCGCAGGGCGATATTGAAATTACGCTTTGTTTGCCTCGTCCTTGGGGCGATGAAGACCGCAGCCATGCTCGTATTGTTGCTATGAATTGCGTGCCAATTGTTTATCGTGATGTCAATGCTGATTATTTGAAAGGCCGTCTTGGCAACTTGATGGAAGCGGGCGAGTATTATCGTTATCGCGACCACATTTATTCAGACTTCCGTTATATGAACGTCAATGATATAGGAAGTATGGAGTTTGCTGGTGGTTACCCAACTAATTTAAATGAGGAAATCAACAATTATTCGGTTATAGCAGGTGTTGTTGCGCGTGCAGAGGAGTTTGATATTATTCATGCTCACGATTGGCTTACATATCCAGCGGGTATTCATGCCAAACAAGTGAGTGGCAAACCCTTATGTATTCATGTGCACGCTACCGACTATGATCGTAGTCGTGGCCATGTAAACCCCACTGTTTATGCCATAGAAAAAGATGGCATGGACCAAGCAGACTGTATCATGTGCGTAAGCGAGCTTACGCGAAATACCGTAATTCATCAATATCATCAAGACCCATCGAAAGTATTTACCGTTCATAACGCAGTGTATCCACTTAGTGAAGAGAACGAACTTATACCGCGTCCCGATCATCGAGGTCGCGAAAAGGTCGTTACTTTCTTAGGTAGAATTACCATGCAAAAAGGCCCAGAGTATTTTGTTGAGGCTGCAAACATGGTGCTTCATCGTACGCATAATGTCAGGTTTTGCATGGCAGGGTCGGGCGATATGCTTGATCAGATGATATATCTTGCCGCTGAACGTGGTATCGCTGACCGCTTTCACTTCCCTGGTTTCATGCGCGGGAAGCAAGTTTATGAGTGTTTAAAGAGTTCAGATGTGTATGTAATGCCTTCGGTTAGTGAGCCTTTCGGTATCTCTCCATTGGAGGCAATGCAATGCGGAACGCCGACAATTATCTCTCGTCAGAGCGGTTGCGCCGAGATATTAGATAATTGTATCAAAGTCGATTACTGGGATATTCACGCTCTTGCCGACGCCATTTATAGCATTTGTCATCGTGAAAGTCTCTTCCGTTTTCTGCAAGAAGAAGGTCAGAAGGAAGTAGCACAGATTACTTGGGAGAAAGTTGGTGCATGGATTAGAGAACTTTACCTAAGAACTATGCATTGGAAGTAAACCGCTGCTCGTCATCAAGATAATCGAAAAACATAAGAACCTCCTAACAATTCAACAATATGAAAACCATCTGTTTGTACTTCGAGATACATCAAATCGTTCATTTGAAGCGCTATCGCTTCTTTGATATCGGAACCGATCATTACTATTATGACGATTACGAGAACGAAAGGTCCATCACTGATATAGCTGAACGCTCGTACATGCCAGCGTTAACAACTATTGGCGACATGATTAAGGAGAACGGAAAATTCTTTAAAGTAGCCTTCTCTTTGTCGGGAGTGGGTATGGAACAGCTCGAATTGTATGCGCCTCAAGTAATAGAAAAGCTACAGGAATTAAACAAAACCGGTTGCGTAGAATTCCTGGCTGAGCCTTACGCTCATGGCCTTTCGGCACTAAAAGACCCTGCATGCTTTGCGGCAGATGTGAAGATGCAGTGCCAGAAAATGGAAGAATACTTCGGTCAGAAGCCTACCGTGCTACGTAATTCATCGTTAATTTACAGTGACGATATTGGCCAACAGGTTGCGCAACTTGGCTTTAAGGGCATGCTTACAGAGGGTGCACGACACGTGTTAGGCTGGAAATCGCCCCATTATGTTTACAATTGCGCGTTGGCTCCTAAGCTTAAACTGCTGCTCCGCGATATTGCATTGAGCGACGATATAAGCCTTCGCTTCAATGATAGCAGTTGGGAAGGCTATCCGCTTTTTGCCGATCAGTATATCGATCGTATCGCTGCTTTCCCTGATGGTGAGCAGGTTGTCAATATTTTTATGGAACTTTCGGCTCTTGGAATTGCCCAACCGCTATCCTCAAACATTCTGAATTTTATTCACGCACTGCCACATTTTGCGAAGAATAAGAACATCACGTTCTCTACTCCCTCCGAGATTTGCAAGAACTTTACGCCAGTAGGCGAGCTCGATGTGCCCGATACCCTTTCGTGGGTTGATGAGGAACGCGACGTGAGTAGCTGGTTAGGAAACCCCATGCAGCGCGAAGCCTTCGAAAAGTTATACAGTGTTGCCGAGCGCGTTCGCATTTGTAAGGAGCCTCGTATCATACAAGACTGGAACTATTTACAGGCCAGTAACAACTTCCGTTTTATGACAACGAAGCCTTCGAGCATTGGTATTGACCGCGGAATATATAGTAGCCCATTCGACGCTTTTACGAATTACATGAATATTCTGGGCGATTTCATCAATCGTGTTAATGCACTTTATCCTTCGGATATTGACGATGAGCAACTTAATTCTCTGCTTACTACGATTAAAAATGAAGATGAAGAGATAGCGATGAGGGATAAAGAGATTGCTCGTTTGAAAGCTAAGGTTGAGAAAACAGAGGCTGCAGTTGAAAAGCTTCGTGCCAAATATGAAGGCAAAACAACAAAGACCAAGCCATCAAAAGGCAAGGCAGCAAAATCAGCTACAAAAGAAGCGGCTAATAAAGCCGACAAAATAAAAGCTTAAAACTTACTTTTATGATACACAATAGGGCGCTTCCGAAAGGAGCGCCCTATTGTTTTTATGTCTATTCTGTGCTGAAATGCACTATATATGTTGCTCAAATGTTATACATTTTGTAGTGAAAAATATTACATGTAATTTTACAATGCAACAATAGTTATTCTTGAATAGCGTATAACAAATGTAGAAACACAATTCAGATTTTATTCATCTTGTACCACAAATGTGTTGGCAACCCTATCTGCTATTCGCCTTCCGTCATCATCAATTAGTACGATTAGAGGTTCGATAATTAAGCCAATGAAAGCAACATTACATAGTAACGAAGTGATAAGCTGTCGAATAGCTGAGCGCGCATACGTGCAGGGCATTCCGTCGTCAAGGCTAATGACGCGTATTCCCATAAGTCGTTTGCCAAAGCTTTGCCCATTTTTCATGCCATCTTTTATAAAGGGGTAGATAAGTGGAGGTATGCAAAGAAGGATGCTGATGAAGTAATACAGTATAAAAATGGTATTCGTTTGTACAATGCCATTGTTAAATAAAGCTGGGAATAGCCCTGTATTCATCATTGCCATCATTGCCAACACCATTGCAGGCAAGCTTATTATAAAGGTGAAAATCATGTCAAGAATCATGGCCATAAACCTTTTGCCGCGGTCAGCCCTTACTACTTGTCCTTGCGGTTCGTTGTCCCATTTTTCATTAATGTGCACATTCTCTTTCCCTGCTATACGTGCTTTAATCTCGTCGGCAACTTTTTCGTTGTCAAATTTGTCAGTAAAGTCGTCGATAGTCTGAGAAATTACGTCGCATCCGCAACTGTTACAAAACTGTTGATTTTCTTCTAACGGAGTGCCGCATTGAGGGCAATGGCTCATAATCATAGCGTTTTCTATTATGTTAATGTCACAAATTTATAGAAAAAAGATGAATAACCGAATGATTTTTTTCGTTATTTTTATATCCTATTTTTCTTGTTTTGTTTATCGGTTTCAAGCTTTTCTTCAGTTTTTTACGTTGCTCTCCAGGCGTTTAATGATACAAAATGCAAACAGCCGATGAAGATATGTTTTTCTTCATCGGCTGTGAGGATTGGGAGTTTACTTAACCAGTGCCCCCCGAAAATAATGATATAGTAACGTTCGAATTACTTATTCATGTATTTTTTACCGTTTACAATAACAACGCCCTTGTAGTTTTTGCTTACGCGCTGGCCTGCAAGGTTGTACATTACGTCGTTTGCTTTTGCGTTGTTTTCAACAGCATTGATGCCTGTTGTTACGTTATTGATTTCAACAAGGTGACCTTTACCAAGCTGAATAAGGTTCTTTTTAGCGTAGAATGACAGCTCACCGTACACCTTAACCTTATCTCCAACCTTTATCTGATCAGCCGATTCGAACTTCTTATTCTCAAGATATTTGCTGCGGAATACCTCTAACTGATTGTTCTCAGTACCATCAACAGAGATATAGAAGGTTGCATTGCCAAACTTTTCTGATACTTCACCAATCTTCGATACGATACCCGTAACGCATACTTGCTGCTTGAACGCGTGATCGTTAGTAACTTTTTCAATCGCTTCTGGTACAGTAAGCTTCGTAGTATCTGTTGGGGTTGAAGGTGTTACCTCAGGTGCTGGAGGAGGAGTAACTGCACCAGGGGTATAGGTTACCTCAACGTGGGTGATACGTGCCTGACGTGGAGCTTTTGCGAAAGTAACCGAACTGCTTGTACCTGTCCATGTACCCGAGTTGCCGTCAGCTTCAAAAGTATATGTGCCTACGTTTGGTTCGGTCAGGTTTCCAGGGCCATAGTTTAACTTGCCCTTTGCAGAACAGGTAACAACAATCTTAGTAATGTTGCCTACTGTTGATGAAACAGAGAATATTGCATTTTTGTACACACGATACTCTCCGCCTGGTTTGCCACCGTATTTGTAAGCAAAAAGACCGTCAGAGGTAGAAATAGTAATGCCGTCTTTCACCACTTTGTCAGCGCCATGGCTACCTGGATCGTCAGTGCTACCTAAGTCAGTACCAGCAACAAAGCTTACAGTGGTTTGTGCAAATGAAAGGCTGCTGACAACGGCCAGAGCCACAACAAGTGTGAAGCGTAAAATTTTGTTCATGTAAATTGTTTTGTTTAGTAAATGTGTTATCGGTGTACAAAGTTACTACAAAAAAGTGAAATGCGGAAAGATATAGTGATAGAATTGAGTTACAAGGGTTTTAGTTGAAGTGGCGATAATTCGTGAAGCCATTAC
>JABCPF020000022.1 GCA_013333285.2 Prevotella sp.
AGCAACACCTTCATTTTCTCTTGTTTCATACGCTTTAATTTTTATGGGCAAAGTTACCCGAATTAAAGCGTTCCTCACTTATGCAGAAAACTGCCGACCACAGCAACAGCCACACGAGCGAAAATAATTCGATTACCGGACATTACTCCATCGTTACCTATCCCAAAATCAGGTAATGCTTTGGTAACTGAACTTTTGCCTAAATCTGCATATTCCTACCCTTTTTGAAAAGAGCACCTCTATGCAAATCGTTCCATTTCTCACTCGTTATCAGTTAGTTTACACCAACTTCGACTTTTCTTCATTTTCGTTGATTAGTTACATCGTAAAGAGTAGGCGTTTACATCGTAATCGCGTTGCGATTACGTCGTAAAGGGTGGGTAAAAACGCTAAAAAAGTAACACGTTTACATCGTAAACGCAACGCGATTACGATGTAATGATAACTCGATTATGCCGCAAACGTAATGCGCCACCCCTCTGCAACCTGTTGGTTAACAGAAGAGTGGCGCGTAGGAAAGGATATATTAGTTAAACTTATTTTACGCCGTTCATGGTTTTGATAACCGTAATATCGCCGTTGTTATGTGGTGTTCCGTCAGCGTTCAGAATGTCGTGGAACCATTCTAACGGCTCACTGCCGTCTTCGTATGGCTCATTCCATGCATAGCGTGTGTTGGTTTTGCCCGTAACAAAGCCCCAGTTGATAGCCATTACGTTGTGTTTTTTCAACATCGGCATGGTGTTATAGAAGTAGCAATCAGAGCGGCGCGCCATGTATTCGGTGCATATTAGTGGGCGGTCGAGCATGAGCAGATACTCAATTTGTATTGCATGCTCTTCGGGTTTACGATAGTCGTGGTACGAGATAACGTCGGAATTGTTCAACTGAAAGGCATTAAGTTCTTTGAATTTCTTATCTCTGTTCCATACGCCTGCGGTGAGAGGCTGCGACGGATTCACGCTGCGCGCCCACTGAAAAGCGTTGCGCAACAAGGGCAAAGAGTTGCCAAAGTGACTGCCATTGCCTGGTTCGTTATAAAGATCCCACATGAGAACGCGCTTGTCTTGGCCGAAAGTTTTGACAATATCTTTCACATAGCGCTCAAGTTTTGGAAAGAGGGTGGTGGTGTCGTTGCGCAAACTTACGCTTGGATCTTGCACCCAGCCGCTGTTATGTACGCCTGTTTTCGGCGCGGGTTGGTCGCCATAGCTCGACTCTGCGTTCCAACAGTCGTCGAAGAATACAAAGAATGGGCGAATGTTATGGCGCTGGCAAATATCAAGAAATGTAGAAATATTCTTCTTTAACTCCTTAGGACTATGCTCGTAAACAACGCTACTTAGGAACACGCGCATCGTTTTGAAGCCTAATTGCTGCGCCCAACCCAGCTCCTGATCAATGCGTTTAGGGTCGAATGTCTTTGCGCTCCACATCTCTATCTGGTTGATAGCGTTGGAGGGAATGTAGTTACAACCCGACATCCATGGCATTTCGGCATACCATTTATTAGCACGTTGCTCGCTCCAACGGCCAGTAAGAACTTGGGCTTGAATAGTAGTGGTTAAAAGAAACAAGGTAAACAGACAGATGAGTCTGTAAAGGTTTTTACACTTCATGATAGTTATTGTTTGGGTTTAATGAGATTTCGATTGCAAAGATAAATAATTATTTCTGTTTATTTTTGATATTCATTCAAAATGTTATATATTTGCGCACTGAACCAAAATCATAAAAACTGTAAACAATGAAAAAGAAAAGAAACCTTATCCTATCAGTATTTATTGGCTTAAATGCCTTTGCTTGGGCACAGCCTGCGCAACGTACGTTCCTTCCTCCTACAATGGGTTGGAGCTCGTGGAATACATTTGCGCTGAACATTAGTGAGAAAATTATAGAGAATCAGGCTGATGCCATGGTTAAGACAGGGCTGAAAGCAGCGGGATATGAATATATAAATATTGACGATGGTTTCTGGAACGGTCGTGGAAAAGACGGTCAGCTTATCATCAATCGCGAACGATTTCCCAATGGTATGCGTGTCGTTGCAGATTATATTCATAAGCTTGGTTTGAAAGCGGGTATGTATTCGGACGCTGGTGACGACGTATGTGGAAGCCGTTCGAGCACTGTTGCATATGGCATTGGCGTGGGACTGGCTGGATATGAGGAACAGGACATTAAGACATATTTACAGGATTGGGACTACGACTTTATTAAAGTAGATTACTGTGGTGGCATGCGCATGGGTCTTGATGAGCGCGAACAGTATACCAAAATAAGTAATATTATTAAAGAAATAGAAAAAAAGACAGGACGACGACTGGTGTTTAACATCTGCCGTTGGGCATATCCAGGTACATGGGTAAGCGATATTGCTGACTCATGGCGTACAACTGGTGATATCTATGACGCTTGGGCATCTGTGAAAAACATTGTTGAAGAGAACCTTTACTTGCAGGCTTACACGGGCGGTGGCCACTATAATGATATGGATATGCTCGAAATTGGTCGCTCTTTAAATGAGAACGAGGAGCGCACTCATATGGCATACTGGTGCATTGCTTCCTCTCCCATGTTGATAGGATGCGATATGACTAAGCTGAGAGAATCGTCATTAGCTCTGCTTAAGAACAAAGACCTCATCGCAATGAATCAAGATGTGCTTGGAATTGGCGCGCCAGTGGTACAGCGTGAGGGCGATGTTTATGTGGTTGCTAAGGATATGGAACAGCTGCATGGGTCGAAAAGAGCTGTTGTTGTCATGAATTTGACTGACTCAGAACAGAAAATTAGCGTTGACCTTGCGAAGCTTGAGCTAAGCGATAAGATATTGGTTCACGACTGCTTTACAGGCAAAGATCAGAAGCTTAAAGCAGCTAAGAAGGGCGAAGAGCAATTGTTTGAAGTTACAATTCCTGCACATGGTTCACAGGCTTATTTCATGACGGGTAAACGCATAGCAAAGACTCGTTACGAGGCTGAAGAGTCATGGATGCACAATTACCAAGAATTGAGGAACTTAAAAACGGCTAATTATGCCCAGAGTACAGAGGCAAGCGGAGGTGCTTACGTATATAATGTAGGTGGAAATGCACGCAATTACATGGAGTGGCGCAATGTTTGGGCCGACCAGGATGGCAACTACATCATGACTATTCGCTACGCTTCAAAAGATAAAAGAGAAGCAGACATCTGCGTTAACGGCGTTATGATGAGCAATGTAGCCATGCCAAAGGGAACGTCATGGGACAAAGACTTCCGCACGGTTGACGTACCCGTTACGCTAAAACGCGGTTTTAATACCATCTCTATTGGGCAAGACTATGGTTTTGCGCCCAATATCGATTGTATGGACCTGCACCAATAATGCTTCCATACATAGGTGACGCTCCGCATTTGGGGCGTCACTTTTAAGTGAAAAGATAAGTTTTTAGGATGAAAAAAAAGTATAACGTTGCAGTTGCAGGCACAGGTTATGTGGGGTTAAGCATTGCAACATTGCTCAGTCTGCATCAACACGTGACGGCTGTAGACGTAGTTCCTGAGAAGATAGCGATGCTAAATGAACGTCGTTCTCCTATTCAGGACGAGTATATTGAGAAGTATCTGAAGGAGAAAGAGCTGGATATCAGCTTTACTACCGATGCCGACGCAGCTTATTGTGAGGCTGATTTCGTGGTGATTGCTACGCCAACGAATTACGATTCGGTAAGAAACTACTTCGATACATCGCATGTTGAAGAGGTGATTGAGGCTGTGATGAAGGTTAATCCTTCAGCAATCATGGTTATAAAATCAACTATTCCCGTAGGTTATACTGAAGGAGTGCGTCAAAAATACGATTGTGAGAACATTATTTTTGCACCTGAATTCCTGCGCGAAAGCAAAGCATTATACGACAATCTTTATCCAAGCCGCGTTATTGTAGGGCGTCCTGAGGGCGATATTCGCCTTGATCAGGCCGCCCATATTTTTGCTGACATGCTTCGTGAAGGCGCTTTAAAGCCAGATGTTGAAACGCTTTTCATGGGGCTTACCGAAGCCGAAGCTGTAAAATTATTTGCTAATACCTACTTGGCACTGCGCGTAAGCTATTTCAATGAGCTTGATACCTATGCCGAAGTTAAGGGTCTTGACACACAGAGTATTATACAAGGTGTGAGCCTTGACCCCCGAATTGGAAGCTTTTATAATAATCCGAGCTTTGGTTATGGCGGCTATTGCTTGCCCAAAGACACCAAGCAGCTGTTGGCTAACTATCAAGATGTGCCCGAAAACCTGATTCAAGCCATCGTTGAAAGCAACCGAACCCGCAAAGATTTTATTGCTGATCAGGTGCTGAACAAAGCAGGATATTACGATTATTTCAACCGAGGCGACTACCGTCCGCAGGAGGAACGCGAATGCGTTATTGGCGTATTCCGCCTTACTATGAAAAGCAACTCCGACAATTTCCGCCAGAGTTCTATTCAGGGCGTGATGAAACGCATTAAGGCAAAGGGTGCAAAGGTTATCATTTATGAACCTACACTCGAAGACGGAACAACGTTCTTCGGCAGCCAAATTGTAAACAATTTAGACGAGTTTAAGCGTCGTTCGCAAGCTATTATAGCCAATCGTTATGATCAAGAGCTTGACGACGTGAAGGCAAAAGTGTACACTCGCGACATCTTTAGCAGAGACTAAATACAGATACTAATACAAAACATGAAAACAGATATTCAGATTGCTCAGGAGACGACACTTAGAGGAGTGAACGAACTGGCAACAGAGATGGGCCTTAGCCCTCAGCTTTGCGAACCCTTTGGCAGCTATATTGCCAAGGTTTCGCTCGATTCCATTGACGAACAACGTCAGAAAGATCATCACCTTATTTTGGTAACAGCCATTAGTCCTACTAAGGCAGGCATCGGCAAAACAACCGTTTCGGTGGGCCTTGCGCTCGGTTTGAACCGCATTGGTAAGTGTGCTGTTGTGGCCCTTCGTGAGCCATCGTTAGGTCCTTGTTTCGGGCAAAAGGGTGGAGCATGCGGTGGAGGCTATGCGCAGGTGTTGCCAATGGAGCGTATTAACCTTCATTTCACGGGCGATTTCCATGCTATAACCTCAGCCAATAATATGATTTCGGCCTTGCTCGACAATTATATTTACCAACATGCTAAGGACGGTTTTGCCCTGAAACAGGTGTTGTGGCGTCGCGTGATAGACGTTAACGACCGCTCTTTGCGCCAAATCGTAACAGGCATTGGACCTATAACGAATGGTATTACTGCCGAATCGGGCTTCGATATTACGCCAGCTTCGGAGATTATGGCCATCATGTGCTTTGCCAAAAACTTAGATGATTTAAAGCAGCGTATTGGCAATATTCTGTTAGGTTTCGATTATAACGACAAGCCTTTCTTTGTTCGCGACATGGGCGTTGAGGGCGCAATTGTGGCCCTTTTAAAAGATGCGCTCTGTCCAAACTTGGTGCAAACTACAGAGGGAACGCCAGCATTTGTGCATTGTGGGCCTTTTGCCAACATTGCACATGGTTGTAACTCGGTGGTGGCTACGCAGGCGGCGCTTACCTATGGCGATTATGCCATTACCGAAGCAGGCTTCGGAGCCGACCTCGGTGCGGAGAAATTCTACGATATTAAGTGCCGTAAGACCGGACTTCAACCTCGATTAACCGTGTTGGTTGTTACGCTTCAGGCGCTTAAAATGCACGGAGGCGTAAGCTATGACCATATTAAAGAGCCTAACGTTAAGGGCGTTGAGGCAGGGTTCTGGAACTTAGATAAGCACGTTGAAAACCTGAAAAAGTTTGGTCAGAACGTTGTTATCGCTTTCAACCGATATGGTGAAGATACGGCGGAAGAGATTGAAGCGGTGCGCCGTCATTGTGAAACCGACTTGCAAATAGGCTTTGCTGTAAACAACGCGTTTGCAGAAGGTGGCGAGGGTGCTGAAGAATTGGCCCGACTAGTAGTCAATTCTGTTGAAAATAATGCTTCGGAAGCGCTTCGTCTACTTTATGCCGACACCGATTCGGTAGAGCATAAAATTTCGACCGTTGCGCGCGAAATATACCGTGCTGGCAATGTTACTTACAGCACAAAAGCGCGTCAGCAGCTGAAGAATATATCGCGATTGGGCTTCGACCATTTCCCCGTTTGCATTGCAAAAACACAGTATAGTTTCTCGACCGATGCGAAAGCATGTGGTCCTGTTGACGGTTTTGAGATGGAAATAGCCGATATTGTCATTAACAGCGGTGCTGAAATGTTGGTTGCTGTAGCAGGAACTATGCTCCGAATGCCCGGTTTACCTGCTGACCCACAGGCTAACAGAATAGACGTAGTAGACGGAAACATCGTGGGATTGTCGTAGGCACGACTACCGTAAACGATAATTTTAAAATATAGTCTGGTAAAACTTTCGTTTCAAAAAGTACGTAGTGGTATGCTTAATAGCTACTATTCGGATGCTTTTCTTGAAGCCTAAGTTCTACCAGATTTTTGTTTTTAAGCATATTTTATTTGCTTAAAACTATTGTGTTACCCCTTTATTGGCTTGAAATTCAGAAGTTTTGGCGCTTCGTTTTTGGTGTAGCCTTGCTGTTGTTATGCTGTAAAGGTGAGTGTGCGTCGGCCGTAGTACGCGCGTTTGACGGCCGCCATACGCGTTGTGCTACGGTAGCCGTACAAGGTGTATTGCGGTAGCCGCACATGCTGAAAACGCAGCAAAGGCGTTAGCGTTTGTGCGACAGGGCAGGGCAAAATGGGCATTCAGAGTGTGGCACTTGAAAAGAATCATAGCTTATTATCAATACGAAAAACCCCGAAGGCTGAGGTTTTTACCTGCCTTCGGGGTTATTATGATGTAAGAAAAACGGTGTTTTTCTTATTTTGCTTCGTTGCGATAAGCGTTGATTGCGCGCTTAACCGAGCCATGTTTCAGAAGCAGTTCTTTTGCATCGTCGTATGAAAGAGCCAGCTCGTCAACAATCATTCGTGTACCTCTATCAACGAGTTTCTGGTTGGTAAGCTGCATGTTTACCATGCGGTTACCCTTAACTCGGCCGAGTTTAATCATGATACTTGTCGAAATCATGTTCAGAATCATCTTCTGACCAGTACCCGATTTCATACGCGAAGAGCCAGTAACATACTCTGGACCAACAATCATCTCCATGGGATACTCGCAGGCTTCGGCCATGGGCGAATCGGGATTGCTGGTAATACAGCCAGTAAGTATGCCGCGTGCGCGTGCTTCTTTCAGGGCTCCGATAACGTAAGGTGTAGTTCCTGAAGCAGCAATTCCGATAACAGTATCGTCTTCAGAAATGCCGTGTTCTTCAAGTTCAACCCAACCTTGCTTCGTATCGTCTTCAGCATTCTCTACTGCATTGCGCAGGGCTGTGTCGCCACCAGCAATCAGTCCGTACACCATTGTAGGTGGAACACCAAAGGTTGGTGGAAGCTCTGAAGCGTCAAGCACACCTAATCGGCCGCTTGTTCCTGCTCCCATGTAGAATACGCGTCCGCCGCGTTCCATGCGAGGAACAATTTGTTCAACAAGAGCCTCAATCTGAGGTATGGCTTTTTCAACGGCCAAAGCAACCTTTTTATCTTCTGTATTAATATCAACGAGCAGCTCATGTACCGATTTCTTTTCCAAGTTATCGTAAAGAGAGCTCTGTTCTGAGATTTTAATGAATGACATATTATAATGTAATTAAGCAGCCTTTCGGCTGCGATTAATTCGCTATTTGTGCTTTATACCAGCGCGTTATGCGTTATGGTACTCAACGAGTCCTTCCATAGGAGCCTGCACAATGCGGCCAAGGCGCATGCCTTCCTCTTTAAGTGCCTCCTCGAGAGGTTCGCGATAAATCTTTGCTATCGAGCCATTGAAACCGATAGGAAGCTTATCCCAGCCTTCGTATTGCTTTACATTACGACGCAAGAAGCTGCGGAAACTTTCTTTTAACAGGTTGTAAATGCAAGGCTCATCGATGTTTTCAGCAAGGAAAGGCACAAAGCTTGCAAGGAAAGTATTGGGTTTGGGCTGACGGTAAACGCGGTCAATAATTTCTGCATTGGTCAGGTTGTATTTCTCAAAGAAGCGATCAATAATCTTCTTTGGCATCTGATTCTTCAGGATATCGCCCACAAGGAACTTGCCTAATACGGCTCCTGAACCTTCGTCGCCGAGGATAAAGCCTAATGGTGACACGTTTTTCACAATTTGCTTACCATCGTATGCACAGCTGTTGCTGCCCGTTCCGAGGATACATGCAATGCCGCTTTCGTGACCACATACGCCACGAGCTGCAGCGAGCATATCAGAAGCTACTTCGCAAACGCCTGTAACTGTAAGGTTTGCACGTAGTGCGCGCTCAACGATAGGCTGCTTTTCGGGGGTGCAACCTGCACCGTAGAAGTAAATGTTATCAATAGTTGTAGAAGGGAGTTCGGGCACAAGAGAAGTCTTTATTTCTTCTGCGATCTCTTCTTCTGACATTTGGAATGGGTTCATTCCGCGTGTACGAATGTTCTTAATAAGCTTTCCGTTTTCAACAAGACCCCAATCAGTCTTGGTAGAACCGCTGTCTGCTAATAGTATCATATGCGTTTTGTTTTGATGTAAATGTAGGTAAGTGTGTGTCTTTTGTAAATGAGGGGTAGGCCAAAAGGGCTACCCCTCTTCCTGAAAAGGCACTTTTTACCTGATTATAATTTAATGTAAATTTTCTTTTTCCAAAGATAATATCCTACGCTCCAGTTTAAAAGAACATAAAGAACGGCATAAATCAACGAAGCCCAAGCCACAGGAAGGCAGGCGTGAAGTACGTCGTTATAGAACACTTGGTGCAGTGTTCGGCCGTCACAAATGGGTAATATGGAGGTGGGAATGAGTAAAAGACCTGACAATACGTAAAGAGCCAGTGGGTTAACACCGAATACATCGAAGAACTTTGTGAAGCCACTAACGTGGTGATGTTTATCAATGGCGCAGGTTAATAGGGCTAAAAGCGTACAGCCTATACCGCAAGTAACCATGGCGAACGTTGGTGTCCAAAGCTTTTTACTGATAGGACAGAGGTAGGCCAGCAGCACACCAGCAATAATAAGCAGCGTGCCGATGATGAACATACGTTCAATTTTCTCGTTCAAATTGTCGAGTCCTGTAATCACTTTACCCACACAGAAACCTATAAGCACATGTGCAAGTGCAGGGAATGTGCTGAGGAAGCCTTCTGGATCGGGTGTATCCCACTTGTAAACATGGTTTTCGCCCAAGATGATTTTGTCAACAATGTCCAGAATATTCGTAGCATCGTGTGCATAACCATTGCCAAACTCGAGTAGGGCATAGTAAGCAACGAAGATGCCTGCAATAAGCCACGGAATAAACTTGTGGTTTACCGATAGGGCAATAACGGCAGCTAAGCCGTAGCAAATACCCAAACGGGGAAGCACACCAAGTAGTCGCATGTGACCGAAACTGTTGGCCGCAACGCCCATGCGCTGAATAATGTCGAGGTCGGCATTATCTGCACTCAGCATGCCGCGGGTGAAAGCAAAAAGCCATACCAACGATAAGCCAATACCCCAAAGGAGGAAAGCGCGTTTGGCTATTTTGCGGGCGCATGTCATCGACCACGTAAAGTTGAACTTTCGTAGCGATAAATAGGTGGTGATACCCATGATAAACATGAAGGTTGGAAAGATAAGGTCGGTAGGTGTTAAGCCTAACCACTCGGCGTGTTGCAGCGGAGCAAAGCCCTCTTCTTCTGGTCCGCCCGGGTTGTTTACTAATATCATTCCTGCGATAGTGATGCCTCGCAGAATATCAACTGCAATAATGCGTGAGCTTTTCTTCTTTACAGGAGCCTGCGTTGCGGTTGAATCTTGGGTAGTTGTTGTCATTTCTTTTTAATGTTTTAAAGAGGTAGGGTAGGTGCTGCTGTTGTAAAGCAGCTGTCCCTACCTGTTTTTTAAAAAGAGCTGTAAGCTTTATCAGAATGCACTAAGCGCATAAGCTCTTCGTGCAAAGGCTTAAAAGCTATTTGTATAAGTAATATTTCTTGGCAATCTTTCGGAACGATTCAACGTCTTTATCCCAATAAGCCTTAGCATCTTCCCACATATGGCGCTTCATAAACAGCTTGCGAAGTTCGTGCGAACCGCAAACTTTGTCGAACATGTCGTGCCTATTCGTAGCCTCTGCTAAGGGGTCATGGTCGGGATAAAGCTTGTAAAGCTCCTGCAAAGCATACCATTGCACGTCGCAAAGATTAGCTTTACGATAATCGGTAAAGTAAATTTGCACACCTTGTAACTCTTTACCCTTTCCTACACTATAATATGGAGTGTAATAGATTGGCCTGAAAGTTACGCCTGGAAGCTTCAAACTGTTCATGCGATTAGCAAATTCTGGTGCTTTAATCCATTCAGCACCGATGAGCTTAAAGGGCAGTGTGTAACCTACTCCAATAGATATATTATACAGCTCGCCGATGATTCCAGTCACGCTATAGAACGGTGACGTAGATGCTTCTGGAATATGTGGTGACGAGAGTACCCAATGAAGACCTGTATCTTCATACGTCATGCGACGCTTCCAACCCTTCATTTTGATGACCTGCAGGTCGCATTTACCACCTGGAATAAGGCCTTCGCCATTGAGGTAGAGCGCTACTTCGCCAGGAGTCATACCGTAAACATACGGTATTTTAAACTGGCTGACGAACGAAACACAATCATCTTCCGTATAATTACCTTCTATTTTCTCACCTCCTAACGGGTTAGGGCGATCGAGAACTACCACTTTTATCTTGTTCTTTGCAGCAGCTTTCATCACGTTATATAGTGTAGAGATGTAGGTAAATGAGCGGCAGCCAACGTCCTGAATGTCGTAAACCAACGCATCTATGCCTTTTAACATCTCGTCAGAAGGTGTGTGATTCTTTCCGTAAAGAGAGAAAACGGGCAGGCCTGTAGCGGCATCTGTATCGTTGCCTACGGCGTCGCCAGCATGCGAACTGCCGCGAACGCCGTGTTCAGGACCGAATAAAGCCACAAGCTTTACGTTGGCAGCACGGTGTAAAAGGTCAACATCCGATACAAGGTTGTTGTCAACTCCTGTTGGATTGGTGACCAAACCAATGCGCAATCCTTCCAATTGTTTGAAGTTTTCGCTTTTTAAAACCTCAATGCCTGTTTTTATTTTTTGTGCATGGCTGCCTGCCACGAGAAGGCAAAGGCAGCCAAAGAGAATAGCTATACGTTTCATTTCGTAAAGTTATTTGCGTCCATACTGTTCATCAATCTGCCCTCTTACCACAAAGGTTACGAACACTGTTGCTATACAACAGAACATAACCATCCAGAAGAAGTTAACATATCCAATGGCCTCCTGAATGTAACCAGCTACAAATCCTGGTAACATCATGCTTAAAGCCATGAAAGCAGTGCAGATGGCATAGTGCGAAGTCTTGAACTCGCCCTCTGAGAAATACATCATGTAAAGCATGTAAGCGGTGAATCCGAAGCCATAACCGAACTGTTCAATACACAGCGCAATGCTGACGAGTATAATGTTATCGGGTTGGTAAATAGCCAGATACACGAAGGTAAGACAAGGTAATGTCATACATGCTGCCATGATCCAGAGTGAGCGTTTAAGGCCAATCTTCGATGCAACTATACCTCCAACAATACCGCCTGCGAGCAAAGCGATGACTCCAAACGTACCATAGATTAAGCCAACTATCTCAGTACTTAGGCCCAAAGCGCCAGTTTCGGTGCCACGTACAAGGAAAGGCTGACACATTTTAATAAGGAAACCTTCGGGCAAACGGTAAAGTAGCATGAAGGCAATGGCCCATAATACGTTGGGTTTCTTGATGAAGGTTACAAACGATTCAGCCAATTCGCTCCAATTACTCTTCGTTTTCGTCTCTTCAACGCTGGCCTGTCGTGGACGGTCTTCGTCAGAATGGGGCAAACAGAAGATATGATAAAGCGTAATGAGGAAGAAGATAACAGCACTCACGCCCAGCGTAACTTGCCACGAATAAGGAATATCTCCTGTATCCTTTTCAATATGTCCGGCGATGAATACCAGCACGCCCTGTCCGAAAACAGATGCTATGCGGTAGAACGTACTTCTAATTCCTATAAACGCGGCTTGGCTACTCGGACTGTGTGCCAGCATATAATAGCCATCGGCTGCGATATCATGTGTGGCTGATGCAAACGCTGCGATGATGAAAAGCACCAGTGTTAGCATGAACAAACTGATGGGAGTTTGTCCGCTGTTAATCACATCTACCTCTGGATGGGGCAGTGTAAGCGTCAGCAATACCATGAGCGCGGTGAGTAGAACCTGCATGGTGACAATCCACCAACGTTTGGTTCGAACCACGTCAACGAGCGGACTCCATATACCTTTCAAAAACCAAGGGAAGTAAAGTAGCGTAGTAAAGAACGCCATATCACCGTTAGGCACTCCCATCTTGGTAAACATCATTACAGAAATGTTGTTTACTATAAAGTAGGGTACACCCTCTGCGAAGTAGAGGGTGGGCACCCAGAGCCATGGAGATACGTTATTACTTTTCATTTTTCTTATTCATGGCTATACGCGCTTGCAGCTCCCAAGTACGTATTCTGTCTTTATAGGTGTTGTTTTTGTTTTCTTTTTCGATGCTCAAATCGCCATCACTGTTATCGTCCCAGCGGCGGCAGCAATACAGTGGGTCGTAGATACGGCCGATGAGATAATGACGACTGATAGCCAAACCAAGTGCATAGTCCTCACCATAATTTACGTTAGGCATTGGAATATTGCGCAGAACAGGAGTAAAGAACGCACGAGGAGCGCCCAGACCATTGATGCGAAGCGCATTGTTACGGCCGTTATCAGGTGTCCATTCAGCGTGGTCGATCTTTCCTGGAGGCAGTACGTTTTTGTTAATATCTGTCAGAACGTATGTTCCGATGATAGTAGCCACCTTCTGCTCTTGGAATGCATCGTAGAACTTCTGCAAAGTATTCTCGTCCAAATACACGTCGTCCGAGTCGAGCTGAACGATGAATCGTCCGCAGCGTGGGTCGTGAGCAGCAAGGTTCCAGCTACCACCCACACCTAAATCGCGACGTTCAGTAATAACGTGTACAAGGCGTGGATCGTCATATTCTTGAACAGCCTCAGTTGTTCCGTCGGTAGAATGGCACTCAGGACCGTTCTCAACTACGAATACATTGTATTTAAAGGTTGTCTTTTGCTCCAATGCACTGTTGATGGCATCGCGAATAGTACGAATACGATTGCGTACAGGAATCATCACAGTCATCTCTACAGGGAACTCGCCCTCGTTGATATCAATATCCTTAAAGCCTGGTTTGAGGTAGCCACCTACTTCCTTCAGGTACTCGGTTGCTGCCTGTTCCATTTCGATTTGTGATGCACGATTCTTCGGGTCTACGTAGTCGAAGAGTTTCTCACCTGTCTTACGAGTGTCGAGTTCTACCTCAGAATACAAGTACTCGTTGATGTGCTCGATACGGAATTTTTCAGCTATTTTCAGACGAAGGTCATAGAAACCAGCAGCCTGATAGTCGGCCTTCATCATGTTTGCGGCAGCCTTCAAACTCTCGGTACGGAACAAAATTACGCTACCGAAGTTGAAATCGTCACGCAAGCTACCCATTTGGTAGTCGATAACTGGCGCATCGCTGCGAGTGCCGTCAGCAGCAAGATTATAATGATCGGCGTAAATCATGCCAGCTTCAGTAATATCTCCCAGCGTGATCATGCGGTCAAGGGCCAGATAACCCAACTTGATGAACTGGCTCTTCAGATAGAGCAGTGTATAGGGTGCTGTTGCCTTGTTGGCAATGTCTTTCAGTGTAGCTGAGGCTTTAATGTTACCTTCAACAACGTTTACAGTGGCTACGGTGTCATAACTTTTCAGTTCTTCGACATTTCTACGGGTCTCTTCTGCGTTGCCTTGTGGCAAGAAGCAATCAATTAATTTTGTCATATTACACTAAGTATTATTATGTTTAAAAATTTCTGTTATCTTTTGTGCCCCCACTTTTGTTGTTTGAGCAAAGCTTTTATGTTTTAACTTTCAGCCTATTTCATGCAGCCGAATAAGGGCTTATGGGTTGTTTTCTAATCGTTGTTTTTGTACGTCATTTGCCTTTACGTCGTAATCGTTTGGTGTTTACGTCGTAAAGGTGGCGCGTTTACATCGTAATCGGCCGACGTTTACATCGTAATCATGTGGCGTTTACGCCGTAATCAGAATTAGTTTAAACGGTTGTATATCAACATATTAAATAAAATAGTAGGCTCATTACGCTGTAATCGGGTTGCGTTTACGTCGTAATGGCCTATCAAGGCCAAAAAAAGGGGTCTATTTTACAGAAGAATCCACCTCTAATCGGCCTACAATTCCGTCTTCGTTTGTGAAGTAAATTTCGCGTGCGCTCACAGGAACAACGGTGTTAATCAGCGTGTTACCTACCTTGTGTTTCCAAAGTAGGCGACCAGTTTTGCCTTCAATGGCAATGATAAGACCGTTTTTTGTGCTGCTGAAGCAAACACCATCTTTCTCGGCCAACATCACGCGAGCGTGCTCATATCCAAAGCCAGCGTTGGTTGCCCACAGCTGTTCGGCACGGTCGTTACGTGCGGCATAGCATACGATGCTGTCCTGCATAGTCTTGGCATAGAGTCGTTTGCCGTCTTTTGATAGCGCTATTGATTCGCGCACCTTGCTCTGATAGGTACGCCATAGCTGCTTTCCGGTAGCTAAATCAATAGCTGTCATAGCGCGCTCTGGGTCGCAAATGTAAACCGTTCCGCGGCTTTCTACAGGCCAAACACCTGCTGGCGAGTAGTGCATATCGTTTTTGCGAGGGGGTTGCCATGTCCATATCGTACGACCTGTACGATGGTCAAGACAGTAGAGCGTGTTAGCCCAGTCGCCAAATATCACGCGACCTTTGGTTACTAATGGGCGTGTTTCGACATAGCCTTTTATGTCGTTGTTCTGCCAAAGCAGTGTACCGTCTTTTATTTTTATGGCTCTGAAAGTTCCGTCGCCACCGCCTACATAGGCTATGCCCGAAACAATAGTAACGGCGCTTGCGCATGGCTTGTTTGTTTTTACAGTCCAAAGCTGTCGACCACTGCGTGCATCAAGGCCGTAAATATTGCCATTTGCCGAGCCTGCTACAAGTATACCTTTTTCAATTGCTGGTGTGCCGATGATGCGTGCACCGCTCTCAAAGCGCCATGTTTCGTGGCCAAGGGCATCGTAACATACTACGCGGCCGAGGTTATCAGCTGCATAAACATGTTTGTTCCAGATGACAGGCGACGAGAAAATAGCTGCATACTGAGGTTGTGTCCATAGCTCACGAACCTGCGAATATTGCTTATTCACGCTAAAGTCGGGGCGTGGGAAGTGCTTCGCCATGCTTGCATCGGGCTTCGTTGTCATTGGAATTGATGTCCACTGACGTGCTGGTTGGCCGTAAGCATGCATGAAGACGCGAATGGAATCAGCATCAACGTGAATTTCATTATATTGTCCGTGATTGTTGCCGGGCTGACGAAGGTTGGTTATATTTGCAATACCCGGCACGCCATCGTAATTGAAAAGCAGGTTGCGATGATAGTGACCGTTGATATATGCTACCACAGGGTAACCCGCAACAGCATCAGTAATGGTGTACCAATTGTCCACATCTTGTGGCTGCATAGGGATATGGCATACCATAAATACAGGCTTACCATTAGGTCCGTTTTGCTTTAACTGTTCCTTTATCCATTCAGTATCTTCTGGGGCTACGTGGCCAAGAGCCATGCGCATCATCGGACCTGTAGGGAAACCAAGGAATAAAAAGCCTTTGTGTTCGAAGCGGAAACGCTCGTATCCAAAAATACGCAGGAAGTCCATACATGCACTTTCGCTCCAGTTTTGGTCGTGGTTACCTTCTAATATGTACCAAGGTTTACGCAGTTTTGAAAGTTCGTCGTGTGCTATTTGGAGCGATTCGCCATCGCCTCCGTCAGCAATGTCGCCAGTAACCAGCACAAAATCAATGCTGTCGGTAGCATTAATTTGTTGTACCGATAGGCGTAAGTCTTGTAGAGGGTTAGGTTGGCTTTTATTAATATGTACGTCGGTGACTACCGCAAAGCGAAAAGGTTCAAAAGCTTTTGCAGGTAGTGTGAAGGCCATTAACAAGATGGCTATCAGCGATGTGATAAAACTGAGTGGAAGAAACTTCTTCATTTTAGGCTTCTTTTGTTTAGTATATTTTTATAATTTGTGTTTTCTAATTAGTGTGATACGGGCTTCCAACTTGTTCTTTTCTTAATTAAGGAGGTTGTCTTCGGCCCGTTTTATGTTTGTTTTCTTTCCTTCTGGCTTAGAAGTTTCGGTAAAATGATGTTTGTTTTCTTACCAGTTTTTTCTATTATTTTTCCACAAGGTATGTAAGAATTTGCTTCATCATATTATCCCTTTGCTTGCGAAGTCGAACCGATTCGAAGGGGAATGCAAGCACACATGTGCGCCATCGGTCGGTGGCATTACCACCAAAGCAGATACCTGCGCTCATATTGTTTTCAGGATAACGCATAATGGTGTATGCCGAAGGGTCGGCAGGGTCGATAGCATCGGGCGACTCGACAACGTAACTCTTATCATTCGGTACGTTATAATAGCGCACAGCTGTGTTCTTTTCTGAAAGTGGGGAAGCTACATAAACTACGCGACCTGTGTTTGAAGCGCGGTCTTCACGCCACTGATATTTCAGAATATTGCGTGCAAAATCCTTATCAGCTTTTTCGTTTTTCTTGAAATATTCAGCGTATGGATTCGTAGCGGGGTAGTTTAATGGGTTCTGCCATAAGTCGGTTCCTACGTACGAACCTGACACAAACACCGCTCCGCCTGCCTTACAATAGGCTGTAAGGAAGTTCTGCATGGTTTCGTCGAAGGTCTTGAACGACAATGGGTGCAAGCCTGGACGACCAAATTTGCTTTGCTTTTGCTTGCCAAGAATGAGGTCGATAGCTGAAAAGGCGCTTTGGCAAGCCTCTCCTGTAAGTGGTTTAAGCGCTTGTGGAAGTTTGCCTTCAAACGTATTGAGGGCAGAACGACCTATAGAACAGAAGCTGTAGCCAGCGTTAAGAATAGAAGAACCATGAAGAGCGGGGTAATCAAATGTGTTACCTGCAATAATTTTTCCTTCGTAATTTCCGTAGCTATCGCCAAATCCGGCAGCATCATCGTGCGTCCATGGAATAGCCCTGCGGAACTCTTTCATCTTACCTACATACGAAATAAGCTGTTGATAAGATACTCCGTTGTCGTTGTCGGCGAGGAAACCAGCTTCGGCATCATCAGCACTGACAAAGTCGTCAGGTGCTGAAAGGCGATCGAAACCGTTGATAACGAGCACAGGACGTGCTGTAGTTTTCGAATTAATACCTACAGAAAGCACCTCAGATGGGAAGCTTTCGCCACCTTTATTCAACGCGGTTACCTTGAAACTAACCACTACATCAGTTGGGATTGTGCAGGTATAGCTGTTCTTTTTTACTACGGTTCCGTTATCAAAATCGCCATTTCCAATGCGCTTGTAAACAATATAGTGGTCGGGCATAGCTGTAGCCTCAAGACTATCAGCCACAGGAGCCCAGCTCAATTCAACTTGGTTTTTCTTGTTAAACAATGCAGAGAAATGGTTTACAGGCAATGGTTGTACAACGTAATCGTAAGCATACTCGCTGCTTAAGAAGCGTAAGATACCTTTATAAATAGCACGAGAGGTGATAAATGCGAAGCGGGGGTCAAGTCCGTAGCGCATATCGGCAAAGTTTTCGTGGCTCATGAGCTCGAGCAACATGGCAGGAACACGTGGTGTCCATGCTTCAAAATAGCGCTGATTCCACATGCCTCGACGAGTCCATTTCGGCTCAACCTGTGTGCGTAAATCGTGTGTAATGCTTGACTGTACGAGGTCACAGAGGTCTCTATTCGCGTCACGGGAAGTGCCATCAGCAAATCGTCCGCCGTACATGCTGGTTTGATAAATACCAAGATTGCCAATAATCGAGTCGCCTTTTACGGTTCCTGCGTCCGAGTGGAAAGCGAAAGAGAGTGCAACTGGTATGTTTAAGCCCTTTACATCAGGACATGCTTTGCTGCCGCCTGCAATATAATTAACCCAAATTCCACGGTTACGGTAGTCGTCAGTATAGTCGTTTCGGCCTTGTGTAGGACTGTAGACGCTATCAGGAATGCCTGCCCACTGCATGTAATAACGTGCTCCTTCGAGGAAGCGTGGGTAGCCACTGGTCATGGGTTTTACAGTAAACGAAGGCTGATATTCGTTGCGAGGCAGACCGCCAAGGCTGCGAGTGTTGCCCTTTGTGTACAGATAGGTGCTGTCGCCACTTGCTGCTCGGGCAATGTTTCCCATACCACCGCCGAATCTTACAGCATCAGCTGTAACAATCTTTCCATCGGTACGTGACACGTTTGTCAATTTAACGTAGTTGCCTTTACCCATTCCAAAGTTGAAGGTTCCGAGGTAAACCCAAGTGCCTCCGCCCATAGTCTGGTTTACTGTAAAGTGTGTTTCTACTCCCTTATGGCAAACGGTGTAATGTGCATCTGTTGTACTTCCCTCTACTGTCTTGTACGAAACATAAACGGCATAGCTGCGTTCTTGCAGAATTTGTGGCGTCCACGTTATGGTGCTGGCCTGTGAAGCCTTGCGCACAGTGGTGGTTTGACGGTATGTTCCTTCGGTAAAGGGATTCTCAAAATTTTGGTATGTTGCGCGGGCATAGGCAAAACCTGTTCCTTCTCCTTGCTGCCACGTGTTAACTCCGTTCTGTTCTGTATAAGGCGATTTTGCCTTTTGCCCGTCGTTATCAACAATAACTTCGTAAGGATTTGTATCTCTTTCGCGTGGCGTCATGACGTAAGCGCCAGCGTTTTCAAGCATGGGAATGAGATAAGGCAATACAAAACTTTGTGTGAATTTATCCTCAACGCTCTCAAAAAGGCGCGCACGCTGCCATTCCCAACGGTTGACTCCCAGTTCAAAATATTTACCATGGCTCTGCCACATCGCAATATGCTTGCCGTCTAAACCATTATGCGGGGTGTAGGGACGGTCAGCACGGGTTACCAATGGTGTAGTAACCGTGTTGTGGAATGCAGGCCGACGTTCGGCCTTTGTGCGATAAAAATTGGGGATTAATGAAAAAATGTCTTGACCATCTATTAATACTTGAAGTTTCTTCTTGCTCAAATTGGCAGGAAGAAAAGAACGTATTGTTGAGACGATAGCGTTGGCATTGTCTTGCCTTATCGGAATATCTTGTAAGGCGCTGTTTAAAAAAATCTTTAAACTATCGTTGTTAACGATTGTGGTATCAATAGCAATTTTGCCAGCTCTTATGCCTTGTGTGTAAGCTCCTAGGGCGCGAGTAATGGCGGTTTTCTCTTGTGTGGTAAGGCTCTGAGCCTCTGCTGGTGCAGCCATTACGAAAGCCGCAAACAGACTGCAAAGAAGAGATTTGTTCATACAGCGTAAGATAGTTATATAGTTATGGCAAAGTTACTAAAAAAAACTGCCGAGACAGAAGCCTCGGCAGTAATTTAAAGATTATTAATGTAGAAAAGTATGAATGACTCAGGAGCGCGATAGTTTCGTATAATTTATTTGGACACATCGGCCCCTAAGTTTCTTATCATTTTTACCAGCCAGGGTTCTGGCTCAACACTTTACCACTCTTCTGATAGAGGTCAATCTCATTTGCTGGAACAGGGAAGTGGTAATACTTCGCATTGAACGTACGTGTAGCACTTGTTCCCTTAAGATATCCGTTAGCGTCCTTGTCGGCATCAGCAACGTTTGACACGTTTGCGCCGAGGTTAATATCAGGATATACATTGCTGTCAAGCTTGTCAAGCTGGTGCCAACGTACAAGATCCCAGTAGCGATAGTTGTTGTCAAGCATAAGCTCGCAACGACGACAGCGACGGATTTCCCAAATTAAGTTGCTAACACCTGCATTGTTTGCTGGGTCAGCAGTGGGAGTAGTAGTCATGTTTGGCAGGCCAGCGCGTGCCTGAAGCAGATTGATTGATTTGTCCAAATCAGTCTGTGTGATAGTACCTAATTCAGCTTTTGCCTCAGCAAAGTTCAGCAGAATAGTAGCGTACCAGTACAAAGGAACATCGGTATAACCTGTGTTCGTGTTGATACGATAATGTAAATTGAGCTGAGGATTATCGAATTTGTAGATGGTATAACCTGTAGAAGAGGTCATTTCTGCAGGCAGTGGTCCGTCAGGTGAAGGCTCATCGCGAATCCATCCGTGTCCTTTGAAAGCCAAAATACGGTCAACGAGCAGGCTCAAACGCTTGTCCTTGTTAGCCAAGAAGTGAGCAATTGAGTAGTTGCCATTGGCATCAAGTACAGCCTTGTCATCCTTGGGTAAAGAGGTTGTAGCCTTAGGCTTACCGTCTCTGAAAAGGAATGCGTCGATGGCATCTTTAGTAATACCTTTCTGTGTTGTCGAACCGCAAGTATAGTCTGGCAAACTTGCAGGATGCGATACCAAGTCTTTTTCGTAGTTGCGGAAGAAAATGATCTCAGGATTATTGCTCAGGTCAATTGAGTTATAAATGGTATAGGTTTTACCATCAACAACAGATCCTGGATAAAGTGAGAATTTTCCGCTGTTCATTAGCTGTTCAGAAGCATTTACACACTCCTGAAAGAACTTGTTTGCAAGGGTTAAATCAGCAGCTTTGCCGTTGTCGGCTTGTGTGCGATACTTGCAATAGGTTCCCCAATATAAGCAAATGTCACTCTTCATTGCGAGAGCCATTTCTTTGCCCCACAGTGTTTTGTCTTTTGTATTGCTCTCAATATTAGCGATAGCAAAGTTAAGATCGTTCAACACGGAGTCCATAACAACGTCCTCGTTTGTACGTTCTCCGTATACTTCTGGAGCATTTACTTCGGTGATTACTGTATTTTGCCACTGTACGTCACCGTACATTCTTGTTAATGCTGCATACTGTTGCGCGCGATTTAAGCGACCAATTGCTTCATAACGCTTTTTCTGAGCAGCAGGTAAAGACGATGTCTTCAATCCGTCAAGCATATAGTTGATACGACGGATATTTGTAAAGCCATCTGACCAAGATCTTGCTTTCGCAGGTACAGAGGTGAATGTCCAGTTGGCAAAATTAGGCTCAATCTGGTCGTCATTCAAAGCATTGAAGTAAAAACTGCTTGCACTGCCTTGGAACTCATAGAAGCCATTGCTATAGCTCTCTACCTGATTGTTATTGCTCCAGAAAGCTGGATTATTGGTAAAGGTGTCGCGAGGGTTCTTGTCCAGCAGGTCATCGCAGCTGCTCAATACGAAGGCTGATGCTGCGAGTATATAAAAAATTGACTTTTTCATGTTGCTTTTGTTTTGATGTTGGACACGTATTTAGAATGTCAGCTGCATACCGACTGCAAATGTGCGCATTGGAGGCATAGTACGTCCCCAGCCACCACTTGCAATACCTTCGCCAGTATTAACTTCTGGGTCAATAGGCAAGTTCTTGCTACCCTTGTGAAGTAGGAAGAGGTTATTGCCACTAACATAAACTCTCAAGCTCTGAATGTAAGCTTTACGTGTCAAGTCATTTGGAAGGGTATAGCCCAAAGTAAGACTCTTCAGACGCAGATACGACATATTAACCAGATATTTTGACTGTGGGTAATAGTTGTGGCTACCGCCAGCTTCTGAAAGAGCTGTTACGTTACCAGCTGTACTGTTACCAGGCCATAGACAAGGATAATCGTTATTTTCGCTGATATTCACTACGCCATTAGCTGGGTCGTATACATTGTACTTGGTTTGATTCTTGTACAATGTAAGGTCATGTCCAATCATTAATGGGAAATTAAATGCAGAAATTGTCCACATATCACGTTTTCCTACGCCCTGGAAGAATGCGTCAATATCAAAGCCTTTCCATGTAGCACCGAGGCGGAAGCTATACTCGTAGCGTGGCAATACGTTACCAATTACCTTAAGGTCACCATGGTCTTCTAAAGTACCTTTACCTCCAGTAATCTTACCATCTCCGCTTACGTCCTTATACTTGATGTCGCCAGGACCGTAAACGAAGTTGTCGTTCTGAATAGGAGTTTGGTCAGCAATGCCTGCTTTGTAAATCCATTTGCCGCTTGCGTCTTTTCCGTTAAAGTCATTCTCGGTGAAATAACGGTCAGTTTCGAAGCCCCAAATATCACCCCATGTCTCACCTTCGTATGCATACGCTACGTTGTTGGTATGTCCAATAAACTTATTGCTTGCGTTCCACTTGGTAACTTTAATCTTAGAGTCGCCAATAGAGAAGTTAGCATAAGCAGCGAGATCTTTGTTAAACTGGTGACGCCATGCCAAAGAAAGTTCCCAACCACGTGAGCGAAGCTGTCCGTTGTTGGTGTAAGGAGCACCTGCACCTACTGATGAAGGAATAGCTGTACCTGGAGAAAGCATGTCCTTTGTTAAGCGCTGGTAAAGCTCAAAGGTCATGTTCAGCTCATTATTAAAGAAGCCTAAGTCGATACCAAGGTTTGAAGTTTGGATACGTTCCCATGTTAGGGCTGAATTTACCCATGTAGGCATGCCAAACGCATAGAGCTTAGTTTTTGCTCCGTTCAGCCATGTCATTTGGTAAGCACTGATTGTAGGGAGGAACATATTGTCACCAATAGCCTCGTTACCAATCTGTCCGTAAGAGAAACGAAGCTTACCGTTTGAAACGATATTCTTCAAATCTTTCCAGTATGCCTCTTCCGAGAAACGATAACCAAATGAGAAGCTTGGGAAGAATGCCCAACGGTCGCCTGCGCGGAAACGTGAAGAACCGTCGTAACGACCATTCAATTCGAGCAAGTAAATGCCTTTATAGTCGTAGTTGAGACGCCCAAAGAAACCTGCACTTGCACGGTCACCTGTCTTCGAATCGATAGTAGCCTTTGCTAAATCGCCGTATGCGAGGTTCAGCTCAGGGAAATCTTCGTTGTAGAGTTGTTTGCGACGAACAAAGAAATAGTCGCTCGTGTAGCTCTCACCATTGATACCTACCATCGCGTGGAGGTTGTGAACCTTGTCAAATGTGTGTGTATAATCAAGGTAAGCGTTAGCTGTCCAACGGTTGTCTTTAGAGTTCCAGCGTGAAGCATCGTTATTACTTGCGTTTACAATATAGGTAGGACGCTGGCCCGCCCAGTTCATACCGAATATACTCTTATTAGAAGCCTTCTCGTTCCAGTTGTGAGTTTCGTAGGTGTAATCAGCATTGAAGGTCAGGTCTTTTGTAATATGAGCCTGCAAATAACCGTTAAGGCGTACTTGGTCGTGTGTGTTTTCAATGCGATTACTGTTCTTTTGGAGTGCAATCATACGATAGTCATACTGTTTCCCGTCGGTGTCCTGATAGATACCTGATGGTACAAAGAAAGACCCCCAACGCCACAGATATTGATAAATATTGGTCCATGGGTCAGCAGCTCTAAAGTTACGACGAGTCCAGTTAAGGCGTGCACCAACTGTAAGCCAGTCAGTAACGTCACTCTTAAGATTGATGTTCATACCATAGCGCTCGAGCTTTCCAGGGTTGAATTTCATTACATCTTGGTTCTTGTCATAATTCAGCGACATCAGATATGCGGTGCGCTTGCTTGAACCTGATACACTAATGTTGTGTTCGGTAGAAGGTGCATGCTTGTTGTACCAAATGTCTTGTATGTCGTAGTTGGCATAGTAGAACGTCTTATTTCCGTCAAAACGGTAGTCGCCCACTTCGTCCATGCTCTTGTAAGGCTGCATAACGGTATAGCCTTTACGGCCACCATGCTGTTTCTCCCAAGCCTCAGCGTAAGGAAGAAGCTGGTCAAAATACATACCAAAGAGCTCAGGAGTAGTTCCGCCAGAGCGTGCTTTACCGATGATTCCTGCGCGCAATTGCTCTGGAACAGAAGGGAAATCAGGAAGCATGGTCGACTGATTCCAGCCAAACTGCATATTATATTTTACGTTAACGCGTTCGCCTTTCTGTCCTTGTTTGGTTGTAATCAGAATTACACCGAAGGCAGCACGGCTACCGTAGATAGCTGAAGATGAAGCATCTTTCAGCACCGAGATAGAAGCGATATCGTTACCGTTAACCATCGAAAGGTCGTCAGTAGGAACCCCATCTACAATAATAAGAGGTGAAGAAGTTTGTCCATTTGACAAGGTTCCCAAACCACGAATAGAGATTGATGGGTTAGCATTGAGGCTTCCGCTGTTGCTAAGCACGGTAAGACCGGGCACAGCACCCTGTAAAGCCTTTGCTACGTTCTGCTCAGGACGGCTACCAAGCGTTTTCTCAATGTCAACATTGGCAACAGCACCTGTAAGGTTGGCTTTTTTCTGCTGACCATAACCTACAACCACAACTTCGTCCAGAAGGGCGTTATCGTCTTGCATGGTGATGTTCAGATTGCTTTTTGCAGCTACTTCAACAGTTTTGTAACCTAAATAAGTAATTTTTAACTTCGCGTTTTTACCCACTTCAAGAGTAAAATGTCCGTTAGCATCAGAGATGGTTCCGCGTGTGGTTCCAACCTCTTGAATGCTTGCTCCAATGATAGGCTCGCCCTTTTCGTCAACCAACGTACCAGTGACGGTGCTTGAACTTTGGGTAATAGCTTGAGGCTCTGGGCTTGCAAAAGCCTGGCTTCCTGCTAATCCGCCTGACAGCAAAAGTGCTCCTAACAGAACAAAGTGTCTTTTCATAAGCGTTTTTTAGTAAGTTATAATAATTTGGGTATTTAATTATGATTTTCAAAGGGTAAAGATATATCTAATTTTTAATAAAAGCGAAATAAACTATTTTTTTTTCGCAAAAAGTTGAAATTCTTGCAAAAAACATGCATTTTTTGGCCGATTTTTCCTTTGTTTTCTTGTTTCTTTACAAAACTTTTTCGAAATAATATTGAAGTGATGGCGGCCGTGATACACATTGTATTACGGTCGCCATACGCGTTGTTTCACGAGCGTCGTATAAAACGTATGACGGCCGTAGTACATTTATCGTTTGCTTGTAAACAAAATGGTTTTCTGTTATAAAGTTAGCACGCTTGTTACGTTAAATAGTAACTCTATTATAATATAAGGTGTAAAAGTAAACCGTATGGGTAAATAAAAGAGCATGTCAGGGGTTGTAAAAAGGCAAATAACAGTAATTAAAAGACTAAAAAACGAAGCATAAAAAAAGAGGACTTCACGAATGAAATCCTCTTTTATTATGGTTTGTGACTCGCATGGGGCTCGAACCCATGACCCCAACATTAAAAGTGTTGTGCTCTACCAACTGAGCTAGCGAGTCGATAACCCAACTTATCTTTTTGGCCTAAGTTTTTGCCGTTAGCATAGCTTGGTGGCCTAATAAGCGGGTGCAAAGGTAATAAGAAGTGGCGTAACGGCCAAATAATTCGACGACTTTTTATATAGTTTTCGTCGAATGATGTTTTGAAAGCTGATATAATGGGCTAAAAAATACAGGCTTCTGCTATGCTGCAAAAGCCTGTATATATGTGTGATACCCGCGTGGTGGGCTTGTTTTAAGCATGTATTTTTTTTGCTTTTATATTGCTATCGAATGATGCTATAAATTTTATTCGGCAACGTTTGGCGTGGTAGTTTCTTCGGTTGGCGCAGTAATTGGCGGCGCATTTGCGTCATCTTCCTTGGTAATATAGCGTTGCCAGTAGGCCATGATGAGCGTTGTGAGAGGCAAAGCTATAATTAAACCTATGAAGCCCAGCACGGCACCCCATACTGATAGAGATAGCAACAGAATAGCTGGGTTAAGCCCCATAGCTTTCCCCATGATTTTAGGGGTTACAATCATGTCCGAAATTATCTGCACGATAGCAAATACGGCAAAGGCCATTCCGAAGACAACCCAGAAGTTTTGTCCTGTATTTGCTGCTTTGAGCATGGCCAGAAAGGCGGTTGGAATAAGTGCAAACGTGTGCAGATAAGGGACAAGATCCATGATACCTATTAATATACCAAGACCGATAGCCATTGGAAAGTCGATAATCGTAAAGCCTATACAGAACATAATACCCATACATAAGGCTACTCCTCCTTGCCCACGGATATAATTGTTTAGTTCACGTTCTACGTCTTTTGCAAGGTCAAGCCAGAAGGGTCGCACCTTTTTGGGGAATATTCTTATCCAGTTTTGTGTTAAGTATTCGTAATCGAGCAGGATAAAGAACATATATAATAAGGTGATCATAGAAGCGACAATACTAATGAGAATGCTTGCAGTTTGTCCTATAAAATTAAATAATTTAGGTGCCGTCGTTTTTAAAGTTTCTCTAAAATCACGGCTTTTGAAGAAGTTTGTTATTTGTTCTTGATTTTCGTTTATCTTCTTAGATAGCCACGCTGATAGGTCATTGTTGTGACTTGTTTCGCGTAACCAATGAATAAGAATGTCATAAAGTTTTTGGAATTGTTCAATCATCGGAGGCACAATTAAATAGCCAATGAGTGCAAAGATTGAAGCAACAAATAATAATGTGAGAATAATGGATACGGGTCGGAATCGTATGTGCAGACGGTTCTCAATAAACTTGACAATGGGGTAGAGCAAATAGGCAAACAGCCAAGCCACAAAGAAGGGCATAAGCACGTCGCTAAGGTAGTTTAATGCTCCAAAAACGGCACCAATAAGTAGCACAATTCCTGCCCATCTTATGAAAGTACTGAATGTGATTTCTTTTTGCATGAGGTTATTCATTTTCAAATAAGTTCTTTGAAAGAGCATTGCGTTCGTCTTCGGCAATTGCTTTTTGATAGCATTCTCTGCACAGCGGCTCATACTCAGTCTTCTCTCCCAGCATTACCTGTGCTTCGTTTTTCACCAATCGGTGGCTCACATAGGCCAACGCTCCACACTTTACACAAATAGCGTGAACCTTTGTAACCTCGTCGGCAATAGCACATAAGGCGGGCATTGGACCAAATGGAACTCCTTTAAAATCCATGTCAAGGCCCACCGCTATCACACGTATGCCTTGGAAAGCAAGCTTATTACAAACTTCAACAAGCTCGTTATCGAAGAACTGTGCTTCGTCAATGCCAATGACATCATAGCCTGCTGCCATCTGCAAAATGGCAGCAGAGTTGGATACTGGTGTTGAAGGAATGGCATTGTTGTCGTGGCTAACCACGTCAGTATCAGAATAACGGGTGTCAATAATCGGCTTAAAAATAATTACATGCTGCCGTGCAAACTTGGCTCTTTTGAGCCTACGAATCAGTTCTTCTGTCTTTCCCGAGAACATAGAACCGCATACCACCTCTATTCTTCCAGGGCGATGGCCTTCCCCTGTCGTGTAATTAATCATACCATTTGCAAAGTTAATAAAACAAGGTAAATAGGCAAAAATAAGCGTGAAAAAAGTATTCTTACTTAAAAATTGTAAAGAAATTCTCTGTTTCCTTTGGTCTTGGTAGAGAAATTCCTATATTTGTCTTGTTATGGGCACGTTATATATCGTTCCCACTCCTGTGGGAAATATGGAAGATATCACGCTCCGAGCCTTGAGAATACTTAAGGAGGCCGACTTGGTGCTTGCGGAAGACACACGTACTTCGAGTGTTTTGCTGAAGCATTATGATATAAAAAATCACCTCGTTGCGCATCATAAATTCAACGAACATGGCACAACGAGCGGCATTATTGACCGATTAAAGTCGGGGCAAACAATAGCATTGATTAGCGATGCCGGCACGCCGGGTATCAGTGATCCGGGTTTTTATCTTGCCCGTGAAGCGGTAAGAGAAGGTATTACCGTTGAAACCCTGCCGGGTGCAACGGCTTTTGTTCCCGCCATTGTTTCGTCAGGACTTCCTTGTGACCGCTTTTGCTTTGAGGGTTTCTTGCCTCAAAAGAAGGGCCGTCAATCGCATCTTGAAAGCCTGAAGGCCGAAACGCGAACGATGATATTCTACGAATCTCCCTATCGTGTGTTGAAAACGCTGAAGCAATTTCGCGATTTCTATGGCGGAGAACGTCAAGTAAGCGTTGCGCGTGAGATATCAAAGTTGCACGAAGAGCATGTAAACGGTAGCCTTGATGAGGCTATTGCCCACTTTGAAGAAACAGAACCGCGAGGCGAGTTTGTTATCGTTCTTGCAGGAAATGAGAATAAAAAAACAGAGAAAAAGAGCTTTAAAGACATTGAATTATGAAGAAATTAGTGCTTTTATCACTCACCTTCGTGCTGGTTTTAGCCGTAGGGTGTAATCAAAAAAAGAGTTCTCCAGATAGCTTACAGAACATAGAGCTGAATGATTCTTTGAAGAATATCATCTTGGAACGTGATAATCAAATTAATGATATGATGGCCACGATGAATGAAATTCAAGATGGCTTTAATGAAATTAATGAGGCAGAGAGTCGCGTTAACTTGATAAAGGGTAACGAACGCATCAATAAATCAAGGCAAATTAAAGAGGATATTCGTTTCATTGCTGACAGAATGCAGCAGAATCGTGCACTTATCAAGAAGCTTCAAGACCAATTAAAGAACAGCAATTTTAGAGGTTCGGAGATGAAAAAGGTCATTTCGAACATGCTGAAACAGCTTGATGAGAAGGACCAACAGCTGCAACAGTTGCGTGCTGAGCTCGAAGCGAAGAACATACACATAGCTGAACTTGATGAGACTATTGAAGGATTGAACACGAATGTCAGCAATTTGCAAAGCGAAAATGCACAGAAAGCCGAGACCATTAATAGCCAAGATGTTCAACTTAACACCGCATGGTATGTTTATGGAACAAAGAAAGAGCTGAAAGATCAGCGCATTTTGGTTGACGGAAAGGTGCTACAGTCGTCATTTAATAAGAATTATTTCATGAAGATCGATATACGAGTTACGAAGGAAATCAAGCTTTATTCGAAGTCGGTTAAGCTATTAACCACACACCCTTCGGGCAGTTATCAGCTCGTTACTGACGAAAACAAGCAGTATGTATTGCAGATTACAACTCCGCAATTGTTCTGGAGCACCAGCAAATACCTTGTTGTTCTCGTGAAATAAGAAAATGTTGACTCTTTCATAAGAACAATAAGAATTACTGAAACGTTCGTTGTGCTTATGAGAGAAAACAATAATTACGATATAAGCCGTCCTATTTTAGGACGGCTTTTTTGTTTTATGATGTAATGTTTTATAAGGAATCATCATTTAATCCCTGCTGACCTTCTGTTTAATCTCTGTTGTTCTTTTCTTCCATTTCGGTTGTTGCTCTGTTCAATATATACAGTTCTGTCGTTCAATTACAGCAGTTTTGCCCTTTAATCTTTACCATTTTTTTATTCCATATCGATAGTTCCTCCATTTTATTTTGTTCATTCTTTTGCTCCACATCACAAAAAAGCCCTGCAGATTACACTGCAGGGCCTATCTCTTAATGCTTGTATCGTAATACTTTATAATTACTTTTTACCGTAGGTTACACCGTTCCAGCTATCCGTTCGGAAGGGGAAGGCGGGCAGATTTGCACCATTATACAGGTTGCAAGCGGGGTTATCGGCCCACGCATAGCGCACAGCTACGGGGAATTTTACCTTATCACTGCTTACAATTACGCTGTTTCCGTCAATTGTTGCTGTGGCCCAATGCCATACGTGATCGGGGCCAGCTATTGCAAATCCTTTCACAGGAGCATTGTCGTTTGTTTTTAAACCACCTGTGGTATGGTCGAAATTAATACGAATACTTTCTCCCATCAACTCGTGTGACTTGTATAGCGGACCGCTAAACTCGATATTCTGACCATACGTTTTTGCCTTTGCGATGAGAGCCAAACGACGTCCTACGTCCTGCTTATTGCTGGGGTGGATATCGTTTTCCATACCAATATCAATGGTGCATGAGATGCCAGTGTTCGCCATTTTTGTAGTCATAGCTTGCGCTTCACGCAGTTCTGCCCATGCCGATTCGGTAGGTTTGTCATGACGTGGCATAAAGTTGGCAAGCTGAACAATATAGAATGGGAATTTGTATCCCCAACGCGTGCGCCAGTCGTTAATCAGTAAGGGTAGCAAGTCGCGATATTGATAAGCGCGGTCGGCGTTGGCTTCGCCCTGATACCATATCGCACCCTTAATAGTATAAGGTATAAGTGGGTTGATCATGGCATTGTATAACACGGTAGGATAGTACGGATTGCCATTAGGATTTACTGGCATTGCAGGAATGTCCTTGATGTCAGCGCTCAACTTGTAGCGCCATTCGCCGTTCAAATTTATCTCTTGTATGCTTTGGTTAGTGCCTTTTTGTGCTTCAGCTATCAGCTTCAACTGTTCTACTTTTCCATATATACCGCCATCGCCACCTGTGTCAAGGTTACGCACAGCAATCACATTTCGTCCTGCTTTTACCAATCGTCCTGGAATTTGATAGATGCGATCCTCATCCCATTTCTCGGTTTGTCCTACGCGTACACCATTAAAATAAGTAACGTCAATATCATCAACGGGACCCAATCGCAGCGTAAGCGTCTTGCCTGCCATAGAAGAAGGGATATCTATTATGCGACGGAACCAGATTAAACCATCAAATTTTTCAAGACCATGTTTTGAAATAAGGCTTGGCAAATTCATTGTTGACCATTCTGCATCGTTGAAGTTTGGCGCTGCCCACACGGCTTTGCCGTTCTTCATTCCTACATCTTTGCTGTCTACGTCCTTCTGCCATTGCAGCTTATCCATTTCGTATTTCTGCTTTGCTCCCTCTTTAGAGGCTGGAAGATCAGCAAGGTTTTTGAGTGCTGCCGTGAAGTCGGGGTCCAACTCTAACGATTCTCTTCCCGTCCAAGCTTCGGCTATTGTTCCTCCCCAACAGGTCTGAATAAGTCCTATTGGCACGTTAAGGTTTTTCTCAAGATCACGTCCAAAGAAGTAGGCTACGGCCGAAAAGGCCGCTAAATTATTATAATTGCAAACCATCCAACCGTTATTTCGTGCGGTAAAATGATTGTCAGGTCTCATATTTGCTACCAAATCGAGCTGTAGCATACGAATATTTGGGTGATTGTCGGCGTCCTTATGCTCGTCCTTAAAGTAGTCGTTTCCCCAACCCACAATAGGCATTTCCATGTTCGATTGTCCCGAACAGAGCCACACTTCACCTATAAGAACGTTGTTCAAACGAACGATTTTGCCGTCGTTTATCGTAATGGTGTATGGCCCTCCTGCCTTAGGAGTAGTAACCGATACTTTCCATTTGCCTTCGGTTGATGTTGTTGTGGTGTACTTACGATTGTCCCACGATGTGGTGACAGTGACTTTTTTACCGACCTTATCTTCTCCCCAGATAGGTACATTGGCCTGTTGTTGCAGAACCATATTGTCGGTAAACAACGGCTGTAACTTCACTTGCGCCTTCGCACTCATGCAGCCAGCCAAAAGTAACATGATAATAAGTTTTTTTCTCATTGTATTTAAGGTATAATTAGTTTGCTTACAAAAATAAGAAATATTTGCGACAGCATATTTATATGCTTGCAAAAAACAGGTTTAGGCGCATAAAAAATGCTCGCAGGCATCTTTCTTTAGATATTATCAATCCATAATGCTTTATCGCCTGTCCTTGAAAAAAGTCTTCATCAGCGCGGCACACTCTTCTTCCAGTATGCCAGTTGTCACGGTTGCTTTAGGGTGTAGCGCATGAGGAGCTATTTTCTGAAAGCCACGCTTTTCGTCAGTAGCGCCATAAACCACCCTGCTTATTTGTGCCCACCCTGTGGCGCCAGCACACATGGTACATGGTTCAACGGTAACATAAAGCGTGCAATCAGTAAGATATTTTCCGCCCATCTGATTAGCTGCTGCCGTAATAGCCAGCATTTCAGCATGGGCTGTAACATCGTGCAGTTGTTCGGTTTGATTATGGGCGCGTGCAATAATTTGGTCACGACTTACCACTACCGCTCCTACAGGTATTTCGCCTTCGTCGAAAGCTGCCTCCGCCTCCTTCAAGGCCATGCGCATAAAACGCTCGTCCTTTGTGTTTTGGTCTTCTTCTATCATGGTTGTTAGCATCAGTGGTTTTCGATATAGTACAAACAAAGGTACATAAAACTTTTGACGTGTGGAAGAAAAGCTTTATTTTTGCATATATAATAATGTGTCAGCATGGCCGAGCATAATGATTTGGGAAAATGGGGTGAGCAGTATGTCGAAGCGTTTCTTCGACGTAAAGGCTACATTATTCTTGAACGCGATTGGCGTCACGGCCGCAGTTTGTGTGATATTGATTTAATTTGTAAAACTGCTGACGAAACCACCATTGTATTTGTTGAAGTGAAGACGAGAAGCGCTGATGATATTACGCTTCCCGAAGATGCCGTAACGCTCAATAAGATGCGGCGGCTGGGCCATTCGGCTGATAACTACGTGAAAATGAACAATATTACAGAGGACTTACGCTTTGATATTGTTGCCCTTGTGGGCAATAGCCATAGCGAGGAGCCTCAAATAAACCATATAGAAGATGCTTTCAATCCACTCCTTATTTAAGCGAAAAAAAGACCCGCTTGCAGATGTACATTTCATTGATATTGACGAGACCGATAGTACAAGCAATTATATCAAGTCGATTCTTGCCACGCTTGACGGCGTTGAGGAAGAACCGCGCATGATAGTAGCCTATGCCGATTATCAGACTGCGGGGCGCGGACAGGGCACTAACACTTGGGAGAGCGAACGAGGTAAGAACCTTTTGTTCTCGATTTGTTGCCACCCCGTATGGGTTCCTGTCACGAGCCAGTTTGTAATATCAAAGGCTGTGGCGTTGGCTCTGCGCGATGCGCTGGCCGATTATACCGATGACATAGCTATAAAATGGCCTAACGATATCTACTGGCGCGACTGCAAGATAAGTGGAACTATCATTGAGAACACCATATCAGCACGCCATATTGCCGACTGTATTATAGGTACAGGCGTTGATGTAAACCAAGAGGTGTTCCGAAGTGACGCTCCTAACCCGGTGTCGCTGAAGCAAATACTGGGGCATGACGTCGATCGCATGAAACTTCTGAAGGATATAGTGCGTCGCATTGATGCGTATTTAGAAGAAATACGTAACGGAAACTATGAAAAAATAGCCACGCTTTACATGAGCTATCTGTACCGAAGCCAAGGCTTTTATGCTTATCGCGACAAAGAAGGACGCTTTGAAGCGGCTGTGGTTGAGGTGGAAGACGATGGCCATTTGGTGCTTCGTGACCGTGAAGGACGCGTAAGAAGCTACGCGTTTAAAGAGGTAGAGTTTCTGCAAGACTATGATAATGAATAATAATCACTAAGAATTTAATCAATAATTTACATGAAACAGAGAATTGTTTTTATAGCATTAACCATGCTCATGCTGTTGCCATCGGTAGCATTACAGGCAGGTGACAAGAATAGTAAATTGCCACAGAAGCCTTACTTTGCCATGCCATGGACAGATGCTTTCGGCATGAAGATTTGGCAACTTAAGGAGCGTGAGGAAATATATCAAGGAGCAAAGTCGTCAGATGACATCGGAATTGCTATCTATATTGACTTTGCACAGGAGAAGAAATTTGTGAAAGAGATAGAATATACTGGCGTTGAAAACAATTCAACAGTTTGTTGTCGGGTTAAATCGCATACGTATGCGCTCTTTCCTTCAGAAGCAGAAACACAAGGATTTTTATTTGATGAAATCCCCTCTGATTGGGAAATGATATCGAAAGAGGATTATAAGGCTCAAACAGGCTATAATGCGAACTTTATGCGGCCTATAGATTTGCGCACCCCCTTTACCGTCAAGAACCAGTGTTATCGCTTACCACAGGTTGAGGGTAAGCCAACAGTATATGCCGTTGCTTCCACATTGATACAGCCAGAAAAGAAAGGACAATACTCGGCTAACGGAACTATTGTGTTCTATCCACAGAAGAAGAGTGAAAATAAATAAATGGTTTGGGGCGTCGTAAGCTAAATGCTTTGTATAGCCCTATGTTATGTATTGTGGATATAAATGGTGCAAAATAGTAATCAAATTTAAACAAAAATAGAATGGCAAGATTTAAAAGAATTCTGCTTAAGCTCTCTGGCGAGAGCCTTATGGGACAGCAAGGCTTCGGTATAGACCCTGATAGACTGGCCGATTACGCCAACCAAATAAAAGAAATACACGCTATGGGCGTGCAGATTGGTATTGTAATAGGTGGCGGAAACATCTTTCGCGGACTAAGTGGCAGTCAAAAAGGCTTTGACCGTGTGAAAGGCGACCAGATGGGAATGTGTGCTACGGTTATTAATTCGTTGGCTTTAAGTTCGGCCTTAGGGGCTATTGGCGTAAAAAATAAGGTAATGACGGCCATACGAATGGAGCCTATTGGCGAGTACTATAATAAATGGAAGGCCGTTGAAGCCCTCAACGACGGCTATGTTTGCATCTTTTCTGCAGGAACGGGTAACCCCTATTTTACAACCGATACAGGCAGTTCGCTGCGCGGTATAGAGATTGAAGCTGACGTGATGCTGAAAGGTACGCGTGTAGATGGTGTTTATACGGCCGACCCAGAAAAGGATTCTTCGGCAACGAAATTTACCGAAATATCTTATCATGACGTACTTGAGCGCGGACTGAAAGTAATGGATTTGACAGCCATTTGCATGTGTCAGGATAACAATTTGCCTATTTACGTGTTTAATATGGACGTAGTTGGCAACCTGAAAAAGGTGATGCAGGGCGAGGAAATCGGCACGTTGGTTCACCCATAATAGCTGTATACAAAGAACTTACGTATTTTATAGAGTACAGATATAGAAATATTTCTGAACCAGTAATATAATTTTCAAAAGACGGATACAAGAGAAATACTCTCGCCTTTTTGTGAGCTGCATTTCTCATGATGTCAATTATGACGAAAGGGTACTTCGTAACTGAAGTGCCCTTTCGTTGTTTTTCTCCAGCTATTGTTGAGTTTTGGTCATTGTACGACGGCCGTAGTACAGGTTGTATCACGTTTGCCATTCAATGTGTATCACGGTCGTCATACGCGTGTGCGACGGCTGCCGTATCATTAGCATAATGGATAAAAAAGGGGAGGGAAAGGTTATTTTTCTTCTTCGTAATCAACGTATTCGCCTTCGTTTTCTTTAAAAATCTTTTGTTCTGTTTTTTGTTGTGGACGGCGATCTATGATAGTATCGCCAGTTTCGGTACGGGTAGAACGCGAGTAGTAATCATCGGAATTTCTGTTACTTCCCATTGTAGCATTACGCCCCATCTTCTCACGAAAGCGGCGAGAAGCACGGTTAAAGGTGGCAAGAACACGAAACATGATTGTGGCTATAACAAATAAGCCGACAATTAAGAAGATGAAAAAGAATTTGACCAATACCATAACGCAACGGTCTTAAGCCTTAACTTGGCGTTCGGCAATGTTCAGAACAATAGAAAAAAGCACGTATGCGCTGATGACAATCCACCATGAGCTGAGGAACCCATGAGCGCCATTGCTGATAGTGAAGGCCAAAATAATAACAGCTGCTAAAGCTAAGAAGGTATAGCGTATTTCGTTTCCTTTAAAGCTCCAGTGCTTAAACTTGAGCGCAAACATCGGTATTTCAGATACAAGGAGGTAGCAACTGATGAATATCATCAGGATAAGAGCATAGGCTCCCCAGCTATAACTGTTGAAGAAATTATTCGCGTAGACGACGAGAGAACCCCAGAAAAGGGCGTTGGCAGGGGTGGGAAGTCCGATAAATCCCATTGTCTGACGCTCGTCAAGATTAAATTTAGCCAGTCGCAAAGCGGAGAAAGCCGCCATGATATAGGCTATAAATGGCAGATAAGATGCGGCAAATTCGGGCATGCTTGGGAAGTCCATGACAAGCAATTGCGAAAAAATAATGGTTGAAGGAGCTACACCAAAGGTGATGTCATCAGCTAAAGAATCAAGCTCTTTACCTATAGGCGACGATACATTTAACAATCGGGCAATCATGCCGTCGAAGAAATCGAAGACTGCGCCTATAATAATCCAAACGAGAGCTAATTCAGGACTATGGAAAAAAGCGAAACAAGTTGCGATACAACCCGAAATAAGGTTGCAGCAAGTAAGGGCGTTAGGTATGTGCTTTTTCATTGTAAAACCGTTTATTGACGTAGGCGAGCGATGATGGTTTGGTCGCCAGTAGTTTTCTGTCCCATCGTTACGCACACCTCACTGTCTACAGGAAGGAAGACGTCAACGCGCGAACCTAATTTAATAAAGCCAAGATGTTCGTCAATAAAACATTCTTCTCCTTCTCTCGCATAGGTTACAATACGACGTGCTACAGCACCAGCAATCTGGCGACACAGAATATCTGTGCCGTCGGGTGTGGTGATCATGGTATCGGCATGTTCGTTTTCTTCACTGGCTTTAGGTAGCCATGCCTTGTGGAAGTTGCCGTTAAAATGCTTCACAAACTTCACTTTCCCATCAACAGGGAACCAGTTTGCATGCACGTTTGTAACGCTCATGAAGATGCTTATCATGATGCGGCGGTCGTGAAAATAAGTTTTTTCATCAACCTCCTCAACGACAACAATCTTTCCATCAGCTGGAGCGACAACTATTCCATTAGTGTCTTCTACATCAAGATAGCGTATGGGGCACTGATAAAAGTTTACAATGATGCCATAAATGATGCCATAAATAACAACGAAAAGCCAAAAGGGCCATTTCGTTTCAAAAGCGAACCATAAACCTGCAGCAATGCCAATAAAAAGGAGAAAACCATAAAGGAGGGTGTCTGTGCCCTCATGGTGTATGCGAATTTTCTTAAGTTTCTTAATACGTTTGCCCATATGATAATAAGCGCGTTGTTATATGATGTCCCAATAGCGGGCTTTATATATATCTATATGCAAAGGTAGACCATTTTTCTTTAATTGACAAATTTTTCATGTGCTTCTTTTGGACGTGTCGTTTTTTCAGCGTAACTTTACAATCTAAAAAGTGACGAGAAATGGAAGATTTTGTACACCTTCATGTACACACACATTATTCAATTCTTGATGGGCAGTCAAAGGTTCCGTATTTAGTAGATAAGGCTATTAAAAACGGTATGCGAGGCATGGCCTTGACTGACCATGGCGTGATGTATGGCATAAAAGAATTGGCAGATTATTGCGCTTCAGTAAACAAGAAACGTAAGGCAGAGGGGCTTGAACCTTTCAAACCTATCTTTGGATGTGAGATGTATGTGGCCCACCATCATAAAGAAGACCGTAATAAAGAAGCTGGCGATGGTTCGGGTTATCATCTTATTGTTTTGGCGAAAAACTATCAGGGATATAAAAATTTAACCCAATTGGTTAGTAGGTCGTGGGTTGACGGCTATTATTATAGACCGAGAACCGACCGTGATGATCTTGCAAAATACCATGAAGGACTAATAGTTTGTTCGGCGTGTCTGGGAGGAGAGATACCGCAAAAGATAATGAAAGGAGATATCTCTGCGGCTCGTGAGGCTGTGGAATGGTATCATCATCTCTTTGGTGACGACTTTTATTTGGAGCTTCAACGTCATGAAGTTACTGACCCTACGCTGCGAGCTAATCGTGAAGTTTTCCCTTGGCAACAGAAAGTTAATCAGGTTTTGCAAGACTTTTCGAAAGAATATGGCATTAAACTAATATGTACAAACGACTGCCATTTTGAAGATAAGGAGACGGCTGAGGCTCATGATCACTTGCTTTGCTTATCTACAGGCAAGGACTTAGACGATCCATCGCGCATGGTTTACACCAAACAAGAATGGTTTAAAACGCGTGAAGAGATGAACGTTGTGTTTGCTGATATTCCAGAAGCGCTAAGAAACACAACGGAAATATTAGATAAGGTAGAGTTCTATAGCATTGATCATGGACCTATTATGCCTTGTTTCCCGATTCCAGAAAACTTTGGAACTGAAGAGCAATGGCGCAAAAAGTTTACGGAAGAGGAGCTTTTCCATGAGTTTACATCAGATGAAAATGGTGAGAATCCGATGCCAGCAGATAAGGCAAAGGACGTAATTGAACGACTCGGAGGCTATGACAAGATATACCGTATTAAGTTTGAGGCCGATTATTTGGCCAAATTGGCTTATGACGGTGCGCGAAAATGCTATGGTGATCCTGTGCCAGAGAACGTCAAAGAGCACATAAACTTTGAGGTTCATGTAATGAAAACAATGGGTTTTCCAGGCTACTTCCTCATCGTTCAAGATTTTATCAGTGCTGCTCGTGAGGAGTTGGGTGTATGGGTTGGGCCAGGACGTGGTTCGGCTGCTGGTTCTGTCGTTGCCTATTGCTTGGGTATTACGAAGATTGATCCGCTGAAATACGATCTCCTTTTCGAGCGTTTCCTGAATCCTGATCGTGTAAATCTTCCTGATATTGATACTGATTTTGACGACGATGGTCGTGGAAAAGTGTTGCGATGGGTGATGGATAAGTATGGCGTTGAGAACTGTGCGCACATTATTACATATAGTAGCATGGCGATGAGAAACTCGATAGCGGATGTTGCTCGCGTCGAAAAACTTCCGCTCGAACGTGCTAATGCGCTGAAAAAAGCGATACCAGAACGACTGCCTGATGGGCCTGACGGCAAGGCTCGGAAGATGAATTTGAATAACGCTGTTGCGTGTGTCCCTGAACTACGCGAAGCAGAAGTGTCGGCAGATATTCGTGAGCGCAATACTATTAAATACGCGAAGATGCTTGAAGGCACCGTTCGTGGAACAGGAATTCATGCTTGTGGTTTTATCATTAGTCGTGATCCAATCAGTAATTGGGTACCAATCTCAACGGCAGATGACCCAGATTTCCCAGAGTTAAAGTGCGCAGTTACACAATATGACGGCCATGTTATTGAGTCAACAGGCTTAATTAAGATGGACTTTCTTGGCTTAAAAACGCTTTCAGAGCTCAAAGAGGCATGCAAAGTAGTTAAGCAAACCGTTGGCGTTGATATTGATATAGAGAATATTCCTATTGATGACGAACTCACATATAAGCTATATCAGGAAGGTCGCACAACAGGAACGTTCCAGTTTGAGTCGCCAGGAATGCAGAATAACTTGAAGAAACTTCACCCCACCGTGTTTGAAGATCTTATAGCTATGAACGCGCTGTATCGTCCTGGACCTATGGATTACATTCCCGAATTTATTAGACGAAAGCACGATCCTTCCCTTGTTACGTATGATATACCCTGTATGGAGAAGTATTTAAAGGATACATACGGCATTACGGTATATCAGGAACAGGTGATGTTACTGTCGCGACAATTGGCCAATTTCACCCGTGGCCAAAGTGATGCGCTACGTAAAGCCATGGGAAAAAAGAAAAAAGACATTGTTGATCAAATGAAGCCTCTCTTCATCGCTGGGGGAGAAAAGAATGGTCATGATGCAAAAATTTTAGAGAAAATTTGGTCAGATTGGGAGAAATTTGCGTCGTATGCTTTTAATAAATCGCATGCAACGTGCTATTCTTGGGTGGCATATCAGACTGCTTATCTGAAAGCTCACTATCCTGCTGAATACATGGCCGCGCTTATGACAAGGCGTTTTTCGGATATCGGTGAGATTACAAAGCTTATGGAAGAGTGCAAATCCATGGGCATTCCTACGCTTGGACCCGATGTGAATGAGAGCTATGTCGAGTTCGGTGTGAACAAAAAGGGAGAGATTCGATTTGGTCTTTCTGCGATAAAAGGAATGGGATCGGCTGCTGCTGAGGCCATAGTGAAGGAACGACAAGCCAATGGACCTTACAAGGATATATATGATTTCGTTGAGCGTGTTAACTTGAGAGACGTGAACCGTAAAGCATTAGAGAGTCTTGCTTTGAGCGGAGGCTTCGATTGTTTTTCACTTATTCGCGAGCAATATTTTGCAGCAAATAATAAAGGTGACGTCTTTCTCGATATTCTAATACGCTTCGGACAGCAATACCAAATGGATAAATCTTCGGCTGCTAATTCGCTTTTCGGAGAAATGCAAGCTGATATAGCCATTGTCGTTCCACCTGTTCCGCAGGCCGAAGCATGGAGTAGTATCGAAAAATTATATAAGGAAAAGGAGTTGGTAGGCATTTATTTATCGGCCCATCCTTTAGACGACTATTCTCTTATATTGAATAAAATGTGCAACACAACCTGCGCAGAGGTTGGCGATAGAGATTTAAGAGAGCAGCTTGCATCGCGTGAAGATATTACGTTTGGTGGCATTGTTACTAAAGTTACGCAACGTTTCAGCAAACGTGGTGAACCATTTGGTGTTGTTACTATTGAAGATTTTAACGGCCCAGGCGAGCTGGCCTTGTTCGGAGAAGAATGGGGACGCTGGAACGGTAGGCTCACAGAGGGCTGCTCTGTTTTCGTTACGGCCAAGTGTTCTAAGAAGTATCAGAATAGCCAATATTACAGTTTAACCATCTCTAACATTGAATACCTTCAGACGGTTAAGGATAATCGCATCGAACGGTTTACAATAAGTATTAATAGTGATGTTATTAACGATGTAACAGTTGATGATATTTTGTCGATGATTACTGACACAGAAGGCCGCACTAAACTTTATATCAACTTGCACGATGAGCAATCAGGAGCAAATATTCTTTTATTTGCACGAAGCCTGGGCATCGAAGTCAAGAAGAATTTAGTGGATTATATAACAGAGACACAAGGAATGTCGTATACGGTAAATTAAATTTTCAGCATTCTGAAAAACCGTAACGTTTAATCAAAAAGCAACTAAAATAGAAATAAATATGCAAATCAAAATTGATTCTTTGGATTCTATCCGTGAAGCTGCACGGGAGTTTGTCAAGAACATGAGTAAAGGAAATGTCTATGCTTTCTACGGAAAGATGGGCGCAGGTAAGACTACTTTTATTAAGGCTGTATGCGAAGAGCTTGGCGTGAACGATGTTATTACGTCGCCAACCTTTGCCATTGTTAACGAATATCGTTCGGAAACTACTGACGAACTCATTTATCACTTCGATTTTTATCGTATTAAAAAGCTTGAGGAAGTGTATGATATGGGATACGAAGATTATTTCTACAGTGGTGCACTCTGCTTTTTAGAGTGGCCCGAACTGATTGAAGAAATTCTGCCTGATGATGCGGTGAAGGTGACTATCACGCAGAATGGCGATGACACACGTACGGTAGATTTTTAGTTTTCTACGGTAATACTCAAAATTATGGCACGGTATTTGTGTATATAATTGCAATAAAACGCTTTAAAGCAAAATAATAATTAGTATAAAGGACATAAAAAGATGGAAGTAAAAATTACGACAGAGAATTTCGAACAGTACAAAAACGGCGAATTACCATTGGTAGTTGACCTTTGGGCTACGTGGTGCGGTCCTTGCCGTATGATTGGCCCCATCATCTCAGAATTGGCTGAAGAGTATGACGGAAAGATTATAGTTGGCAAGTGTGACGTTGAGGAGAATTCAGAAATAGCTGAGGATTTCGGCGTTCGTAACATACCAACGATTCTGTTTTTCAAAGGCGGCCAGTTGGTTGATAAGTTTGTTGGCGCTGCTCAAAAGAGCACATTGCAAGAGAAGTTTGACGCGCTGCTTTAATGGTTAGCCGTTGATAAACATATAATATTAGAAGAATTTTGTAAAAGCTATCGGCTTGTCCGATAGCTTTTTTTGTTTCGTCCTATAAACGTTTTTGTTTGATAGGACTTGTTTTTTATGCTTTTGTGTCAGAGCTGTGAGCTGGTAGTTATACGAAGAATGCTGGTTTTGCTTGCTGTATAGTGCCTTTTTAATCTAAGCTTTCGGCAGGTTGCTGTACGTAATACGCCGATTTGTCAGTATCATGATTCTCTGACGGCTACATGACTCTTCTCTTTTGGCAGTTGTATGGCGGCCGTCGTACGCCTTGTTCGCCGACGGCCATACACGTTGTACTACGGTCGTCGTACACGCGTACGGCGACCGTCATACAATGGCTATTTTTCTAAAAACGCGGTTTGATTTGGACGATTTTAATGTAACAAAATGTAACAATGAGAATATGGGAAAGGCGTATATCAAACGTTTTATCCTCGCTTGCGAGCCTTCATGCTAATTAAAGGAACGAGCATTTCTTCCATTGATATGCCGCCGTGTTGGAAGGTGTCTTTGTAATATGATACGTAATAATTATAATTATTTGGATAAGCAAAGAACGAGTTTCCTGTGGCAAACACGTAGCTTGTACTCACGTTGGGCGTAGGAAGCCATGCTTTTTGTGGTTCTTTTATGGCGAAAGCCTCTTTCGAATTGTAATTCAGATTTTTGCCTAACTTATATCGTAGATTGGTGTTGGTGTTGCGGTCGCCCACAATTTTAACAGGCCGCGAACAACGAATTGAGCCGTGGTCGGTGGTAAGAATGACCTGATAGTCGCTCTCTGCCAACCGTTTGAACAAGTCGGACATGACAGAATGGCGGAACCAGCTTTGCGTAATGCTACGGTAAGCACTCTCATTATTAGCCAGCTCGCGCACCATTTTCGATTCGGTTCGTGCATGTGACAGCATGTCAATAAAGTTGATAACCACCACGTTAAGGTCGTTTTCGTGCAAGCTATTATATTGTTGCAGGAACTTTTCTCCGCCAACCGAATCGTTTATTTTGTGATAACTGAACTTGTCATGACGTCGATATCGCTCAATCTGTGTGCGTATAAGGGGTTCTTCATTTAGGTTTTTTCCTTCCTCCTCATCTTCGTCAACCCATAGCCCAGGAAACATAGAGGCGATTTTATTAGGCATTAATCCGCTGAAGATGGCGTTGCGCGCATACTGTGTTGCCGTTGGAAGAATGGATACATACATGTCTTCTTCTATATCGAATTGTTCGCCAATTTCCTGCGCTAACGTGCGCCACTGGTCCCAACGAAAGTTATCAATAACAATCAAGAAAACCTTTTCGCCGCTGTTAATAGCAGGAAAAATTTTCTCTTTAAATATGTCGGGGCTCATGGTTGGCCTTGTGTTTTCGTTGTCGTTCTTTTGTTTTGTGAACGATGTTGCAGGCTTAACGTCAAAGGTTTCCATCCAGTTCATGTAATTGTTCTTGACGTATTTGGCGAACCCGTTGTCGGCTTCTTCCTTCTGCATTTGCAGCATGCCCGTCATTTCGCTATCGGCAGAGCTAAGCTCTACTTCCCAATGAACCAATCGTCTGTAAATATCTTGCCAGCCTTGGTAGCTTTTACAGTCGGCAATTTGCATAGAAAGCTGTTGATATTCTTGCTGATAGCCACTCTGTGTAACCTCTGTAACAATTTCCTTTCGGTGAATATTCTTCTTTAATGTAAGCAGAATCTGACTTGGATTTACGGGTTTTATCAAGTAATCGGCGATTTTAGAGCCAATGGCTTGGTCCATAATGTCCTCTTCTTCACTTTTGGTTACCATGACGACAGGCGTTTGAGGCTGAATGTCTTTCACCTGTTGCAGGGTTTCAAGACCCGTTAAACCCGGCATCATCTCGTCGAGCATGATGAGGTCAAACGTGCGTTGCTTGCACTCTTCAATGGCATCTGCGCCATTGCTTACGGTGGTAACTTCGTATCCTTTCTTTTGAAGGAAGAGAATGTGAGCCTTTAAAAGTTCGATCTCATCGTCGGCCCAAAGAATAAATCCGTTGCTCATGGTTGTTTAAAATCCGTCAAAATCATAATACTCGTCCTCAAGATCGAAAGTCTTGGGTTTCGATTTCTTTTCTGTTTTCTGCGCGTCTTTCTTCTCAGTTCCTGCCTTGTTGGGTGTTGTTTTACTTGTTGTGGCAGGAGCTTTCGCAGGTTTGGCTTTGCCTTTTTGTGTGTTAGGTGCTGTTGTTTTGCCTGTGGTTGAGGGCTGTTTGCCCGTTACAGGTGGTGTGGTTTTTACGGTTGTGCCTTTCGCTGTTGGTGGTTTGGTGTTCTGAACAGGCGCATCGGGTAAGTCGTCAAAAATGATATCTGCTCCATTGCTCATCGTAGGTTGCTCGCGTTCAGGCAGTTGTGGGGTTGTCTGAACAGGGGTAACGGCTGACGCTGGCGTTGTATTCTTCGGCACAGGAACCACAATTGGCTGGGGCGTTACAGGCTTTGCAGGTTGCTCAGGAACAATAAGCGTACCCTCGGGCTTGGCTGTTGTAGTTGGCTTTTCGGCAGGAATAGCGATGGTTGTGCCTGTAGGGGCAGAATCGTTATGCTCATCTGTGGGAATGAGCGTTGCCTTTTCGGTTGGCTTATTCGTTGTGCTGTCGGCGTCGTTAGCAATTACAGTGCCTGTGGGAGCGGCAGGTTCGTCGTTCGAGATAAACGTATCGTTCAGGTAATTATCAATATCACGTTCGGTTATTTGCTCGTCTTTTTGCGTCGCAGGTTGCGTAACAATCTCGTCAGGCTCGGTTAAAAGTCGGAAGGTTGAAACCTTAAGGGGCACAAAATGTTTCGTATAGAACTTGTCATACTCGTCGTAACTATACGCTGTTCCAAGCAAAGGCAGATTCTCTTGGCTAATAATCACAGGGCGAGCATGCTTGAGGAGAGGGGCTATATTGTCCTGTTTAACCAACTGTCGTGCATATTGCAGTGCTTCATCGTAGCTTCTAAATCCTGTAATTTGCATGCGATTGAGGTCGTTTCCTTGCTCAATATTGATGTCGAAATCGCGTACAAGGTAGCTCGCAAAATTGTAACGGGCCACTTGGAACAGCAGTTTGTTCTCGTCAACTGAATCAGGATTGTACACCAACATAAACAGAAAGCTGGTGTTTCTCTCGTTACTTAGTTTCTTCTGTTTGATGGCAGCGCTGTCGCTTAACGTCACACTTCGTCTGCTCCATACGTTATCAATATCAAACTTTCCGCCGTGTAGACGACGGCCTTCTTTCACGCCGTTGATAATCATACCCGCCATTTCCGACAGCTTACTTTGCGGAAACTCTTTTACTAACGTAGCCATTTCGTCCAAACAAGCCTGTACTTGTCCGTTGTTCAGCTTGCTAAGTCCGCTAATAAATATAAATTTGTCGCGGTTTGCACCTAATGGGAATCGTGCTTTTGAGAGCGCAACGTTCGCGCTTACCTCTGCAAAGCGGTCGGCTTTAAAGGCTTGATACGTAGCGGTATAAAGCGAATCTTCCAGCCGAACGCCTCTGCGTGCATTCTCATAAAAGTGTGGATTGGTGATGAGCGCGGTCCATTGACTCTGTGGATATTGCGTTTTCAGCTTCTGAAGATAGCTTTCAGCCTGTTGTGTATTGCCTAAACGCGAGTATAATAAGAACAGATGGTAATAGGCATCGTCTAAGTGTTCGTAGCTGAGATAATTGTCAACGAGTCGGCGTAATGCCTTTTCGCTCAATGGAAGGTTATCTAATTTGTCTTTGAAAATTACGCCACTATGGAATAATCCGTCCATAATAATTGCGTCAGAAGCCTTTTGTTGTTCAGCGGTAAAAGGAATTTGAGCCAGATAATACTCTCTACGGTGCGGGTCATTCTGCGCACTATCATTGCGCAGCTTGATAGAATCCTCGCGTGCTATTGCCATTTGGATAGAGTCTCTTTGGCTGTCTGTCAGATTCTCTTGCCCCATAGGCAGTGTCGAAACCACCGTTTTGTTGTTTCGTTGCCAATTGTCAACGTTCTGTCGTTTGCCCCATAAGCGCTGGAATTGCTGCTTACCTTGCATCACGGCTACGGGGCTATAGAAGTACCATTGCTCTTTATTTTGCTGATTGTTATTGGGTGCAGGAGCTTTGCTTACGGCCCTTTGAATGTTGCTTTCTGTTTGTGCGCCGTTCTCTTGCAAGGCTTGTGCCGCATTCATTTCGTCCTGAAGACGCTTCTCTTCTTTCTCTTTCTTCTTTAAAGCAGCTATAACTCGGTCAATGGCTTCGTTGCGCTCGCGTTCGTCCATGCGCGCAAGGCTCTGCAGAGAATCCTGTAAATGTATGGCCTCTGTGTGCGGAACTAATTCGTCTAATATCTTAGAGCGGTTGGAAAGTTGCTCATAATCCTTACGGTCTTTGTCTAAAAGACCGATTGCTTCTCCATAACAGCGCTGTGCATTAGCAAATTGTTCTTTATCCCAATAAAGGTCACCGAGTTTCAATAACAGCACACCTTTCTCTATTCCGCTCCGTGTCGACTTGCTGTTTCCTGTTTCATAGCTTGCAATTGCGCGCGTAGTGTCCTTCTCAGTAAGATAGATGTTGCCGATGGCATAATAAATTTGGTCGAGATATTCTGCGTTTTTCTCCGAAGCAGCCATGCGTTTCAGCTTGCCAATCATCTTCTTAGCTTGTCCCGTAGCCATCACTTCGGTCTGCGCAATTCGAGCATTAAACTCAAGCTGATAAGGCGGATTCATCTTAATGGCTTTCCCAAACGCCTTGTAAGCCTGCTGTCGTTGGTTTACGGCTGCATAGAGTTGACCCAACAAATAGTATTCGCGCGCCTTCTGCTTGCGACGCATTTCGTGCTTGATTACCTTGTGCATGTAAGGAATTGCCTTCGCATAGTCGCCAGTATGAATAAAGTAATCAGCGTAGGTATAGTCCCATTCCTTCTGTGCATACCTATCCATCGAGTCGCGTTTCATGTTACGAATAACGTCTTCGGCATCGTAAAGGAAATTATTTTCAATATAACTCTTGGCCAGCCAAGCGCGTGCTCGCGCATAGATTGCGGGCTGAGTTTGATATAATCGGCTCATATAGCTGAAGGTAGAAGCCGCTGCATCAAAGTCGCCTTCGTAGAATTGTGCTCGTCCCATCAGCATCCACGCCTTCCAAAGAAAGGGATTATACTCCTTCCTTGAGAGCCATTCAATGTCCTTTTCTGTCTTTCTGCGACTCTTATTCCATTCTGGTTTACGCTTGATACTGTGCAAACGAATAGCCTTTTCCATCTTTTCGATGGCCCTATCCAGCTGTGATTTACCGATGTTTCTACTCGATTTGTTGCCCACTGTATACAGTGGAATCATCTCGGTAAAGTTGTCTTGATTACCGTTTTCTTTCTCTAACGAGCCTTCAATATAGGCTACCGAACCATTGTAATAAACGTTATATCGGGTATTAAACGATTGCCACCACCGCGATTGAGATGTGTTTTTCTCGGTGGAACAAGCTGTAAGCGCCAATGCTACGGCGATAATCAGCAAAACATAACTATGGTGTTTAATGCTCAATTATATGATATAACGCAAAAATAAGGCTTATATTTTGTGGTGGTATCTACTTCTTTACGCCTCCTCTGCTGAAGAAGCTAAGGCAATATATTCGTCTTTGATGCCGTCAGGCATATTGATTCCTCGCAGGATAAGACTGCGATTCCATTCCTTTACCTCCGTAGGGCGTAGGGTTTCAAGCACTTCTGCAAACTGTTCGGTTTCGTCAACGGTATAACTATCCGACGGCCGACCTCGATAATTATCCAGTTCTTCGTCCTCGAAATAAACAATATCTTTCGTGGCTGCTTCCATCATGCACACCTGTTCACAGGCTGGATCGCTGCCCGTACAGGTACTACAGTCGCCAGGCTGCACCCGAATGGGCTCTTCATAGCCATTGCGACGTTGCGAGATAAGTTCCATTACACCTGCTAAAACGCCTAATAATACGATTCCTATAACAAGATATAGCATGCAAATATCAATTTAAAAGTAGAAGCGTTGTGTTATTCAGGCGAACTGTTGCCTATGCAAGCTATGTCGAATCCTGCTGTGGCAAGGTCGTCCCAAAATCGCGGATACGACTTGGTTACTACTTCGGGGTGGTTTATTTTAACTTGTTTTGTTTTGATTGCTAGCGGTGCAAAGGCCATAGCCATGCGGTGATCGTCGTATGTATCAACTGCTAAGGGACTTTCATTACACGTTTCTCCACTCCAAATTAATTCAGAATTATTTTTCACTTGCAGCACATAGCCAAACTTTTTCAGCTCTTGTTGCAAAGCCAAAAGCCTATCGGTTTCTTTTATTTTCAAGCTGGCGAGTCCTGTAAAATGAAACGGAACATTCATCGCACAGCAAGTTACGACAACCGTTTGAGCCAAATCGGGACAATTAATAAAGTCGTAATCCAATCGCTCTACACTCCCTTCGTGGCGCGTTAACCTCACGGTGGTAGGCTCTCCTGCGGCTGTTGAATCGAAAGTTGTTTTTACACCAAGTAGCGAAAAGATATATTTCACTACCGCATCGCCCTGTCGTGAGCCGTCCATTAGCCCACGAAGACTCACACTTGCACTACCTACACCGCACAAAGCTACTATCTCATACCAATAGCTTGCTGCCGTCCAGTCGTTCTCAATCAGATATGGACGTGCCTCGTATGGGGTGGCATCGATACGTATTGTGCGCGAATCGGCCCAATCAGCAGAGGCTCCAAACTGTTTCATTGTGCAAAGCGTGAGGTCAATATACGGGCGAGAGACAATGTCGCCTGTTAGTCGAAGTTCAAGCCCTTCGCTCATTATAGGTCCCATCATCAGCAGAGCCGAGATAAATTGTGAGCTGATATTTCCTGGAATTTCAATGCTTCCACCGTGTAGTTTGCGCCCTTTGATGAGCAAAGGAGGAAAGCCTTCATTGCCCAAATAAGTAATATCAGCCCCTAATGTGCGCAATGTCTCAACCAAAATACCTATAGGTCGTTGCTTCATTCGCTCAGAACCCGTGAGCGTATGCTCGCCACTCGTTGCAGCTAAATAGGCTGCAAGAAAGCGCATTGCGGTGCCAGCCGCACCAATATCAATCACCGACGGACGGTTTTTTAGCGCTTGCAGCACAACGCGTGTATCGTCACAGTCTGACAAATTGCTGGGCAATACCTGCCCTCCAGCCAGTGTGTGAATAATGAGCGCCCTATTACTGATGCTCTTCGACGCTGGCAACGTTATGTCGGCATGAAGCGTTTTCGGTGCTTGTATTTCGTATGCTGTCATGGAGTATATCAGTTCGTTATCTATTGCAAATATACAAAAATAGGACCAAACGCTCTTATTTTGCACCTTGTAAATTGTGTGTTCGTTTTAATCGCATCAAAAAATGTATATAAAATTTGGTGATTACGGTTGTTATCATTACCTTTGCACCACGAAACAACGGGATTTAGCGCAGTTGGTAGCGCACACGTCTGGGGGGCGCGAGGTCGCTGGTTCGAGTCCAGTAATCCCGACTTGTTGGAGAAAGAGGAAGTCGTCAAACGGCTTCCTCTTCTTTTTTGTACGCTTTTTTGCCCCTTATTCTTCGTTCCTTACTTGCTTCTCCTCCTATGTTTGTGCACTTTCGCTCCTGATACGGCGGCCGCAATACACGTTGTATGACGGCCGTGGTACACGTCATACGGCGGTTGCCCTATAATGGGTGTGACGGCCGCCGTATAGGTAACAAAATGTAACAATGGGTGGAGTGTTTTCGTTATAAGATGGCGCCATTTAAAAGATAAAAAACGTAAAAAAGCAAGTAGGTGTTAGAGAAAAACAGTATTTTTACATCAAATATATTAAGATGTATAAACTATTAGCTTTCATTCTTATTGCAGTTTGTTCGGCTTCGTGTGTGTCAACGCAGAAAGCGGAAGAACGCGCTCATGCGCGTCGTGTGTCGCAATTACGGGTTGTTAACGCGATGAGCAAGCGCCCTATAAAAGTTGATGTCGACTATATGATGCCACGCCGTGTGCCTGCTCAGCATCTGACAACAAATTATTCGCTCACGATTTTCAACGATAGTGTTGACAGCTATCTACCTTATTTTGGTGTGGCTTACCAGTCGAATTTGGCCGACCACATGCAAAGCCCATTGACTTTTACGAGTAAAGTGAGTAACTTGACAATTGTAAAAAGCAAGAAAAATGCTTTTCACATCACGTTTAGTGCAAAGAAAGGGAACGAGCTATTTGACTATGAATTGCTGATTTTCGATAATGGCAAAACACAGATTCAGGTTCAAGACTCTGCCCGTGAGTCGATTATGTTTTCGGGTAATCTTGTTTTGCCTGAACTGATAAAATGTGGAAACGACGCCCGACTAAAGCAATGATAATACAAAACATGAAGCATTTTCTCACCTTATTAGGGTTTCTTATACTGCCTTATGCGGTTAGTGCACAGGAAATAGATAGTATTGTTTACGGCTATGACGTGCGATATATAAGCGATCACCTCTTTTTGCAGCGCGATTCTGACTTTAATGTGGTTGACTATACTATAGAATGGCCCGAAGTTATTAGTTTTAATCGGCTTGAAGCCTTGAAGCGTTGTATTACAAAACAGCTGTTTGAGTTTGAGTCGGCCGACATTGATTCGTCACTCGCAGCCTATACACGCAGCATGGGAACGCCAGTAACAGGACAACTTAAGAGCCTTCCCGATGACCGACGATTCTGCTATTCAACGCTCAAGGCCGAGCTAAAGTCGTTCTCGCAAGGGCGTTGGGCTTCCTATTTTATTTCGGCAGAGGTGAAACCAGAAAGCCTTTCGGCAGAAACACCACGTCGGCAGTCGTTATACGTTACATACGATATGATAGGTCAAAAGCTCTTGACCTCTCAAGAAATGCTGAATAAAGACATTGAGCGTGGGCAGGTATCTCCCGATTTTTATAAAGATCTTTTTGCGCCTTTTCTTGAAGGTGGCCATAGCAACATGCAACAAAGTGTGATAGACGGCGTATGGCTTAAGAGAGATAAAATAGCTTTTCATGTGCAAATACAAACGCTTGATGATAATATTAGCTATGAGGTAGATATGCCTTATGCTAAATTTAGCAAAACGCTAAGCAAGACGGCACGACAGCTTGTTACTGGCAAGCCTGTAGCTAAAAACCCTTATATGCAGATACTTCCGCTTACGCTCGACGGCGATACCGTTTATAAAAAGGTAGAAAATATGCCTATTTTCCCTGGAGGTTGGGAGAATA